>CAYMBL010000004.1:0-149178 GCA_964388675.1 uncultured Planctomycetales bacterium
GTACACCTTCTTCTCGATCCGCCGACCCTGGTAATCATACGCAAACTCCACCTTCCGCGCCGCACGGCGGTCTGGGGCTCGCGGCTCTAGATGGCACTGCTTCCGAACAGGTCTTGGGGAGCTTGCGGACGCGCCTCTGGCAGCTTCGACGCGTGCAATGCAAGAGGCACGGGACCAGCCTGCCTATCGCTCCTTGCCGACGCCCTCTCGTGCGGCAGCTCAGCTAAACCACTCTGTTAGTCGGCGCGCCGACGCCAGTGACCGCTCCAAATTCGTTCCTAGCAATCCCCCGTTTCCACAAATTGCATTCCAATCTTGTCGGTCTCGCTCGCTCCCAGCGCTGTCGGCAACGCGAACGTACAGGATTCCGCACGCTCATGCATCACCTCGCCGACGTCGGCCAGCGTAGTGGATAGCAACTCTTCACCGCTTGATGACGCCAATTGCGCACAAGCAATTCGCAGAAATATATCATTAAGAACCTCATTTTGCGATCCCGCCCAGAGCAGGAATGCGCCAGCCGCGAGTCGTTCCTGCTCACAGAGTTTCGTCGCTGCGTACAGAAATCTGGCCGTAATCCGTGCGTCGCCCATCGGAGAATCCGGCTCCCCGGCCCGGCAGGCGACGGCCAACGCCAGCGCCGAAACAACAATGGTCTCCTCGGGCACAGCGTCGAGATTCACATCCAACCAAATAGCCGCGTCGAGCAGTATCCCCTGCCAGTCATCCATTCGACTCAGTTCATCCCCTTCTTTGGCTTGCTGCGAGGCGATGCGCAGCAGCAAGGATCGCTCCGCCTCAGAGACTGAATCTCGAAATGCCTCGCGCATCAGCAGCGCCAGCCTTGCGAACGGTACTCGAGCAAATGCTGGACTGACATACATGAGTCCCCAGTCTCCCGCCGGTGCGGTCGCCATCTCACTACTCCAATGCATGCGTGACCATTCATCGCACAACTTGCCGATCGGGCGATCAAGCGCTGCGAAGCGAGAACGCTCGTTCAGTATCCCCACACCGGGGGCAGCGGCAAGAAATCATCCCATTCAAGTCGCACTCTTTGTTCTCGCAGGGCCCCGATCCCGCCGGCGGAATCCAACGACGACCGGCCGGAGGCCGATCCCCCATGATCATTGCCGGCGGGGACGCCGACGCTCCCCGATTCCCCGACGCTCCCCAGGTCCCGTCCCCAGGTCAGCTTGCGGACGGGCTGGAACCCCGAGCCGCCGGCGTCGGTCAGCTCGAGCAGCAGCAGCCAGTCGTCCCAGACGAACCGCCGCGTCTCGCTGACGCGGGATCGAAGGCTTCCACAGCAGCAGCCAACCACGTGTCGGTCCCCCCGTACTCGGATGGCTTGACTCCCGACTACAGCGGCGAACTCGAGAACCGTTCTCCGCACTCTGGGCAGCGTCCTGACATGTTTCCCGTCAAATCGTACGCACACCGTCGACAGTGTCCGGGCTCAGCCCGCCGGCGAGTCGGCCGCCAGACAATGAGCATCAAAGGCACACAGAACGGTACGACTGCCTCCCAAAGCGGCGCAACCATGAGCAAAAGCGCAGCGAGCCAGACGATAGACACGACAAGTTTGGCGGTCGTAGAGCGCAGCCACATCGACTCCCTCATCGGTCCACGGAGGCTCAGTCGTTGGCCCTCATTCTACCGTCGATCACATTCCTTCTGTGCAATCACGTCCCGGAGCCCTCGGTCACCTGCCGACAGGCCCTTCCGATGGTCGGGCGCAGATGGCGGTCGCCCAGCGCTACTCCACCCGCGTGAAGCTCACAACACGCGCCGAAAGGCGCAGGCTCTCCAATTTCGGGCGGGTCTCGGGGCCGGCGCCCCAGCGCGACCTGCGCGCCAACGGGCCAAACCGGGCACGACCAGACCGCCCGCGTCCGATAGCAACCGCAGTGCCGCGGTCGGATCGCGCGGGAATTGCCAAGCCAGCCCGCGCCGCCGACACCAGAACAAGGCGAGCCTCCCAAGCGGAGAAATCGCCGGTCGGGAGGAATCGCATGTCGGGAGGGACCGCATGTCGCAGGCGCGCCAACTGAACCTGCTGTTCGGAGCGGGCGGAGTGCTGTTCAGCGTCTCGTTGCTCTGGATCATCCTGCGCTCGCTCGCGCCCGTCACGCCGCAGGTCGCTCGCGCCGCGGAGCCTCCCGCTTCGCTCGACCAACCCAACATCGTGCTCTTCGTCGTCGACACGGTGCGCGCCGATCGGCTGCAACCCTACGGCTACTCGAGGCCGACCAGCCCGCGGCTGCTTGAGCTGGCGGACGAAGCGGTCCTCTTCGAGCAGGCGAGCGCCGCCGCGCCGTGGACGCTGCCCTCGATGGCGAGCGTGATGACGGGCCGTTTGCCCTCGGCTCACGCCCTGAACAGTACGCGCCAATCGTTGCCCACCGCGCAGCGCACATTGGCGGAAGAGCTGCGCGGCGCGGGCTACACCACGATCGGCCTGTATGGAAACTCGATGGTCGCACCCGAGTTCGGCTTCGCACGCGGCTACGATTTCTACCAGGTTTCGTTCCAGAACACTGGCGTGCAGGTGGACCACGCTCTGAATCTGAATCCGGGGCGTCCCTTCTTTCTGTATGTCCACAATCTCGAGCCGCACAACCCCGAATTCTTCGCACCGCCGCACAGCGACGGGTTTCGTGACGTCGGGCTTGATGTCCGTCGCAAGATCGCGGCGTATTACAAGGCATATCGCATCGCGACCTGGGAAGACTACGAAGCCCGCCGTGCGGGCGGATCGCCGCAGGCCGCCATGCGCCAGCAGCGCCAGGTCGAATTGCTGGCCTCGTTGCGCGCTGACTATGAGGAGCTATACGACGCGGCGGTGAAGCTGGCGGACACACGCGTCGGCGACATGATCGACACGCTGCGCGCCCGGGGCGTATGGGACGATGCGCTCGTGATCTTCCTGTCCGACCACGGCGAGGAATTCAACGAGCGCGGCGGCTGGTCGCACGATCAATCGGTCTATCAGGAATTGCTGCACGTGCCGCTAATGGTGAAGTTTCCGCAGGGGCGCTTCGCGGGCACGCGCGTCTCGGAGCCCGTATCGCTGATTGACGTCTACCCCACCTTGCTGGAGTGGCTGGGACGTCGCGCCCCCGACTCGATGGACGGCCGCAGCCTGCTGCCGGCGCTCGCGCAACAGCCCGTTCGAGCGCTCGATGCGCCATTCGTGGCAGCGGTGCGCCGCAACATCATGAGCCGCTACGCGGTGTTCGCCGATGATCGCGGCGACGTGAACGTCGTGGTGCGGCAAGGGTGCTGGAAAGGCGTTTGGCATGCCGATCTCGATCGATTCGAGGGCTTCGACCTATGTGCCGATCCCTTGGAGTTGAGCCCGCTGGAGCCGCACACTGCCTGGTTTGACGCGGCGGGTGCGATGCTCGACGCGGCGCGCTGCGCCTGGGAATCGCGCACGAGCGACGAAGCAGGCGCTGCCGCGCAGATGAGCGACGACACTCTGCGAAACCTGCGCGCCATCGGCTACGTGCAGTAGAGCGAGCGCGGCGTCAATCGACGACGTTCTGCGCCGCCCAGCGCAGCGCTTCGCGGTGTTCGAGCATCTCGAGCCCGACGACAAAATAACTCGCGCGCGACGCGGGCAAATAGCGCTTGTCGCTGTCGCTGCCGACGCCCTGCCGAAACGCCTCGCCCTGCACACCCGCGATAAAGCGGTCTTTCTCGGCGTCGCTGCTGTGCCGACCGATGTGCGTGATTCCGCCCCAGCCTACTTTCGTCGAGGTGCGGTCGGCGTAATCGCGAAACGCGCCGCGGGCCTTGCTGAGGTCGCTCTCGTTCAAGCCGGTATTGAGAAGCAGAACGCCCTTGCGCGCGCAATGCTCGTTCATCGCCTCTTCGAAGCTGCCGGCGCGCTTCGAAAAGTGAATCGTCGCCGCCAGCCGCGTCTTGCGAAAATGCTTCGTCCAGACGTCGACCAGGTCGCGCACGGCGTCGGCGTAGCGGCTGTCCGACGAAAGCCGCGGCCGGCGCTGCCCGGCGATGGTCTCGCCTTCGCGCTCGAGCTGCTCCTTCATGAAGTTCGACGCGCCGCCGTAGAAACTCGGCTCGTTGGTGCCGGTCTGCCAGCCGCCCATGCGGATGAACTCGATGCGCGGGTCGCCGTCGAACCGCCGCGCGAATTCCGCGATGAACAGTTCGAGCCGCTGCTGGTACACGCGGTCCCAGTAGAGCGGGTACGGCGGAAGCCGGCCTTTCGGCGTGTCGAGATCGCCGACGCGCTTGGCGCCCGGCAGCTTGAAGAACCAGGCGGGCGTGCAGTCGTTGTCGAGTTCGAGATCGGGGTCGGCGCGGCCGCGGCCTTTCCGAAGCTGCGAGTCGGTCGACATCTTGCCGCCGACCGTCGCGACCATGAACGCCACCTGTTTGTCGATCGCGGCATAGCGCGCGAGCACGTCCTCGACCGGCGACCAGTTGAATTCGCCGGGGCGTGGCTCGAGCTGCGCCCAACTCACGGTGACCTGCACGCCCGCGACGTCGTCGACGCCTCGGATGCTCTCGAAGGCGCGCGGATCGATGCGCGTCACCTGATTCGTGATCTTCACGAAGACGCCCTTGCCGCGACCGGGTTTGCCGTCGCGCGGCCGCGCGGCGCGAGCGGTCGATGGTGAATCCTGATGCGCGGGCGCGACGCCGGCCGCCAGCACGCAGCAGCCCGCGGCGATCGCGCAAAAGGTGACGGCCCAAGCGCTGCGCCGCGCGTACATCCGGCTGTGGTTCATCCCCGGCCTCCTTCGCACTCTATGGACGGCTCGGACCGTCCCGCGATTCAATGCGCCGCAGGCGCGAGATCAAGATCCGTTACCGGCGAGAGTACGAACCAGTTTCCGTCGCGCGCGGCTCGAACCACCGGCGTGCGCGGCTCATGATCGATCACGATCAACCAGCGCTCGTCGGCCGCGCGGCCGAGCAGCCGCAACTTCGTTTCGCGATTGTCCAGCGGCAGCAGGTCGTATCCCATGTTGTACGGCGCGCCGGCATGTCCGAGCGTCGGCAGGACGTCGCCGGGAAACAGCACACACCCCTCGCTGCCACGGATCAGCACCGACTGATGGCCGCGGGTGTGTCCGCGCGAGGGCAGTACGTGCAGCCCCGGCGCCACCTCGGCTTCGCCGTCGAGCAGCGCCCACGCCCCGGCGGCGTCGAGCGGCGTGTAGTTCTCTTCGCGATAGGTCATGGTCATGATGCCGAAGTTCGCGCGTGCGTCTTCGAATTCCTGGCGCTGCACGTGAACTTTTGCGCTGGGAAACGTCGGCAGCAGCCCGCCGTCATCGGCCGGGCGGGTCAATCCGCCGGCGTGGTCGAAGTGCAGATGCGTCACGACGACGGTGCTGATGGCGAGCGGATCAACGCCGGCCGCGCACAGGCTCGGCAGCAGCCAGTGTTCGGCGTCGATGGCGAACATCTCGCGCTCGCGCGGAGCATACTTCGCGCCGTGCCCCGTCTCCACAATCCCCGCCCGACCCGAGTTCCACTCGACCAGCAGGCAGTTGCACGCCAGTTGGATGCGGTTCTGTTCGTCGTGCGGCGTACGTCGCGACCAGAGCGCCTTGGGGATGATTCCGAACATCGCACCGCCGTCGAGGCGCAGCGCCCCGCCCGAAAGCAGCGACACGCGCACGCCGCCCAGATCCAACGCCACGCACACACCGCCTTTCGCAGCGCGGGACCGCAAGCCGAATTCCCGCCGGCCCGTTATGATAGACCCCGGGCATGCGCTACGACCCGCTGATTCTTGACGTCGACGGCACGCTGACCGACGGACGCCTCTACCTGGGCGAGCAGGGCGAACCGGCGCGCGCTTTCCACACCCAGGACGGACTCGCGATTCGCTGGTTCCAGCGGCTCGGCGGCACGGTCATCATCCTCACCGGAAAATCCTCGCACGGCGTCGCGCGGCGGGCGGCGGAACTTCAGATTGCGCACGTCGTGCAGGGCAGCGAAGACAAAATCGCCGATGCCCGCCGACTGTTCGCTTCGCTCGGGCGCGAGCTGAGCAGCGCCGCGGTCGTCGGCGACGACCTGCCCGACCTGCCGCTATTCGACGCTTGCGGCTATTCGATCGCACCGGCGAACGCCGTGCCCGAGGTGCGCGCCGCGGCAAACTTCGTGACGCAACGACCCGGCGGAGCCGGCGCCGTGCGCGAGGCGATCGAGCACCTGCTTCGCCGCGACGGCCGCTGGGCGGAAGTGCTGCGACACTATTCGCCCGCGCGAGAAACCGAAGCCGTCGGACGGGACGGCCCATGATTCGCAACACTCTGCTGTTTGTGTCCACGGTGGCCGCGCTGGGCATCCTGTTTCTGGGGTACCAGTGGCTGCTCGGACCGGGAACGGGCGACGCGACGCTGCCCCTGGACTTCGCCGGACTGCCCGATGCTCAGTCGCGCGAAGCGCCGGTCGTCAACATCAACCGCGGTAGCGCCGGCGATCGCCCCGATCGCAAAGAGCTTGTACAGCAGGTGGGACTGGCGCCGGGGCAGGAAGTCGCATTCACCATCTACGACCCGCGCACCAGCCGCCCGACGCAAGTCTGGCGTGCGGCGCGCTGGACCAACGTCCCCGACGTGCCCGACGCCGTCGACGTCGAGCAGCCGCGCGTCGCGCTGCTGCTGCCGAACGGCGCGCTCGCCACGCTCACGGCCGAGCGCGGGCGCGTCACGATCGATCAGAGCGGTGGTCAGGTGAGACCGATGCGCGGAAAACTCGCGGGCGTCACCGAACTGCTGCTGCAACGCGTCGATGGCGCTTCGGCAGCGCCCGCGCCGAACGCAGCGCCGCTCGCCCGCATCACGCTGCATGACGTCGAATTCGACGCCGACGCCGGCTACCTGCGCGCGGCGGGCGCGGTGCACGCGGTCAGTCCGCGGGCCGAGATCGAGGGCGAAGGACTCGAACTGATCTGGAACCGCGACGCCAATCGCATCGAACAGCTCACGCTCGCGCGCGGAAAGCAATTGCTCGTGCGCGGCGGAATCCTCCCCGGAACGACGCCCACGAGCGCCCCTGTAGCGGGGCCGGCTACCGCAACGCAGCCATCGGCGCCGCCGTCCACGCCGCCGTCACCGGGCACGACCGAATCCGGCTACTACGCCCAACTTGACGGACCGGTCACCGCGGAACAGCGCCGCGGCGATGTGGTCGTCGGAAAGCTCAGCGCCGACGTGTTTCAGTTCGTATTCGACGCCGGCGGTCGCGGCGACCCGCTCACTCCGCGCGAAGACGCACCCGCCAGCGCGCCGACCGCGGCGGTGCCGCAAGAGACCGGCGAGCAGGTCGTCATTCGCTGGAACGGCGCACTGCGGCTGTCGCCCGCGGATGCACGGCCCGCCAAAACCGCTCCGCGGCAGCGACTCGTCGCACGCGGCGAACGCGTCGAGTGGCGTTCGGCGGACGCGACCATGCTGTGCGGCCGCCTCGAATACCACGCCGAAACCGAACGGCTGTGGCTGGCGCCGCTGGGCGAGGCCCCGGTCGTGATGCAGCTTCAGAATCGCCTGGACGTGCGCGCCGCGGAGATCTTCGCCGACCCGCGCTCCAATCGCATTACGCTGGTCGGGCCGCTGTCGCTTCGCTCCCGCGACCGATCGGCGTCGGGTTCGCTGCACATCGACTGCGACCAGTTGGCGGAACTGCGCATCGCCCGCCGCGACACGCCCGCCGCCGGCGCGAATGACGCACTCAGTTCCCTCGCCGCTTTGAGCAGCGCCGAATTTCAGGGCGCGGTGGACATCGACCTGGGGCAGCGGCGGCGCCTGCGCTCCGACCGGCTCGAGGCGTTCTTCCGGCCGGCCGTCGGCGACGAACCGATCGAGTCGCTGCTCGATCGCGCGCTCGCGGCCGGGGCTGTGCGGTTCAACACGCCGACGCAGACGCTGACCTGCGATCGGCTCGACATCGCGTTCGCGCGCGACGAATCCGGTCGCGCGTATGTCAACAAGGTGGATGCGCGGGACGCCGTCCGCATTCGCGATGCGCGCAGTGACTTCGCCGCGGCGGGCGCGAGACTGCGCGCCGACGCCGGACCGAACGACGAACTGCTCAATGCGTCCATCGACGGTCGCGAGCGCCGACCGGCCGTTGCGCGCGCCGACAGTTACACCGTCCGTGGGCGGACGATCGAATTCGATCCCCGCGCGCAGGCGCTGCACGTGCCCGGCGACGCGTATCTGCGCCTCGAGAGCCAACGCAGCATGCGCGGCTTCGTGCGCAGCAGCGCCGCCCCGACCACGATTCAATGCAACGACGGCCTGCGCGTCGACGGCCGCGCCAATCGCGTGACGTTTTCCGGAAAAGTCTATGCGGTCACCGGTCGCGAACGGTTGTTTGCCGAGTCGCTCGAGCTGCTGCTCGAGGACGCACGGCCGACCGAGCGCTCCGGGCTGCCGTCGGTCTCCGGGCCATTGCTCGCGCGGCGTTTGATCCCCGGCGCCGCGGTCTCGCAGGCAGCGTGGCGGCTCTGGACCCGATTCGACGCCGGCGCCGCGGACTCGGCGACGGCCACGCCCGGCGTACGCATGCAGAACCTGCGCAAGGAGCCACTGCGACTCATCGCGCGCCAGGTGCTCGTGCAGTCAGGCAATGTGGACGCAACTTCGCCCGAAAATCGCGTCGAACAGCGCATCGCCGCCCCGGAGATGGACGTCGATCTCCGCACGCGCGTCATCCGCACGACTGGCCGCACCACGCTCGAACTGATCGACCAGCGCAGCGCCGTCGCGGCGCCGGCGTCGGCGAGCACAACCGGTCTGCCGTCCGCGCTGGTTTCGTCGGGCCCCGGGCAAACCGCGATGGTCGCCGAGCGCGGCTTGACCTATCGGCTCGGCGACGGCGCGGCACGCCGCGATTCCGCCCTGCTCGAAGGCCGGGTCCGCGTCCGCCATGTCACCGGTGGACGGCTCGGCACGCTGGGCGACATGGTTCCAGCGGCCGAGCGCAAGCCCGACGACCTGGCCCGCCTCGGTGGCCGCAATTTCTACGCCGAAGCCGAGCGAATCGAGTGTGCTCTGACTCCCGCGCCGGGGAATGCCCCGGCCGGCCCGATTGCCGCCGACCGTGAAACCGCGCTGCGACTCGAAACGCTGACCACCGAAGGGGCGACGTACGTCCGCGACGAGCAAGGCACGCGAATCTTCGAGATTCAGGCGCGGCGGATTGAGTTCGAGCGGGCCAGTTCGCGAATCCGCGTCTTCGGAGAGACCAATCGCGACGCGCTGGTCTCGACGTACGACCAGATTCGGAAGGCCTCCGCCGAAGCCCGCAGTCGCGAGATTCACGTCGACCTGATTTCGAACACGGTGCGGGCGGTCGGGCCCACCAGCGGCTCATCCAATCGGCCGTAAGCCGGGCCGCCGCGAAAGACACCCTCGGCTGCTACGCAAGTCCGTTCCGCAGTCTGCACTGCCGACGGCGGCATGGCCCGGCGCCGCGCTGGGGATCGGCGCTGGGGGACCGGCGCCGCGCTGGGGGACCGGCCTCCGGCCGGTCGATTCCCGCGGCGCGGGAATCAGCCACTGAGCATGCGAGCGCCACGACCAGCCGAAGGCTGGTCCCCGCGCTTTCCTGTTGATCTGCCCGCTGCCCTTTGGCCCCTCCGGCCGCCTCCCCGTTTTCCCGCGAAAGCGGTTGCGACCCCGCCGGAGGGTGTGATATATTGCCGGTGCACGTGTCGCCGTACTTTCGGCTCGGAAAGAGAAATGAACAAGGCTGCCAAGACGATCGTTGCGCTGGTCCTGCTCGCTGCTTCCGGGGGCTGGCTCTACTACTATTACTCTTCAATCCCCGCCGCCGGCGAAACCGTCGAGCACACGCAGCCGCTCGTCTGCGACGCCTGCGAACATCGCTGGATTGCCGAAGCGAGCGACCCGCCCATCAAGTGTCCTTCCTGCAAGGCGATGCAGGGGTTCCGCGCTGCCAAGTGCGGGAAACCCGACTGCGGCCAAATCGTTCCTTTCAAACGTCCCAAGTCCCGTAGTGAGCCGCCTGCCGCCTGCAAGAAGTGCGGCAGCAAGGCATTCGTGGAGGCGCCGCCCGATGAGATGCAGAAACCGTAAGCGTTCGGCTTTCACGCTGATCGAGCTGCTGGTCGTGGTCGCGATCATCGCGCTGCTCATCAGCATTCTTCTGCCCTCGCTCGACAAAGCCCGCCGCCAGGCGCGGCAGGTCATCTGTCAGACCAACCTGCAGTCCCAGGGCCGCGCCGCGTTCTATTACGCGGAGCAGAACCGCGACTGGATGGTCGGCGGGATTCTCAGTTATTCGGCGTCCGGCGGCGGCAACGAATACGGCGTGTACGCGATGAGCGTGCTGCCTTGGCTGCTCTATGACGGAAAGATCGAGCACAAGAAGCTGTGGCCCTCGAACGGCAACCCGCCGCGAACACTCACCAGCATCATCCGCAACACCAAGCTGCTGCAGTGCCCCGACCATCCAACGCCCGAGAACGAGATGGACTACGTCTCCAGCGCGTTCTCAATGCCCTACAGCAAAAACGCGATCAGCGACGACGCGGCCGGCGGCGGCTGGGCGGGCGATGAATACACCGGGCAGTATCCGGACCCCGACGCGTATCGCTACGCGTTTCGAATCGCTGATTTTCCCACACACGCGCAACCGGCCAAACTGATCTACGTCACCGAGGGCCACAACTCGATCGGCAACGGGGCCGATGAGATGCGCTATCACACGTTCTTCTACGCGTCGCAACTGCCGTTCGGTCTTTACCCGCGCATCGCCAGCGACCAGCGCCACCCCGGCGGCCTCGTGAATCTCTTCTACGACGGCCACGCAACCGCCGTGACGCTCACCAGCCTCGATCCCGGCTACGGCAATTCGCTGGGTGTGCGGCTGCGCTGGTTCTCGGTCGTTCTGCCCGGGTACGAATAACGCATCAACCGCGGCTTGCCGCCCCTCGTTGAGGCGTGGGGCGAGCGCGCATCTCAACGGAGCCATCGATGTTTCGTTCCAGGGTTACACGCGCGTTCACGCTCATCGAGCTGCTGGTCGTGGTCGCGATCATCGGCCTGCTCATCAGCATTCTTCTGCCCTCGCTCGACAAGGCCCGCCGCCAGGCGCGCACCACGATCTGCCTCACCAACATGCAGACCCAGTGGCGCGCCGCGTACTACTACTCCGAGGACAACAAGGGGTGGATCGTGCGCGGCATCGCCGGATTCTTGCAGACCGGCGGGGAGTGGGGTCACTACATGACCTTCAACCTCAAGTACCTGAACCCGGACATCCAGTTCAAGGTGGCGTGGTGGAACACGCAGAAGACGCAGCTCGTCAAGGCGCTGCGCAGCGTGTCACAGTACCAGTGTCCCGATCACCCGATGCCCTGGAACCCGTTCGACTACCTCGTCAGCGGATTTCCGCACCCCATGCCCAAGGAGAGTCTCGAATGGGACGAGGCCGGCGGCGGCTGGGCCGGCGATTCCTGGGCGCCGGTTTACAGTTCGCCCGGGCACGTCGTCCCCGTGTCCAGCGCTTGGCGCTGGGCCGACCTGCCGCAGTTCGCGAACCCCTCGCGCTACATCATGGTGACCGAGGCCCACACCTCGCTCGCGTACGAATCCGAGCGCGACGAGAAGGGCGAAAACCTGCGGTTCCACACGGCTTTTCTGACCTCGCAGCTGCCGTTCGCGCTCTACCCGCGCATCGCCAGCGACATGCGCCACCCCGGCGGCGTCGTCAACATGTTCTTCGACGGGTCCGCTCGCACCCTCTACCCGACTTCGATGGATGCCGGCTACGGACAGACCCTCGGCACCCGTCTCCGGTGGTTCACATTCCCGCCGCCCGGCTACGAGTAATCGGCGGGTCGAGGAGCGGAACCGCCAAAAACCGAGCGGCCGCGGCGGATTGGGAGCCGTCGCGGCCGTCTCTGGCTATCATGATGCAGCCGGCCCGGGACGCCGGCGGCGAGCTGATGCGGCTCGGCGGGCTCATTTCAACGCACCGCCTAGTCGCGTGAAGAAAAAGGGAAGGGCTTCACGAATGAAAACACCTCGGTTCGCGAGGTCGCGCTCGCGCGGCTTCACGCTCATCGAATTGCTGGTCGTCGTGGCCATCATCGGCCTGCTCATCAGCATCCTGCTGCCGTCGCTCGACGGGGCGCGCCGCTCGGCGCGCCAATTGCTGTGCGTCACCAACCTGCGCACCCAGGGCGAGGCCTTCCGCGCCTACCAGGAAGCGAACAAGGAATGGGTCGTGCGCGGCATCGGCGGCGTGAACGACTTCGACGAGTGGGGGCACTATTCCACTTCCCTGCTCAAGCACCTCCCCTATTACGACAAATCGTTCACCCAGGAAGCGCTCTGGAACGTGCGTCTCGGCACCAAGAACAAGAACCTGCTCGAGGCGCTGCGCGCCATCCCGCAGTACCAGTGCCCCGATCACCCCACCCCGTGGAACCCGTTCGACTACGTCTCAAGCGCTTTCGCCTACCCCTACACCAAGGCCGCAGCCGATGTCGACGTCGCCGGCGGCGGCTGGGCCGGTGAAGAATGGCAAGGCGTCGGCGTCGGCACCGTGCCCTACATCGCCGAGTTCAACATGAACGAGTGGCCCGACAAGTACGCGCCGTCGCGATTCATCCTCGCGACCGAGGCCCACGCCTCGCTGGCCCACGAAACCGAAACCGACGAGAAAGGCGACTGGGTGCGCTATCACTCGGTCTTCCTGACCTCGCAACTGCCCTTCGGCCTCTACCCGCGCATCGCCAGCGACCGCCGCCACCCCGGCGGCATCAACGCCCTGTTCTTTGACGGCAGCGCCCGCAACATGCCGCTTTCCAGCATCGACCCGGGCTACGGCCAGTCGATCGGCATTCGGCTGCGCTGGTTCGCGCCGACCGAGGACCCGGCGCTGCAATAAGCGCGTCACGAAATCGCGCCGCGGAGCTCGCAGTCATCCGTCGATATCGCCGCGCGCACAGTCCGCCCCGCCGCTGCCGTAGTTCGCCAGCAGCGCCTCGAGGTCGGACAGTTCGACCGTGCCGTTACCGTCCGGGTCCGCCGTGCAGTCGCCGCCGATGATCGACTCGACTGCCGCGCTCGGTCCATCGAGCAGGCTGTCGCTCGGGGTCACCGTGCAGCGCAGCGTGCTGCCGGCGGTTGACAGCGCGTGCGGAATCGCGTCGGAATCGCGTCCCCCAGGCCCGCGACCACCAAGTCCCGCACCACCGCGTCATCCAGCGCCGCGGCGAAGATCGGCACGCCGATCTCGAACTCCGCGACCGAGCTTATCTAGGCGTCGCTGCCGTTCGGCCGCACGAACCGCACGCGCCACGTGCTGTCCTTCGGCAGATTGCACGCGATGATCCAGAACGTCACGCCGCTGTCCGACGCCGCGATCTGCCCCGTGCGAGGAAACGTCGTCGGCCAATCCCCGATGTCGTCAGGATGCTCCCACGCGATTCCGAAATCGACGAGAAACGGATTGAGCACCAGTTCCGGCTGTTCCTGCCACGCGCTCTCAGTCGGCCCGCACGCGCCCGCGAACGGGTCGGTCGCGGCTGCGTATTGCCCGGCGTCCGTGTTCCCGAAGTGCAGATGCGGGTTCCACGCCCCGCCGCTCGAGCCTGTCAGCCCGATCTGCTGACCGGCGCGCACTTCGTCATCCACGGCAACCGTCACGCTGCCCTGTTTCAGGTGCCAGTAAAAGCTGAACCGCCCCCCGCCATTGTCGAGGATCACATAGTTCGGATACGCATCGGGCGGCGGCGGCCCCACCACATCCGGCTCGCCGTCGCGCGCATCGACGACCACGCCGTCCGCGGCCTGCGGTTAGAATCCGCCGAGGCTGATTCGAATCAGGAGGCGCTGATGGCCGCACCGACCGTGCGCTGTGCGAAGTTGAAGAAGGAGCTGCCCGGGCTCGACCCCGACTCCCCCGCCCACGCGCGGGAGTTGCGGATGGTCAAGCTCATCGCGGGCGACGCGATGGTTACCCGCGTGCGTGAGCACGTTTCCGCCGAGGCGATGGAACTCTGGAAGGGGCACATGCTGATGTGCATGAACGAGTTCCGGCTCGACCCGACGTCGGACGAATGTAACCGTCTGCTGGCGCAGCAGATGGACTCGTTCTTTTTCGGCGAGAAGGCCGAGATTCCCAATTACGTGCCGCCGAAAGCCTGACGCCGCGGCATGGCGACGCCGCTCGCGGTTCCAAGAACCGGCCCGGATTCTACGTGGGTTGCGCGCGGCTTGTGCGTTATATCCGTTTAGCAAAGATCGCGCGCGGACTGCGCGAGAGTGCGACGACTTGGTCTGTGCGAGAGTGCGGCTTGGTCTGCGCAACAGTGCGAGCCGGTCTGCGCGACAATGCCCGGTCGGCACGACGCCGCGAATTGGCGCGCGCGACGCGGCGAGAACGGAGATTCTCGCGTAGACTGTCGGTGGCGGTCTGAATCCCACAACGCGAATGAAGGAGCGTGGCATGAGACGAAGGGCATCGCGCAATGGCGTGCTGCTGTGGTTGTTGTCGGCGCTGGCGCTGCCGGTAGCGCAGGCGGACGTGAAGGACTTCACGCTCGCCAAGGCGATTCCGGCGGACAGTTTCCTGGCAATCCACACGCGCGGGCACGCCGGGCAGGACTTCCTGAATAAGCAGGGCCAGCGAGTCTGGGAGGAAGTGCTGGCGGCGCGCTTTGATCGCGACCTCAAGAAGATCTTCAAAGCCATGACGCAGCCGGAGGCGACGAGCCAGCCGGCGTCGGGCCCGAGCGCATTCGACACGCAGTGGCAGAAGCTGAGCGACGTCTGTGCGACCATCGACTGGGCGCAGCTCGCCGAGCGCGAATACGCGATGGCGATGAAGCTCGGCTTCCCGACCACGGAGTGGGTCACGCTGATGATGCCGCCGGCCGACAAGGTGGCGGACAATTTCGCCGGGCTCTCGGGGATGCTGAAGATGCTGGTGGAGATGGCGCCGGATGACCTGGCGCTCAGCACCGAAGAAGCCGACGGCAGCGTCGTGCACAAGATGAGCGTGACCGGCGCGCCGTTTCCGATCGGCGTCATGCTGGCCCGCCAGGGCGACGTGATCCTGCTGGCGTTCGGTTCGACCATCGGCGAGCAGGCGCTGGCGCAGCTCAAGGGCGCCGGCGGCAAGCCACTGGCGGAGAGCGAACGCTTCCAGGCTGCGGTCAAGCAGCTCCCGAGTCCGGAAGATTCGCTCGTGTTCTTTGACGTGGCTCAGTTCTTCACGCAACTGCGGGGCCTGCTCGACCAGGTGCTGCAGATGGCCGCCGCCGGCGCACCGCCGGAGGGCACGCCGGAGCGCACGGACTACGACAAGGCGATCAAGATTCCGACGAAGGTGCTCGACGCACTCGACATGTGGGAATATGTCGCTTCGAGCCGCTCGACCAAGGGAATGCGCACCGAGGAGACCTCGATCAGCGTGCTCCGCGACGACGCGAAGTCGCGCGGTCTGTACCCGGCGTTCTACAGCAATCCCCCGCTCGACGCGCCGCTGAAGTACGTGCCGAAGGACGCGGGCGCGTTCATCGCGTCGAACGGCGTCAACCTGCAGGCGGCGTGGCGCTGGGCGCTCGACCTCATCAAGAATGACGTGCCGCAGGGCGAAGAGCTGCTGGCGGGGCTGAAGAGCTTTGAGGAAGGCGCCGGCGTGTCGATCGAGGCGGACGTGCTGAGCTGGATCGAAGGCAGCATGATCAGCTCGTCGACGGCGGGTCCGACGCCGGCGTCGCCTGGGACGTTCGCGTGGCTGTTGCGCGTGCGAGACGAAGCCAAGGCCCGCGAGATGCTGGATCGCCTGTGGGCCGCGTTGACGCCTATGCTCGGCCAGAATGCGACCGTTACGGACGCGACGATCGAAAACGTCACCGGCTTCAAGACGGTGAACAGCCCGCAGTTGGCGATGCTGGGCGCCATGAAGCCGACCGTAGGCGTAAAGGACGGCTGGCTGTTCATCGCGAGCAATCCGACGGTCGTTACGAGCGTGCTGCAGACCGCCGCGGGCGGTGAGAACTTCGGCGCCAATGAGCGCTTCCAGAAGGAAGGGCTGGCTCCGGCGTCGAACGTGACGGCGATGTCCTTCACTGACCTGACCGGGTTTCCCGAGCAGATGGCGACCATGCTTTCGATGGTGCCGATGGTGAACATGATGGCGCAGGACATCGCGCGCGACCCGGTCGCGTCCACGGTGCTGACGGCGCTGGGCAAGTCGGCGCGCGTTGTTCGCAAGTTTGATTTCCTGCAGTCGAGCGCCGCGCAGGCTACGTTCGACGGCAAGACCACGCGCGCGGTAACGATCACGAACTACCGCGAGCCGCCTCAGCCCAAGAAGCCCGCTCCGCCGGCGGGAACGTCGTCGGGTAGCGGCAGCGGCGGTTGATCGAGACGCCTGACTGAACAGCCGGGGCCGGGGGCGCGCGGTGCATGCCGCGAGTCACCCGGCCCCGGTGGCGTTATCGGTGCCCGATCCCGCTAGGGACTGACCTTGTAAGAGTCGGGCGGAAGGCGCGTGCTGCGCTCATCGCCGTCGCGCGAATATCCGACCGGCACCACGAGCGTGACCAGCAACGAGCGCGGCAGGCGCAGCGCTCGGCGAACACGTCGCTGATCGAACCCCTCCATCGGGCATGTGTGCAGGCCGGCAGCGGCCGCCGCAAGCATGAATGTCATCGCGGAGAGCATGGTCTGCCGCATCAGCCACTCGCGCAGGCGCACGGCGGGCAGATCAGGAACCGGCGCGAACAGACGCACAACGGGCAGGACGGTGGCCTTCCAGAGCCACCCGAGGCCGAGCGGCCCGCGCTCGAAGGCCAGCGGCACGAGCCGCGTAAGCATCTCGGAGTACTTCGCGTCGATCGCGCCGCCTTCGAGCTGGCGCTTCCGCACTTCCTCGAAACCGCGATGGACATGAACGTCTCCGGCGAACACGATGCTCGCGGGCGCTTCGAGCACCTGATCCTGTCGCATGCACGCGGCGTGCAGGGCTGCTTTCTCGGCGGACTCGCTCACGATTCGCCAACGCGTCGGCTGCAGGTTGTAGCCGCTCGGCGCCCAGGTTACGCATTCGAGCAACCGCGGCAGCAGGCCGTCGGGCAAGGGCTGGGGCTTGAAATGCCGCGTCGCGCGTCGACGGCGAACGAGCGCGTCGAAATCGTCAAATGTCATCGGGTTGAATCCTGACGAGGCCGGCGGCCGGCGCCACGGTCATCATGCGGACGCCGCGCGCACCGCCGGGCTGCGGCCGGATTCAGCCACCCACGCGGTCAACTGCTGCGCGGTACGAGCCCACTCACGCGACACGCGTTCGCCGAGGAACGATTCGTACAACGCGTCGAGCAGAGCCGTCGCTTCCATGATGCGCGCGAAGCGCTGTTCGAGCCGCGCGCGAAGATCAGACTCCGCCGGGTCGTTCGGCAAGGTCAGTCCGTTGATGGAGAATCGGTCGGCGGAGAGGGTGAAGCGGAACTCGCCTGCCGGCCCCCCTACCACCAGCCCGGCTCGGACCGGCTGCTTGCCGATGCGCAGCGCGGCGCGCGCTTCGGGAAGCTGCGTCGGACCGTCCGCGGAGATGGTGTTGACGCCGCTGAGGCCGAAGTCGCATTTGAGACGTAGCGTGCGGTCAAGCATGACGGTTACACCGTCGCCCGAACGGACGCGCAGCGAGGCGTCGGCGGCGTCGGAGCGGAACCAGAGCCAGGTCAGGAATTCCTTACCAAGAAACGCCAGATCGCCGACGACGAGCGGAGCGCGTTCGAGCTGCTCGCGCGGGTCGCTGGGCGGGTTTACGAGCCGCATGGGCTGGAGGTTCTCCAGGCTGCGCTCGTTGCGGGCGGCGAGCATCAGCCGCGCGGCGAGGCGCTCGGGGTCGAGCGGCTCGAGCGTCACACTGAAGGTCTCGTAGAACAAGTGCATCAGCCGATCGGCCAGCAGCGCGCCGCCACCGCCCAGCAGCACCATGCGCGACTCGAAATCGATCAAGACGGGATAGCTCTGCATGCGACGAAATGCGCCGCTGCGCGATTCCTGTTCGGCGCGCAATCCCGCCGCCTCGCGGGCACGCTTGCGTTCGGCGCGCGAAAGCACGTCGCGGCCGGCCACCTCGCGCGCCGCGTCTTCTTCCTGACGGATGTAAGCACGAAGCACGGCGGGCGGAGTCCGCAGGCGATCGGTTCGCAGCGCCAAGTGGGCGAATGCGCCGATTCCGATGATTTCCGGCCGCAGATCGGTCTCGAACAAGTGCCGCGGGCCGATCCAACCAACCTGCACGTCATCGCTCTGAGGCGGCATGGAGCCGAAGATGCGCGACTGCATCGCGGCCAGCCATTCGGACGAAAGCTCCGCCGGTGCGTTGCCGCCAAAGGAAAACCGCTGGAACGAGGCTGTTCCGGAAGCCAATGCCATGGAAGCTCCTGCACCCTCAGACGCGCCGGAGGTACGTTAGGGAGCTGTGTGGAGGGCGTCAAGAGAGATTGTTCACCGTAAGTTGTTGGCAGACTGTCACTTGGCTGTCAAAACCTGTCACGAACCCGGGGCGGTACGTGGAGTCGGACAACGCGGCGGCGGTTGTCGCCGACGCGGGAGCCGGCTATACTGCTCGGTCTGCGAAATTTTTGAGGACGCAACCATGAAAGAGAAGATTCACCCCGCGTACGTCGACTGCAACGTGCATTGTGCGTGCGGCAATCGCTTCCAGACCCGCGCCACGAAACCCGAACTGCACGTCGACATCTGCGCGAACTGCCACCCGTTCTACAGCGGCAAGCAGAAGTTCGTCGACACCGCCGGCCGCGTCGAGCGCTTCCAGAAGAAGTTCGGCGGCAACTACTTCACCAAGGAAAAGGCCGCCGCGGCGAAATAGCGCATCGGCGCGAACTTCGCCGGCGATTCCCGCAACGCTGCGTCAGGGCTCGGGCGCCCACGCCGGCGTGGCGTGACCGTGCAGGTCGAGCCACGTCGGCAGCCACACCAGCGTCACCAGCCGCACGCGAATGTTCGACTTTCGCGGCTTGACGACTACCGTCTCGAGGTCGTTCGACGCGGCGGTGTTCTCGGCGCTCAGGGCGTCGACCTCGGCGTTGAATTCCGCCTCCAGTTCGGTCAACTGCTGTTGTGCGCGCTGCATGGCCTCCGTCGCGCGTTCGACATCGCCGGCTTCGCGCCGCGCGCGGCCAACCCCGCGGATGGCCGTCCCGGCGCGGCTGACATTGGCCACACTCGTCTTCTTGCGACCGAGGAAGACCGAGAGCAACGTCGACCCGATCGAAACGGCGCTCGAAACCTGGGACTCCTGAGCCTGCGCGCGCTGCGTTTCCACGGTCTGTTCTGCGCGCGCCAACCGCTGTTCGAGTGCGGCGAGCTTGGGAGCGTATTTCGCGCGCAGTTTTTCCACGCGCGCGTCCCGCTGCTCGTGCGCCGCCAGCGCCAGCCGGGCGCGGAAATCGCGTTCGGGCTCATCGTCGCGTGCGGTGAGCTTCAGCGACGGGCTGTGAAGCAGTTCCAGCCGCAGGCCGCGGAAGAGCGCCTCGACAAACTCCCTTCGCCATGCGTCGTAGGAGCGGGCTTTGCCGGCGTCGGGCGGCAGCGTCACGAAGCGGGCCTCGGCGGCGGGTTTGGCCTCGAGCTCGGTCTCGCGCAGCGCCGACTCCGACGCATTCTGCCAGTCGACGGGGATCGGGCCGTCGACGATCTGGGTGACGCGCGTGACGAGCCGCTCGAATTCAACGTCGAGCTTGGCGTCGGAGAAAAAGACGGAAGCCGACCCGAGCAGCATCGGTTCGTATTGCAGAACGGCGTCGGCAGGTTGCGCCAGCCGGAGCGGCGCGAAGAACTGTGCAACGCCGGTCGGCAGCACCGGCGGCGGCGCGATCGGGCGCGACCCGGTCACCGCGGGTGACGGCGCGGGCGCTGCGTGCGCCGCAGGCGACACGCGCGGCGCGGGCGCAGCTTCCTCGGCGCGCGGCTGCGGCAACTGACGTATCTGCTCGCGCGTCAGCGGCCCGCGCAGGTACGAAAGCGTCCAGCGGGTTTCGAAGATGCACGGCGCATCGTCGTGCACGTTGCTGAGCACGAATTTTCGGCCGCTCAACTGCGAGAGCGCCTGGCTCATGCCCTCGCGGTCGAAGCGTGCGGCGGACGCGGCGGCGGCCCCGGCCAGGCCGTCGAGCACGCGCTCCTTGTCGCGCTCGGTCTGCATGCGACCGATGAACCAGGTGCCGGCGTTGGCCAGCCCCTTGTAGTCAAGGTCGACCGGGTTCTGCGTCGCGAGCACGACGCCCAGGCCGAACGCCCGCGCCTGCTTCATCAGCAGCAGCAGCGGCGCCTTGCTCGGAACGCTAGCCACCGGCGGGCAATAGCCCGCGATCTCATCCATGTACAGAATCGCGCGCAGGCTCGTGGTGCCGGACTGACGACGTACCCAACCCAGCACGTGATTCAGCAGCGTCGAGACGAAGAACATCCGCTCGGCGTCGGCCAGGTGCGCGATCGAGAAGATCGCCACGCGCGGCCGGCCCTGCGGCGTGTAGAGCAGCGACTGCACATCGAGCGGCGGCCCGGCGGTCCAGCTCGCGAACGTCGGCGACGCGATCAGGTTATTCAGCGCCATCGCCAGCGGAAATCGTTCCGCGGCCGGGTAGAACGCCTCAAGGTCCATCACGCCCACTCGCGTGAACGGCGGAGACTGCACCAGTTGGACCAGTGCGGCGAGATCGACGCCGCGGTCGGCGCGCCAGGCGTGATCGAGCAGCGTGGAGATCAGAATGTGCTCGCGGCTGCGCAGCGGATCGGCATCCACGCCCAGCAGGCCGAGCAGGCTGGTGGCGGTGGTGGTCAGCCGCTCGCGATAGAGATCGGCTTCCTCGCGCAGCGCCGCCGGCGGAGCATCAAACGAGCGCAACAGCGAGACGGGCAGGCCGGCGCTGCTGCCGGGGGTGTAGACGGCGAACTCGGCGGCGGCGCGCAGGCGTTCGACCCGGGCCGCGTCCTGTCCCCATTCGGCGAGCCCGGCGCGCCAGCGATCGGCCTCGCGCTGCGCGAACTCGGGCACGCCGAGGCCCGCCTTGCGCGCGTCGTCGGCGTTGACCCAGGGCGCGAACGCCTCGGCGGAAAGACCGGGGAAGTTCAGCAGCAGGTTGGGCAGGTCGCCTTTGGGATCGATCACGATCGCTGGTATGCCGTCGATGGCCGCTTCTTCGAGCAGCCCGATGCAGAGGCCGGTCTTGCCGCTGCCGGTCATGCCGACGCAGACCGCGTGCGTAACGAGGTCTTTCGAGTCGTAGAGCACGAGCGGATCGAGGCGGCGCCGCTGCGCCAGGTCGTATTCGCGGCCGAGGTAGAACGCCCCTAGTTTTTCGTACTCGTGCATGCGGCTACTCCGACGCCGCGCAGTGTAACGACGATGCCCGCGGGGCTTATCGGCCGCGATTCGGCGAGCACGGATTGCGGCTTGCGCTTGCAATCGATCCGCGAATGTGGGAATCTGGAGCGATGACGAGGGGGCAGCCGGGTTCGCCGGCGGTTCGGCCGTACTAGAGCCATCGAGTTCTACGGGGAGCGTTCATGCGCAATCTTCTTGTCGCCCGGGCCGGTCTTTTCTCTCTGCTGGTGACCAGCGGGCTATCAACGCCCTCCGAGGCACAGCTCTCGCCGACCACGGTGCAGCGCTCGAGCCGCACCGGAGCAGCGACGATCGTGACGCCCGCGGCCGGCCGTGTGTTCAACCTTACGCCGGCGCCGCAAGACGCCAAGCCGCAACCCGCAACGTTTCTCGCGCAATACGGCGCCGCACTCGGAGTCACCTCGCCGGACGAGCAACTGGCGTTTGTCGGCGAGGAGTCCGACTCACTCGGCGGCCTGGTCACACGCTACACACAGATTCATCGCGGCGTACCGGTCTTCGGAGGCAGCCTGCGGCTGCATCGCGACGCGGCGGGCGACTTTATCGCGGCCAGCGGACCGGTTCTGCCGGTGCCCTCGAAGCTCTCGGTCGAGCCGACCTACCCGCTTCAGGATGCGGAGCAACTCGCGTTCGCGGAGTCCGGGCTGGTGCAGCCGGTGATCGAATACAGCGAGCTGACGATCGTCGATCCGGCGTGGTACGGCGATCCGGCGCGCGGCGCGCGGCTGGTTTATCAGGTCGTGCTGCAGGATGCGCAGGGCGTTCGCGAGGCGCAGTTCATCGACGCGCACCAGGGCGTGGCGCTCGATCGGTGGCGGCTGTCGCCGACGATTCGCAATCGCGAGGTCTACAACGCGAATCACTCGTACGGAAACATCGTGCTGGCGCGCGGCGAAGGCAGCGAACCCACGCTCGACCCGGACGTAAACAACGCGTACGACTACTCCGGCGACACCTACGACTACTTCTGGCGCGCGTTCGGCCGCGACGGACAGGACGATCGGGGCTTGACCGTGCGGTCGACGGTGAACATCGCGGGCGGCTGCCCCAACGCCTTCTGGGCGGGCGCCGGCGCCGGCATGTCCTTCTGCACCGGCGTCACCAGCGACGACGTTGTGGCGCATGAATACTCCCACGGCGTCACTGAGTTCACCGCGAACCTCGTGTACCAGAATCAGCCGGGCCAGCTCAACGAGTCGATGTCCGACATCTTCGGCGAACTGGTCGACATGTTTAACGGCGACGCGGCATTCGCAGGTCCGCCGGGCGGCACGCCCTGGCCGACGCACGGCTCGGGCCCGGGCACCGATGAACCGAACGAGCGCGCCGTCTGCGGCGACGGCATTCGCTGGCTCGTCGGCGAGGACTCGTGGGCGTTCGGCGGAGCCATCCGCGACATGTGGGACCCCACCTGCGGCGGCGACCCGGATCGCGCGAACAGCGACCTGCAACTGTGCCAGTACTTCGACGGCGGCGGCGTGCATTTCGGCAGCGGCGTCATGAATCACTGCTTCGCGATCATGACCGACGGCAAGAACTTCAATGGCTACAACGTGAAGGGCGTCGGGCCGATCAAGTCGGGCGCGGTCGTTTACCGCGCGCTCTCGGCGTACATGACGCCCACCACCGACTTCGAGATCGCGTATCAGTGCCTGCGCCAGGCGGCGCTCGATCTGGTCGGCACCTATCCCAACGATCCGCGCACCGGGCTGCCGAGCGACAGCCTGTTCACGGCCGACGACGCGGTCGACGTCGAGAACGCCCTGCTCGCGACGGAACTCGACACCGGCGGGCGCTGCGGCGACGTGCTGCCCAGCCTGAACCCGGTCGAGCCGGAGCTTTGCAGTCCGCGAACGACGGTCTTCTTTGAGGATTTTGAGACTGGCTCCGCCGGCTGGACTTCAGCAATCATCGTCGGCGCACCGTCCACGCCGTACGTCTGGGAGCTGCGCTCGGTGCTGCCCGAAGCGCGTCCGGGTACCGCGTACTTCGCGTCGAATGAATCGCTCGGCGACTGCGTGACGACGTTCGAGGCCGCGGTGCACGCCCTGACCAGTCCGGTGATCACGCTGCCGACTTCGATCAACCTGCCGACGCTGGCGTTTCGGCACTTCGCCGAGACCGAGAGCGGCTACGACGGCGGCAACGTGAAGATCAGCGTGAACGGCGGCGCGTGGACGCTGATTCCGACCGAGGAATTCTCGTACAACCCCTACAACAACCCGTTGGTCAGCGTGCTGGGCGGCAATCTCAATCCGCTCGCGGGCCAGCCGTCGTTCGGCGGATCGGGCGGGGCCTGGGTGCAGTCGCTCGCCTATCTGGGAGACCTGGCCGAGCCCGGCGATCAGGTGCGGTTCCGCTTTGAACTCGGCAAGGACAGTTGCGTCGGCGCGCGCGGCTGGTACGTCGACGACGTCGAGGTGTTTGGCTGCGGCAACTCGGACGACTGCAACGGAAACGGCCTGCCGGACGACGTCGAAGCAAACCTGCGAGCCGTCAGCTCGATCATCGAATCGCAGGGCCCCGTCGGGTACACGGCCGTTATCGCCGACGCGGACTACACCGACGTGCTCTATCCGCCGCGCTCGCGCGCGGTTTCGTTCGCGCTGTCTATGCCGCGCGAGATCGAGTCGATTCGTATCTGGGGCACGTACTTCGACAGCGGCCAGCCGGGTAACGACGATTTCACGATTCGCTTCCACACGGACAGCTTCGGCCGGCCCGGCGAAACGCTGAGCACGCACGAATCAGCGCCGGCGGCGATCGTCGCCACGACGCAGACCGTGTTCGGGCTGCCGGTGTACGACATCAAGCTGACGCTGAACGAGCCGGTGGAACTGCAACCCGGCAGCTACTTCGTCGAGATCTACAACAACACGATCGGCAACGACAGCAACTTCGCCTGGCTGAGCTCGGAGTACGCGCCGTTCGCCGGCTACGCCGTGGCGCAGGAATGCCCGGGCACGAACTGGAGCTTCGGCTCATCGTTTAGGCTGGCGGTGGAGATCGTTGCGGCGGACGTGTCGCTCGATCGCAACGCCAACGGGCTGCTCGACGACTGCGACCCGGACTGCAACGCGAATTTCCTCCCCGATGACCTGGATATCGCGGTCGACGCCGAGCTGGACTGCGACAGCAACGGCGTCATCGACGAATGCGACGCGGACGGCGATCTGGACCTTGTGAACGACGGCTGCGACAACTGCCCCGACAACGCCAATGCTGATCAGGGCGACGGCGACGGCGACGGCATCGGCAACCCGTGCGACAATTGCCTCGACTCGCGCAACGCCGATCAGCGTGACAGCGACGGCGACGGCGTGGGCGATGCCTGCGACAACTGCCCGACGGTGTCGAATTCCGATCAACGCGACGCGGACCGCGACGGAGTGGGTGACACGTGCGACGTGACGCCGGCGCCGCCGAACACTCCGACGACGCCGACCACGCCCTCGACGCCGCGCGAGGAGCCAATTCCGCCGACGCCGACGGACGACCCGGACACGGGAGCGGGCGCGCCCGATGCCCCGAGCACGGACGACGGCGACACCTCGACGCCTGTTACGAACGACGACTCGACGGGCAACGACACCGCCGACGAGGACGACGCGCCGGCTCGGACCGGTCTGTGCGGTTCGGGACTGTTCGGCATGCTGCCGCTGATGTGGCTGGGTCTGGCGGCGATGCGGCCGCGGCGGCGCAGCGGGCGATAGTGCTGCACGCACCGAGCTGACCTACGACCTGCGCGGCCCGACGGTTTCGACCGTCGGCGCCGCGAGGGTTTCCAGTCTATGGAACGGGCGCGGTTGCCGGCCGCAGCAGGCGCGCGCCAGGCTCAAGCGCCGCTGCCACTTCCTGCAGCGCTCGTTGCGGATCGGCGCGGAGCACCGCGCGGGCGGCAGGTTCCGCGAGACGTGTGCGCAACTCGCGCAGCCCGGCCGCCATCGTGGTGAAGGCCGACGGCAGCGTCGCGTGAAAGCCGTCGCCTGCGTCGTAGCGCCAATCGCCGCCGACGCGCACGAGCCGGCAACGCCGCAGCGGCAACTGATTGTCGACGATGAAGACGACGGTTGCTTCTGATTCGGTCGCCGAGACGTCGCGCAACTCCACAAGTTGGCTGAACAGATCGAGGTGACGGCCGAACTGCCCCTGATCGACGGCGCGGGCCGCGGCGGGGTCGATCTCATCGCGCAGCCAGCGCACCAGCCGCTCATTCTCCGACAGGAATTCATCGACGGCGGCAAGCGTTGCAGCGACGTCCGGGCCGTGCGGCTCAAGCACCCGCCGCGCGATCGCATCGTAGTTGCGGGTACGGCGCAGTTCGAGCAACTCGTCGGCTGCGGCGCGTGCTGTCGCGGCGGGCGACGGGCGCGACGCGACGGCCTTCACCTGATCCTGATCCGCGAGCGGGTTCGCGGTAGGCGCCGGCTCGCATGCGCCGGCCAGCGGCGCGAGCACGAGCGCCAGCCTTCGCGAATTGCTCAGGCCCAATGCTGCGCGCAGCGCCCCGAACCCCGCACCGAGGCCGGACTGCGATGAGATGCCGGTGCTCGATTGTCGGTGCGGTTCGCGGCCGACGCGGGGCACTCAGTTATGCCACCGTCGGGCCGGCGCCGCGAATCTCCGCCGACGCCGACGCGAATTTCGCGAAGTTCTTTACGAAGCGATCGGCGAGGTCGCGCGCCTTCGTGTCGTACGCGGACGGGTCGCGCCACGTGTGCCGCGGGTTGAGCACGTCGGACGGCACGCCCGGGCAACTATGCGGCATCGCGAGGTGGAACACCGGATGATGATCGTAGTTGACCTCGTCGAGCTTGCCTTCGAGCACGGCCGAGACGATGGCACGTGTGTAGGGCAGTTTGAAGCGATGCCCCACGCCGTAGGGCCCGCCCGTCCAGCCGGTATTGATCAGCCAAACGCGCGCGCGATGCGCGGCGATCTTCTTGCCGAGCAGGTCGGCGTAGACGCTGGGGTCGAGCACCATGAACGGCGCGCCGAAGCACGTGCTGAACGTGACCTGCGGCTCAGTGATGCCGGCCTCGGTTCCCGCGACCTTCGCCGTGTATCCGCTCAGGAAGTGATACATGGCCTGCGCCGGCGTAAGACGCGAAACCGGCGGCAGCACGCCGAACGCGTCACAGGTCAGGAAGATGATGTTGCGCGGATGACCGCCGACCGACGGCTCGACCGCGTTGTCGATGAAGTGCAGCGGATACGCGCAACGCGTGTTCTCGGTGATCGAGCCGTCCTCATACCGCGGCTCGCCGCTGGCCGGATCGAGTACCACGTTTTCGAGCACGCTGCCGAAGCGCACCGCGCCGTGAATCTGCGGCTCGTACTCGGCCGAGAGGTTGATGCATTTGGCGTAACAGCCGCCTTCGAAATTGAAGACGCCGTTGTCGGACCAGCCGTGTTCGTCGTCTCCGATCAGGCCGCGCTTGGGGTCCGCGGAAAGCGTGGTTTTGCCCGTGCCGGATAACCCGAAGAACAGCGCCACGTCTCCGCCGCCGCCGATGTTCGCCGAGCAGTGCATCGACATCACGCCCTTGAGCGGCAGCAGATAGTTCAGGATGGTGAAGATCGATTTCTTCAGCTCGCCGGCGTAGCGCGTGCCCGCGACCAGCACCATGCGTTTCGCAAAGTGGATCGCGATGAACGCGTCCGACTTCGTGCCGTCGGCAGCGGGGTCGGCGGCGAACGTCGGCGCGCCCACGACCGTAAAATCAGGCTGAAAGTCGGCGGTTTCCTGCTCCGCGGGCCGCACGAACAACTGCCTCACGAACAGGTTGTGCCACGCGAACTCATTCACGAAGCGAACCCGCAGACGGTGCGCTGCGTCGGCGCCGGCATAGAGGTCCTGCACGAACACGTCGCGCGCCGCCAGATGCGCGAACACCTTGGCCCGCAACCGCTCGAACTGCTCATCGCTCATGGCGACATTCACATCACCCCAGTGCACGTGCTTCTCGGAGCCCGGCTCGCGCACCACGAATTTGTCTTTCGGGCTGCGACCGGTGCGCGGTTTGGTGATCGCAACCAGCGCCCCGCGATCGCTCAGCACGCCTTCGCCGCGCCGCAGCGACTCGGCAATCAGCGCCGGCGGCCGCAAGTTCCACCACTGCGCGCCGCGATGCGAAAGACCGACCGTATCGAGACCAAAGCGGCTGGGCTGCACCGAATGCAAATTCACGCGAGATGCCTCCACGCGCCCGCGCGAGTGATGCGGGCTGACCTGGGTCGGCGGACTCCCATGCCCGCTACCCGAAAAGGGCACATTGTATCGTTTCGTCGAGAGAAACTCACCCGGCGGCGTGCAAACGACGCACCCGAGGCCGCATTCGCGGCACGGAGTCGTCGCGGATCTGTGGGGAGAAGACGAGGCCGACGGGGCTCGAACCCGCAACCTCCGCCGTGACAGGGCGGCGCTCTGAACCAATTGAGCTACGGCCCCACAGTCGCCCCGGCCTAGCCGAGGCGCAGACATTCTATGCCGCCGTCGCCGCGCGTCAATCGCGCAATCGCGGCTACTTCGCGCGCTCCAGATACTCGCCGCTGCGGGTGTCGACGCGAACCATCTCGCCGATCTCGATGAACGGCGGCACGCGAATGCGCAATCCGGTCTCGAGCTCGGCGTCCTTGGTCTGATTCGTCGCGGTCGCACCCTTCACAACCGGCGGCGTGTCGACGACCTTGAGCTCGACGGTGTTCGGCAACTCGATGGCGGCAATGCGGCCGTCGATGAACTGGCAGACCACCGACTCGTTGCCCTTCAGGTATTCGTCGGCGTCGCCCATGACGTCGCTGGGCACGGTGATCTGATCGAAGGTCGACTTATCCATCAGAACGAATCCGTCGCCCTCCTTGTAGAGGTATTCGAATTCCTTGGTCTCGACGAAAGGCGTCTCGATCTTGTCGTCGGTCGAGAAGCGCTCGTCGATCATGCGGCCGCTCTTGATGTGCCGCAGCTTGACCTGCATGTAGCTCCGCCAGTTGCCCTTCGACATGATCGTGACTTCGTGGACGGAGTACAGGTCTTTGTTGTGCTGGATAATCTTGCCTTTTTTTAGGTCGAACGCCTTGATCATCAATCACTCCGAGTGCGCCTGCGGCCCTGACTCACGATCGCGGGCCGCGCCGGGTCCGGCGTTCAGCCAAGCGAACCGAGCATGATAGCGACATCGCCCCGAAATTGCGAGCGCGGCGGCCGATCCCAACTCATTTCGCAGGCTCGCCTTAGGCGCGACGACCCGCCGCCGGCCGCCGGCCCACTTGCCCGCGACGCCGCGCCGGTTATAGTCGCCGACTGGTCTGAGTGTCTGAGAACCAAGTGCCGGATGGAGCTGGTATGACTCGCAAGATGTGGAAGATCGCCGGGCTGGTCGCGTCGGGTTCGGTCGTGTTTCAGTTGGCCGGCTGCGCCGCAGCCATCGGGACGGCCGTCTTCGAGAACGTGTTCTTCACCGTTCTCTCGAGCGTGATCTCGGGCCTGTTCGACTCGGTCGAGACCACGACCTAGAGTCGTTCCTGAGCGAGTGAGGGCGCTTTGCGCCGGTACTTTCGCGACCTGTTCCGCGCGATCTACACCATCGCCGTCGGAATGCGCATCACGCTGCGCTATGCGTTCGCCGCACCGGTGACGCTGCAGTATCCCGATGCTCCCGCGGCGCTTCAGGCGCGCTTTCGCGGTTTTCACTTCTTCGAGATCGAGAAGTGCATCGCCTGCGACCTCTGCGCCAAGGCCTGTCCGGTCGACTGCATCTACATCGAAAAGACCGGCCCGCGCAAGATCGACAAATCCAGCGGCGTGGCACGCGGCGGAGCGCTCGAGCGCTTCGCGATCGACTACTCGAAGTGCATGTTCTGCGCGCTGTGCATCGAGCCCTGCCCCACCGACTGCATTCATATGGGCGAGATTCACGACATGTCCGCGTTCGACCGTGCCAGCATGGTGGTCGAATTCACCGACCTCGCCCGACGCGGCCTTCAGACGCCGCAGCCGCTCTGGATGCAGCGCGAGCATCCGCCGGAGTGGGCGCGGCAGCGGCGCGAGGCGTGGGTGGCGCGCGGCGCCGCATTGCACGACGAGATGCTCAAGGCGCTCGAGGAATCACAGCCGGCGAGGCCCGACGCGTCCCAGGCGCGGCCCGCGGTCAAGCCGTCCGCCGGTTTGAGCGGTTCGTGAACGGTCGGCATTGGCTCTGGATTGGCGTTCTCGTCTGCTGCGTCGCGATCGCGAGCGCCCCCTGGCACAGCGAACCGAGCGTCCGCCGTGCAACAGCCCTGACCGCAGTGGCGCTGATCCTGTGGATTTCCGAGGTTGCGCCGCTGGGCGTTGTGGCCCTGGCGATTCCGCTGCTCGCCGGCTTGAGCGGAGTGCTCACGTGGGCCGACGCGCTCGCGGCCTGGGGCAACCCGATCGTGTTCTTGTTCCTCGGCGCATTTCTGCTCGCCCGAGCGCTCGAAAAGCACCGAATCTTCGACGGATTGCTGGCGTCCGCGGCGCTGCGACGCGCTGCGCAGAGTCCGATCGCGCTCTCCGGCGCGGTGCTGCTGCTCGCGGGCACGCTGTCGACGATTCAGAACAACACCGCGGTCGCAGCGCTGCTGCTGCCGCTGGTGACGCCGCTGGCGCGCGGCTGCGGCGCTACGGCGGCACCGCTGCTGGCGCTCACCTACGGCGCGACGTTCGGCGGGCTTGCGACGCCGGTGGGCACGGCGCCGAATTTCATGGGCTACGCGCAGATTAAGCAGCTTGATCCGCAGATGAACTTCGTCGCGTGGCTGGGGTTCGGCCTGCCCGCGTGGCTGGGTACGACGGTCATCGGCTGGGCGGTGCTGTTGCTGTTCTCGCGCGCGTCGCGCGCGCGCAGCTTGCCCGCGACCGTCGCGACACCGGCGCACCTGTCCACGCATGCCGCGCTCGATGACCCGCCCGAAACGACGCCGTTCGCGCGCCGGGCCGCGATTGCCGCCTTCACGATGACGGCGCTGGTCTGGCTCGGCACGGGCGTCGTGCTCAGCGCCACATCCGTCGGCGACACCATCGCGACGCTCGGCACAGCGCTCAGCGCGCCCCCGTGGCTGCTCAAATCGCTCGACCCGATCGCCGACGTGCAAATCCACGCTTGGATTCGCGCGTACCTGCCCGAGTTCCTTCCGCCGCTGGCCGCGTCGGTGCTGCTGTTCTTCCTGCGCATTCGGCCTGCGGGGCCGGCCGTGCTCCAGCGCCGCGACTTCCTTGCCATCGACTGGGACACGCTCTTTCTGATCGCGGGCGGCCTGTGCCTGGGCGCGGCGCTCGAGAAAAGCGGCGCCGGACGCGCGCTCGCAGAGGCCCTTGGCCAGCTCAACTGGCCCGCCACCGCGACATTCCTCGCCGTCGGCGCGGTCACGGTGCTCCTGAGCGAACTCACGAGCAACACCGCAACCGCCGCGCTGCTCATTCCGCTGGCGGCATCGCTTGGTCCTGCGACCGGAATCGATCCGGCGCAACTGGTCTGCCTCGTCGCGCTCGCCGCGAGCCTCGGCTTCGCGCTGCCGATCTCCACGCCGCCGAACGCGATCGTGTATGGGACCGGGCTGGTGCCGCTGCGCACCATGATCGTCGCGGGCGTCGTGGTGGACGTCCTGAGCCTGCTGTGGCTCGTGCTCTGCGTCCGCTATCTCTACTGACTTACGCCCCCGCGCGAAATTCGACAGGGGCGCTTGCTGACCGGCGTCCTCTAGGAACCGGAGCTTGCGGCCCTGGGACGCTTCCGCGTCGCTCCGCGTCGAGTGCCTTCGCCGCCACACGTTCGGGGGGTTTCATGCACGCGCTCAGTCCGTCAATCGTTTTCTGCGCCTGCGTTGCGTTGACTCTGCTCGCCTCTGCGCGCGCCGCGGCACAATGCACCGAAGGCTGCGTTGCGATCCACACGCTGCTGGGCGAAGCCGCGGGCGACCAATTCGGCTGGGAAGCGCGCGTGCTGGGAGACATCGACGGCGACGGCGCGCCTGACTTCATCGTCTCGGCGCCGACGCACGATTCGGCGGGCGTCGATTCCGGCCGCGTCTACGTCTACTCCGGGGCGACCGGCGCCGAGCTGTATCACCTCGATGGCGCCATTGCGGGCACCTGGTTCGGCTTCAGCTCGAATCCGGTCGGCGACGTCGACGGCGACGACATTCCCGACTTCATCGTCGGCACACCGTTCACGCTGCGCGGCCAGGCCACGCTGCATTCGGGCGTGGATGGCGCGCTGCTGCACACCTTCCAGGGCGAAGTCTCCGGCGACCAGTTCGGCACCCGCGCCGTCGGCGGCGGCGATGTCGATTTCGACGGCGTGCCGGACTTGCTAGTCGGCGCTCCGCTGCACGACGCAACCGGGACCGACGCGGGACGCGTCTACCTGTACTCCGGCGCGAGCCGCGCGCTGCTCTGCACGGCGGACGGCGTCGACGCGGGCGACCAGTTCGGCAACTCGCTGTCCTTCATCGGTGATCGCGACTTCGACGGCCGCAGCGACTATGTCGTCGGGGCCGACAACGCCGGTATTCAAACCAATGGCCGCGCCTATCCGCACAGTTACGACGGCGCCGCGTGCATCCGCGGCACGACGCTCACCCCCGGCACGCCTTCCTTCTCCTTCGGCCAATTTTTCGCCGACGGGGGCGATGACGTCGACGCCGACGGAGTGCCCGATTTCTATGTCGCGGACTTCAACGCCAACCGCGCCCACGTCTTCTCCGGAGCCACGCTCGCGAAAATCTGGAGCCTCAGCGGCGACGGCTCCGGCGGCTTCGGGCTCGGTGAGATGACGCCCGATCTCGACAACGACGGTCACGCAGACCTCGTGCTCGCGGCGTGGGTCAGCAACATCGGCGGCACGCAGGCCGGCAAGGTGTTCGTCTATTCCGGCCGCACCGGGCTGGCCCTGCAGACGATGACCCACGACATCGCCGGCGCCACTTTCGGCTTCGACGCAGCGGGAATCGACGATCTGAACGACGACGGCCGCGAGGATTTCCTGATCACCGCGGCGTGGGACGCCGCCCAGCGCGGCACGGTGTATGTGATCGCCGGACAGGTCACGCCGTTCATCACCGGCGACCTGGATTTCAGCGGCTGCATCGACCTGAGCGACGTGGGCGTGCTGCTGGCCGACTTCAACTGCACGAGCGGCGACTGCGCCGGCGACGCCGATCGCGACGGCGACACCGACCTGTCAGATCTGGGGATCATGCTGGCCGCGTTCGGCGAGTGCCGGGATTAGCAGCGGGAGGCATGCGACGCCGTCGTCCGGGTGGCTTGGGTGGCGTGCATTCGCGGTACTCCGCGTAAGCATGCTCGGCTCACCGGATCGCGCCTGTCGCGCTACGCCATGAACTCCAGCGCGCGACGACTACGAACTCAAGCCCCCGCCGCGCGCAGCGCTAAAACTCCACCGTCTCCATCGTCGCCTTGATGATCCGGCCGGGGTCGGGAATGAAGTGCCGCTCGTTCGCGAAGAACGGCATCGCCATGTCCCAGCCCGTCACACGCTTGATCGGAGCCTCGAGATACATCAGGCTCTCCTCGACGATCCGCGCGACGATCTCGCCGCCCACGCCGCAGTGCCGCGGCGCCTCGTGCACGACCACCGCGCGCCCCGTGCGGCGAACCGATTCCTGGATCAGGTCGGAATCGAGCGGCGCCACGCTCAGCAGATCGAGCACCTCGGCGTCGACGTTGTAATCGTCGGCCAGTTCGTCCGCGGCTTCGAGCGCGGTGCGCGTCGTCGGACCGTACGTAACGATCGTGACGTCCTTGCCGGGTCGCGCCACGCGGCCCTTGCCGATCGGCAGCGTCTCAGGCTCGTCGGGCACCTCCTCGCGAAACGCGCGATAGAGCGCCTTGGGCTCAAGGAAGATCACCGGGTCGGGGCAGAAAATCGCCTCGCGCAGCAGGGCGCGCGCGTTGCGCGGGCTGCTCGGCAGCACGACCTTCAGACCTGCCAGATGCGCGTAGAGGGCCTCGGGCTGCTCGCTGTGGTGCTCGATGGCACGGATGCCCGCGCCGTACGGCATGCGGATCACGAGCGGACACGTGAACCGGCCGCGCGTGCGGTTGCGCATCCGCCGCACGTGCCCTTCGACGTGGTGAAACGCCTGGTAGGAAAAGCCGTCAAACTGCATCTCGCAGACCGGCAGAAACCCCTTCAGACACAGCCCGATCGCCGCACCCACGATCCCGGCCTCGGCCAGCGGCGTGTCGATACAGCGGTTTTCGCCGAACTCGGCGAGCAGGCCCTTCGTGACGCGAAATACGCCCTCGTCCTGCCCGACGTCTTCGCCCATCACCAGCACATTGCGATCGTCGCGCATGGCCTCGGTCAGGGCGAGATTCAGCGCTTCCACCATCGTGAGTTGAGCCACTGCGACGCTCCCTTCATCTGTGTCTGCCTGACGTAGATTGGAGCGGACGGCGTGCCGCGCTGCAAGCGGCGGCGGCATGGCGAGGTAGGCGGGGCGCCTGCGTCGGTTCTTGCCGAGCCGCGAATTCTCGCAGCAACCAAGAAGCGGCGCGCTGGGGGACCGGGCTCCAGGCCGGTCGGTCTTTCACGGCGACGGTGCTCGGCGTGGCGAGCCTGGTGCGAGAATCCCTTCTCGCACCACGCCTCAAGCCGCAGGCCCCGATCGGGTCGACCGACTTCAATCTGGGTGAGATGGCCAGCGTCAGCGCCTGCGCCGCTTTTGTCTTGGTGGGATGGGCGTCCGCGCCCGTCCCCTTCATTCCCGCGGAGCGGGAATCAAGGCGCAAGGCCCCATGAAGGCGGCTTCGCCCGGGTGGATGAAAATGGCGCGGGCGTTGCAGCACCGAAGGCGCGGGCGTTGCAGCACCGAAGGCGCGGGCGTTGCAGCACCGAAGGCGCGCGCACCCTGTCGCGCTGGATTTTCGTAGCAGCATGGAAGAAAGTCGCCCTTGCGGTGGGTGCGTTGGTGCGAAAAGCGAGCAGCGTAGGAAGATTGTCGCGGCGGTGCGAGAAGGGATTCTCGCACCAGGATCGAGAAGGGATTCTCGCACCAGGATCGATCCTTGGTCTGGGTGGGATGGGAATCCTGCCCGTCCCCTTCATTCCCGCGCAGCGGAAATCAAGGTTCGATCATGCAGATTGGCCCGAGCACCGCTGCTCAATGAGCAGTGTTCGACCGGCCAGGGCCGGTGTCGCGCCGTAGTTCAACCCCTCGGTCACCTTCGGGGCTCGGATCAGAATGCCGGCGTCCGCCCTACCGCCTGGCGGCTGGTTCTCCACCGCTGGCATAGCGGTGGCACTTGGCCGCATTCTCGGCTGATCACGGGCCGAAAGGCCCATGCGACCGACTCCGGTTCGCGGCCCGCCCGCAGCGGCGTGCAGCGACACGCCGATGCACCCTGTTCGCGACGCTAGACTTCTGCCATGATCTTTCTGCGATGCGTCTGCACGGACAGGTCGCTCGACGAAGTGCTGGTCGAGGCCCGCAAGCTGGGCCTCAGCAGCGCCGCCGCGGTGGCCGACAAGCTCGGCTGCGGCGGCGTGTGCCGCTCGTGCCGGCCGTACATCGCGCGCATGTTGCAGATCGGCCGCGCACCAACGGTCCGCGATCTGATGAACCCGGAGGAAGCGGCTCGCTATTCTGACGAGGCGCTGGGATCCGCCTGAACCGCACATCGCACGGGCTATACTGCAAACGCGCGGGTGGCCGCCGCGCCGGCTGACGAACGCTCATGAGTGAAGCTAGAAAAGCGCTGGGCGAGCGGATTCGCGAGATTCGTCGTCGGCATTTCGGCGCGCGCGGCGCGACCGCGTTCGCGGAGCGACTGGGCGTTTCTTCTGCGGCGTACGCTGAATTCGAGCGCGGGCAGGTCCCCGCAGGCGAAGTGCTGGTTCGCATGTGCGAAGCGACCGGCGAAGACCTGCAATGGCTGCTGACGGGAGTGGCCGCGCGCGGCACGATGGTCATCAGCGGCACGCGCGGCCGGCATCAGGCGCTGCTGGCGCGCGTGATCGAGGCACTGGAGCACGATCCGCGGCGCGCCCGGCCGCTCGAGGCCTTTCTCGATCTGCTCTGCCGCGAGCCCCAGGCTTCTCCGCCGCCAGAGCTGCCTGATCGTGCGCCGCGTCTGGTCCCCGTCTTTGAAGCGGATGAGTTGCCGCCGCTACTTCCCGAGAGCTGCGCGGAATCGGCGCAGCCTGCGGCGGCCGCGCGGCTGGCACTGCCGGAAGGCGGCGAGTTGCTCGCACTGAGCGAACCGGCGACCGCGCGCGCCGACGCGCCACGGCGTGTGCGCCTCGTGCGGCTGCCAATCGACGGCGGCACGCGCGACTTCCTGGCGAGCGACGAGCTTTGCACATGGCTGCCAAACGCGCTCGCGGTGCGGCTGCGCGACGACGCCATGCGCCCCATGTTCGAGCCGGGCGATCTCGCGGTCGGCAGCCGCGACGCAGCGCCGCGGCTGGGCGAGCCTGCGCTGGTGCGACTGGTCGATGCACCGGAGGTCCATTGCCGCGTCTGGCTGGGCGGCGACGCCGCCAGCGTGAATCTCGGTCGGCTTACGGATGGCGGACACGAGCGTATCGACGCCGGGCGGCTGGCCTGGACATTCGCCGCGCTCTTCCGCGTGGCGCGGGTCGCATGAGTTTCGAGTGGCGCGGCGGTGACGTGCACTTCACGAAGGCTGCCTCGGAGCTGAACGCGCACGCTCGGCCGCCCGGCTCGAAGAGCCTAACCAATCGCTTCCTGTTCATGGCCGCGCTCGCGGACGGCGCCAGCACGCTCGCCGGCGCCGCGACCGCCGACGACTCCGCGCGGATGGCGGAAAACCTGCGCCAACTGGGCATCGCGATCGACGCCGAGCCGCCCGATCTGCTGCGCGTCAGCGGCTGCGGCGGCGTGATTCCCGAGCACGAGGCCGAGTTGGATGTGCGCGGCGCGGGAACCGTGATGCGTTTTCTGACAGCCTTCTGCTGTCTGGCGCAGGGCCAGTTTCGCATCGACGGTTCGGAGCGGATGCGCGAGCGCCCCATCGGGGCGCTGGTGAACGGGCTGCGCGAGCTGGGCGCGCAGATCGACTACGACGGGCAGGCCGGATTTCCGCCGCTGCGGATCGCGGCTGCGGGCCTGCCTGGCGGACACGCCGTTTTTTCGCGCGCGATATCGAGTCAGTTCGCGAGCGCGCTGCTGCTGGCAGCGCCGCTGGCCCGACAGGACGTATTGCTCGAGCTGCGCGGCGGCGTACCCAGCCGGCCGTATCTCGACATGACCATCGCGGCGATGCGCGCTGCGGGCGTCGAGCTGCTCGGCGACGGCAGCGGTCGCTTAGTGGTGCCGGCCTGGCAGAGCTACCGTGCGGGACACTACGAGATCGAGCCCGACGCCAGCGCGGCCACCTATTTCTGGGGCGCGGCGGCGCTCTGCGGCGGACGCGTGCAGGTCGACGGTCTAAGCGACGCCAGCCTGCAGGGCGACGTGCGTTTTGTCGACGTGCTCGCGGAGATGGGATGCTGCGTCGAGCGTGGCGCCGGGCAACTCGCGATCAGCCGTCGCGGGGGCGCGCTGCGCGGGGTGGATGTCGATCTGAACGACATGCCTGACACGGCGCAGACGCTCGCCGTGCTTTCCTTGTTCGCCGAAGGGCCGACGCGCATCCGCAATGTCGGCAACCTGCGGGTGAAGGAAACCGATCGGCTGGCGGCGCTGGCTTGCGAACTCACCAAGCTCGGCGCGGCGGTGGAACTCGAGCCCGACGGCATCACGATCCGCCCCCCTGCCCAGCCAAGCCCCGCGCGAATCGAGACCTACGACGACCACCGCATGGCGATGAGTTTTTCGCTCGCGGGGCTGCGAATTCCGGGATTGACAATTGCCGACGCGAACTGCGTGCGCAAGAGCGTGCCCGGCTTCTTCGACCGCCTGGCGGCTCTCGAGCGCTCACGATGAGCGCGGTTCGGTTGCTCGAAATCGCGCTCGAGTCGGTCGAGGACGCGGTGCTGGCGCAGCGCGCGGGCGCCGATCGAATCGAGCTCTGCGCCGGGCTCGACGTCGGCGGTCTGACGCCGTCCGCCGGCCAGATCGCCGCGGTCTGCGAGGCGGTGCGCATTCCGGTCATGGTCATGATCCGGCCGCGCCCGGGTGGATTCTGCTATTCACGCGGCGAGCTCGACGTCATGCGGCGCGACATCGCGCAGGCACGCGCCGCGGGCGCAGCGGGCGTCGTGAGCGGCGTGCTGCGACCGAACGGCCGAGTGGACGAGGATGCAACGCGTGCGCTACGCGCTGCGGCCGATGAGATGCAATTCGTGTTTCATCGCGCTTTCGATCTGACGCCGCAACCGCTCGAAGCGTTGGAGGCGATCATCAGATGCGGCGCGACGCGACTGCTGACGTCGGGTCAAGCGCCGCGCGTTGCGCCGCCTTCGCCGGCGGCGGACCTGGTCCGTCGGCTCGAACTGCTGGCTGCCGGACGTCTCGAAATCATGGCTTGCGGCGGCGTGCGGGCCGACAACGTCGTCGCGCTGCTGGCGCACACCGGCGTTCGGCAGATTCACGCCGCGTGCCGCCGCGCGGCGCTCGATCCGTCGGCCGCGGCCGGCCGGCCACCGCTGGGCTTCGGGGTCGCGTCGGACGCCGAATTCGGGGCATTGGACGAGGCGGCCGTGCGCGAACTGCGCGCGGCGCTCGATTGAGTACGACTATTTTGCGGCGTCGCGCGGAGCCGTCGCTCGGCGGGTTTCGGTCGCTGCACGCCCCGCACTCGACAACCGCCGCTTGTCGGACCGCCTCGACCTGTCTATAAATCTTTCGCAAGATACTGAAACTACTGGGAGTCCAATATGCAGAGCGCACTCGCGAACGCCAAAAACCAGCTCGTGCGACGCTGGGGCGAAATGGGCGGCTACTGGGGCATCAACCGCACCATGGCCGAGATTCACGGGCTGCTCTTCGTCACGCGCGAGCCGCTCTGCACCGACGACATCATGGAGCAGCTCCAGATTTCGCGCGGCAACGCGAGCATGAACCTGCGGGCGCTGGTCGATTGGGGCTTGATCCAGCGCGTGCACAAACTCGGCGACCGCAAGGAGTATTTCCAGGCCGACACCGACGTCTGGCACATGTTCGAGACCATCATGCGCGAGCGCCGGCGCCGCGAGGTCGAGCCGATCATCGACACCATCGACAAGTGCATGGAGGTGATTCAGTCGCCCGACGGCCGCGTCGACGGCGAAGACGCGCGCGAGTTTCGCCGGCGGATGGAGTCGCTGCGCAAGTTCCTCGAAACAATGGGCAACCTCTTCGAGCTGGTGCTACAGTTCGGTGAGCACAGCCTGAACGCGATGGCGCAGGCCGGCGCAGCGGCGCCCGCCTCCGCGAGTGCGGCTCCGACGCGAGTCGGACGGTCTCGCGGCGATGCAGCGCGGAACGGGCGCGGTTGAGCAAAGGACGAATCACGCGATGATGACGGACAGCGAACTGGCGCAGGCCCTGCGCGCCGCCGCGCTGCTGGAAGGCGACTTCACGCTGCGCAGCGGCCGCAAGAGCAAGTACTACCTCGACAAGTACCTATTTGAGACTGAGCCGCGGCTCCTGCGTGAATTGGCGCGGCGGTTCGCGCGCTACGTCGACGAGCACACGCAGCGCGTGGCCGGCGCCGAACTCGGCGCGGTGGCGCTCGCGGCGGCAACAGCGCTCGAGACCGGCAAGCCGTTCGTGATTGTGCGCAACTCGAAGAAAGCGGACTACGGGACGGGCAAGCTGATCGAGGGTCGCCTGAACGCGGGCGAGCGCGTCCTGCTGGTCGAGGACATCGCGACCTCCGGCGGTCAGGCGCTCGAGGCCGCGCGCACACTCGCGTCGCACGGCGCGATCGTCACAGGGATCATCGCGGTCATCGACCGACAGGAAGGCGCACGCGAGGCGATCACCGGCGCCGGGTTGCGATTCGAGTCGCTCTTCCGCACGGCCGACCTGGGGATTACACCCAGCGCGACCTGACGCCTCGGCGTGGGGCGGCGGCTCAGTTCAACGCGCCGTCGCAGGCGAGCGTCTCGGTGGTGTCGAAGGACAACGTGTCGGCCGACTGCGTAATGTCGTAGTCCACGTCGAGCGTGACATCGAGCGCGCCGTTCGCGATCTCCGCGAAGACAGTCAGCACGCCCGTGCCGGTCTGCGTGAGCGCGCCGCCGGTGGCTTCGTAGTCGATGTCGATGATGACGCGTGCCGTGTTGGCGGTGTACGTGGCGCTGCGCACGGTCAGCACGCGTGTGATCGTCAGAGTGCCGCTCTGCGAGGTCAGGGTTTCGGTTTCGCCAACCTCGTTGATGCCGGTGGTCTGGGTCGGCGCGTTCGAGAAACCCAGCACGGGCAGCCCGGTCGGCCGGCCGTCGTCGTCGAAGGTCAGCGCGACGTCGCGCGTGGTTTCAAACGGCACGCCTTCGCCGCCGTCGATCGACTGCGTGGACGTGCAATCAAGCTCGCCGGTCCAGGTTCCCGACAGAGCGGAGGGTTCGTTGGTTCCGTTTTGCGGGCAGCCGCCGGGCAACAGAATCAGGCTCACGAGGGCACAGAGGGCGGCGAGGCGTCGGGTGTTCATGTCGGCTCCTGGCGGCAGTTCCACCGGTAAATCGGCGAAATCCGCGAGACGCCTGAATTGTACGTCGGAGGTCAAGTTGGGTTACCATGCGTGCCCGGATGAACGTGCTCGCGGTCATTCCGGCTCGCTTCGGCTCGACGCGCTTTCCCGGCAAGCCTTTGGCCCGGGAGACGGGAAAATACCTCATCCAACACGTGGTGGAGCGGGTGCGGCTGGCGCGCACGATTCAGCGCACGCTGATCGCGACCGACGATGATCGCATAGCCGGCGCCGCCCGCGAAATCGGGGCCGAATGCGTCATGACGCGCTTCGATCACGTCAGCGGCACCGACCGCATCGCCGAAGCGATCACGGCGATCCCCGGCGGCGACCCGCGCGACATCGTTCTGAACGTGCAGGGAGATGAGCCGGAGATCGAGCCGGCCGCGCTCGACCAACTGGTCAGTCGCATGCAGGCCGAACCGGCACTGGCCGCCGGCACACTGGCGTGTCCATTCCCGGCGGAATCCGACCCGGGCGACCCCAACCGGGTGAAGGTTGTTCGGAGCCGGCGCGGCGAGGCGCTGTATTTTTCCCGCGCTCGGATACCATTCCCGCGAGAAGCAGCGACGGACGCGGAGCGGGTTGAACCGCTCCTGCACCTCGGCGTGTACGCGTATCGACGTGAGTTCCTGCTTGAGTTCGCGCGCTGGCCCGCAAGCCCGCTCGAACAGACGGAAAAGCTGGAGCAGCTGCGCATTCTGGAGAACGGCGTGCCGATGGCGGTTGAAATCGTGCAGCACGCGCCGGCCGGAGTGGACACACCGGAGGACTACCGGATGTTCGTGCAACGCTGGCGCAGCGCCGCGGCCGAGCATCCATCACACCCGCGAGGCACGAATCGATAATGGACGCAGACGCGCTGCTCAAGTCGATTCGCGACAACTCCGGCGAGGTTGAGTTCCACATGCCCATGCCGGGCGGTTACAAGCCCGGTCAATGCAAGTTCGTCGTCGTCCTCGGCACCGTCATGAGCGGGCTGGGCAAGGGCATCTTCAGTTCGTCGCTGGCCAAGTGCCTGCAGGACAAGGGCCTCACGGTCGCACCGATCAAGCTCGAGGGCTACCTCAACATCGACTCGGGCACGCTCAATCCCTACCGCCACGGCGAGGTGTTCGTTCTCGACGACGGCACCGAGTGCGACATGGATCTGGGCACGTACGAGCGCGCCCTGGACATCGACCTCTCGCGGCTGAATTTCTGCACCAGCGGGCAGATCTACCGCCGCGTGCTTGAGCGCGAGCGCTCCGGCGGCTACCTGGGCCGCGACGTGCAGATGATTCCGCACGTCACCGGCGAGGTGAAGAACCGCCTGCGCGAGTTGGCGCTGGCCTCGCAGGCCGACGTCGTCTTCGTGGAGATCGGCGGCACGGTCGGCGACGTCGAAAACGCTTACTACATCGAAGCCATGCGGCAGCTCGCCTTCGAGGAAGGCCAGCACAGCGTGTGCTTCGTCTCGCTCACGTACGTGATGGAGCCGTCGATCCTCGGCGAACAGAAGAGCAAGGCCGCGCAGCTCGGCATCCGCCGGCTGATGGAATGCGGCATTCAGCCGCACATCATCGCGTGCCGCGCACAGAACCCGGTCACGCTGAAGGTGCGTGAGAAGATCGCGCTGTATTCCAACGTCCCGCCCGACCGCGTCTTCAGCATGCACGACTGCGACAGCGTATACCTGATTCCCGAGATGCTGCGCGGCGCGGGCTACGACCGCGCGGTGATCGAATGGCTGCAACTCGACGATCGCGTTGATCTCGAGGCCGAGCGCCGGGCCCGCGAAACGTGGACGCAGTACGTCACGCCGCTGCGCCGCGCCGAGCGCCAGGTCTCGATCGCGGTGACGGGCAAGTACACGTCGGTGCGCGACGCCTATGCCAGCATCATCAAGGCGTTTGAACACGCCGGCGTGGCGCTGGGCGGACGCGTGCAGTTGCAGTGGATCGACACCACCGAGGTCAACGAAGAGAACGTCGCCGAGAAGCTGCGCGGGATTCACGCCATCGTCGTGCCCGGCGCGTTCGGCACACGCGGCGCCGAGGGCAAGATCGCCTGCCTGCACTACGCGCGCACCTCCGGCCTGCCCTGCCTCGGAATCTGCTACGGCTTTCAGATGGCGGTGATCGAGTTCGCGCGAAACGTGCTCGGCTGGCACGACGCGAATTCAACCGAGATCGAGGGCGAGTGCCGCCATCCCGTCATCAGCATGCTGCCCGAGCAGAAGCAGATCGAAGGTCTGGGCGGCACGATGCGCCTCGGCGGATTCGACGTCATCATTCGCCCCGGCACGCTCGCGGCCCAGATGTTCGGGGCCCGCGCGCGGCTGCGCTTCCGCCATCGCTACGAGGTCGAGCCGCGCTACCTTGGCGAGCTCGAGGCAGCGGGTCTGGTGTTTTCGGGCTGGGCGCCGCGCTCGGAGATTCGCAACCTGCTCGAGTTGCCGCAGAACATGCATCCCTACTACGTCGGCACTCAGGCTCACCCCGAGTTGAGCAGCCGGCCGCTGCGACCCCACCCCTACTTCGTCGGCCTGGTACACGCGGCGCTGGGCCGCGCCTACGCCGACTACCACGAGCCGCTCGATTGGTCGCGCTTCCGCGTCGCGGACGCGCGCGATCCGTCGAAGGGCGGCGTGGTGCAGTCGCAGCTCTGAGCCTGAGAAGCGAGAAACGAGAAGCGAGATCAGAAGTCCTCGTTTCAGCCTGCGCCGAAAACGGGGCGCTGGAGACCTGCCTTCGGACCGGGCTCCGGCTTGGGCGCCATGCCGACCTGAAGGACGGCATGCAACGCGCGGCGGACGCCGAGGCCGCATCGCGGCGCTGCCTGCGCGGCGCGGCTGTGTTACACTCCCAGTCGATTTGCGGGTGTAACTCAATTGGCAGAGTACCAGCCTTCCAAGCTGGATGTTGCGGGTTCGAGCCCCGTCGCCCGCTGTTCGCCGCGCGAGTCGGCTCGTCGCGGCGCACGGATCAGTGAGCGCGGTCGGCTGTTCCCGCGTAGCGACGAAGATCGAGTAGCACGACCCGATGGCGGCCGATCTTCGCGCGAATGCAAGCTGATTCCCGCGTGCGCGGGAATGAGGGGAACGGGCCAGGACGCCCATCCCACTCGAACCATGCAGGAGCGACCATGGCGTTTCTCGGATTCCTCCTGATCGGCGTCGCTGCGGGCTGGATCGCTGGCCAACTCACCAAGGGCCGCGGGTTCGGGCTGATCGGCAACCTGGTGGTCGGCGTCGTCGGGGCGCTGCTCGGCGGATTCCTGGCGCCGATCGTCGGGCTCGCGGCGTACGGCGTGATCGGGCAACTGCTGATCGCGGTCGCCGGCGCGCTCATCCTGCTGCTGGCGCTGGGGTACGTGAAGACGGGACGCTGACACCCGGCGCTCTGATCGCGCCTTGGGTTCGCAACCGGCTTGCCGCTGCGTCCGGCAACCCATCGAGCGCGCAGGGCGAACCAATCCGAGCGACCGGAGACGACCGACCTTAATTGCGGGGCGAAAGCCGAGGATTGAGGGCGCTGGGGCTCGAACCCAGGACCCACGGCTTAAAAGGCCGTTGCTCTGCCAACTGAGCTACGCCCTCGATCATCCGCCGGCAATTGTCGTCGAAGTATAGCCCGAACGCGCCGCGCGGGGCCGTCGCCCGCTCAGATCGGCTTGAGATGCTCGAACTGATTCCGGCATGCGTCGCAGTAATAAATCATGCGGCAGCGCGTCGGCCCGAACGGTGACTCGCGGCGCGTGCGATCGCTGCCGCAATACGGGCACGCCGCGACGGGCGCGACGCCCGCCACCGTGAGCGGCGTAACGGACGATCGCGTCAGCGCGCCGGCGGCGCCGCGCGGCGGCACCGTTACGCCGTGACGCCGCAGCGCCTCGCGCCCGGCGTCGCTGATGTTGTCCGTGCTCCAGGGCGGCTCGAAGATGAACTCGACGTCGACCTCGCCCACGTCGGGCAGATCGCCGACGCGGTCTTCGATCAGGCCGCGAATCATGTCGAGCGCGGGGCAACCCACGAACGTGGGCGTAATCTCGACCCGCACAAGCAGCGGCTTGACGGGCGTGTCGGCCGGCCGATCAGCGGCGGCGGGCCAGGCGTGCACGTCGCCGGGAAGCGCGCTGCGCGTACCCAGGCCGCGCGAACCACGCGCCGGAGCGGCTCGAGAGGAATCGGCGCTGCGCGGCTGCACGTCGACGGCATGGACGATGCCGAGATCGACGAGATTCACGGGCATCTCTGGATCGAGGATGGTGCTGAGAACGGTGCGCACATCCTGCTGCGAGGTCATGGCTGCATCCTGCGGCGACTACCAGGCCGCCTCCGGCTCCACGCGATAAACCTCGGTCAATTCGTCGAGCTGCGCCGCAAACTCCGGCGTGTGCCGGCCGCTGCGTCCGCCCGCGAAATTCGGCGGCAACGGCGCGAATCGGGCCGAGACGGTGGCCGCCGCGAGCACGTTTTCGACCGCCTCGCGCCACAAATCGAAGTCCGCCTGTCGCGCGCGCGGGTAGAGGCCGGCCTGCTCAAGCAGCGCGACGCCGGGCGTGGGTTCGAAGAGTTCGGCCGCGAGCGGCGCCAGCCGATCGAGCGCGGCCTGCAGCCGCTCGCGCGACTCCGGCGTGCCGCGCGCCAGGCGCACGATCCACTGATCGGCGTGTCCGATCGATAGCGCTTCTTCGGCGAACATGCGCGCCGCGCGCGTGCGCACCGCCTCCCAGGAACTCTGCACCAACCGCCCGAGGCGAATCTGCTCGAAGTGGTCACAGAAGAACTGGCGCACTAGCGCCAGCGCCCAGTCGAATTCATCCGGCACGGTCAACAGTCGCGCGCAGCGGTATTCCTGCGCCGGTCGACCGTAGGCCACGGCGTCAGCGGTGCGCCCGCTCAGCTCGCCGACCAACTCATACCAGGCGAGCGCATGGGCCAGGTCGTCCTGCGCCAAAGACGAAAACGCGATGTCCTCTTCCAAAATCGGCGCCAGGCCCGTCCAGTCGGCGTTGGCGTGACCCAGGAACAGCTTGTCATCCGCCGCGCTGAGCAGCAGGTCGATCAGCGGCCGGCGCAGCGTTTCGTTGATGTCGTGCGTCATGACGGTTGCCTTGGCGCGGCTGCGGCGCAGTCGCCGCGGCGGCGCTAGAAGTGCTCGCGGATGTCTTCTTTCTTGTACGTGTCGTACTCTTTCTGCGACATGAACTGCCGCCACTTCTCGCCGACGTTGTAGCCCTTCGCGAAGCGGTAGTTCTGGTCGGACAGGCGGAAGACGAGGTCTTTCTCATAGTCGGTGCGCACGATGGCCGCGCGCGGCACGACCCATATCTGCGCGCACTCCTGATCGCGGCCGTAGTGCTCGCGTGCAAACAGCAGCGCCATCTGATCGTCGGCGGCGTCGACGCTGCCGGCGTGCGCGTGCGGCCGGCCGCGCTCGATCTGAATGAATACCTCGTAGGGCTTGAGATCGCCCTCGGCCGCGCTCGCGATCTCGCCCTCGCCGATCGGCACGTTGGTCCGGAATTTCGCCAGGCTCATGTTCATTCACCCAGGTGCGGCAAACGCGTTGGACGTCGCCGACCGCGGATCATGATAACCCACCGCTACGGGCGGAGACTAGGCGGCACCGAGGTACGCGCGGCGCACCTCATCGCTGCGCGCGAGCTCGGCGGCCGGGCCATGCATCGCGATGCGCCCGACCTCGAGCACGTAGCCGTAGTGCGCGGTGTGCAGCGCCATGTGGGCGTTTTGCTCAACCAGCAGGATCGTCGTGCCGCGGGCGTTGATCTCGCGAATGATGTGGAAGATCGTCTGCACGATCTGCGGCGCCAGGCCCAGCGAAGGCTCGTCGAGCAGCAGCAGCCGCGGCCGGGCCAGCAGCGCGCGGGCGATCGCAAGCATCTGCTGCTCGCCGCCCGAAAGCGTGCCGGCGTTCTGACGCAGGCGCTCGCGCAGCCGCGGGAACAGCGTCAGCGCGTGTTCGCGGTCGGCGGCGATGGCGTCGCGATCGCGCCGCGAAAACGCGCCAATCGCGAGATTCTCTTCCACTGTGAAGTTGGCGAAGATGCCGCGGCCTTCCGGGGCCTGAGCGATGCCGCGCTCGACGAGTCGGTGCGGCGCCGCGGCGTGAATCGCCTCGCCGTCATACCAGATGCCGCCCGCACTGGGCCGCAGCAGGCCGCTCACGGTGCGCAGGGTGGTGCTTTTGCCCGCGCCGTTGCAGCCGATAAGGGTGACGATCTGGCCGGCCTCGACCTGCAGCGTGACGCCCTGCAGCGCGTGAATCGCGCCGTAATGCACGTGAACGTCGCGCAGTTCCAGCAGCGGCCGCGTGGCCATCTTGCGTCCCCCCTTCTCAAATCTTCTGGTCGGCCGGCAGTTCCGTGGGCGTGCCGAGATACGCCTCGATGACCTTGGGATCGGTCTGAATCTGCGCGGGCGCCCCGACGGCGATGACCTGGCCATAGTCGAGCACGGTGATGCGCTCGCAGATGTCCATCACGACGCCCATGTCGTGCTCGATCAGAAGAATCGTGACCTCGAAGCGCTGCCGCAGATCGCGGATGAGCGAACGCAGCGCGATCTTCTCCTGCGGATTCATGCCGGCCGCCGGTTCATCGAGCAGCAGCACGCGCGGCTCGGTCGCCAGAGCGCGGGCGATCTCCAACCGGCGCTGATCGCCGTAGGGCAGGTTGCGCGCCAGGTCATCGGCCCGCGCCGCGAGCCCGAACAGCTCGAGCAGATTCGCGGTTCGTGCGCGAATCGCACGCTCCTCGCCGACCTGTTGCGCCGTGCGCAGCAGCGACGAGAACAGCCGTTGCCGCGTGCGCAGGTGACACGCGATGCGCACGTTGTCGCTCACGGTCAGGTCTGGAAACAGCCGGATGTTCTGAAACGTGCGTGCCAATCCCGCGGCGGCGATCTGATAGGGTCGCAGGCCATTCAGCCGGCGCTCATCGAGCAGAATGTGGCCGCTGTGCGGCCGGTAGACGCCGGTCAGCAGGTTGAAGACCGTCGTCTTGCCGGCGCCGTTGGGGCCGATCAGCCCCTGCAGGTCGCCCGGAGCCAGGTGCAGACGAAAGTCCTGCACGGCCTTCAGGCCGCCGAACGCGATCGACAGAGATTCGACTCGCAGTGCGCCCACGATTCAGGTCCGTGCTTCGCGCGGGGCGGCCGCCACGCCGCGCCGGAAGAAATCCCAGATCTCATGAATCCCGAACAGCCCCTGCGGCCGCAGGATCATGACGAGAATCAGCAGCAGGGCATAGATCACCATGCGGAACTCGGCGAGGTTGATCTGCGCCCAACCCGCGACCAGCCGAATCGCCTCGACGATCACCGCCCCGATCAGCAGCGCCGCCGCCGGCCGCACGCCGCGGCGCCGGCGAATCAGCAGCACGACGACCGCGAGCGCGAGCGCGTAATGCCAGACTGCCGTCGGGCTGCGCAGATACTCGGGCAGCACGGTGAGCAGGATGGCCGCGAGCACGACGCCCGAAATCGAGCCCATGCCGCCGAGCACCACCATGATCACGATGTCGAACGATTTCACGAAGCCCAGTTCGCCGGCGTTGATCGACCCCAGCAGGTGCGCGTAGAGCGCGCCCGCCACGCCCGCAAAGAACGCCGAGATCACGAACGCGCGAATCTTCATGCGCGTGGTGTGGATGCCCATGGCCTCCGCGGCGACCTCGTCCTCGCGGATCGAGAGCAGCGCGCGGCCGTAGCTTGATTGCTTGATGCGGTAGGCCACGATGATCGTGACGGCGACGAACAGATAGACCCAAAACAGCGACGTATAGAACGGCACGCCGGTCAGGCCGAGCGAGCGCCCGAGCGCTCCGCACAACTGCCATAGCGACGCGTCCTGCACCTTCTTGATGCTCGTGATTTGGTTGGCCGAGTTCTGAAACAGCACGCGCACGATCTCGCCGAAGCCCAGCGTGACGATCGCGAGGTAGTCGCCGCGCAGACGCAGCGATGGCAGCCCCACTAGGTAGCCCGCGATCGCCGCGGCCACGCCGCCCGCCAGGCATGCCGCAAGAAACAGCCCGTCTCCGCCGGTGACCCACGGACCGTTGTAGAGCGCCGGGTTGTCGGCCGTGCTGAGCAGGCCGCCGTGAAACTGCTTGTCGCCCCAGATGCGCACGGTTCCGTAGAAGGTGATCGCGGCGGCGATGTATCCGCCGGTGAGCATGAAGCCGGCGTGTCCGATCGAGAACTGACCGGTGAAGCCGTTCACGATGTTGAGCGAGACGGCGAGGATGATCGCAATCCCGATGTCGAGCAGCACCTTCGAATAAAACGCCGCGGAATCGCCGGCCAGGCCGAAGAAATAGCGGTGCAGGCAGAAGATCAGCACGACCCAGATCAGCGGACCGACCCCGCCGCGCAGCAGCGCATCGAGCGTGGACGGCGTCAGCCGGCGGGTTTCGGCGGCGAGTGCGCTCACGGCGGCGTCACACCTTTTCGACCACGGCCCGGCCCAGGATTCCGCTGGGCCGCAGCAGCAAGACAAGAATCAGGATCGAGAACACATAAACGTCGCGGTAGTTCACGGCGATGTAGGTGACGCCGATGAACTCGATCAGGCCGATGCTGATCCCGCCCAGCATTGCGCCGCGCACGTTGCCGATGCCGCCGACCACCGCGGCGACGAACGCCTTCAGACCCAGCAGCACCCAGACCGTGTACGCCGGCTGGTTGATGCCCGGGTATTTCAATGCGTAGAGAAAGCCGGCCGCGGCCGCGAGCGCCGAACCGATGCAGAACGTGATTGAGATCACGCGATCAACCGGCACGCCCATAAGAGCCGCCGTGCTGGGGCTGAAAGACACAGCGCGCATGGCGCGACCGAGCCGGGTGCGGAACACGAGCCACTCCAGCGCGAGCATCAGCGCCAGCGCCGTGCCGACGCCGATGACGTCGACCAGCCGCACCGGCACGCCCGCCACGTCGAACAGCACCACATCGGGCATCATCGAAGGCATGCGCTTGGGCGAAGGGCCGAAGAACCACCGGAGTTGACCGACGTTTTGCAGCAGCAGCGACACGCCGATGGCGGTGATCAGCACGTTCAACCGCGGCGCGCCGCGCAGCGGCTTGTACGCGAAGCGCTCGATCATGAATCCGAGCAGAGCGCACGTGAACATCGCGCCCAGCAGCACCAGCGGCCCGCCCCACCACGGCGGCAGCGGAGCATCGACGCCCGCCGAGCCCCAGCCGAGCCAGGTCGCGATCGTCAGCGACATCCACGCGCCCACGACGAACACGTCGCTGTGGGCGAAGTTGATGAACTTCAGGATGCCGTACACCATCGTGTAGCCCAGCGCGATCAGCGCATAGAGGCTGCCGACAGCGATGCCGTTGATCAGCGTCTCAAGAAAGGTCGTCACGCCGGGCGGAAGTGTAGCGGAATCCGCAGCGATGAAAACCGCGCGCCGTGCGGGCTATTTCTTCTCGCGAAGCTGCTTGAGAAACCCGTTGAGAACCGGCCGCGGCAGCTTGGCCAGCGCCGCCGGCGGGAGTTCGTCGCCCATGATGCGGGCGATGACTTCGTCGGCCACGCGCTGCCGTTGAATCCGGACGGCCAGCGCCTCGGCGCTCGACAGATTCCCCTTCGCCATCTCCGACACGTAGCTGACGACCAGCGCCTCGACCTCGGGGGCTGAAAGCGCCGCGGCGGGCGCCGCCGAAGCCGCACCCGCGTCTGCGCCGTCGCGCTCGCCCATCAGGCGCGAGGCCAGCGCCGCGCTCTCGTGCCGCAGGCGAGCGGCGTCGCGCTCGGCGCGCGTGTCGATCGGCGCGATGGTCAGCGGCTCGATCTGCGTTTCGGGCGTCGGGATGTACACCGACTGATGACACGACGGGCACTTGCCGTGCTTGCCACCGGCGTCGTCCGGGGCGCGCACCAGCTTGCCGCAGTGATTGCAGTGCACCTCGATCGGCATGGGCCACCTCGCTTCGGCCGCTTCGACCAGTTCACAGGATACCTGTGAATGGCCGTCGCGATCCAGCCCCGCCGCAATGCTTCAGCAGGGCTGAGCATACGCGGCGAGCAGCTCGCCGAGGTCCGACAGATCGACGTCGCCGTCCCCGTCGACGTCGCCCGCGCACGCGCCGCTGCAGCCCCAATCCGCCAGCAGAATCCCGAGATCGGACAGATCGACGTCTTCGTCGCCGTCGAGATCGCCCGCGCAGGGCCGCTCCGTGCGGAACGCGCGGACGTTCCCCGTGCCCGCGATCACCAACGTTCCCTTGCGACCGATGACCGGCGCGCCGATGTTCACACTGGTCGCATTCACCGTGTAGGCAACGCTGAGATCGGGATTGAGACAGTAGATGCGACTTGTGCCGAAGATGCCGTTCGAATAGAACAGCCGGCCGATCGAGTCGATCGCCATGCGCGGCGCGTAATCGTCCGTCGTCAGGCCTGCCGTCGTCGCTAGTTCGGCGCCGGTTGCCGCGTCAAGCTGCTTGATCTGATAGTCCGTGCCCATCGCGAACACGACGCCGTCGCCCACCGCGAACTCGGAAAACGTCGTCCATCCACACGTGTACGACCACTTGATCTCGATCGCGCTGCCCGTGTCCTCCAGGGCGTAGAAAAAGTCGGTCAGCGGGTTGTTCTGCGTGCGAGCCAGGTAGATCGTGCCATCCGGTCCGATCATCGGCGTGTTCTGGAGCGTGAAGCCGATCATCGTCTCGCTGGTGTACAGACGAGCGCCGGTGTTCAGGTCGAACTTGGTAATCCCGTTGCCGCCGACTACCGGCTCCGCGAGGTAGACCGCGTCGCCAAACAGCGCCGGACCGCAACTGCCGGTGACATTGCAGATGCGCGCCGTCTGCCAGACGGTGGAGCCGTCGACTGCGTCGATGCGCCGCACGTTCGAGGCGTTGCCGAAGATCGGATCGCCGTCGGGCGCGAAGATCACGCCGTCATACGGGCCGCAATCCACGTCATCGGCCGACGTCCAGTTCGTGCTGCCGTCGACCACGTCCAGCGCGTAAAGCTTCGCCGCGACCGAAGCGCCGTTTCCGGATCGCGAGACGTACACCTGGTCGTTGCTCACCCCGGCGATCCAGGTCGTCCAGTCGCCCGTCTCCGCCGGAATGTTCACGCGCCACAGTTCCGCGCCGGTGTTCAGATCGAGCGCGACGACCGGCGAACCGGTGCTCTCCGGCGGGAAGGTGGACTGGCGCACCACGAACACACGATCGCCCGCGGTCACCGGCTGCCACGAAATGATCGAGGTGCCGCCGGCCGACCAGATCTGCGTCGCGGCGTCAGGGCCGAGCTCGCTGGTGCGCCCGTTCCGCTGCGCGTTGCCGCCGTTGTTGGTCCAGTCTGCGGCCCAGGCGCCCGCGGCGCACGCGCCGACGATTCCGAAAAGAAAGCTGCGCTTCATGAATGTCCCCTGCCCGATTGGTCGCGCGCGTAACCGCCGCGCTGCGCCCAGACCCGCACTCTACCGGGCGGCCGGGGCAGGGTTCAACGTGATTTGCGGCGGCGGGGGCTACCGCCCGGCAGCGGGTTTGTCCGCCACACGGATGTGCAGCTCGGTCAACTGCTTTTCGTCTACCGTGCTGGGAGCGCGCGTCAGCGGGCAATAGCCCTCTGCGGTCTTCGGAAAGCTGAACGAATCCTGCAGGCTCTCCAACCCGCACAGCAGCATCACCAGCCGATCCACGCCCATCGCGAATCCGCCGTGCGGCGGCGGACCGTGCTGCAGCGCTTTCAGCAAGAAGCCGAATTTCAGTTCCGCCTCGTCGCGCGAAAGTCCCAGCAGCTTGAACACCTGACTTTGCGTATCGCTGCGGTGGATGCGGATGCTGCCCCCGGCGAGCTCGACGCCGTTGACCACCACGTCGTACGCCTTGGCGCGCACCTTGAGCGGGTCGCTCTCGAGCAGCGCCAGGTCCTCGTCCATCGGCGCCGTGAACGGGTGATGCACCGCGTAGTAGCGGCCATCTTCGGCGTGGTACTCGAGCAGCGGAAAATCGACGACCCACAGGAAATTCCACAACCCGGGCGCAATCAGCTTCCGCCGTCGACCCAGCTCCTCGCGCAGTCGCGCCAGGAACTTGCACACATTGTCGAAGCTGTCGGCGGCGAAGAAGATCGCGTCGCCGGGCTGCGCGCTCAGCGCGGCGCACAACTCCGCCGTGTGCTCGGGCGAGAAGAACTTTGCAACGCCGGTCTTGAATTGCGGCCGTCCGCCGGCGTCCTCGATCTTCACATAGGGCAACCCGCCGGCGCCGATGCCGCGCAGGATCGCCTGCAGGCTGTTGTCGGCCTTCTCGATCTCGTTCTGCGACATGTCCGCGCCGCCCGGCACGCGGATGCAGCGCACCACGCCGCCGCGGGCGATGGCATCGGTGAAGATGCGGAACTCGGTCTTGCCGCAGATTTGGGTGACGTCGCGGATGCGCAGATCGAAGCGCGTGTCCGGCCGATCGATCCCGTATTCGTCCATCGCCTGGCGATACGACATGCGCGGCAGCGGCAGCGGCAGATTCACCCCCAGCAGCTCTTTCCAGAGCAGCGCCAGATAGCCCTCGGCCGTCGCCAGCACGTCGTCCATCTGCACAAAGGACATCTCGACGTCGAGTTGCGTGAACTCCGGCTGGCGGTCCTTGCGGCTGTCCTCGTCGCGGAAGCAGCGCACGATCTGCATGTAGCGATCAAAGCCGCTGATCATCAGCAATTGCTTGAAGAGCTGCGGGCTTTGCGGCAGTGCGTAGAACGCGCCGGCCTGTTTGCGGCTCGGCACCAGAAAGTCGCGCGCGCCCTCCGGCGTGCTCTTGGTCAGAAACGGCGTCTCGATTTCAATGAAACCGAGCTTGTCGAAATAGTCGCGAATCAGCTTCACCGCGCGATGGCGTGTGAGCAGCGCGCTCTGCATCCGCGGCCGCCGCAGGTCGAGATAGCGATACTCGAGCCGCAGCTCGTCGCTCACCCCGATCTCGTCTTCGACCGGGAAGCGCGGCGTCTCGCTGGTACTGAGCACGTCCAGCTCGCGCACGCTGAGCTCAATCGTTCCATTCGACAGGTTCGCGTTTTCGAGGCCGGCCGGCCGCGCCACGACCTCGCCGCGCACCGCAATACAGAATTCGCTGCGCAGGCGGCCGGCGGCTTCGTGGGCCGCTGCGGACGCCTCGGGGCTGAAGCGAAGCTGCACCAACCCGGTGCGGTCGCGCAAGTCGATGAAGACCATGCCGCCGTGGTCGCGCCGCCCGCCGACCCAGCCGCAGAGCAGCAGCGTCTGACCGGTCTGCGCGGCGCTCACCTGGCCGCAGTAGGAACTTCGCTGGTTGTAAGGGAGCGCCACGCCGATTCCTCCGCCGCCGCGCGGTACCGCAGGCGGTCCCATTTGGGGCCGGATGCTAGCCGCGCCGCGCGCCGCGCGTCAAAATCGGCTCCGCAGTCCGAACCGCACGACCGCGGCGCCGTCTGCCGATAAAACACAGCAGCGCCCGCCGACCGCGGGCAGCAAGCGAGGGAGCGCATGCGTCAAGCCGCCAAACGACTGCCGCAGCCGGGCCGCAAGGCCATCACCGCCGACGAAATCGGCAGAGGCTTTCTGCGGCACGTGAAATACACGCAGGGCAAGGACTGGGACGCGGCATCGCTGCACGACCAGTACACCAGTTTGTCGCTGTCGGTGCGCGACTGCCTGTTCGACCGCAAGATTCTGACCCAGGGCGCGTACACCCAGGCCGATGCCAAGCGCGTCTATTACCTATCCCTCGAATTCCTGCCGGCCCGCTTCCTCAAGCACAATTTGCGCAATTTGAACGTCTACGACGCCGTCGGCGAGCAGCTCGCCAAGCTCGGCGTGAACATCGACTCGCTCTGCGAGATGGAGCCCGACCCCGGGCTGGGCAACGGCGGCCTCGGTCGGCTCGCCGCCTGTTTCATCGATTCGCTCGCGACGCTGAACTACCCCGCGTTCGGCTACGGCATCCGCTACGAATACGGAATCTTCGAGCAGGAAATCCTCAACGGCTGGCAGGTCGAACGCCCCGACGACTGGCTGCGCATCGGCTCGCCCTGGGAAATCGCACGCCCCGAGTTCAGCTCGTCCGTGCGGCTCTACGGCCGCGTCGAGCACCGCACGCTGCCCGACGGGCGCTACCGCCCCACCTGGGTCGGCTATCGCACCGTACTCGGAATGCCATACGACATCCCGATCGTCGGCTACGGCGGAACATCGGTGAACCTGCTGCGGCTCTGGTCGGCGCGGGCCGCCATCGCGTTCGATCTCGACGCCTTCAACCGCGGCGGTTTCGTCGAAGCCGTTCACGAAAAAGCGCTCAGTGAGACGATCTCAAAGGTGCTCTACCCCGACGATCGCTACGAAGCTGGCCGCGAGCTGCGCCTGATCCAGCAGTACTTCTTCGTCGCCTGCACGCTCGAAGACATCCTGCGCCGCTTCGACCGCCGCAACGGCTCCATCGACGAACTGCCCGACAAGGTCGCGATCCAGCTCAACGACACGCACCCTTCCCTCGGCGTGGCGGAGCTGATGCGCATCCTGATCGACGAACGCGACCTGCAGTGGGAACGTGCGTGGGAGCTTACGCGCCGCTGCTTCGGCTACACCAACCACACGCTGCTGCCCGAGGCGCTCGAGGTGTGGCCGGTCACGTTGCTCGAACGCGTGCTGCCGCGCCATCTGCAGATCATCTACGAGATCAACCGCCGCTTCCTGGACGACGTCGACCGCCGCTGGCCGGCCGACCTGGCCCGGCGCGAGCGAATGTCGTTGGTGCAGGAATCGCCGTTCCGCGGCGTGCGCATGGCCAATCTGGCCATCGTCGGCAGCCGCGTCGTGAACGGCGTCGCGGCCCTGCACACGCAACTGCTTCGCACGCGGCTGGTGCCCGACTTCGCCGAGCTGTGGCCCGAGAAGTTCGTCAACGTCACCAACGGCATCTCGCCGCGCACCTGGCTGCTGGTCGGCAATCCGCGGCTGGCGGCGCTGATCACCGAGCACATCGGCGACGGCTGGGCGACCGACCTCGAAAAGCTGCGCGCCCTCGAGCCGCTCGCCGACAACGTCGAGTTCCGGGCCCGCTTCCGCGAAATCAAACGCGCGAACAAGCTCGAACTGGCCGAGTGGGTGCAGAGCCACATGGGCGTTCGCATCACGCCCGACGCGTTGTTCGACATGCAGGTCAAGCGGCTGCACGAATACAAGCGGCAACTGCTCAACCTGCTGTACGTTGTCATGCGCTACCAATGGCTGCTCGATCACCCGAGCGCCGACGTGCCGCCGCGCGTCGTGCTCTTCGCGGCCAAAGCCGCGCCGGGCTACGGTCGCGCCAAGCTCATCATCAAGCTGATCAACGAGGTGGCGCGCACCGTGAATCGCGACGCGCGCATCGGCGATCGCCTGAAGGTGCTGTTCGTACCCAATTACCGCGTCAGCCTCGCGAAGCGCCTCATCCCCGCAGCCGACCTCTCACAGCAGATCTCAACCGCCGGCATGGAAGCCTCGGGCACCGGCAACATGAAGTTCGCGCTCAACGGGGCGCTCACCATCGGCACGCTCGATGGCGCGAACATCGAAATCCGCGAGGCGGTGGGTCCCGAGAATTTCTTCCTCTTTGGATTGACGGCCGACGAGGTGGCGCGGCTGCGACCCAGCCACGACCCGCAGGCCATCGTGGCGCGCGACGACGCGCTGGCTCGCGCGCTGCAGTCCATCGCGGGCGACGCGTTCGCCGCCGGCGACCCCGAGCTCTTCCGGCCGATTGTCGATTCGCTGCTGCACCACGGCGATTACTACATGCACCTGGCGGACTTGAGGCACTATCAGGATGCTCAGAACCGCGTTGACCAGCTCTGGAAAAACCCCGAACAGTGGACGCGCAAGGCGATTCTGAACGTGGCGCGCATCGGCCGCTTCTCGAGCGATCGCTCCATCCGCGAATACGCCGAGCGCATCTGGCAGGTGCAGCCGTTGGCCGTGACGCCGCCGCCGCGCGAGCGCAAGACCACCCCGCGCCGTCGCAAGACCGATTTCACGCCGGAAGCCCCCGAAGCGACCGGCGCGCGACCCGCGGCGGAATCGCCGCCGGCGCCTGAAGCCGGAAAAGCAGCGCCCCCGAGCGGTGCCGCGACGCCGCCCGCGGGGAGCGGCGGGACGCCGGCGCAGGGTCAGACCCAACCGCCGCGCCGCCCGGTGCCGCAGCGATAGGTGTGCGGCGCACGAATACGCCGCGCTGGGGGGACCGGCCTCCGGCCCGTCGCTACTCGGGCGAGGACGCCCCGCGCGACGGCGGCGCTACACCACCAGACCCTTGATTGCGCCGCGCTGTCGCGCCTGCCAATAGCGATCAAGCCCCGCGCGAATGATGGGCAGCGAATCGCCGGCGGGTTGAATCTCCTCCACCGCGACTTCCTTGCCCTCGAGCTGCTTGTAGTCCTCGAAGAAGCGCTTCAGCATGCGGAAGATGTGCTTGGGAAAATCCGCCGCGGCCAGGAACTCCGAGTAGATCGGGTCCTCGATCAGCACCGCGACGATCTTGTGATCGGCCTGGCCCTGGTCGATCATCGTCATCAGCCCGACCGCACGCGCGTTGCAGATGCACAGTGGCGGAATCTCTTCGGTGCTGTACACGAGCACATCGAGCGGGTCGTCGTCCTCGCCCAGCGTCTGCGGAATGAACCCGTAATTCGCCGGATAAAACACCGCCGACGAAATCACGCGATCAAGCCGCAGCAGCCCGGAGCCCTTGTCAATCTCGTACTTGTTCCGCGAGCCTTTCGGAATCTCGATCACGGCCTTGAACGCCGTGGGAAGCTCGTATCCGTCGGCGGCCGGAGTCACGTCGTGCCAGGGGTGAATCATCCGCGCAGCTTAGCGGCCGCCCCGCCGCGCCGGAAACGAAAAACGATCGCCGGCCGGCTACCAGCGATACACCCGCACGCACACCGGCGGCGGAGGCGGCGGCAGCAGTAGCTCCACCCCCTGGTCCTCGTACGCCAACCCGCGCTCGGCGCCGGGCCGCGCCAGGACTGCGTGCAGCTTCACCCGGCTCGGCCGGACAATCGCATCCGGCGGCAACTCGACCGTCAGCCGACCGCAAAACTCGGTCTCGTCGTCATCGTCGTCGCAAACGCGATCAAGCGGCTCCAGCAGCGCCAGCGGACCATCCGGCGTCGGAATCGGCGCGCGCGCGTCCGTCACATCGATGCGCAGCTCCAACGGCTCGCGCGCCAGACGCCGCTTGACCTCGACGTCGTAGCGGACGCTCAAGGTCCAGCCGTGCGGCGCGGGCCGCAGCGTGCCGCGCAGATCGATCGATGCCGGGTCGTCGGCGAAACTCGCCGGCGCAATTGCGGATGCCAACATCCAGAATGCGATGCGTGCAGGTGCGATAAGTTTCATGCTCATGGAACCTCTTAGTCGTGAGACCCGCGCCGGCTGCAGCGGTTAGCCGAATTCCGGCTCGCAGGCGACAACTTGCTACTTGTGCGACACAACCCGCGCGGGCTACACTTCGACTAGGAGCCACCACACCTGCCTTTGGGGGGACCATTCGCATGAGTTGCACGCATCGCGGCGTTGCCGCGCTCGCCGGACTGTTTGTCTCGATCGCCCTCGCTCATCCCGACGACCCAAAGCTTCGCGACCGCAAGCCGCGCGACGAAGGCCGCGGCTGGCGCGCGGCGGAAGGCGGCGCACCGCGCGTCGGCTTCGATGCCAGCGGCGTCGCGCTAATGAGCTGGCTGACGCTGCCCGAGCTCAACGCCGGTGCAACCAACGCCAATGACTGCTGGGGCTACACCGCGCCGTCCGGCCGCGAATACGCCTTGATCGGCCTCTCCAACGGCACGGCGTTCGTCGAAATCACCGACCCGGGCAACCCGAGCGTCGTCGGCTTCATCAGCGGCCCCGAAAGCCTCTGGCGCGATGTGCAGGTCTTCGGCGCCACCGCGTACGCCGTCAGCGAAGGCGGCAGCGGAATCCAGGTCATCAACCTCGCCAATATCGACAGCGGCTCCGTCAACCTCATTCGAACCGTCACCACCGGCGGCAATACGACCGCCACCCACACCGTCATCGTCGACGAGGTAAGCGGATACCTCTACCGCTGCGGCGGCGGCAGCAACGGCCTGCGCATCTACGACCTCAACGCCGACCCGACCAATCCCGCGTTCGTCACACAGTGGAACAACAAGTACGTGCACGAATGCGCCGCCGTCACCTACGACAGCGGCACCTACGCCGGCAAGCAGATCGCATTCGCCTGCAACGGCTTCAACGGCGGGTTCGACGACACCGGTCTCGAGATTCTCGACGTCACCAACAAGGCCGCGATCACCACGATGTCGCGCATCACTTGGTCAAACCCGGGCTACTCGCACCAGGTCTGGCTCAGTGAGGATCGCCAGTACGCCTTCATCAACGATGAGCTCGATGAGTCCAATTTCGGCATCGGCACGCGGATCATCGTCGTCAACATCGCAAACCTCTCGGCCCCCTTCATCGCCGCGACCTACACCAGCAGCAACGAAGCGATCGGCCACAACTTCTACGTCAAGGGCGACCAGCTCTTCGGCGCAAACTACACCGCCGGCCTGCGGGTCTATGACATCAGCAATCCGCTCGCTATCACGGAAGGCCCGTACTTCGACACCTACGCCGCCGGCGACGGCGACACGTTCAACAGCCTCTGGGGCAATTACCCCTACTTCCCCAGCGGCACCGTGATCGGCAGCGATCTCGAGCAGGGTCTCTTCGTCTGGAAGATCGCCCCGTTCGAGTTCGAGTTCCCGGACGGCATCCCGACTTCCGTCAACCCCGCCGGCACCACCGTCCGCTTCAACGTCAACACGCTCAACGGCGGCACGCTCGAGCCCGGTTCGGTCCAGGCCTTCGTCGACACCGGTTCGGGCTTCGTCGCCAACAGCGTGGCCGACCTCGGCAACGGCGAGTTCAGCACCACGCTCAGCGGCGGCGTCTGCGGCGACACGCTGCAGTTCTACGTCTCCGCAGAGTCCACCGACGGCCTGACCCTCAGCGATCCGCCGGCCGCGCCCACTTCCGCCTACTCGGCCCCGATTGCCTACGGAATAACCACCGAATTCGAGGAGATTTTCGAGACCGCAGCCGGCTGGGTCGGCAGCGCCGCCGGCGACAACGCGAGCACTGGCCGCTGGACGCGCGTCAACCCCGTCGGAACTTCCGCGCAGCCCGAAGACGACCACTCCGCCAGCGGCACGTTCTGCTGGGTGACCGGCCAAGGCTCGGCCGGCGGCGGCGTCGGCGACCAGGATGTCGACGGCGGCACGACCACGCTCGTCTCCGCTACCTACGACCTCACCGCGTACGACAACCCCCGCATCGGCTACTGGCGCTGGTACAACAACGTCGCCGGCGCCGCGCCGAACTCCGACACGTTCGTGATCGACATCTCGAACAACAACGGAACGAGCTGGGTGAACGTCGAAATCGTAGGCCCCACCGGCGGAGAAACCGCAGGCGGCTGGATCTATCACGAATTCAGCGTCGCCGATTTCGTCACGCCGACCAATCAGGTCAAGATGCGTTTCATCGCATCCGACCTCGGCGACGGCTCGATCGTCGAGGCGGCGATCGACGACTTCCAGGTCACGACGCTGGTCTGCGAGACTTGCGCGTCGGACCTCAACGGCGACCTCGTCGTCGACTTGGCCGATCTCGGCATCGTGCTGTCTGATTTTGGTTGCGTGAGCGCGTGCGTGGGCGACCTCACCGGCGACGATCGCACTGACCTGTCCGACCTCGGCACGATGCTGGCTGAGTTCGGCGCCAACTGCCCGTAGCAAGGCAGTGACGGCCGGCAGCCAAGCGGCGACTACACGATCGTCGCCAGGCGGCGCGTCGCAACCTCAATTCACTGGCACGACCGGCCTCGGCCGGTCGTGCCGCCTGTGCGACACACTCGCGCCTCGGGACAGAACTGGTGCACGTAACTGGTGCGAGAACCCTTTCTCGCACCGTTTCCACCGTTCTTCCGTTTCCACCGTTCGTCCAACAACGGTGGCGGACTGGCGCATCGGGCCATGCGGCGCATGCAAAGCGGTCGCGCTGCGGGGCCGGCTTCCGGCCGGTCTGCTGAGCGCGATCCGAACTGGCGAACACCGGAGCCCCGGCTTGCGAGCGGCTCGCCTTCCCTCGACCTCTTCCCCCTCCCCCCACCGCCCATAACCCCGCCCTCTGAATATTCGTTCACCCGCAACCGTCCAACCCTCGGCGCTCGGCGGCGGGCGGATAACCTGCGCCCGTCGGCCGTTCGTCCCAACGTGGGGAGGCCGGCGGTGTCCAACAACGCAGGTGAATGGGTGGCGACGCAGCAGCCGGGCCCGGCCGAGCCGAGCGACGATGATCTCGTACGCGCGGCCTGCGCCGGCGGCCGCTGGGCCTTCGATCGGCTGATCGAGCGCTATCAGAAACGCGCCACCGCCGTCGCGTATCGCTTGCTCGGCAATCTGCACGATGCGCTCGAGGTCTGTCAGGAGTCGTTCGTGCGAGCCTACCGAAACCTCGAAGCTCTCGAAGACCCCGGCCGCTTCGGCGCCTGGCTCCTCCGCATCGTCACCAACCTCGCGCTGAACTTCCGCCGCGACCGGGCCGTCGGCGGCCCGCGGCTCTCGCTCGAGGACTGCATCGTCGACGAGGACATCAGCCGCGAAGAACGGCTCTCCGACCACGACGGCTCCGACGACCGCCCCGGCACGCGGCTGCGCGCCGCCGAACTCGAGGAGAAAGTGCAGGCCGCCATCGGCGAGTTGCCCGAGCAGCAGCGCACCGCGCTGGTGCTGTTCTCCATCGAGCAAATGCCGCAGAAGGACGTCGCGTCGATCATGGGTTGCAGCGTCGAAGCGGTGAAGTGGCACGTGTTTCAGGCCCGCCGGAAGCTGCGTGAGCGACTGGCGGACATGCTGGTGGACTAGGCGACGAACGGACAGTCGAAATGAACCTCGACGCGATTCAGCAGCAGCTCAGCGACTGGCTCGACGCCGGCGCGCCGGCCGACATGCCGCCGGCGCTGGCGGCGCTGCTGCGCTCGCGTCCGGAGTTCGCCGCGGAATGCACCGCCTGGCAGCGACTCGAAGCGCGGCTGCGCAGCCTGCCGCCGCCGCGCGCAGACTGGCAGCGCCTGGCGCTGCGGCTGCACGAGCGCATTGACGCCGAACTCGACGCGTCGGCCGACGATCTCGACGCGCTGCTTCACGCCGCAACCGGGCCACGGCGTGTGGCGTGGCCGCGCCTCGCCTCGCACATTCAGCAGCAACTCGACGCGACCGAGGCAGCAGACCCGGTGCTTGATCGCCTTCTCGAGGCGTCAAGCTCGCCGCTGCCGGTGGATTGGCAGCGCCTGCGCGGCGTGATTTCCGCGCGTCTGGACGCGACGGATTCGGGCGCCGTGGAGCGCGACGCGCTGGCCGCGCAAGTGGCCGACGCGACAGACATCGAGTCGCGCGTCGATTGGCAGCGGCTGCGCGAGCGTGTGTCCGCCCATGTCGCCGCCGCAACCACCGTCCCCCGCCGCACCGGCACGCGCTGGCTGGCGTCTTTGGCGCTGGCGAGCGCCGCGGCCATCGGGCTGCTGGCGGTGCTGCGCGTCGGCGCGCCGCCGGCAGCGTCCTACGCACGACTGAGCATGGTCGACGCACTCGCCGTAACCGCCCTGCCCGGCGGCTACGCGCGCCTGACGCTGCTGCCGCCGGAAGGCGACGAATCCGAGCCGCCGGCCGGCGCGGCGGACGCAGCCGAGGACGCCGAGTTGATGCTGTGGATCGACCCTCTTCCGGAGGCGGGCTAACGTTGCGGCGCGCGATCGGCTGCTTGCGAGACCTCGGTCGGCCGCTGCTGCGGCTTTGCGCGTTCGCGCTGCTGCTGGCCGCGCCGCGCGGCTTCGCGCAGGCCACCGACCCCGCGCTCGAGCAACGGCTGGATCGACGGATCGACACGCTCCGCATCGGCCCCGCGCCCATCGCCGAGGCGCTGGAAAAACTCGGCCGCCACACCCAGATTCGCATCGAGCTGCCGCGCGAAAGCGCTGATCTGCTGCCTTACGGCGGTCGGACGCGGATTCAGCTCGACGTGCGCGACAAGTCGGTGCGCGACGCGCTGGATGAGATGTTCGCGGGGTTGGGGCTCGAGCCGGTCGTGGAGCTGGACGCGGTTGTGCTGCGCCCCGCGCTGTTCGTGGCCGACCTGGGTCGCCGCCTGAGCACCGAGGAAGCCGGCGCGATTGAGCGCCTGGCGCGGCAGCGCTGGACGCCCGCCGACGGCGTGTCGGTCGAGCTGCGCGTCGCGCCCGACGCGCGAGCGCGCTTCGAACGCAGCATGCACGACGCTCCCGGCAACGGCCTGCGCCAGTTCGACGCCACCTGCGCCGCGCTTGGCTGGAGCTGGCGCCCGGAGGGCGGCAGCGTGATCGTCGAGCCGCGCGCCGAGCTCTTTCGCCGGCGGCTCGCGCAGACGCCGGACATGAGCTACCAGAATGTGCGACTCGATGCACTGATCTTCGATCTCTGCGCGCGAGTGCGCGTGCCGCTGCAGGCCGAACCGGGCTCGCTGGCGCGCGTGGCCGCGGGCGAGCGCGGCGTGTCGCTCGTCCAGAAGAAGACGAGCGTCTCGCAGATTCTCGAGCACATTTCGGGCAATACCGGGCTGACGTTCGAGGTGACGGATCGCGGGCTGCGCGTCTCTGCGCCGGCCGAGGCGCCGCCCCCCGCGGCTGCGCCGCTCTTGCCGTACCCCACGCCGGAGGCGCCGCAGCGCGCCAGGCCGGCGCCGATGGTGCCGGCGACCAGCGGCGACGCTAGCGCTGCGCCGCCCGGCGGCGATCTGGCGCAGTGGGTGCGCATCACGGTCGAGGTGCGGCCGGGGCTGAAAGTGGACGCGTTTGTGCCCGTCTCGCAGCTTCCGGCGGAATTCCGCGCCGAGCTTGAGCGAGCGCTGCGCTCCGTGCTTGCGTCTCTCTGATCGCGGCCGATTCTCGCGGCTACAGCAGCGGCCCGAACAGCCGCGCCACCCCTTCAATCAGCTGCCGGCGCAGCGAGCGATTGTGCACGTCGCGGGCCTGGATGCGGCGGCTGGCGGCGCAGTGTGCATCGATCTGGCGCGCCTGCGCGCGGGCGACGGGCTCGTCGTAGATCAGCGCGGTAATCTCGTAATTCAGGCGGAAACTGCGCACATCCATGTTGGCGGAGCCAAGCATGCAGAAGCGATCATCGACGGTGAGGATCTTGGAGTGCAGCATGCCGTTGTCGAATTCGAAGATCTCGACGCCGGCCTCGAGCAGCTCGGCGTAGTAGCTGCGAGCGGCCCAGAGCACCATCTGCGCGTCGCTGCGCGTGGGCAGCACGAGTTTCACCTGCAAGCCGCGATACGCCGCGTGAATCAGCGCCTCGCGCAGCGCGGCATCGGGCACGAAATAGGGCGTGGCGATGCGGATCGAGGCGCGGGCGGTGGCGACGGCGGCGAACATCACCTGGCTGAGCGCGCTGACGTCGGCCTCGGGGCCGGTGGGGAGAATCTGCACGATTGTGTCGCCGGCCGGCGCGGGCTGCGGGAAATACTCGTCGCCGGTCAGCGCTTCGCGCGTCGCCACGAACCAGTCTTCGGCGAAAGTCTGCTGCAGCAGCAGCGCCGCGGGGCCTTCGACTCGCATGTGGCTGTCGTACCAGGGGCTGAGTCTCTGCAGCCGGCCGCGGTATTCGTCGCCGATGTTCTGGCTGCCGGTGAAGCCGATGCGCCCGTCGATGACCGCGATCTTGCGGTGGTTGCGCAGGTGCCAGGACCAGCGTTTGCGGAACGGCCAGAGCGGCAGATCGAAGACAACCGGAATGCCGGCGTCGAGCAGCGGCTGGTAGAAACGACGCGGCAGCAGGAAGCAGCCCACGGCGTCGAGCAGCAGCCGGATTTTCACGCCGGCCTTGGCGCGTTCGATCAGCAAGTCACGGAAATGCTCGCCGGTGACGTCGGCCTGCCAGATGTAGTACTCGAGGTGAATGTGGCGCTCGGCGGCGCGCAGCGCGGTTTCGAGCGCGAGGTAGGTGACGTCGGCTTCATCGTAGATGTCGACGCGGTTGCCGCCGGTCGCGGGCATCTGACCGCCGCGACGGGCGATGCGCGCCAAAATCGCGTGATCGGGAGCGAGCTGGCGCGTGGGTTGACCGCCGGCCAGATCCGCCTCGCGCGTGAAGTCCTCGCCCAGCGCGCGCAGGCGGTCGCGCAACTGGACGACGCGCTTGCGGCGGCGGCTGGACTTGCGGCGGATGCGGTTGCTGCCCAGCAGGCCGTAGGCTCCGCTGCCGAGAAGCGGAAAGAGCACGACGACCATGATCCACGCGAGCATCTCGATCGGCTCGCGCGGGCGGCGCAGGATGAGCACGACGATCGGAATCGCGATCAGCCAGTGCGCCAGCAGCAGCGCTGACCAGATCGAGGTCATAGCGGGAACTGTACAGTCGAACTCGCAGCGCCGAGCGCGGCGCGCTGAGTCATGCTCGGCCTGCGGCTTGAGCCGAAGGTTGCGAAGAGGCGCCAGGCCCCGTCAATCTCCGACCTTGAACTGCACGTCGGCGCCCTCGGATTTCTGATTCTCGACACGAATCACGGTCGAGCCGCGCTTCACGAGGAAGAGCAGCGTGACTTCGGTGGTCTCGTTGTTGACTTCGGCCGCCTCGATGTGCTTGAAATCGAGCTGCCCGTTGTAGGCCGGCTCCACCGGGTCATTGGGCGGGTTATAGAAAATCTCGAAGATGTCCTGGTTGCCACGCTTGGCCGTGACGTAGTAACCCATGAGCGGATACGGGTTGGCATTGCTGTCGAGCACGCGATACTGGTTGACGCGCGCCGCGTAATTGAACACCTGGCCCACGATCGACTCGGCCTTCTTCGGCTGATACTTGATTTGCAGCAGCCGGAAACCTTCAGGGAGCTTGAAGCGCTTGGCGACCGCGACGTTGGGTCCGGGGGTGAAGCGATCCTTGTTGCCGAACAGCCGTCCGGCGGCGAACAACTCGCCGTCGAGGCGGATGTCGCTGCCCGAGCCGCGGCGCAGCGCTTCCATCGCAATGTCGAACGGCAGGTTTTCGTTGTCGCCGCTGCCGCCCTCGAAAAACACGGCCCGGCCGGTGCTTTCCCGCGGGGCGGGCGCGCCGCCGGTCGCCGCCGCCAGTACTGCGCTGAGCGGCGACGGCGCAGCCTTGGCCATCTCGGTGTTCATGCCGGCGCGGGCATGTCGGCGGTATTCGATGAAGGCGGGCCGGAAATCCTCGCCGACTTCGAAGTAGACGTAGATGGGTGTGTCGCCGCCTTCGGCGCTGAAGTTGTTGTCGAGATCGACGAGGCGCACCGCCCCGGCCAGATCGTTGTTGGCGCCGGCAATCGCCAGCGGCGTGTACTGGATCGGTGAGCCGCTACCCGACGTGCCGACAAGCCGAATCTGGCTGGCGCGGAACAGGTGCATGCGGGTGCGATTGCTGCGGTCGGCGGATTTGCCGAGCAGTTGCAGGTGAACGCCCAGCAGCCGGCGGCCCACGCCGGCGTTGAGCGTCGCGGGCTTCATGGGCGGCTTCTGGTCGCGCTCAGTGGGCACACCGTCGCGATAGCGCCCTTCCAGCGGGCCCTGATGCTCCCACCACTCGACCACCCGCAAACCCTCGCGGAAACCGTCGCCGCCGTTCTTCTTGTCGCGGTACGGCACAGGCGAAGCCTCGGGCTGCACCGTGTTGTTGGCAAAGAACACCGAGTCCATGAAATTCGGATAGACGCTCGCGAACGTGGTACCGCCGCGAACGACGCCATTTGAAAACAGGCTGAACGTGCCGACGGCGAACTCGTCGGGCCGCGTCCACAGGCTGTGGCGCTCGAATGCGGCGAGTGCGGCATGCTGGGGGTCGCGTTCCGGCGTGCGCTCGTAGCGCTCAAACATCAGCACGCGCCCGGTCAGCGGCAGCATGAGCGTGCCGATGACCAGCACGCCGACGGCGATCTGCGCGTTGATGAAGCCGCACAGCGCGCCCCCGACCCAGTCGACGTAGTTCGGAAGATGGATATTGCCGCGGATCAGGTTGTCGGCGGCGGTACGCAGGCCGGCAAGCGTGGCCGCGAAGAGCAGCACCAGCGTAACCGGCTCGCAATAGGCCGGGTGCAACCCGAATGACAGAGTCAGCCAGTCGTTGATCGGCGTGTAGAAGCCGAACGCGACCATGAGCGCGATCAGGCTGCAAACGACGTTGATCACGCCGCTGAACAGCCCGAACATCGAGTGCATGAACGTGATCGCGCCGACGAGAAAGATCGCGATGATGTTGAGTGCCACGCTACGTGCCTCCTAGGCTTTGGGTCGCGGCGCCTGCTGGCCGGCGGCGGGGCGCGGGGTCGCGCTGGCCGCGGGAGCGGGGCGTGCGGCGGACGCGGCCGGACCGGCGGCCGAGCGCGTCGCGCGTGCCAGTTCGTCGATGCTGGTTACGCCGTCAAAGACTTTCTGCAGGCCCTGCTGCTGCAGCGCCATGCCGCCCTTGCGGGCGAGCACGCTGCGCAGGTCGGCCGCGCCGCTGCGGATCGCGGCGCGGATCTCATCGTCCACCGCCAGCACCACGAAGATGCCGGTGCGGCCGACGTAGCCCGTGCCCTGGCAGTTCTGGCACAGCACCGGATTGCCGTGCTTGTCAAACGTCGGATCGGGCGGGCGATGCAGCGGCTTGTTGGGTGGAGCGCTGATTTTCTGCATCAGCGTCGCGTCGGGCTTGTAGGGCGTCTTGCAGGACGGGCAGAGCGCACGCACCAGCCGCTGGTGGGTGACGCCGATCAGGGCCTTGGAGACCAGGGCGGCATCGCCCGCTAGCTGAATCCACTTGGCAACGGCCTCGTAGGCATCGGCGCTAACGATGGCCGCGTAGACGTTCTGCTTGTGAATGGCGGCCTTCGACGCCTCGGCCGCGGTGGTGGCGTCGCGCACTTCGGGCAGCACGACGACGTCGGGGTCGGTGCGCACCACGCGCAGCAACTCCTGAGCGAAACTCTTCTCGTCGGACTGCACGTACTGATGCTGCGTGATGTTGTCGACGTCGTACTCGTGCTCGAATTCGAGCATCTGAATATTCTGCAGGAACGCGTCATGGCTGCGCGCGACGCTGTAGGCGGTCGTGCTCAGACCGTGGCCCGGCGGAGCTGAAATCAGCACCAACCCGCGGTCGGCCTGCATCAAGTCGCGCACCGAGGTGAGCTGCTTGTCGGTAAAGCCCAGATTCTCGATCTTGAACGACTTCTCGGCGCCGATTACGCGGACGCTCATGAACTCGCCGGCGGTCGTGCCGTTGGTGCGAACCACCAGTTCGTATTTCTGCTCGCCGAGCTGCGCCCCCAGCTTGCCGCGCTGCGGCCTGCGGCGTTCGGCCAGGTTCAGTCCGGCGATCGTTTTCAGGTAGCTGAGGATGGCGTCGCCCGCCGGGCGGCCGATGGGTTCGCGCTCGGTGCCGACGCCGTCGACCAGCACCTTGATCTTCGACGACTGGCCGGCGGGGGTGATTTCGACCTGCGTCGCGCGGCGCCACAGCGCGTCGAACAGGAGGTCCTGCACAAGCGCGTACTGCTCGCGCTCGGGATCGTCCTCGGGGATCTCCAGCCGCTTGCGCGACGCGGTAACGATCTTGACGCGCTCGCGCACGTCGCGTTTCTTGTCCTGCTTCTTGCCGCGGAGCCCGCCGGAGAGCACCTTCTTGATGTGCGCCGGAGTGCAGACCTTGTCATCCTCGACGACGAGACCGTTGCGGTGAATGACGTAGGCGATGCCGACCGAGAGGTTTAGCACGCAGAACGCCGCCAGACCGAGCCAGAATTCGGGCAGCAGCAGAAACAGCACCAGCGCCACCAGCCCCGCGTAGACCACGGACTGGTTCCAGATCGAGCGGAACGTGTTGACCGCGACGGTGTCCTTGTCCACCCACTGCGCGAAGAGCGCCCAGAGCGTAAACAGGATGAACAGGCCCAGAAGCTTGAACGGCTGCAGATAGACGCCGCTCTCCGGCACCTGCCCCAGCAACTCCAGGGCGTCGATCGGCATGGTGGCTCCTTGCAATCCGGGCCGGCCTGCGCCGGCAGGTATCCGCGCGGAAGTTTAGCCCAGAATCGCCGCCGACGACGACCGGATGCCCTTCAACGCCATCTTCAATTCCTCGGGGTTGGGCGCGGCCTCGTAGGCCGTGGCGTGGTCGATGAAGCCCGTCTCCACCAATATCCTCAGATTCTCGGTGAAATCGACCATGCCGGCGTCCTTGTTGGCGCGAATGACGCTGATCAACTCGTTGTCGCGCTCTTCGCGAATCAGCTTCCGGATGGATGGATTGCTGATCATGATCTCGACCGTCGGCACCACCGGCGTGCTGGGATGGATGCTGCGGACCAGCTTCTGGCAGATCACGCTCTTGAGGTTGAACTCGAGCGCCTGACGCATGGCGCGCCGCTCGCTCTCGGGGAAGAGGTCGAGAATGCGCGAGATGGTCTGCGACGAGCTCGACGCGTGAATCGTGCCGAAGACCAGGTGGCCGGTCTCGGCGGCGTGCACGGCAGCGGCGAACGTTTCGAGGTCGCGCATTTCGCCGACGAGCACGATGTCGGGGTCTTCGCGCATCAGGTACTTCAGCGCGTCATGGAAGGTCGGCACGTCGATGCCGACCTCACGCTGGTTGATGCGCGCTTTCTTGTCGGTGAAGAGATATTCGATCGGGTCTTCGATCGTAACGACATGCACGCTTTCCCGCTCGTTGATCCAATCGAGCATGGCCGCGATCGTCGTCGACTTGCCCGAGCCGGTGACGCCCGCCAGCAGCACGATGCCTTCGCGGAATTCGCAGATGCTCGCCATCGACGGCGGCAGAAAGAGCTGGTCGAACCGGCGGATCTCGCGCGTCACGCGGCGAGCCGCCACGCTCAGCTTGCCGCGCTGAAAGAAGGCGTTCACGCGGAAACGGTCGGCGTCGCCGGGCGGGCCGACGTCGTGTGCGAAGTCGATCGAACCTTTCTCTTCGAAGAGCACCTTCTGCTTGTCATTGAGCAGCTCGACGATGCCGTTGTAAATCTGCTCGTGCAGGAGCGGACCGCCGGTGAGAGGGCGAATCGCGCCCTTCGAGCGGCCGCCGGACACGCCTTTGACGCGCACCGCGGGCGGGAAATCCGCCTTGAGATGCAGGTCGGAGAATTTCCCCTTGATGACCGCCTTGAAATACTTGTTGAGAAACGGTTCCCGCTTCGGCTCGGCCTCGATGAGGTCCTCGCCTGGCACTACGGCGACTTCGTCCGCCATCAGTCGTTCCCTTGCTGCCGTGCGTCCAGGCCGTTCCCGCCCATACGGTCGGCGGGGCTCGCCGGCGACCCGGTCGCCGCCCAAACGAGTCAGTCTAGCCCGCGAGCGGTCGCGGTTCCACCCAAGTTCTCAGGCTCGGGGCTCGCCGCTTGGACCGGCCCGCCCGCGTGCGGCGATGGGCGCCAGGACGTCGGCCAGCGTCGGCCGGCCGCGCTCGCGCAGTTCATACGTCGCTCGCAGCGCCGGTTTGTGGAACGCAACCAGCTTTCGCAGGTCGATCGGAGTTCCGATGATGTAGGCGTCGACGGCGCCGGCGGCGTTGGCGGCGGTTTCGGCCAGGTCGGCGATTTGCTCGTCGGAGTAGCCCATCGCCGGCAGCACAGGCCCCGCCTCTGGATAGTGACGATATGTCTCCGCGATTGATCGCACCGCGAACGGTCGCGGATCGACAATCTCGGCCGCGCCCGCGGCGCGCGCCGCGACGACGCCGGCCCCGAATTTCATCCCGCCGTGGGTAAGCGTGGGGCCGTCTTCAAACACCAATACGCGCTTTCCGCGCAGATCGAACCCGGACTCCAGAACGATCGGCGAATCGGCCTCGATCACCGTGGCGCGGGCGTTCAACATCCGCACATTGGCGCGCACACGCTCGACATCCGCAGCGGCGGCCGTGTCCATCTTGTTGAGCACGATCGCGTCGGCCATTCGGACGTTGGCCTCGCCGGGGTGATAACTGGTCTCGTGCCCGGCTCGGTGCGGATCGGCCACCACGATGTGCAGATCGGGTCGATAGAACGGCAGATCGTTGTTGCCGCCGTCCCAGAGAATCACGTCGGCGTCGTCTTCGGCACGCGCCAGAATCCGCGCGTAGTCGATGCCCGCGTAGACGATCGTGCCTGCGGCAATGTGCGGCTCGTACTCCTCGCGCTCCTCGATCGTGCAATGCTCGCGCTCGAGGTCGGCGATCGTCGCGAATCGCTGGCAGGCTTGTTTCGCCAAATCGCCGTAGGGCATGGGGTGGCGCACCGCGACCACGCGCAGCCCGGCGTCGCGCAGGTGCCGAGCGACCGCGCGCGTCGTCTGGCTCTTGCCGCAGCCGGTGCGCACCGCGCAGATGGCGACCACCGGCCGCCGGCTGTTCAGGCAGGTGTGTTGTGTCCCGAGCAGCCGGAAATCGGCGCCGCTGGCGAGCGCCCGGCTGGCGAGGTGCATCACGTCGACATGCGCGACGTCGGAATAGGCGAACACCACCTCGTCAATCTGTTGCTCGCGGACGACCCGCTCGAGCTCCGATTCGTCGAAGATCGGAATGCCCTCGGGATACGCCGGTCCGGCCAGCGCCGGCGGGTACGCACGGCCCGCGATGCCTGGAATCTGCGTGGCCGTGAATCCGACGACACGCGCCGCGCGATCTTCGCGGTACACCACGTTGAAGTTGTGAAAGTCGCGCCCGGCCGCGCCGAGAATCAATACGCGCCGCTGTGACATGTGACACCCCGCGGCGGCGCAGGCGTCTGCGAACGGGCGTCGCAGCCGCGCCGCCAACCACCATCCTACCGTCCGACAGCGCCGCAGCCGCACGAATTCCTCGATCGCAGAGCGCGGCTGCCAATCGCATACAATGCGCGCGCAGGGGTCGCAGGCTGCGACCGCTGCCGGAAGAGATCAATGTCGCCCGAAGCCGCGATGGCGCTGCTGCGCGAGACGTTTCCGGACGCAGTCGAGGAAACGCGCCTAAGCACGCATCCCTGCGTGCGCATTCGCGCCACGGACTGGCCCGCGGTCGCCCGCTTCCTCCGCGACGACCCGCGTACCGCCTGCAACTGGCTGCGCTGCATCAGCGGCGTCGATCTCATCGAAGACGGTTTCCTGGCGGCGATCTATGAGCTGCACTCGGTCCAACCGGGTGGCGCCGGCGCGCTCTGGCAACTGAATCTCGAAATCGCGGTCGAGGTGCGCGTGCCGCGCGGCGAACCGCGCATTCCGTCGGTCGCAGACGTCTGGCCGGCGGCCGATTGGCATGAACGCGAGACCTTCGATCTGCTGGGAATCGTCTTTGAGGGACACCCCGATCTTTGCCGCATCCTGTGCTGCGACGACTGGGTAGGCCACCCGCTGCGCAAGGACTACGAGTTCCCGCTCGAGTACAACGGCATTCCGGCGGTGACGGAATTCAACCAGACGCGCCCGCGGCATTGAGGCCGCGCATGCACTACCCCACCAACGCCACCCGCCCACCGACCGGCAGCCGCGCACCTGCCGCATAGCAGAAACGCTCGGCGTCGGCGCGCGAGTCAAAGAGCCGGAATAGCGCCGAGCCCGAGCCCGTCATGCGCACCGGACCGGCTGCGAGCGCTTCCGCCTCGCGGCGAAGCCGGCCGACCTCGGGCGCAACCTGCTCCGCGGCCGGCTCCAGGTCGTTGACCAGCCGATCCATCAGTTGCGCTGCGCTGCGAACGTCGCTCAGGTCGATGGTCGAACGATCCGCCGCGGGCGCCGGCAACGCGTCGAACGCTTGGTAGACCGCCGCCGTCGGGCAGCGTGCCTTCGGCAGCAGGACGACCGCCCAGCACTCCGGCAGGCGCTGCCCGGCGACGAGCCGCTCGCCGCGGCCGGCGTACCAGGCCGCCGCCGGTCCGAGGAAGAAAGGCACGTCGGAGCCGAGGCGCGCCGCGAGTTCCGCGACCGTCGCGGGCGGCATGGCGCGAAGCTCGCCGTTCAGCAGCGACAGCACCGCGGCTGCATCGGAGCTGCCGCCGCCCAGCCCCGCCTCGCTGGGGATTCTCTTGTCGATGACGATGCGCATTCCCAAGTCGGTGTGGCCGCTCGCGGATCGATAGAGCGTCGCCGCGCGATGCGCGAGATTACGCTCATCCGAGGGAATCTCGGGCGCGGAGCAGCAGACGCGTACCCCGGGTCCGCCGTCGAGCTCAATCGCGACGTCATCGCAGAGCGCGACGCGCGTCATCAGCGTCTCGACGTCGTGAAAGCCATCGCTGCGCCGCGGGCCGACCCGCAGCGTCAGATTCAGCTTGGCGGGCGCGGCAGCGCGGAACACGATCAAACCGGCGTCCTCATTGCCCCACCACCGGCAACCCCGGCTCGGGCATGACCGTCACGCGCACGTTCTTGAACGCCGGCGTGCGCGACTGCGGATCAGCGTCGCGCGGCACCAGCACGTTGCACTCCGGGCAATACATCGCGGCGTTGCCCGGAGGCAGGTCGTAAGGCCGCGCCCGCACGCCGCGCATCTCTCCGCAGGCGCTGCGCACCGTCACCGGCTGATCGGGGCGCAGGTTCCAGCGCACCATGTCGGCTGCGTTCAGCAGGATGACGTCGCGCCGCTCCTGCCCGCGGTACACATCCTCGTCTTCGTAGACGACGGTGTTGAATTGCCCTTCGCTGCGAATCGTCGCCAACCGCACCTGGTGCGCCCCGAGCGGCGCAGACGCCGGTATCGCCGTGGCGCAGAAGCGCGCTCGCCCGTCAGCCGTGGGAAACGCCGGCTGATGCAGCACGCGGCCCGCGATATGAAACTCGCGCCGCGTCTGGTCGATCGTCGCCAGTTCCTCGAATCCCGGCACCACGGCCGCCAGCGTCTCGCGAATCCGTCGGTGATCGCGCATCGCGCTCCAATCGATCGGCCCGCCTGGCAGCAGCGCCGCCGCCAGATCGGCCACGATCGACACTTCGCTGCGCGCCTCGGGCACGCGCGGCGGTCCGCCTTCACTCAGTCGCACGAAATTGAACATCGATTCCTGCGTGGTCGGCTGCGATTCCTCGTCGCGCGCCGCCGCCGGCAAGATCAGCGTCTCCTTCGCCCGGCCCCAGGCATGTCCGGTGTTGAGCGTGGTCGAGACGTACGCGACGAAATCGAGCCTGCCGAACGCCGCCGCGGTCCGCGTGGCGTCGGGGTTGTTGCCGAAGAGATTTCCGCCAAGGCAGATCGCGTGGCGAACGCGCCCCTCCTCCATCGCGTGCATGCACGCCAACGTGTCCATTCCCGGGCTTGTCGGCAGCTTGACGCCCAAACGACGTTCCAATCGCTCGAGCACCGCCGGCGCAAGCTGCGGCGAGACACCAACCGAACCCACGCCCTGCACGTTGCTGTGACCGCGAATCGGCAGCAACCCCGCGCCGGGCCGGCCCGCCATGCCGCGGAGCAGCGCCAGATTCACGATGGCGCGCACGTTCTCAACCCCGTGCACGTGGTGCGTGATGCCCATCGTCCAAGCGAAGATGGTTGCTTTCGAGCGCGCGTACAGTTCGCCGGCGCGCTCCAACTCTGCGCGCGGCACGCCCGACGCATCGACGATCTGCTCCCAGCTCGTTGCCTCGACTAGCGCGCCAAACGCTTCGAAATCCGCCGTGTGGTTCGCGATGAATGAAGCGTCGATCGACGCCGGGTGCCGCTCGCGCAGGGCCTTCGCGACGCCCAGCAGCACCGCGATGTCGCCGCCGATGTTTGGCTGCACGTAAAGGCTGGCGATGTCGTCGCCCAGCAGCAGACTGAGCGGGCGCGACGGAATGCGGAATTTTACCAGCCCGGGCTCCTTCAGCGGGTTCACGACGATCACGTGACCGCCGCGCCGCCGCAGATCGGCCAGCATCGACATCATGCGCGGGTGGTTCGACGCGGGGTTGGCCCCGATGAGAAAGAGCAGATCGCAGCGCTCGACGTCTTCGAGCGAGACGGTCGCGGTGCCGGTGCCGAGCGCGGTTTTCAGTCCCACGCCGCTGGCCTGATGGCAGTAATAGCTGCAATTGTTGACGTTGTTCGTGCCGTAGAGCCGGGCGAAAAGCTGCCACAGAAACGCCGCTTCGTTCGAAGCGCGGCCGCTGAAATAGAAGAACGTGTCGTCGGGCGGCGCGCCGCGCAGCCGCGTGATGCAGCGCTGCAGCGCCTCATCCCAGCCGATCACGCGGTAGCGCGAATCGCCCGCTTTCGCGAGCAGCGGATTGCCGATGCGGCCCAGATGCTCGAGCTCGCGCGGCGAAAGCCGCTGCAGCTCCGCGAAGCCGTAGCGCTCGAAGAACTGCGGGCGAATCGCGCCCTGCATGTCGGCCGCCATGGCCTGCATCGACTTCTTGCAGACTTCCGGGAACCGGCCGGCTTCGTTGACCATGCCGCCGCGCTGCCCGCCCATGCCGAGCGCGCACGTCTTGCAGGCGTTGCGGCTGCTCAGGGCGCGATAGAAGCGCAGCAGTCCGCCGGCGCGCGCTGCCATGCGCAGCGAGTACAGCAGGCTGTGCCAGCCGCCGCCGGATCGCGCGGGTTTCATCGCATCTCCGTTGCGCCCGGCGCACCCAGTCGCGCCGCCCGCGCAACCGCATCGCAAACGGCGTCGATCTCGTCATCGGCAATGGTTCGCACGTCAAACAGCAGCATGTCGTCGGCAATCCGGCCGATGACCGGCGTCGAACCGCGCCGCAGCTCGGCCGCGAAATCCTGCGCCAAGCCCGGCGGCTGCACAGTGACCACACTCGTGGGAAACGGCATGGTCGGCAGTGCACCGCCGCCCGCGAAGGACTGATCTACACGCGCGACGGGACGCAACTCGGGACAGACGCCGCCGATCGCCCGCACCAGCCGCTCGGCACGCGCGGCCAGCGCCTCCGGCGCGGCTTTCAGCATGCGCCAGACCGGCACGCGCTCCGCCAGCCGGGGCGGATCGCGATACAGGCGCAGTGTGGCTTCGAGCGCGGCGAGCGAGAGCTTGTCCGGCCGCACCGCCCGCGCAAGCGGATCGCGGCGCAGTCGCGCGATCAGGGTCGCCGAACCGACGATGATTCCCGCCTGCGGACCGCCGAGCAGCTTGTCTCCCGAGAACAGGCACAGATCGGCCCCGGCGCGCAGGCTCTCGGCCACGGTCGGTTCGTCCCACGCTCCGCCAGCACCCTGCTCCACGACCTCGTCCGGCGCCAACAGCCCGCTGCCCAGATCGTCGACCACCACGCGCGGCGGCGTCAGGCGCTGCGCAAGCTGCACCAACTCCGCCAGCGTCGGCGACGCGGTGAAGCCCACCACGCGGTAGTTGCTGGTGTGCACGCGCAGCAGCACCGCGACCGAGTCATCCACCGCGCGCTCGTAATCCGCCAGATGCGTACGATTGGTGGTGCCGACTTCGATCATGCGGCAACCCGCGGCGGCCATGATTTCGGGCATGCGGTAGGAGCCGCCGATTTCGACCAGTTCGCCGCGCGAGACGATTACGCCGCGCCCGCCGGCCAGCGCCCGCAGCGCCAGCAGGGTGGCGGCCGCGTTGTTGTTGACGACCAGCGCGTCTGCGGCGCCGGTCAGTTCGGTCAGCAGACCGCTGATCAGCGTATGCCGATCGCCGCGCGCTCCGCTCGCAAGATCAAGCTCGAGATTGCAGTATCGCCCGGCGGTGTCAGTGATCGCCTGCAGCGCCTCCGCGGCCAACGGCGCGCGGCCGAGTCCGGTGTGGATCACGACCCCGGTCGCGTTGATCACGCGGCGCAGCGCGGGCGTCGCGCGGGCGGCAAGCCAGCGCTGCATTTCGCGCAGCAGTACCTCAGTCCCGCTCTCGACGCCGTCGCGGCCGGCTCGGATCGCGGCGCGCCGCTGCTCGAGCGCCGCACGCGCCGCCGCCAGCAGCTCGCCGCGCGGCGTAGTCTCGAAGCCCGCGCCGCTCTCGGCCGCGCGTAGCAGCGCGTCGACCGACGGCAGGCTGCGCAGAGATTCAGCGGCGGATTCGGCCCGTTCCATGCTGCCATCCTACCCGCCGGGCGCGCTGCCGCACGGCGCCTACCACGGCGTCGCGCGACCTCGATAGTCCAGAAAACAGCCGTTCTGCGCCGGGCCGGCCTGTTGAATGACCTGCGCCATTCCGGCCACGCTCTCGTCGACGCTCAGCGGCGCTTCGGGCCCGCCCATGTCGGTCCGCACCCAGCCCGGATGCAGCGCCAGGCACGTGAAACCCTCCGGCGCCAACTCGCCCGCGAGCGCGCGGGTCACCATGTTCAGCGCCGCCTTGGTCGAGCGATACACGGTGCGCCCCGGCACGTCAGGCCCGGCCGTCAGGCTGCCCAGCTCGCTGCTGACGTTCACGATCAGCCGGCGCGACGCCCGCCGCAGTGCCGGCAGCAGCGCCTGCGTCAGCAGCAGCGGCGCAATCACGTTCACGCGGAACATCGCCGCCAGCACGTCTGAGCGCAGCGCTCCCAGCGGCGGCTCCGCCCGATCCGCCGACCCGTCGAGCGTGGCGACGCCGGCGTTGTGGACCACCGCGTCGAGCGGCGCGTCGCCAAGCGTTCGCGCGAACGCGGCGATGCTGTCGTCGTCCAACAGATCGAGCGCGAGGGTCTCGGCCGCCCCGTTTGACGCGAGGCGCTCAGGTCGGCGACAAGCCGCGATCACGTGCCAGCCGAGGCGCGCTAGCCGGCTGCACAGGCCGGCGCCGAGCCCCCGCGAGGCTCCTGTAACTACGATTCGTGGCTGTGGGTTGCTCATTGTCCGTCCGATCTCGACGCCGAATCTCCGGCGCCGCGATCTCAGCCTAGCCGCCCCGCGTCCCGGTCGCTACGATTCGCCCGACCTGTCGACCCGTATCGGAAAGGACCGCGATCGCATGAGCGCTTCCGCCGCGCCGAACGCATTCATCCCGACCCGCCTGTCGATCATGATGTTTCTGCAGTACGCCGCGTGGGGCGTCTGGCTGCCGTACATGGCCAACTATCTGGGCGCGCCGATCGAGAAAGGCGGCCTCGGGTTCACGGGCGCGCAGATCGGCTGGATCCTCGGGCTGGCCGGCTCCATTGGCGCCGTCACCGCGCCGTTTCTCGCAGGCCAGATCGCCGATCGGTTCATCAACGCCGAGCGCTACCTCGGCATGCTGCTGATCGTCGGCGGCGTGGTCAATTACAGCCTGTATTACGTGCATGAGTTCTACGCGTTTCTCGGCCTCTCGATCCTGTATTCGGTCTGCTACATGCCCACGCTGGCGCTCACGAACTCGCTCGCGTTCTCGCATCTGCGCGACCCGGAGCACCAGTTCCCGCGCGTGCGCGTGTGGGGCACCGTCGGCTGGATCGTCGCCTCCAACGCCTTCCCGCTGATCTGGTTGCAAACGAACCTGCGCGGCTCGCCGCTGCCGCCGTTTCTCGCCGGCGAGACGCTGCCCGACAGCACGCGCCTCCTGGGCGACTGCCTGCGCGCCAGCGGCATCATCGCGGTCGCGTACGGCTTCTACGCGATGCTGATGCTGCCGGCGACGCCGCCGAAGCGCAGCGCCAAAAACCCGCTGGCATTCGCGCGGGCGTTCGCGCTGTTGAAGCACCCGGGCTTTTTGGTCGTCACACTGGCGGCCCTTCCGATCGCGATGATCCACCAGGTCTACTTCATTCGCACGGGGCCGTTCCTCGAGGCGATCGGCTTCAACGTGAAGTATGTCGGACCGATCATGTCGATCGGCCAGGTTTCCGAGATTTTCTTCCTGACCATCCTGGGCACGCTGCTGGTCCGGCTCGGTTACCGCGGCACACTCGTGCTCGGCGGCGTGGCGTACATGCTGCGCTTCGCCGTGTTCGCGCTCGCGACGCCCGAGACGAAGAACCTGGTGGTGATTGCGAATGCGCTGCACGGGTTGTGCTACGGCTGCTTCTTCGCCGGCGCGTATCTTTACGTCGAGCGCGTCGCGCCGGCCGACATCCGCCATTCGGCGCAGACCGTGTTCGGGATCATCATTCTGGGGCTGGGACCGGTTCTGGCGGGCTTCTACAACGAGTTGCTGGACAGGTTCCGCATCGGCACTGCACCAAACTACGTGGTGCTCTGGGGCGTTCAGGCGGCGATCGCGGCCGTGACGATGACGTTCATCGCGTTGGCTTTCCGGCCGGGAATCAAGGCCGAACGCGCAGGAGGCTAACGAGAGCTGGCGCGCGCTTGCGATCGTTCGTCCGGCGCACGTCGTCCAACCGAACGCGAGCGCGCTCCGCATTCGGGGCACCGCTCGGCGTTGTCGCCGCTGCGATTGAGGCCGCAGATCACGCACCACGGCACTCCGTGTTCATTCAGATAGACGCGCATCGACCGCCGGAATCGCCCCCGCAGCAGCCAGAGCGACAGAATGCTGCACGATAAGCTCAGCGCGGCCATGAACAGCACTTCGTACACGCGCGGCGGCATGATCGAGTACACATGCAGCGCGGCGCCGAAAGGCCGCATGAGAAACCGTATGCCAAAGCCGAAGACGGCCGGAGCCAGAAGGGAGATAAACCACGGGTATGGCGCGCGCCAGACCTGTCGCTGAACGGCGTGCCAGGCCGCGCGCTGCTCCGCGACCGTTTGCAGGGCCTCAAGCTCGGGGGAGATGCCGAGCAGCCCAAAGCGAAGTCCTCTCGAGTATCGCGACATCGATGCACAATTCTGCAGACGCGCTGAAGCGGTTGGCTAGCTCTTCACCGGCTGCACGACGACCGCCATCCTCACCTTCTGCCCCTCAACCTCGATCTCCTGCGCCGATTCGACCGCGGCGCCGAACACGATCCGGCTGACCAGGCACTCGCTGCGAACCGTCTCCGCAAACCGCTCAATGATCGCTTGAAACGCCGCCGGGCCATCGAGGTGCAGTTCGATCCGCGCTTCGTACGCGAGGTCGAGCTCTTTTCGCGCCGCCTGCACGTAGTGCATGAACTCGCGCACCTGCCCTTCCGCCAGCAACTCCGGCGTCAGTTCGGTGCTGAGCACCACCACGCCGACGCGACCTTGCGCCGCCGCCCAACCCGGCCGCGCATCGAGCCGAATCTCGACCTCGCTCGGCGTCAGCTCGACCGTCGTGCCGTCGATCGGCAATGGCAGCACGCCGTCGGAGAGCAATTGCCGCCGGGCGCCCGCGGTGTCGGTCAATGCGCCGAGCGCGGCCTTGATCTTGGGCACCAGCGCGCGGTACTTCTCGCCGATGGCTTTGAAGTTGGGCACGACGCGATACGTCACGTACTCGTCGGCCTCGGCGGTGAACTCCACCGACTTGACGTTCAGTTCCTCGGCGATCAGATCCGCATGACGCCGCAGCCATTCTTCGTGCTCGTGCCGCGCCAGCACGATCTCGACGCGCGCCAGCGGCTGGCGCACCTTTTTGGCTTCCTTCACCGCCGCCGCGGACCGCGCCGCCCGCCCCAGCGACGCAATCTCTCGCACCATGTTCATCTCGACCGACAACGCATCGTCGTGGTAGCGGATGTCCTCGGGCTTGAGGTAATCGCTGAGATGCACCGACGACGGATCGTCGGGCACGCGCAGCGTCCGCCACAGCGTCTCGGCGAAGAACGGCGTGAACGGCGCAATGAGAATGCTTAGCGAGCGCAGACAGCCGTAGAGCGTGTGATAGGCATCCCACTTGTCCTGATCCGACGCCGACCAGCCGCTGCGCAGGCCTTCGTCCGGCTTGCGCTGCAGCCCGCGCCAGAAGCGATCGCGGCTGCGGCGGACATACCAGTTCGAGAGCGCCTCGACGAACTCGTTCAGCGCCTGGGCCGCGGGGAAATTCTCGAACCGGTCCATCGACTCGCGAACCGTGACGACCGTCCGGCGCAGCTCAGTCACGATCCAGCGATCCAACTCGCTGCGCTGCGCGGTCGGCCGCCAGCCCATCGGCGTGCCTAGATTCGCCGCGGCGCTGGGCGTGCCGGCGTCGCCCGCGGCGGCGAAGTGCACCATGCCCACCTGGCTGGGGTCGAAGCCGTCGATGCTGGCGTAGATTGTGAAAAAGCTGAGCACGTTGTAGAGCTTGACCAGGAACTCGCGCTGACTGTCGCGGATGGCCGCTTCCTGGAAGCGCACGCTGGTCCAGGGCGCCTGGGCGCTGAAGAAATACCAGCGCATGGCGTCGGCGCCGAAGGCATCGAAGATGTAAGACGGCTCGCGGTAGTTGCGGAGCTTCTTCGACATCTTCTCGCCGTCCTCGCCGGCGATCAGGCCCAGACAGATGCAGGTGCGGTAGGGAAGCGGGTACCGGGGGGCATGGGCCTCCGGATTCTGAGTATCGCGCCCGAGCTGGAGTCCTTGGCTCGCCTGGCCTTCCGTTTTCTGCAGGGGCCGGAGCCCCATGCCCTCCGGATTCTGACTAATTCGCCCAGCCTCGAGTTCCAGTCGCAGCAAGGTGCTGATCGCCAGCAACCCATAGAACCATCCGCGGGTCTGATCCTGCGCTTCGCTGATGAAATCAGCCGGGAAGCGCTGCGCGAATTTCTCGATGCTCCCCGGTGCGTGCGGGAAACCCCACTGCGCGAACGGCATGCTCCCCGCATCCCACCAGCAGTCGATCACCTCGGGCACGCGCCGCATGCGCTGGGGGACCGGTCTCTGACCGGTCGCTTTCGTTGCTGCCGCAGCGCCGGCGCACGCATCGCATTCGTACGTCCACTCATCGATGTACGGCTTGTGCACGCGCAGGTGATCCGGAAACTCCTCGCCGCGGTGCTCGGCGACCTTGCGTTCCCAGTAGCCGTTGTCCGTCGCGCCCGGCTTGCCCTGCAGTTCGGCGAACGAGCCGATCGCTTCCATTCTCCCGCACGCTTCGCATTGCCAGATCGGCAGCGGCGTGCCCCAGTAGCGCTCGCGCGAAAGGGCCCAGTCGACGTTCTCGCGCAGGAAATTCCCGAAGCGGCCTTCCTTGATGTGCTCCGGCAGCCAGCTGATTGCCGCGTTGTTCTTCAGGAACTCGGCCTTGAATGAGGACGTGCGCACAAACCAGCTCTTGCGCGCGTACTGGATCAGCGGGTCGTCGGGCGCCTGCGGGCAGAATGGATAATCGTGGTTGTAGACTTCCTGGTGCAGCAGCAGCGGCGTGCCCCACGGCGTCTTGCGCTCGTCGCGCAGCTCGCGGATGATCTCCTTGTCGCACTCCTTGACCCAGCGGCCGCGGTAGCGCTCGGGGGCGTCGGCGTTGAACGTGCCGTCGGGGTTTACGGCGCAGAGAACGGGCAAGGCAGCGTGATCACCAGATTCTTCACGCTGCTTCTGAAGTAATGCAAAATCCGCCTCACCGAATGCAGGAGCTATATGAACGATTCCGGTTCCGCTGTCCGTAGTTACAAAATCTGCGGGAACTATCTGCCATCCGCCCGGCGGTCCCTTCTGTACACGTTGATCGAAGTACACTTCCGCAAAAGGCGGCAAATAACTCGATCCGCGGATGATGTCCGCGCCCTTGCATTTCAATAGCACCGTGAGTTCGCGTTTGATTTTCCTGGCAATGGTATCGACCAGCGCCGCGGCCACATATAGGTTTTCGTTGAGCTGGGCGTCATGGACAAGCGCGTACTCGATATCGGGAGAAACCGCTGCGAAGTGATTGCTAACCAAGGTCCACGGCGTTGTCGTCCAGACCAGCAAGCTGCGCGGGAGCCCGAACTTCTCAACCGTCTCGCGATCGTAATCCCGAAGACGCAATAGCGTTTTTAGCGCATCGCACTCCTCGTCGACAAGCACCGACGGAATTGATGCGAGCAGGCGCAGCGCCACCGCATAGTCGATGTGTGCCTCGCGAGTTTCGAACTTCTCAGTCGTTTCAAGGAGCTTCGCTGTTGCCTCTGGTGCCTGGAGGCAGGCCCATGTCCGATCAAGTTGCTCTTGAACCGTAACGGTTCCTAACTGCTGGGGAACGATAGGTCGCTTCGTCAAATAAGACCCAGCGATCGGAAACTTCACAAACACGCTCGGGTCGTCGACTTTCTTGTACCCTTCGCCCACCTCGCCGCTGCTCAGCGCCGTGCCGCCCTGCGCCCACCACCACACCACCTTGTGGCCCTGATAGAGCACGCCGCGCTCGAACAGCGTCTTCAGACTCCACCACACGCTTTCGACATACGACTGGTGAAACGTTACGTACGCGTCGCGCAGGTTCACCCAGAACCCCAGGCGCCGCGTCATCTCCTCCCATTCGCGCGTATAGCGAAACACGCTCTGGATGCACTTGAGGTTGAATTTCTCGACGCCGAAGGCCTCGATCTCCTGTTTCGTGCGAATGCCCAGCTCTTTGCAGACCTCGCGCTCCACCGGCAGGCCGTGCGTGTCCCAGCCCGCCTTGCGCTCGACCAGAAATCCGCACATCGTGCGGTAGCGCGGAAAAATGTCCTTCATCGCGCGCGTCAAACAGTGCCCGGGGTGCGGCAGGCCGTTCGCCGTCGGCGGCCCCTCGTAGAACACGAAGCGCGGCTGCCCCGCGCGCCGCCGCAGCGACTCCTCAAAAATCGATTGTTCGTCCCAGAACGCGAGAATTCGCTTCTCGGCTTCCGGAAAGCTGAACTGACTGGGCAACGGCGTAAACATCGCGGCTCCCGGCCTTGGGCCGACACTTGGGCGTCCAAAGCCCAACATCGTAGCCGATGCCGGTCCGCGAAGTCGCCGCCCGCCGCAAGCGATAGACTGGGCACTCCGGCCGAGTTCGGGTAAAGCCGCAGCCCGGCTTCGCTACGCCGTCGCCGGCGCAAGCGACGGTTCGTCATCGCTCGGCGGCTGCGAACGCAGAAACACTCGCACCGCTTCCACCAGCATCAGCAGCGCCAGGCCGACCAGCACCGCCGCCACCCACGGCACCGCCGAATTCATCTGGTTGCTCGTCCAGCGAACCGAGATGATTCGCAGCAATTCCCACGTGCTGACGACGTACATGAACGCCGCGGGCAGCCCGGTCACGAACCAGACCCACATTTGCCGTCGCGTGCGCCACAGCCAGACCGTCACTCCGACCAGCGTCAGCGCCGCCAGCAATTGGTTGCTCGCCCCGAAAAGGCCCCAGAATTCGCGCCAGATCGGCACCACCTTGCCGCCCTGTTCCGGCGCCTGCATCAGCAGCACCAGCGGCACGCCGATGGTCAGCGCCGTCGCCACGAAGCGCCCGATGCGGCCGTGCGCTCCGAGCAGTTCCTGCAGCACATAGCGCCCCAGGCGCGTGCAGACATCGAGCGTGTCATACACAAATGTGGTGAACGCCATCAGTGCGAACGAAACCGCGAAGCTCAGGGGAATGCCCAGGACCTGCAGGAATGTGCCGATTCCGTTCGCGTACAGGAAATTCGGTTGCGGGCCGCCGCTGCGCGTCAGGTGCGGCGAGTTTGCGGGCAGCATCATCACGCACGCCAGCGAAATCACCGCCACCATGCCTTCCAGCAGCATTCCGCCATAGGCGATGGGGCGGGCGTGCGTTTCGCAGCGCAATTGCTTGGAGGTGGTGCCGGATGCCACCAGGGCGTGAAAGCCGGAGCAGGCGCCGCAGGCGATGGTGATGAACAGCAGCGGGAACAGCGGCTGTCCGCCCAGGCTTTGCCAGCCGATGAACGCGGGGAACTCTGCCTTCTGTCCGCCGACGGCCAGCCCCAGCGCGCCGCCGGCCAGCGCGATGAACAGGAAGTATCCGCCCAGGTGTCCGCGTGGCTGCAGGAGCAGCCACATGGGCGCGATCGACGCCACAAAGCAGTACGCCAGCAGCAGCACATTCCACAGGCGGTGTGCGGCCGGCGCAGAAAGCCCCAGCCAGCGCTCGAGGTCGAGCGGCGCGTACTGCCCGGCCCAGATCGATAGCCCGACCAGCGGCAGAAAAATCGCGGTCGCCGCCGCCAGCCGCAGCCGCGTAAAGCGCATCAGCAGAGCCATCGCGATCGGAAGCAGCAGATAGAGCAGCGACGAGGTTGCAATGCCGCCGCCGAGCACCGACTGGCCGTTTTCGAGCGGCAGCGCCCCGACGAATGACGACGCCGTAATGTCGGTGAACGCGACGACGACGTATACCAGAGCCAGCCAGATGAACGCCAGGAACAGCAGGTAGGCGCGGGGTGTCATGTACTGGCGCACGACTTCGGCAATGGAGCGCGCCCGATGCCGCACAGACGCCAGCAGCGCAGTCAGGTCGTGCACGCCCCCGATGAAGATCGCGCCCAGCAGAATCCAGAGCAGCGCCGGCGCCCAGCCGAACATCGCGCCGGCCAGGATCGGGCCGACGATCGGCCCCGCGGCGGCGATCGCGGAAAAATGCTGACTCAGAAGGCTCGTGCGATCGAGCGGTACATAATCCACGTCGTCGCGCTCGGCGACGGCGGGCACCGGGCGCGAGCGATCCAATTGGAGCAGGCGCGACAGAATGCGCCCGTACACCGCGTATGCCAGCAGCAACACGGCGGCGCAGACGGCCGCAATCGCGATCAGGGGCATGCAGGCAGTGTAGCGAAGCAGGCGCTGGCGGAGAGCGCGGAAAATCCGCTCGCTTGCGTCAGACGAGCGAAGCCGGGCGGCGTTCCGCGGTTTCGGGCGTCGCCTTGGGCAGTTGCAGCCAAAAGGTGGAGCCTGCGCCGAGTTCGCTCACGACGCCGATCTCGCCGCCGAGCAGCGTCGTCAACTCCTTGGCGATCGCGAGGCCCAGCCCGGTGCCGGGGTGTTCGCGCGTGGCGGATTGATCGACCTGCCTGAACTTGTCGAAGATCATCTGCTGATGCTCGGCGCTGATGCCCGGTCCGGTGTCGGTCACTTCGATCCGCACACCGTCCGATTCGCGGCGCAGCCGGACGCGGACGCTGCCGCCGTCGGGCGTGAACTTGACGGCGTTGGACAGCAGATTGAACAGCACCTGCCGCACGCGGCCGGGGTCGGTGATGAGAATCGGCAGGCCTTCCTCGGGGAGCAGCTCGAGCTGCAAGCCGCGCTTGTCCGCCTGCGGGCGCATGAAATCCAGCAGAGTCGCGGCGAGCGCTTCCAGCCGCGTGGCCTGCAGGTGCAGCTCGACCTTGCCGGCCTCGATCTTCGCCAGGTCGAGCAGGTCGTTGATGATCTCCAGCAGAATGCGCCCCGAGATCAGGATGTTCTCGGCGAAGCGCGCCTGGCGTCCGTCGGGCGCCACGTCGGGCCCCTCGCGCAGCAGCTCGGCGAACCCGATGATGCTGGTGAGCGGCGTACGCAGCTCGTGCGAGACGTTGGCGAGAAAATCGCTCTTGAGACGGTTCGATTCGAACAGCGCGACGTTGCTGGCCGCCATCTCGACCAGCTTGTCGTCGAGCAGGCGGTTGGCGCGCTTCAGCTCGTCCTGCGCAGCGCGCAGGCGTTCGAGCATCGTGTTCAGACTCTCCGAAAGCTGCTCGAATTCGTCGCCGGTGCGCAGTTGCGAACGCACCGTGAGATCGCCTTCGCTGACGCGGGCCGCCACGTCCTTCAGCTCGTCAATCGGCGACAGAATGAAGCGATGCGTAATCAGATAAAACACGAGGATTGCCAGCGTGCCCGCGAGCAGTCCCGCGGCGAGAATCACCAGCCGATTGAACACGAGCTGCTGGTCGGTGTCCGGCGCCGGCACGTCGACGCGAATCAGTCCGGCAAGCTGGTTCTCGGCGTACGGCCGCGCCGGCTTGCCCTCGGAATGGCAGTCGAGGCAGCCGGTGCGCATGCGCACCGCATGGGAATACGCGAACCACTTTGCCCCGTCGCGGCGTTGCGATTCGTAGCGCCAGTCGAGCGTCGGCCGCCGCAGAAACGAGCGGAACGACGAGCCCACGAACGGGTTGATCTGCGCCGCGGCCAGCAGCGTCTCGACCTCCTCGACCGAGCGCGGTGCGGGAATCCACGCGGCTTCGGAATGCGCGCGGTCCGCGATCAGCGGCGGGTGCTGCGGGGCGGCGGCGCTGGCTGCGCCCGGATTGCAGAGCGCCAAGCGGAAATAGTCGTCGGCGGCGCGCTGGGCTTCGAGGAACGGCTGCTGCAGCACCAGCGCTTCCATGCGGTAGCCCGGCACGTACAGCGTCGCGCCGATGATGAGCGCGACTGCGACGCCGAAAAGGAGACGGTACTTCGCTGCCAGGGAGATCCGCGGCAACCCCAGCATCTTGCGCAGGTTCATGAGCGGCCGCGATTATACGGACGACGGCGCGCGCCGCGACGAATCAGCCGCCGGGCCGCAGAAAACTCAGATGCAGCTCGGCATGCCGGAGGTTGAGCTGAATCCACTCGTCGTGCGTCATCTCGCCGAAGAGCAGGTTCTTCACGCGCGGCGGCTCGCGCAGCAGCCGCTCCCAGGCCGCGTGAAGGCGCTGCATCGCGTCGGGCGTCGGCGCGTCGGACGTCGCGAGCGTGCCGCCGGGAACTCCTGGAATCTCGACGCCGGCGGGCATGCGGTCGTATAGAAACTTCCGTTTTTGAAAGCGCATGATGAGGCGCACGAACCACGGGGCTCGCAGCTCGGGTGGATAGCCGTTGGATGAGTACTCGACCCACGCGGCCAGATGGGTCAGGATCTGGCCCACGGTCCAGTTGCCGATGCGGCGCAGCCGGCCGGTGCGCTCCGCCTCCGCGATCGACTCCACGTCCGCCCACAACTCGGAGAAATCCCGGAATCGGAGAGTGCGGCGATCGGCCACTTTGCCCGTCTTGACGGCGCCATTCATCGCGCGGCTCCAGTTAGTTGCGCGCATGATACGAGCGGCCCGTGCGGCGGACTATTGCAGAGTACGTCGCCGCGGCAAACGGCGTGATGCCAGAGCCAGTCCGCCCAAGCCGGCGAGCGTCAGTCCGCCCGCGACGCCGGTGCAGATGTCACCTGGGAAGTTGGGCAACGGTTCGCCGCACGGGAACACGAGCGGATCGAACACCTCGGCCCCGCGCACGCAGCCGTCGGCCTCGGGGCAGATCGTGATGCAGTTTTCGTCGACGGCGCCCACGACGCGCACCAGGTCGCCTTCGCGGTAGTCGCCGTAGTCAGACAGCAAGAATCGCCCGCCTGCGCCTTCGAACAGCACGCAACTGCCCACGCGTACCAGCACGCCGCATTCGTCGATGGTCTCGTCGCCCGACTGGGCGCGCGCGGCGGTGACGAACGCTGCCAAAGACAGCATGGCTACGACGAGTGTGACGCTGCGCATCCGGTTCCCCCGTAAGGGCGACGTCGTTACAACTTCGGGCGCTCCGGCCGTGCGAACTGACCGCCGCCGCCCGGATGTAATTCATACCCGAAGCACGAGGCCGCGCCGCGACCCGCTCTACAATGCCGGCTCATTCAACAAGGGAGTCGACAATGTTGTGGGCGTCTCTACTGGCAACGGGCTTCGTGCAATCCGCGGGCGCGGCAGCGCCGGCCACGCCGCCGGCGCAGGACCTGGCGCGGCATTTCGGTTTCGGCGCGCTGCAGATGTACAAGATCGATCAGGGCATCAGCCTGCTGCGACTGGCCGACCTGAACCATGACGGCCGAGTCGACGTGGTCCTCTGGAACGGTCAGAAGAGCCGGCTGGAGTTCTTCTATCAGCCCGCGCCCGATGCGCCGGCGACGCCGCTGCAATCGACGAGCGAGCCGAACCAGATCGCGAACATCGGTCCGCTGCGCAATGAGACGCTGTCGGTGCCCTATCGCGTGGCTTCGATCGAGGTGGGCGACGTGAACGGAGACGGACGGCGCGATCTGGTGCTCTTCGGCGAACCGAAGGACCTGGTCGTGCTGCCCGGGCTGAAGGATGGCGGATTCGGGCCGCTCGAACCGACGCGAGCGCCGGAAGGCAATCCGCGGCCGGGCTGCCTGGCGATCGCCGATTTCGACGGCGACAGGCGCAGCGACGTGGCGCTGCTGGGCGAGGAGCAACTGCTCCTGTTCGCACAGAACGACGACGGCCGGCTGGGCAAGCCGACGCGCATCGGCCACGCGATCAAGCAATCGCTCGCAATCCTGACCGGCGACCTGAATCGCGACGGCTGCGGCGACCTGATCATCGGCGCCGACAGCGATGAGTACGGCTTTCGCGTTCTGCTCGGCGCACCCGGCCGCGGGCTGGGCGCGATTCGCCCGATCCGCGCGCCGAAATCGCGCAGCATGACCGTGCGGCCCGGCGCCGGCGGCGACCAGTTGCTCGCGATCGAGGCCGCGACCGGGCGGCTGGTCGAGTATTCGTGGCGCTCCGCCGGCGAGTCCGCGGCGCGCTGGCCCATGACGCTGCACAGCTATCCGACGGCCAGCCGCGGCCGGCAGCGCCCGGTGGCGATCGGCGATCTGAACGGCGACGGAATGTCGGACGTGGTTGCGGTCGACGCCGACGGGGCGCAGCTCATGATGTTCCTCGCCGGCGCCGACGGGCTTGAGCCGGGTGTCGCGTTTCCCGGCCTGGTCAAGACGCTCGATGTCGTCATCGGCGACGTAGACGGCGATCAGCGCGACGAAGTCGTCAGCGTCAGCCGCGAAGAGCGCATGATCGGCGTCTCGCGCTACAAGGACGGTCGGCTCTCGTTCCCGGAGGCATATCCCAGCGACGGCGTGCCGTTGGTCGTCGGCATGGGGCACCGCTCCACGGACGGTCGCGGGCACGTTCTGGCGTACGTCTCGACCGAGACGCCGATGCCCGGCTCCGACGAGCGTACGACGGCGATCACCGTGCTCGACGCCGAGACGCGCAGCGTCGCGTCGCGCTTTGCGATTGAAAGCCTGCCGGACGACCCGTCGGGCCTGCGCTGGGCGGATGTGAACCAGGACGGCCGCAATGATCTGCTGCTTTTCGTGCGCTTTGCGCCGCTTCGCGTCTATCTGCAGGGCGAAGACGGCGGATTCTCCGCGTTCGACGGACCCGCGACGCGCGCGGGCCTTACGAAGGAAGCGGCGCTCGAGGACTACGCGATTGCGGACGTGACGGGCGACGGCAAGCCCGAAGTGTTGTTGGCCCAGAAGACTCTCGGGCGGGCGCTGGCCATTCGCGATGGACAGTGGACGGTCGTCGAGCAGTTCAACGCGGAAAGCTCCGACGCGCAGCTCAAGGGCCTGGCCGCACTGCCGGGCGCGAAAGCCGGCAGTCCGATTGTCGCCACCTACGATCGCAAGACCGGCGACCTGCTGGTGTTCGAGCGCCGCTCCGACGGCGCCTATGCCGTGGCGCGTGACTGGGCGATCGGCGCGTTCGATCCGACGGCGTTCGGCGACCTGCCGCGCGGAGCGGGTGCGGCGGATCTGCTGATCGCCGACGCGCAGAAGCTGGCGCGGCTCAGCCCGGCCTCGGCGCTGCCATCGCTGGTGGAAGTGCATGCCTACGAAACGAAGATGAAGGACGCCTGGCTGACCGACGCGGTCAGCGGCGACGTGAATCGCGACGGCGTGCCGGACGTAGTGCTGGTGGATTCGCGCAAGGCGAATCTCGAGTTGCTGACGACGCCGCCGTCGGGCGGCTTCGCGCGGGTGCTCAGCTTCCAGGTGTTTCAGGGCAAGCGCTTCAGCACCGAGCAGGACTACGGCACCGACCCGCGCGAGGTGCTGGTGGGCGATTTGAGCGGCGACGGCGTTGATGACGTCGCGCTGCTGGCGCACGATCGGCTGATCGTCTATCCGGGGCAGTAGCCCCGCGGAGGCGTCTCATGGCCCGCATGGCCCTGTTGGTTCCGCTGGTCGGCCTGGCGCTCGCGGCGCTGGTGTGGAGCCAGCAGCGTGAAACCGAGTTCTTCGTCAGCGGCGTGCTCGAGGCCCACGACGTGCGCGTCGGGTCGCGCGTCGGCGGACGCGTGCAGCAGGTGCATGTCGCCGAGGGCGACACCGTCGAAGCCGGCGCGACGCTCGTCACGCTCGAGCCGTTCGACCTGCGCGAGCGGCTGGCGGCGGCGGAGGCGGCTCTGGCCACCGCGCGCGCGGAGCTTTCCAAACGGCGCGAAGGCAACCGCCCGGAAGAAATCGCGCAGGCCCGCGGGGTGCGAGACCAGCGGCAGGCGGTGCTTGATCGGCTGGTCGCCGGACCGCGACCGCGCGAAGTGCAGATTCTCGAGCACAACCTGGAATTCGCCCGCTCCGAGCTGCGAAAGGCCGACTACGACTACACGCGCATCAAGCGGCTGCTCGAGAGTCGGCAGGCCTCGCAGGATGAGTACGACGAGAAGCGCCGCGCGTTCGACAGCGCAACGGCGCGGGTGCGCGTCGCCGAGGAGGAGCTGGGACTGGCTCGCGAGGGTACGCGCGGCGAGGAGATCGCCGAAGGCCGCGCTCTGCTGGCGCAGGCGGAAGCGGCGCTGAAGCTCGCGGAAGCCGGAACGCGGAGCGAAGACGTGGCCGCCGCCGAAGCCGAAGTGCAGCGCACCGAGCACGTCGCCGAGGCGATCCGGCGTGAGCTGGCGGAGTTGACGATCGTGGCGCCGGGAGCGGCGGTGGTGGACGCGCTCGATCTGCGACCGGGCGACCTGATCAGCGCCAACGCACCGGTGGCGACCCTGCTGGAGGTGCCGGCGCTGTGGGTGCGTGCGTATGTGCCGGAGAACCGGCTGGACCTGAAGCTCGGTGCGCCGGTGCGGATACGGGTCGACGCGTTTCCCGAGCGCCGCTTTCGCGGACACGTCGCGTTTCTGGCGCGCGAGGGCGAATTCACGCCCGCGAATGTGCAGACGCCCGAGGACCGCAGCAAGCAGGTGTTCCGCGCCAAGATCATCGTCGACGAAGGGCTCGACGTGCTGCGGCCGGGAATGGCGGCGGACGTGTTCTTCGGGCCCGCGGAATGAGCGCCGCCGCGATCGTGACCGACAAGCTCACACGCCGCTTCGGCGCGCTGGTCGCCGTGCGTGAGCTGACGCTCGAAGTGCCGCGGGCCGCGATCTACGGCTTTCTGGGGCCCAACGGCAGCGGCAAATCGACGGTGATTCGCATGCTGTGCGGCGTGCTGCGCCCGAGCAGCGGCCGGGGCGCCGTGCTCGGACACGACGTGGCGCGCGACAGCGAAGCCATCAAGCCGCGCATCGGCTACATGTCGCAGCGCTTCAGTCTCTACTCCGACCTGACCGTCGGCGAGAATCTGGAGTTCTATGCGCGCGTCTACGGCCTGCGCGGCCGGACGGCGGCCGACCGCCGCGGGCGGATGCTCGACATGATCGGTATGCGCGATCGCGTGGGGCAGCTCGCGGGCACGCTCTCGGGCGGTTGGAAACAGCGGCTGGCGCTGGCCTGCGCGCTGGTGCACGACCCGGAAGTGCTTTTTCTTGACGAACCGACCGCAGGCATCGACCCGGTCGCGCGGCGCGAGTTGTGGGAGCTGCTCTTCGCGCTGGCGGCGCGCGGCGTCACGCTCTTCGTGGCCACGCATTACATGGACGAAGCCGAACGCTGCACGCACGTCGGATACATCCACACCGCGCGGCTGATCGTGAACGGACGTCCGGAGGAGCTAAAGCGATTGCCGGCCGTGAACCCGCCGGGCACGCGGCGCGTCGAGCTGTCGTGCGAAAAGCCAGGCGAAGCGCTGGCGCTGCTGCGGGTGATGCCGGGCGTGCGCGAGGCCACGCCGTTCGGGCAGGATGTGCACCTGCTGCTCGATGCGCAACTGGCCGATGAACGCGTGGCGGCGGGGCTGGCGGCGCTGGGCCCGGTCCGCGTGCGCGAGGCGTCGGCGTCGCTGGAGGATGTGTTCGTCACGCTGAGCCGCGCGGCGGCCCCGGGCGCGGAGGATGCAGCGGCATGAACGGGTTCACCGCGATTCTCTGGAAGGAATTCGCACACGTGCGGCGCGAGCGTAGCACGCTCGTGTTCGCGTTCGTCATCCCCGTGCTGCAGCTTGCGATCTTCGGCTACGCGATTCGCACGACGATCGAGCACATTCCGACGGTGGTTCTCAATCTGGACGGCCGGCGCGAAAGCCAGGAGCTGATCGAGGCCTTCACGAACACGAACACGTTTCGCGTCGTGGAGCGCGTCACGACGGAACACGCTTTCGAGCACGCGATCACCTCGGGCCGCGCGAAGGTCGGGGTGCGCATTCCGCCGGACTACGGCGACGATCTGCTGCGCGGCCGGCAGGCGCAATTGCAGGTGCTGATCGACGGCAGCGACTCGCAGACGGCGGTCACGGCGCTGAACACGGCGAACCTGCTGGGGTTGCAACTGTCGCTGCGCCGGGCGCGGCCGTTCGTCGACGCGCAGCCGATCGCGCTGTCGCGCGGGGCGACGGGGCGCTGGGCGGTGCCGATCGAGGTGCGGCCGCGGGTGCTGTTCAATCCGGCGCTGCAGAGCGCGCACTTCTTCGTGCCGGCGCTGGTGGGCATCATTCTGCAGAACATCACGATTTTTCTGACGTCGTTCGCGATCGTGCGCGAGCGCGAGCAGGGCACGCTCGAGCAGTTGTTCGTAACGCCGGTCGGGCGGATGGCGCTGCTGCTGGGCAAGCTGCTGCCATACGCCGCGCTGGGCTTTGCGGCGACGCTGCTGATCCTGGTGGTGATGGTGTTCGCGTTCGGGGTCGCGATCACCGGCGGCGTGCTGCTGCTGCTGACGTATTCGGCGGTGTTTCTGGTGGCGGCGCTGGGGCTGGGCCTGCTGATCTCGACCATGGCGCAGACGCAGTTGCAGGCGATTCAGATCGCGTTCATCGTGCTGTTGCCGTCGATCCTGCTGAGCGGATTCATGTTTCCGCGCGCCGAGATGCCGACGCCGGTGTACTGGCTGAGTTTCGCGATACCGGTCACGCATTTCCTCGAGATGCTGCGCGGCGTGATTCTGCGCGGCGCGGATTTCGCGGACATGCTGCCGCACTTCGTCGCGCTGGTGATCTGCTGCGTTGTAATCCTGGGGCTGAGCGTGGTCCGCTTCCGCAAGCAGATCGCCTGACGCCGTTGGTTGACGCTCCGCTCGGCTCTTTGTAGCGTGCCGTGAATGGCGCTCGCGCTGACTCTCGGCTCGCATCGGCTGGCTCCGGCAGGCGTGCGGCGCGTCCTCGCGCAGTTCGACGCACCCCGCGAAACGTGGGAGCCAGCGCTGCGCTCGCGGCTTGAGCAACAGCCGCACTGCGCGGTTTCCCGCTATCTGCTGGCTCTGCGGCACTACGAGCGGGGCGACTGGGCGCTCGGCGTGCAGGAGTTCATGCGCGCCCTGCACGACTGCGCCGCGTTGGAATCGGCGACTCTGCTGGTGTTCTCGGGGCTGCGACTGGTCGACGAACCGGGTTCGCTGGCCGCGGCGCTGGCCGCGTCGTGGGTCGAGTTTCGACGACCGGCGTTCGATCGCTCGCTCGTGGAGCGCACGCTGTTTGATCGGCTGGAGGCGCCACGGCCCGCGGCGCTGCCGGCCGGCGCGCTGGCGGCGCGATTGTGGCGCATTCCGCTGGCGACGCTGCGCGTCGAGCTTTCGACCGCGTCCGTGCTGGCGGCGCACGCCGCGCTCCGTGAGGCAACCCCTTAGCACTCTCGCGCGCGGGAGCGCGCCGCACAGGTGATTCGGCATGCTGCTTTCGGTCGTCATCCCCGTCTACAACGAAAAGGACACGCTGGTGGAGATCATCCGGCGTGTGCTCGGCGCTCCGATCGACTGCCCGCGCGAGCTGGTGCTGGTGGATGATTGCTCGCGCGACGGCACGCGCGATCTCTACGCCACGCTCCCCGAAATCTTCCCCGGGGCCGACATCCGCGTGTTTCGGCACGAAGTGAATCAGGGAAAGGGCGCCGCGCTCCGCACGGGGTTCGAGCAGACGCGCGGCGACGTCGTGCTCGTGCAGGACGCCGACCTTGAATACAGCCCAAACGACTACCCGCGGCTGCTGGCGCCCATCCTCGACGGCCGCGCAGACGTGGTGTTCGGTTCGCGCTTCGTCGGCGGACAGGAACATCGCGTGCACTACTTCTGGCACAGCGTCGCCAACAAGTTCCTGACCACGCTTTCCAACATGTTCACCGACCTGAACCTTACCGACATGGAGACCTGCTACAAGGTCTTCCGGCGCGAGGTGCTGCGCGGCATCCGCATTCGCAGCAATCGCTTCGGCGTCGAGCCCGAGCTGACCGCCAAGGTGGCGCGCGGCGGCTGGCGTGTCTACGAGGTCGGAATCAGCTACTCGGGGCGATCGTACGACGAAGGCAAGAAAATCACCTGGCGCGACGGCGTGAAGGCCGTGGCCGCCATCGTCCGCTTCGCATTCGCAGACTGAACGAGCTCAGACCCGCGCGACGGTTTGCAGCCGCTCTTCGAGCTTCGGAATCTGCTGGCGCAGAAACTCGGCCTGCGGCGAGTTCGGATACTGATCAATCAGCTCGCGTGCCGCGCGCAGCGCGTCCTGATAGCGATGGTCCTTCAGTGCGTCGCGGAACTCGTGCTCGACCCGCTGGCGCTCCTGGATCTCGGCGTTCTCCCGCAGGATCGGCAGTTGCAGCAGCAGCGCCTGAGCCTCGGGCGTGCGCGGGAAGCGCTGAATCAACTGGTTGGCCACGCCGAGCGCGGTGCGCCACTCGCGCTTGTTCGACGCGTCCTGGGCCTCGGCCATCAGCCGGGCACGGGCCTGCGCGTCCATGGTGCTCTTCTGCGCGCGCACTTTCTGCACGAGCCCGAGCACGCGCTGCGACTGCGGGTGGCGGTGCAGCAGGTCGTTGCAGACCTCGCCGACGCGCTCCCACGCACCCAGCGCCTTCAGATCGTCGATCTGGCGCTCCGCGACCTCGACGTCCTGCGACTCGACCTGTTCGCGCATGCGTTCGATCTGCTGCTCCAGCGCATCGCATTCCGCGAAACTCGGGAACCGCTCGCGGACTTCCTGCACGCGGCGCCGGGCTTCGATCCAATTGTGCTCGCGCAACAGCAGCGGCACTTCGTGCTGCAGCAGCTCGATCGCCGCGCGGCCCTGCGCCGTCAGCCGCAACTGACGCTGCGGCTCGCTGAGCAGCGATATGTCGCGCACTTCGCGCAGCAGGACTACGAGTTCGTCGACCGTGTGGCCGGGGATTCCGCCGCCGGTTGCGTCGACGGCGCGGCGGGTGTTGGCCAGCGCGTCGCGCCCGTACGCGGCGCTGTCCTGTATTGCGCGTTCGAGGCCGTCGGTGCGGCGCAGCAGTTCTTCAACGCCCCATAAGAACGCGGAACCGACCAGTCCCGCGACCATGATCGCCAGCGTCGCCAGAAAAGCGCCTGCGCCCAGCTCGTCGGACTGGCCGATCTGCCAGAACTGGTAGAGCGCCCAGAGCAGTGTTGCGCCGGACAGGCAGTACGCACCGACGTTGAGCAGGGCCGCGGTCACCCGCACCCGGCTTACGTCGCCCGATTCGCCGATCGGCTCCAAGTCTGCCATGTGACACCTCTTACGCGCATTATCGCTCGACCAACCGGGAACCGCAACCACGCGGAAGCGCGCGGCTCTTCCTCTTGAATCGGCAGCGTGCGGCCGCGGGTCGCGTCCGAGCGGGCGCGGATGCGATTTTGACGGGTAGGACGGCAGACGTACCATCCACTATTCGTCACAACGACAGGCGGTTGCGTGCCGCCGGGGAGCGCGTCCAAGGAGCCTCGAATGCGAACGTGCGCATGGTTGGCCGGGTTGTCTATCGTCGGAGCGTCGGTTTTTGCTGGTCCGCCGCCCACACCGGCCAAACCGGTCGAGCTGAAGTTCCATGGCGAGACATTCGTCGACAAGTACCTGTGGCTGGAGGGCGACAACGCCGACCCCGCGCAGATGGGGCGGATGACGCCCGAGGTCGACGCGTGGACGATCGCGCAGAACGAATTCACACGCGCCTCGCTCGACAATCTGCCCGGCCGCAAGGAAATCGAAGCCGCGATCCTTCCTCTGATGGAGGTCGGATCGATCAGCGCCCCCACGATGCGCGGTGATCGCTACTTCTACACCGAGCGCACCGGCAAGCAGAACCAGCCGAAGGTCTACGTGCGCGAGGGATACAAGGGCACGCCAAAGCTGCTGCTCGACCCGGAGACCATCGACGCCTCGGGTCTGGTCACGATCGCCTGGTATTCACCCAGCGAGGACGGACGCCTGCTGGCCTACGGCACGTATCGCGCCGGAGATGAGAACGCGACGCTGCGGTTGCTCGACGTCGACTCGGGCACCGTGCTGCCGCTGGTGATCGAGGGCAAGGTCGGCGGCGCCGACTGGCTGCCCGACGGCTCGGGCTTCGTCTATCGCAACCTCGCCGACATCAAGAACCCCTACAGCGGACAGGTGAAGTTTCACAAGATGGGCACGGCGGTCGACGAAGACCCGATCCTCTTCCGGCAGTACACGAAGGAAGAGAACGCCCAGCTTGCGACGACCTACGGGCCGTTCGGATACACCAGCCGCGACGGCCGCTGGCTGATCCTGGGCTATTACACCGACACGCGCAACAACGATCTGTGGGCGGTCGATTTTGAGGAGTATCGGAAGAGCGGAAAACTCGACAAAGTCGAGATCAACGTCGGCGATCTCTCGCAGAACGCCGGCACGGTCGTCGGCGACACGCTGTATCTCCAGACGACCAACAACGCCGCCAACGGCCGCATCGTCGCCGTCGATCTGAAAAATCCGTCCAAGGGCAACTGGAAGGAACTGGTGGCGGAGCGCAAGGACGCGGTGATCGCCGGCACGTCCGTCGCCAAGGACGCGTTGATCGTCGACTACATCACCAAGGCCTACACGGTGATTGAGCGGTTCGATCTCGACGGCAAGCCGCGCGGAGAACTGAAGCTGCCCGGCATCGGTTCGGCGGGCATCGTCACCGAGATCGATCGCAGCGAGGCCTTCGTCACCTACACCAGCTACAACCATCCCTCGAGCATCTTCCGCATCGACTTGGCCAAGTCCGACGAGCCCATGGAACTGTGGGCGCAGCCGGACGTGCCCGTCGACCCGAACACGGTCGAGGTCAAGCAGGAGTGGTACGCCAGCAAGGACGGCACGAAGGTCAGCATGTTCGTGATCCACAAGAAGGGGCTCAAGCTCGACGGCAACAACCCGACCATCCTTTACGGCTACGGCGGGTTCAACGTCAGCATGCAGCCCACCTTCAGCGCGCCGCTCTTTCAGTGGTTTGACGCCGGCGGCGTCTACGCGGTCGCGAATCTCCGCGGCGGCGGTGAGTATGGCAAGGAATGGCACGAGGCGGGGCGACTCGACCGCAAGCAGAACGTGTTCAACGACTTCATCGCGGCCGCCGAGCATCTCATCAAATCGGGCTACACCAAGCCGGCGCGGTTGGCAGTCGTCGGCGGGTCCAACGGAGGCCTGCTCACCGGCGCGTTCGTTACGCAGCGACCGGACCTGTGCGCGGCGGCAATCGTCGCGGTGCCGCTGCTCGACATGCTGCGCTTCCAGGACTTCCTGATGGCGCGCTACTGGATTCCGGAATACGGCTCCGCCGAGGACGCCGCGCAGTATCAGTTCATTCGCGCCTACTCGCCGTATCACAACATCAAGGCCGGCACGCCGTATCCGGCGTGTCTGATCACGGCCGGCGAGAATGACTCGCGCGTGCATCCGATGCACGCCCGCAAGATGGTCGCGGCGCTGCGGGAAGCGACCAAGAGTGATGCGGGCGAGATTCTGCTGTGGGTCGACCGCGACGCCGGGCACGGCCAGGGCAAGCCGCTGAACCTGCGGCTGCGCGACGCTGTGGACCAGCGCATCTTCATCATGTGGCAGTTGGGAATGCTGTCGAAGTCGTAGCCCCGGCGCGGCTGCGGCCGCCCGCGAACCGGCAGCGCGACCCGCGAAACGCCGCGGACGACGACGAACGCACCAGCGACGATTCGAAACGGGCGGCGATTTTGTAGCGTCCGAAGCTGATTCTGCGCTTGTCATGCCGCGCAGCGCTGGTATGTTCTCATTGCGCGGCGGGCCGCGTCGGCCGACCACCGCGACGTCCATTTGCACAAGCTGCATGAGGAGGCCTTTCCATGAAACACGGGATTCACACGCATCGCCGTACAGCGCTGCTCACGGTGCTCGCGCTGCTCGCAGCGCCCGCCGTGGCGCAGGACGACACGCTCACCGAGCCGGGCGTGATCAGCGGCACGATGAACATCGATTTCAAGACGCGCAGCGAGCTGGACTCGTCCGGCGAACTGGTCGAGGGCTCGCCGGCAGTCGGCGTGCAGGACAAGTACACCTTCGCGCTCAGCGTCGCCAAGACCGTGGAGTTCGCGGGCGAGATCGTGCGTCAGCCCAACCTGTACACCAAGAACCTGCGCCGCGTGAAGCAGGGTGCGGCCCTGGGATTCAGCGTCAACCTGTCCGTGTTGAATCCGCGCGACCTGAAGCAGAAGCGCGCCGTCGGCAAGTGGGTCGGCAACGTGCCGATCAACACCACGACCGGCGCCTACGAGTTGGCCGGCGCCAAGGCGCCCGATCGCCCGCTGCGCATCGCGGTGGACAGCGTCGGTCAGGCCAAGGCGTTTGAAGACATGTTCGCGGGCCGGCTCGTGGGCAAAGCCGAGAAGAAGGACAACCTCGCCGAGTACACCTACAAGCGCCTGATCGGCAGCCGTACGGTCGAGATCAAGGTCAGCAAGAGCGACCCGATGCGCTTCGACAACATCGAGCTCGCCAAGGGCCCGTCTGACAACTACCCGCGCACTGTGGTCAACGGCCGCCTCGACTACGACTACGAGACCGGCAACTGGTTCACCGACGGCATCCGCTTCCGCTACAACCTGAACGGAAAGGATGTCGAGGATGTCGTCACCGGCTCGATCAAGTGGGTCGAGGATCCCAACCGCGAAACCAACGGCAAGGGCCAGTACGAGTTCAACCTGCGGTTCAACGAAGACAAGAACCGTACCGCCGGCGGCGAGGCGGCGGCGTTCGAGAACCTCAGCGCCGAGGACGCCTTCTTCGCAGTGGACGATGCGATTCCGTGCCTCACGGGCACGATCGAGTACACCGACACCATGGCGCCGGGCAGCGAGCTGCCCTCGACCAGCAAGGTCGTCTACAACCTGAACGCCAACAAGCTCTCAAAGCAGCAGATCGTCAATTTCGCCAAGCTGTGGCTGCTCGCCGTCGGCCCCACCAACGACGAATAGCCTGACGTTTCTCGTGCGGCGGCGCGTCATTCCGCGGCGCGCCGCCGGTTTCCGACGCTCGCTTCCACCACGGGAGAACCCACGCATGTCGCGCTCGCTCTACGCCATTCTGCAGCGCCGCTTCGGCCAGGCGGCTGACGCCACGTCGCGCCGTGAATTCCTGCGCGCCACCGCGGCCGCCGGCGCCGCGCTGCTGCTTTCGAACCGGGCGCTCGCCGCGGCGCGCGGCGTCGCACCCAAGCGCGTGGTCGTGGTCGGCGCGGGATTCGGCGGCTTGGCGTGCGCTCACGAGCTGCGCGCCGCGGGCTACGACGTGACGCTGGTCGAGGCACGCGATCGCGTCGGCGGGCGCGTACTGAGCTTCAACGACTTCATCCCCGGCCGCACCGTCGAGGGCGGCGCCGAGCTCGTCGGCTCCAACCACCCGACGTGGGTCGCGTACGCCGAGAAGTTCGGCCTGAAGTTCTGGGATGTCACCGAGAACGAGGACCTCGAAACGCCGATCATCCTCGGCGGCAAGCGTCTGAGCGTCGACGAATCCAATCGCCTGTGGCTCGAGATGGACGAAGCGTTTCAGCGCATGAACGCCGACGCGGCGGCCGTCGTTGAGGACGAGCCGTGGAAGACGCCCGACGCCGCAACGCTCGACGGCCGATCCACGGCCGAGTGGCTCAAGTCGCTGTCGCTGTCCGACCTGGGTCGTTCCGGCGTGAGCGCACAACTCGTGGCCGACAACGGCCAGTCGCTCGACAAGCAGAGCTACCTGGGCAATCTCTCGCAGGTCAAGGGCGGCGGGCTTGAGAAATACTGGTCCGACAGCGAGGTCTACCGCTGCGCCGGCGGCAACCAGCAATTGGCGACGAAACTCGCGGAAGCCATCGGCCGCGACCGCCTCGTGCTCAAGCTGCCGGTCGTCGGCATCACGCTCCGCGACGGCGGCTGCGTCGTGAAATGCGCCGACGGCCGCACCATCGAATGCGATGACGTGGTGCTGGCCGTTCCGCCGAGCACTTGGAGCAAGATCAAGATCGATCCGCCGCTGCCGGCGGTGCTTGCGCCGCAGATGGGCGTCAACGTGAAATACCTCGCGCATTTGAAGAAGCGCTTCTGGCTTGGCGGCGAGGCCAATCCGTTGGCGCTGCTCGACGGCGACATCGGCTGGATCTGGGAAAGCACCGACGCGCAGGAAGGCGACGAGCCCGCGGGACTCACCGCGTTTTCGGGCGGCCCCGGCGCCGGCGCCACGCTGCAATACCCCAAGGAACAGCGCGACGAACGCTACAAAGCCGCGATCGACGCGGTCTTTCCCGGCTACAAGGACAACTGGGTCGCGGCGCGCTACATGGATTGGCCGCGCGAGCAGTGGACGATGGGCGGCTACTCCTTCCCCGCGCCCGGCGAGATCAGCAAGTTCGGGCCGCTGCTGCACGCCGGCCACGCGAAGCGCCTGCATTTCGTTGGCGAACACACCTGCTACAAGTTCGTCGGCTACATGGAAGGCGGGCTCAACAGCGGGGCGTCGCTCGCGCGCCGGCTCGCGAAACGCGACGGCGTCGGCGGCTGACGCCGCGCGGCGCTCAGCCGCACGATCTGAGTCATCGTCCAGCGATCACTCGTCAGATCAATCGTCCGCGAGCACGTCGACGCGATCGCCGAGGCGGATCGTCCCGCCGTGCAGGATGCGGCCGTGCACGCCGCCGCGTACATCCGACTGCAGCGCGGCGCGCAGCCCCGGGCAAAGTTCGTCCATCCGCTCACACGGCGCGGTCTCTTTTCGCACCGCAACCTCGACGCGACCGATGCGGATCGTGCGGCCACGCCAATCCGCGAGCGACCCGCCGGAGATCAGCAGGTTCGCACGGCGGGTGTGCCACGGGAGCGTGACGGCAAGCTCCTGCTGCACGTGCTGCCACTGATCGGCCGACAGCAGCGTGATACCGCGGTTGAGACTGCCGCGATTGTCGCCGCGCAGGCCGGCGTCGGTGAGCGCCCCAACGTCGGTGAGTTCGAGCATGGGGCCGCGCGGGCCGTTGCGGATCGCGATCGCGAGCACCTCGCGCGCGCTCATTGCGGTGTTCCTGCGCTCGGCTCGGCATCGCCGGTGGCGGGCGACATCTGCTCGAACAGGTCGTCGGGTAAGAGCGTGGGGCGGCCGTCGCGACCGACGAGCGCGAGCGTCGACTCGCCCTCGGTCAGCACGTCGCCGTCGCGATAGAGGGTGTAGGCGTGATCGACGCGCACGCGCGTGAGCCGCTGTGTGACGGTGCGCAGCGTGAGCAGGTCGTCGTAGCGCGCGGGCAAGCGGTAGCGGCAACTGAGGCGCGACACGACGTAGAACAGGCCGCGTTCCTCCATCTCGCGGTAGCGCACGCCGGCGAGCCGCAGCAGTTCGGTGCGCCCGATCTCGAAGTAGACGAAATACTGGGCGTGATGCAGGTAGCCCATGGCGTCGGTCTCGGCGTAACGCACGCGGATCTCGACGTCGCAATGGACCCGCGCGGGGCCGGTCTCACTCACGGCGCGGGCGTCGCGGTACGCAGCGTCTTGTGCGCGCCGTCGCACCAGGGCTTGTTGTTGCTCAAGCCGCACTGGCAGAGCCATTTTTTCCCCGGTTCGGCGACTTCACAGACGATCGGCGTGCAGCCGGTCTGCATGCGGTTGTGTGCGCCGTCGCAATACGGCAGCTTTTCAGACCATCCGCACTGGCAATATGCCTTGCGACCGGCGGATTCCTCGACGCCGATCGGCTTGTCGGAGCGTTTGGGTTCAGCCATGTGAGTCTCCTCTCGATTCCCTTTTGATGATACTGCGCCGTCGGCGGGGCGAGCGTCGCGTTGGCGGGTTCAGCCCGGTATAAACGCTGCGGGGTGAGCGATCATGACGAACGCGGACGTGTCCCGGGCGCTGGAGCAGCTCGCGGATCTGATGGAGATTCAGGGCGAGGATTCCTTTCGGGTCAGTTCGTATCGACGCGCGGCGCGCTCGGTCGACGATCTGGCGCGCGACGTGCGCGAGGTTGCGGCCCGCGGCGAGTTGGCGAAGCTGCCGGGCGTGGGCAAGTCAATCGCGGAAAAGATCGAGGAGCTGCTGACGAAAGGCACGCTGACGCAGCTCGAGGAACTCAAAGCGCAGGTGCCGGCGAGCCTGCTCGATCTGCTGCGCATTCCCGGCCTGGGACCGAAGAAGGCGGCGGTGCTGTGGCGCGAGCGCGGCGTGGACAGTCTCGCGAGTCTGCAGGCGGCGATCGAGCGCGGCGCGCTCGGTGACCTGAAGGGGTTCGGCGCCAAGAGCGTTGAGAAACTGCGCGAGGGGCTCGAATTCGTGCAGAAGGCCGCGGGGCGCACGCGACTGGGGCGCGCCTGGGAGATTGCGGCGGATTTTCGCGAGGCGGTGGCGCACCTGCCCGGGGTGCGACGCGTCGAGGTCGCTGGTTCGCTGCGGCGCGGCAGCGAGACGGTGGGCGACCTCGATCTGCTGTGCGTGAGCGACGACGGCCGCGCGGTGGTCGAAGCGTTCACGAAACTGCCGACGGTGGCGCATGTGCTGGCGTCGGGCGAAACCAAGGCGTCGATTCTGACCGACGCCGGCGAGGATCGGCAGATTCAGGTCGACCTGCGGGTCGTTCCGGCCGAGTCGTTCGGCGCGGCGTGGCAGTATTTCACGGGCAGCAAGGCGCACAACGTGCGGCTGCGCGAGATGGCGGTGAAGCGCGGCTGGACGCTGAACGAATACTCGCTGAGCGAAGCCGCGAGCGGCAAGGTGCTGGCGGGCGTCGACGAAGCGGAAATCTACGCGGCGCTGGGGTTGCCGTGGATTCCGCCGGAGCTGCGCGAGGATCGCGGCGAGTTCGCGTTGAAGCAGACGCCAACGGACCTGCTCGAGCTTTCGCAGATTCGCGGCGACCTGCACATGCACTCGACGGCGAGCGACGGGCGCAGCAGCGTCGAGGAGATGGCGATTGCGGCGCAGGGTCGCGGCTATGCGTATCTGTGCATCACGGATCACTCGCGCAGCAGCGTGATCGCGAACGGGCTGTCGGCTGAGCGGCTTGAGGAGCACATCGCGAACGTACGGGCGCTGGCGAAGCGCATGAAAGGGATCGAGCTTTGGATCGGCGCCGAGGTGGACATCCACTCCGACGGCACGCTGGATTACCCGGATGAATTGCTGGCGAAACTGGACTGGGTTGTTGCGTCGATTCACGTCGGGGCGTCGAGTGACATCGCGGCGAACACGCAGCGCGCGATCACCGCGATGCGGAATCCGTATGTGAACGTGCTGGCACATCCGACGGGGCGGCTGATCAATCGGCGCGACGCGTACGCGCTGGACATCGAAGCGGTGGCGCGGGCGGCGGCGGCGACCGGCACGGCGCTCGAGATCAACGCTTCGACGTATCGGCTCGATCTGAAGGACCAGCACGCGCGGTTGGCGCGCGACTTGGGCGCGTTGATCTGCATCAATTGCGACGCGCATCGGACTGATCAGCTCGACCAAATGATGTTCGGCGTGCTGACGGCCAGGCGTGCGGGTCTGCGCGCTCAGGACGTGCTGAACACGCGCGACGCCGCGAGCGTTCGCGATTTCGTGCGGGCGAAACGCGGACGGGGAGCGGTGTAGCCGCGCCGCGTGAACCCGGTTCAGGATTCGCACACCTCGAAATACCGCTCGGAAACGGCCTTTTTGCCATTGACCCCCTCCCACCAACGGGGTAGTTTCACCCCTCGAGCCCGTCGTTTCTTGGGAGTACGCGTCGCACATCGGCGCAATGAACGCAACACATATCGCGGCCGATTCGGTGTCGGCGGCGCCACGTGCGCGGGCGGTTTAGTCACTTCAGGGAGGTTCTCTGTGCTTCGACGCTTTCTGATTGGGGGAATCGGGGCAGCGGCGCTGAGCGCCATGATGGGGGCGAATTTCGACCTCGATGCGCCAAGCGCCATGGACGCGGCGCCGGTCGATCTGTTCGCTCTCGCCGAGGAAGAAATCGCGCGGCCATTCGTCAATCATGAATGGACGGTGCCGAACGAGCTGATCGTGGTGTTCGAATCGGACGTGGCGCTGACGATCGAAGGCAGCCGCACGCCGGGTCAGGCGGAGGAATTCCCGCTGGCGGCAACGGGCCTGGCCGAGGTCGATGCGACGGGCGCGGCGCTCAGTGTGGCCGAGCTGCGCAAGCAGTTCCCGGGCGCGAACCCGGCTGACGCCGCGGCGCGCGGCCTGCCGGACCTTTCGGGCTACTACGTCGTGCGTTTCGATGAGAACGCGGCGACGCTCGACGAAGCCATGGACGCCTATCGCGACACGCCGGGCGTCGTGGCGGTGGAGTCGATCGGCGTTCACACGATTTATGCGACGCCGAACGACGGCAACTACGCCAGCCAGTGGCACCTCAATCAGACCAGCGACAAGGACATGGATGCGCCGGAGGCCTGGAACGTCGAGACCGGCGATCCGGCCGTGATCGTCGCCGTGCTCGACACGGGCGTGCGCTACTACCACAAGGACCTCGGCGGCAGCAACGCCAGCTCGACCAATCCGACGGCGTCGGACGGGAACAACTGGATCAATACGGCCGAGAAGAACGGCGTTGCCGGCGTGGATGACGACGGGAACGGCTACGTCGATGACTGGGTGGGCTACGACTTCGTCACCGGCGCGACGCCTTGCTGGAGCGGCGAAGACTGCAGCACGACCGACAACGATCCGCGCGATTTCAACGGCCACGGCACGCACTGCGCCGGCAACGTGAGCGCGATCAACAACAACGGCTACGCGTGCGCGGCGCCGGTCGGCGGCTGGAACGCCGGCACGAATCAGCCCACCGCCAACGGCGCCAAGTCGATGGCGATGCGCATCGGCTGGTCGGGCAGCTATCTGGGCAGCGAGGTCGGCTATGTGCGCATGGATTTCGCGGCGTCGGCGTTTTACTACGCGGCGAACAAGGGCAGCCGCATCGCCACCTGCTCGTGGGGCTCGTCGAACAGCGGCGGCATCGCGGCCGCGATCGACTATTACCTCAACGCGGGCGGCCTGATCTTCAAGGCGGCGGGCAACGACGGCTCGCAGACGGCCGACTACATGTGCGGCCGCACCGACATCTACTGCGTGGCCTCGACGACCTCGTCCGACGCCAAGTCGAGCTTCTCGACCTACGGCACGTGGGTCGACATCTCGGCGCCGGGCAGCTCGATCGTCAGCCTCTATCACAACCACTCCGACCCCAACAACGACTACGTCGCGACGCTCTCGGGCACCTCGATGGCGACGCCGCTGGTCGCGGCGACGGCGGCGGGCGTGTGGTCGCGCAACCCGGGTTGGACCAAGACACAGGTCTGGGACCAGGTGCGCACGACCGCTGACAACATCGACGCGCAGAACCCGTCGTACATCGGCAAGCTCGGCTCGGGCCGCGTGAATCTGTTCAACGCGGTGAACACCGCCAGCGGCTGCACCACCAACGGCGAATGCGACGACGGCGATCCGTGCAACGGCGTGGAGACCTGCTCGGGCGGCGTCTGCGTCGACGGTGCAATTACCGACTGCAACAACAACAGCATCGCCGATTCGTGCGATATCTCGTCGGGCACGAGCCAGGACTGCAACAGCAACAACGTGCCGGATGAATGCGAGGGCAACCCCTGCGCCGAGCCGGCGGTGCTGCTGATGACATTTACCGCCACCACCGCCCTGCCCGGCGTGACGGTCGAGAATGAGGACATCGCGGCGTACGACACCGGCACCGGATTGTGGTCGCTCTACTTCGACGGCTCGGACGTCGGCCTGTCGAGTTTCGCGATCGACGCGCTGGCGGTCGACCCGGCGAACGGCGCGCTGCTGATCAGCGTCGACGTCGACGGCACACTGACCGGCCTGCTCAGCGGTCCCAGCGGCGAGTCGGTCGACGATTCCGACATCGTGCGCTTCGTCCCCACGACGCTCGGCAGCACGACCAGCGGCACCTGGGTCTTCCACTTCGACGGCACCGACACGGGCCTGACCACCTCCAATGAGGACATCGACGCGCTCGAGCTCCGGAGTGACGGCTCGCTGCTGATCTCCACCACCGGAAGCCCGGGCGTGACGGGGCTATCGAGCCTGACCGACGAAGACCTGATCCGCTTCACGCCGACGACGCTCGGCGCAACCACGGCCGGAAGCTGGAGCTATTACTTCGACGGCAGTGACGTGGGGCTTTCGACCACGAGCGACGAAGACACCGACGCCGTCGCCGATACGCTCGCGGGACGGCTGCTGCTCTCGACGCTCGGCGCCTTCAGCGTCACGGGCGTTTCGGGCGACGACGAGGATCTGTTCGAGTTCAATCCGACCTCGACCGGAACCACGACCGCAGGCACCTATCTGATGTACTTCGACGGCAGCGTCTTCGGCATCCCCACCGGGGCTGACGTGAACGCGGTCGAGCTGCTCGAATAGCGCGCAGCGCGAGCGACATCTGAGTCGGGCCGGATTGGGAGCCGGTCCGCGGCGCAGCCCTCGACGGCGACGTCGAGGGCTGTCGTTTTTTCCGCACGTCTGCCGCTCGGTGCTACCAAGTCCGACTCAAGCCACGCCGGCGCCGCGCGTTTTCCCGTAAACGGATCGCACCCTATCCATCGTGGCCCGATTCGCGATCGTTACCAGCCGTAGAGCGCCGATCCACTTCGCAGACATCAAGCGCCCGCCGAGTCGACGAAGATCGGAAGATTTTTGCGAATTTATCGCTCCCGGCGCTGGCTTTCGTGGGAAAGTGTGTTACTATTTCCCATGAACGGTCGAAGAGTGGGACATGGGACCAGATCAAACGAGTGGTCAGATGTTCCTCTGCGGATCGTTCGACCTGTCTGTTGATGCAAAAAACCGATTGACCATCCCGGCAGCGGTCCGGGACGAAGTGGGAAAGTACCTGTACGTGTTGCCCGGCGATCGCGTGGATGTCCTCGCGATCTACCCGCAGGCTCAGTACGAGCAGATGCGGCGGTCAATGCCTCCCACGAATCGCCTCTCTCGCGAGGCACGCGAGTTTCGGCGGTTCGAGGCGGCGATGACAGCCCGGTTGGAAGTCGACACCGCGGGTCGGGTGCTGCTGCCCGACAAGCTGCTGCAGTTCAGCAGTCTGACGCGGGACGTGACGCTGGTGTGTGCCGAGGACCATCTGGAACTCTGGAGCCGCCGGCAGTCGGATGAGTTCATCGAACGCGTCAAGGCGGACGCGTACGAGGAGCGCCGAGAGCGAGCGTTACGCGAGTTCTACGGCGGTGCGGATGACAACGGCGCGGTGAGCGGGTAGCGGCGGCAAGGACGCCGCCGCTACTCCGAGGTGGGCGGGCAGGATGTCCCAACTGCCTCAGCCGCGGCGAGTTCGGGTTTCTGATGTGCGGTGCGCGATTCTCGCGTTCCGGATGGCTTTGGGTTGGGGTTGTGAGGGTCCGGGTCGGCAGCGGCGAAACGGATGCGTTTCGCCGCCGCTGCCCAGCGGATCGGCTGCGGTTTGAGGCGCTTTTTCGCCGGAGTGCTTCAAGACAGCATGGATGCGTCCCCGCGGTCGACAGGCGAGAAGTGGATGTTCGCCTGCTTCGGGTCGCGTCGCGCCATGGAGGGCGCGTAGCGACCTCACCCCTTCCGAGTTGTTCGGCGCGAGCCGCCGGCCGATTGCAGGCGGTACCTCATTGAACGGCGATTTGCTTAGGCATCAGCCGGTGCTGGTCGAGCCGCTGCTTGCAGCGTTCGATCTGCGTCCCGGACTCGTCGTGCTGGACGGCACGGTGGGGCTGGGTGGGCACGCCGCGACGATCGTGCCCCACATCCTGCCCGGCGGCCGGCTTATCGGGCTCGACATCGACGCCTCAATGCTCGAGCTGGCGCACCGGCGCTTGGCGGAGTTCGGCGATGCGGTCACGCTGGTCGCCGGGAACTACGCAGACTTCCCTGAGGTGCTCTCGGGCCTCGGGCTTCGTACGGTGGATCGCATGCTGCTCGATCTGGGCGTGAATTCGGCGCAACTCGACGACGCGGCGCGCGGATTCGCGTTTGATCGCGACGGCCCGCTCGACATGCGATTCGACGCCGCGCAGAAGTTGCGTGCGCTCGATCTGGTCAATAGTCTTAGCGAAAAGGAACTCGCGGACATGTTCTACGAGTTCGGCCAGGAAAACGCGAGCCGGCGGATCGCGCGGCGCATCTGCCAGGTGCGTCATGCGGCACGGCTCACGACGACGCAGGCTCTGGCGCGGGCCGTCGAGTCGTCGCTTGCGGGCGAGGGCGGCGGCAAGACGCACCCCGCCACGCGCGTGTTTCAGGCGCTTCGCGTCGCGGTGAATCGCGAGTTTGAGAATCTGGAGCGGTTTCTGCGACAGGCGCCCGAGCGCCTGGCGCCCGACGGACGGCTGGCCGTGATCAGTTTCCACAGCCTCGAAGACGCAATCGCGAAGCGTTTTTTCAAAGAGGCGCGCGCCGCCGGAACGCTCGAGGAATTGACGAAGCGGCCGGAGATCGCCGACGACAAGGAACGACGAATCAACCCGCGCAGTCGCAGCGCCAAGCTGCGAGTCGCCCGCAGGATGACGGCGGCCAGCGCCTAGCGTGACACGGAGGCACGCGATGGGATTGAGCATGAAATTCGCGCTACTGACGAGCCTGGGGTTCATCGGGGGCATGTGCTGGCTTGTGAACCAGGCCGCCAAGCCCGTCGTGAACGCGCAAGGCGATCTCGCGCAGCGCCCCCCTGCCGTCAGCAGCCCGGAACGCGTGCGCGGTCGCGCCGCGACGGCGCGGCTGACGACCGCCAGCCCTGTCGAAACCGCGCTCGCCAGCGAACGCCCGCGCTCCGACGAGCTGCTCACCGTGTCGGCAGTCACGCGCGCGGCGAACACCGAAGCAGCATTGCCGCCGATCGCGCGGCAGGCTGCGGCGGACAAGCCGGTCCCCGGAGTCGGCTACCTGGTTGCGGTCAACGCGCAGGAGTTGCCGACGCTCGCGCCGACGAAACAAGACGAGGAGCTGCGCCCCGTCGGCTCGGCAGCGGAGACGGTGCGCACGCCGGAACCCGCGACAGCCACTGCGGCGAATGACGCGCGGAAGTACGTCGTGCAGAAGGGCGACACTCTGACGCGAGTCGCACGCCGCGCGCTCGGCTCCGAATCGCCCGACGCGATGAAGGCGCTGCTGGCGGCCAATCCCGCCGTCGCGAAGCGCAAGGGAATGCTGCTGGCCGGTGAGTCTCTGAACCTCCCCGCGGCCCCTGCCGAGGCAACTGTCGCGGCAGCGAAACCGGCGCCGCCGGCGAAGACGAAGCCCGTGCCCGCACCGAACGCAGGCAAGCCCAAGCCGGTGGCGGATACGGCCGTTGTTGCCACCAAGCCCGAGTCAAAGCCGTCCAAGGCGATGCAGAAGCCGACGACGACCGCGACGACCGCCAAGCGCCCCGCGAAAGAGACCACCGTCGCCTCCGCGACGCCGCGCCGCGCAGAGTCTGGCGCGAACGCGAAGCGGCCGGCGGGCTGGTACACGATCCGCAAGGGCGACACGCTGTCGGCGATCGCGCGCAACGTGCTGAAGGATGAGCGGCGCTGGCGCGAGATTGCCCGCTTGAACGCGGTGTCGAAAGACACGAAACTAGCCGCCGGTTCACGCTTGAAGCTGCCGCCCGCCGAATCGGGAACCTGATTCGCCGCGGCGCGTCGCACGGCAAGGGAGGGCCGAGCGCGCACCATGTCGATCCCACGACTCACCGTCGTCCTTGGCCTGGCGCTGGTCAGCATGCTCGCCGTGGTGGTGCTGCGCGCGGAATCGACGCGCTTGAATTATGAGCTTTCCCGTCTCGATCATGACGCCGAGTTGCTGCAGCGCGACATCGAGGATCGCCGCCTCGAGTTGATCCGCATGCGCAGCCCTTCGCAGGTCTGGGCCCAGGCGCGCCGGCTCAACGCGATTCCGGCTCTCGATGACGAAACGCCGGACGGCGGCGCAGCCTCCGACGAAGCGGCCGACGCGAAGCCGCGGCGCGAGACACCGCGAACGCCGGCTGCCGCCAGCGCCAAGCCGCGCGGCAAGGCGCCTGCGAAGCCCCCTGCCAAACCCGCGCCACGCCCCACCGGCGGCGCGCGCCCGGGCACCAACACGAAACCGAAGAAACCGAGCTGAAACTCAGATCACCGAGGTTGGCCATGATCATCGCGCGTCTGCTGTTCGGAACCGTCGGGCTGCTCCTGCTCGCCGGCGGCGGTCGGCTGGTTCAGATCCAGGTCGAGGACGGCTCGCGCCTTCGCGCCGCCGCGGACAGACAACACAGCGTCAACGTGCGCATTCCGGCGCAGCGCGGCGAGATTCTTGATCTGCGCGGCCGCGTGCTGGCGGGCGCGGTTCGTCGCGACTCGGTCTACGTCGACCCCCACATGGTCGCCGACCCGCGCTTCGCCGCGTACAGCATCGCGCCGACGCTGCGACTCGACCCCGCCGGCCTCGAACGGCTGCTGCGTGAGAACGCGGACAAGCGATTCGTCTGGCTCAAGCGCCGCGTCGACCCCGCCGATCTGGTCGAATTCAACAAACTGCGAAAGCAGCGCGATCTGCGCGCCTTCGCCGTCGAGACCGAGTGGGAGCGCACGCGCCCGTTCGGCCGCCTCGCGTCGCACGTCATCGGCTTCGTTGGCGCCGACGAGCGCGGCCTGGCCGGCGTCGAGCAGGCGTGCGACCAGTGGCTGCGCGGCGTCGACGGCCAGCGCAGCGCCATCGTCGACGCCAGGAACCGCCGGCTCGATTCCGACCCCGAAAGCTACACAGCGCCGCGCGACGGCGCCAGCATCGTCCTCACGCTCGACGTCTACCTGCAGCAGCGAGTGGAAGAGCATCTGCGGGCCGCGGTGGCCAAATACAACGCGGTCTGGGGCAGTGCGGTGCTGCTCGATCCGCGCAGCGGCGAAGTGCTGGCGATGGCCAGCGTGCCCGACTACGACCCGGACGAGCCGCTTCCCAAGGGGGCCGATGAGGCGAAGTCTCGCGCCGCACTCGAGCGCGTTCGCAATCGCGCGATCTCCGATTCGTATGAGCCAGGCAGCATCTTCAAGCCCTTCATCGCCGCCCCCGCCGTTGACGAGCGCCTCGTTCGACTCGACGAATCCTTCACCATCAACGGTCCTTCGCGGCAGTTCGGCGGCCGCATCATCAACGACACGCACGCCTACGACGTCCTGCGACTGACCGAGGTCATCAGCAAGTCCAGCAACATCGGCATGGGGCTGCTCGGGGCGCGACTCGGAAACGAGCGGCTGAACCGCTTCGTGCGCATGTTCGGCTTCGGCGACGTCACGGGTCTGGGCCTGCCCGGCGAGCACACCGGTCTCGTGCTCGACTTCGCAAGATGGACCTCGTTCTCGACGCAGTCCATCCCCATCGGACAGGAAATCGCGGTAACGCCGATTCAGCTTGTTTCGGCCTTCAGCGCGCTGTGCAACGACGGTTTGCTCTACCGGCCGCGCGTCGTGCGCGGCGTGGTGGCGGCCGATGGCGAGTTGCTGCGCGATGAGTCTGAGCCGATCGTGGTTCGACGCGTGCTCGACCCCGCCACCGCGCGCGAGTTCCGCATGCGTGCCCTCGTCGAGACCGTGACCACCGGCACCGGCAAACAGGCCGCGATCGACGATTACCAGGTCTTCGGCAAGACCGGCACCGCCCAGGTCGCCCGCCCCAACGGGCGCGGCTATCTGACCGGCGCCTACGTCGGTTCGTTCGTCGGCGGCGCACCGGCCGACGCCCCGCGCGCCGCGGTCATCGTCTCGATCTACACCCAGGGACAGCGCCAGTACTATGGTGGCACGGTTGCCGCCCCCACCGCCGGCGCAATCCTGGCGGAGACGCTTGAATACCTGCGCGTGCCGGTCGAGGTCGGCGCGGCGACTGGCGCGGAGCTGGAAATCGCGCGACCCTGATGGAAGACGCGACGGCGTAACCGGGCCGCTCGAAACGCAAGGATGCGAACGATGTCGCAAGCACGCTCTCTTCGCGAACTGATCCACGGACTCGCGTCGGCGCCGAGCGCCGATCCGCTCATCACCGGCCTGGCCGACGACTCACGCCGCGTGCGCCGCGGCAACTTGTTCATCGCGCTCAGCGGCAGCCGCGACGACGGCGCCCGCTACGTCGCCGACGCGCTGGCGCGCGGCGCGGCCGCGGTCGTGGGGCGCGATCTGCCGGCGTCGCTTTCGGCGCCCGTTGTCCACGTCGACGATCCGCGCCGTTTCGCCGGGCTGGCCGCGGCGCGCTGGTTCGGTCTCGACGGTCCGGATGCCGCCGGCTTCCGCCTGCTCGGCGTCACCGGCACCAACGGCAAGACCACCACCGCGCACATGACACGCTCGATCCTGCGCGCCGCGGGCGTTCGCTGCGGCCTGCTGGGCACGGTGCAATATGACCTTTGCGCACGGGCCGTCGCCGCCGACATGACCACCCCGGGCCCCATCGATCTGGCCGGCTACCTGCGCGAGTGCATCGACGCCGGCGCCGGCGCCGCGGTCATGGAGGTTTCAAGCCACGCGCTGGATCAGCAGCGCGTCGCGGGCCTGCGCTTCGCGGCGGCGGCTTTCACGAACCTCACCCAGGATCACCTCGACTATCACAAGACCATGGAGGCGTACGGCCGCGCGAAGGCGCGACTGTTCGAGAGCCTCGAGCCGCAGGCGGTCGCCGTCGTAAATCGCGATGACCCCGCGTGGCAGACGATGGTGGCGGAGTGTCGCGCGCCGGTTCGCACGTTCGGCCTGACCCCCGACGCGGATTTCAGTGCCAGCATCAGCCGCAACTCGATCGCGGGCACCCTCTACCGCATGCACACCGACGCCGGCGATCTGGTGCTCGAAAACGCCCTCGTCGGCCGGCACAACGTGTACAACGCGCTCGCGGCGGCCGCACTCGCCCGCGCGATCGGCGTGGCGCCGCGCGCGATCGAAGAGGGGCTGGCCGCCGTCCGCAACATTCCCGGCCGATTGCAGCGCGTGCCCGGCATCGACGGCATCGACGTCTTCGTCGACTACGCCCACACCGACGACGCCCTGCGAAACGTCGGCTCGGTGCTGCGCCCGCTCACCCGTGGCCGACTGATCGTCGTCTTCGGCTGCGGCGGCGATCGCGACCGCACCAAGCGTCCCAAGATGGCCCGCGCCGCGGCCGAGTTCGGTCACGCGGTGGTCGTCACCAGCGACAACCCGCGCACCGAATCGCCGCGCGCCATCATCGACGAAATCTTGACCGGTTTCAGCGCCGACGAACTGCGGCGCGTCTGCATCGAGCCCGACCGCCGCGCCGCCATTCGCTGCGCGCTGGCGGCGGCCGAACCGGGCGACGTCGTGCTGATCGCGGGCAAGGGGCACGAAGACTATCAGATCGTCGGCGCCGAACGCGTGCATTTCGACGACGTCGAGGTGGCGATTCAGGCCGCGGCCGAGCTCCGCCGCGCCGGAGGGCAATCGGCCGCGTGATCAAGCTGTTGCTGCGCGAAACCATCGAAGCCATGGGCGGCCTGGTGCGCGGCGTGGCGCCGACGCGCAGCGTCACCGGCGTGACCACCGACTCGCGCGCCGTCGCAGCGGGCGAGCTTTTCTTCGCGCTGCGCGGCGAGCACGCCGACGGACACGAATTCGCACCCGCGGCGCTGCGCGCCGGGGCTGCGGGCGCAGTCATCGCGGCCGGCGAAGCGCCGCGCGTCGCCGATGCCATGCGCACGCAGGATGCCGCCGGGGTGCTCATCGAAGTGGACGACCCGCGCGCGGCGCTGGGTCGCCTGGCCGCATTCCATCGCGGGTTGGGCTCGGCGCGCGTCGTCGCTGTCGCGGGCAGCAACGGAAAAACCACGACCAAGAGTCTGATCGACCATCTGCTCCGCGGTCGTTTTCGCGGCGCGTGTTCGCCCAAGAGCTTCAACAACGACATCGGCGTGCCGCTCACCCTGCTCTCGAGCCAGAGCGGCGACGACTACCTCATCGTCGAGATCGGCACCAACGCCCCCGGCGAGATCGCACAACTCACCGCCCTGGCCCGCCCCGACGTCGGCGTCATCACCTGCATCGGCGAGGAGCACCTCGCCGGACTCGGCGACCTCGACGGCGTCGCACGCGAGGAAACCGCCCTGCTGTCAACCATGCCGCGCAGCGGATTCGCCGCCATCAACATCGACTGGCCGCGCATCCGCGAGTTTCTGCCCGACCCCGGCCCGGCGCTCGCGACCTTTGGCGCAGCCGAGTCCGGCGCCGATCTGCGCGTCACGCGCACGGCGCAGCTCGATCCCGCGCGCAACGAAGGGCCGTGGCTCGAATTCGAGCTGAACGGCCGCTGGAGCTTTCGGTTGCCCGTGCTGGGCGCGTTCAATGCCTGGAACGCCGCGGCCGCGGTGCTGGTGGCGCGGCGCTTCGGCATGGACTATGAGGAGATTGCGGCCCGCATGCCGTCGTTCGTGCCGCCGCCGATGCGTGCCGAGGCCCTCGACTACGCCGGGGCCACGCTGATCAACGACGCCTACAACGCCAACCCGCACAGCGCGCTCGCGGCCATCGAGACGCTCGAGTCGCTGCCGGCGCGCGGGCGACGCGTGTTCGTGTTCGGCGAGATGCGCGAGCTCGGCGCGCACGCCGCCAGCCTCCATCTGCGCGTGGCGCGTCGGCTGCGCTCCGCCAGGATCGACCACATCATGCTGGTCGGTGCGGCCGTGGCGCTGATGGCCCGCGAATGGGGCGACAACACGCTCTTCGGTCCGACGGTCGAGCACTGCGAGACGCTCGAGCGCTGCGCCGAGCGGCTGGCCGAGGCGCTGCGCCCCGGCGACGTGGCGCTGCTCAAGGCCTCGCGCAGCATCGGGCTTGATCGCGTCGTCGCCATGCTGCGCTCCGCTGCGCCGCAGCCGGCAGCGAGCGGCTGACGATGCTCTATCAGCTCTGCTACTGGTTCACGAACGGCAACCTCGAGTATGCCTACGGCAGCCCGCTGTTTCGCGCCACGCTCGCCGTGATCATGGGTTTCGCGATCGTGTTCTTCGCCGCCCCGCGCGTGATTCACCAGCTGATTCGCGCCAAGATCGGCGACGTGCCCGAGTTCGATCACGACACGTTGAACCGCCTGACGCTGGAGAAGCGCAACACCCCCACCATGGGCGGGGTGCTGATCGTCGGCTCGATCGTGATCAGCGCGCTGCTGCTGGCCAACCTGCAAAGTTTCTACATTCGCATGGGGCTCTTCTGCCTGGTGTGGCTGGCGCTGCTCGGCAGCATCGACGACTGGCTGAAGCTCACCGCCGGCCGCCGCGCCGGGAGCCGCGACGGTTTGCGCATGTGGGAGAAGCTGGTCTTTCAGATCGCGCTGGGAGCGCTGCTCGCAATTTTCGTGCTGCGCACCGGCGAGTCCAACGTCCGCGCTGTCGAGGCGCTCGGCGACGGCGCCGGACCGGTCTTCTACAACGTTCTCAGCGTGCCGTTCTACAAGAGCGGTTTCGCACTGCCCACGTGGCTCTTCGTCATCATCACGGTCATCGTCATTGCCGGCACGTCCAACGCCGTGAATCTCACCGACGGCATGGACGGCCTCGCCAGCGGCTGCATGATCCTTACCGCGTTCGCCTTCATGATTCTCGCCTGCGTCGTAGGCGACGAACGCCTCGCGTCCGCCCTGCTGTTCTTTCACATTCCCGGCGCCGATGAGCTGGCGGTGCTGTGCGGAGCCGTGGTCGGCGCGTGCATGGGCTTCCTCTGGTACAACGCCTACCCGGCCCAGGTCTTCATGGGCGACACCGGCTCGCTCCCGCTCGGCGGACTGATGGGATACGTCGCGATCGTCACGCGCCTCGAGCTCATGCTCTTCATCGTGGGCGGCGTGTTCGTCATCGAAGCCGTCTCGGTGCTGCTGCAGATCGGCTACTTCAAGCGCACCGGCAAGCGAATCTTCCGCTGCGCTCCGATCCACCACCACTTTCACCTTGGCGGCTGGACCGAAACCCAGACCGTCATGCGCTTCTGGCTCGTAGCGGCGCTGTTCGCGGCCTTTGCTCTCGCCACCATCAAGCTGCGGTGAACCATGACTACGCTCACCGGACTGCACTTCGCCGACTCCGCAGCCATGCCGCGGCCGGCGCGCGCCTTCGATCACGCGATCCTGTTCCTCGTCGGCGCCCTGATGACCGTCGGCGTCGTGATGGTCTACTCCGCGTCGGTCTCGGTGCAGGGCGCTGAACTGAATTGGCGTCAGTGGTGGGCCACGCCGCTGCGGCAGTGCGTCTTCGCGGTCGGCGGGTTCCTCTGCATGATCCTCGCCGCGCAGCTCGATTACCGCGTGTGGGCATGGCAGCGCGCCGGCGACTTCTGGTGGCCGGGAGCGCTCTTTGCCCTGGCGGCCGCGCTGCTGGTAGCGGTCTTGTTCGTCGGCGAGGAACGCCTCGGCGCGCAGCGCGCCATCGTCGTGCTCCGCTCGCCGATCTCGCTGAGCTTCCAGCCGTCCGAGGTCGCCAAGGTCGTGCTCTGCATCTGGATCGCCGCCCTGCTCTCGCGCCCGGCCTGTGAGCCGCGCGCCTTCCTCCGCGGCTTTCTACCCGCCCTCGCCAGCGGCGGCGTACTCGTCGGCCTGACGGGCATCGAGGATTTCGGCACCGCCGCGCTAATGGGAGCGGTGCTCATGCTCCTGCTGGTGGTCGCCGGCGCTCACTGGCTGCATCTGGCGGGGCTGGGCTTGCTCGGCGCGGGCGCAGGCGCGTTTCTGATCTGGCTAAAACCCTATCGCTGGGAGCGCCTGCAGGCGTTCCTCACTGAGAACCCCGACCCGCTCGGCGAGGGCTACCAGATCCAGCAATCGATGATTGCCATCGGCGGCGGCGGCTGGTTCGGACGCGGGCTGGGCGCCGGCGTGCAGAAATACGGCTACCTGCCGCAGGCCAACAACGACTTCATCTTTGCCGTGCTCTGCGAGGAAATCGGCGCCATCGGCGGCATCGTCGTGATCGTGCTGTTCCTGCTGCTGCTCTGGCGCGGGGCGCGTCTCGCCCTGCGCTCCAGCGATCCCTTCGGGCGGCTGCTGGCGGCGGCGCTCACGTTGACGATCTGCCTGCAGGCCGCGTTCAACATCGGCGTCGTCACCAACAGCGTGCCGACCAAGGGCATCTCGCTGCCGTTCGTGTCAGCCGGCGGCTCGGGCGTGCTGTTCCTGGGTCTCGCCGCGGGATTGCTCGCGTCGATCGAGCGCAGCGTGCCATCGTCGCGCGAATCCTGACTCAGCCGCGCGCCGCCTGCGACAGCCGCAATCGCTTGCGGCGCAATCCCGGTCGCAGCTCGCACGACGCCAAAATCCGCGCGATCGCTTCACCCGCCCGTCCCTGACCGTACACGCGCGCCGCCTGCATCATGCGCCGCCGCCGCGCCGCGTCCGCTCGCAGCGCGCGCGCCCGCCGCAGCGTCCGCCCGATGGCGCCCGCGTTCTCCTCGGCGTGCAGCACCAGCGGCCCGCCGGCTTCGCGGCCCGCCTGACGCTGCCCGACATTCACAGCCGGCGTGCCAGCGAACGGCGCTTCGATCAATCCGCACGACGAATTCCCGACCAACACCTCGGCCTGCACAAGCTCCCGCAGAAACTCGCCGCGCGGCAGACTGCGCGCCACACGCACGGAACCCGCCGGGCTTCGCGCCACGTGCGCTTCGATGGCACTCACCACGCCCGCAAAGCCGCGATCGGAATTCGGCCAGATGATCGTGCGCCGCAGCCCCGCCGCCGCACAGCACGCCAGAATCTCGCTCATGACGCGCTGCTCGCGCAACGCGCTGCGGCCGTACGCGTGCTGCACCACGAGCGCCGTCGGCGGCTGCGCGGCGTGCGCGACGGTGCGCAGCTCGCGCAACTCGTCGAGCCCCGGCGCCCCGACGCGAAAGACGCAGTCCGGCCGCTCGCCCAGCGCCAGCAGCCGACGCCGCGCTCCGCTCGAAGCCGCGAAATGCAGGTGTGCGAGTTTGGTGATCGCGTGGCGCAGCGAGTCGTCAAAATCGCCTTCGGCGACGTCGCCGCCGTGAACGTGCGCCAGGATGCGCCCGCTGGTGACAGCCGCGAGCGCGCCGGCGAGGGCTTCGATGCGATCGCCGAGCACGAGCACGATGTCAGGTTGTCGCCGCGCGAAGGCGCGCGCCAGCCCCGCGACGCCGCGCGCCAGGCCTTCCGCCTGGTCGAGCGGTGCATCATCGCCGCGCTGCATGCGCACGCGGGCCGCGATGGGCCAGGGGTCGCGCTCGATTTCGCGCACCGTCGCACCAAAGCGGCGCAGGAGGTGCATTCCCGTCACAAACAGCTCGATCTCGAGCGTCGGCTCGGCGCGCATCGCGCGGCACACCGTGCGGAGCAGCCCGTACTCGGCGCGCGTCCCCGTCACAACGGCCACGCGGCGCTTCACGACAACACACTCCAGCTCAATGGCGCATCCTGCGCCAACGGAACCCGGAGCGTCCGCCCGACCACGGCGTCGTACTCCAGCGGAGGCAGCCCCCCTGCCGGACGCTTGATCGCGACATCCTCCGGTCGCAGCACATGGCCCGCCGGCAGGTTTGTCGCCGCCACCAGGCTCTTGCGCGCCGCGCTCCGCACGTCGCTCTCGATCGGTGACATTCCCAGCCGACCCGCGCCGAGCGCCGACGCGGCAGCGCGGGCCACCGCTACATACTTGGCGAACTCGCGCGGCTCGAGCGAGCAGGCGTGATCCGGGCCGGCGCGCGATCTCGAAAGCGTCAGATGCTTTTCGAGCACCACAGCCCCCGCTGCAACCGCCCAGGCCCCGACCTCCACCGAGATGGTGTGGTCGCTGAATCCGACCGGCAGGCCGAATCGCTCGCGCAGCGCCGGAATCGCCAGCAGGTTCGCGGAATCAAGCGGCGTCGGATAGCAGCTCACGCAGTGCAGCAGCACCGCGCGCGACCGCGCCCCCAAGTGCTCGATCTCGCGCACGGCGTCGGCAATCTCGTCTTCGGTCGCGGCGCCGGTCGACACGATCAGCGGCAGATCGAGCTGCGCCGCGGCCCGCAGCAGCGGCGTGTTGTCGAGGTCCGTCGAGCTCAGCTTCACCGCGACCGGCCGCAGCGCGCGCAGACGCTGCACGTCGAGCAGGCTGAACGGCGTCGCGAGAAACGTGATGCCGCGCTGCTCGCAACGGGCGCGAATCGCGCGAAAGCTCTCGTCATCGAGCTCCAGCCGCGACAGCATCGCGTGCTGCGCCGTCTCCCGCGCCGCACGCTGGTAGTCGGCTGGCGGCGCGCTGCGCGTCGCCAGTTGATCCGCGGTGAAAATCTGGAACTTCACGGCGTCGGCGCCGGCCTCGACTGCCGCATCGACCAGCGCCAGCGCATCCCGCGCGCAACCGTCGTGGTTGACGCCGGCCTCGGCGATCACGAACGGCCGGCGCGCAAACGGCGACTCCGCCGCAACCGGTCGCGCCGCGCGCAGCACCGCTTCGGCCTGATAAAGATCAGCGATTTCGTCGACGTCGACCGAGTCTTCCGCGCGCTGCACGAGCGCGCGTCGATCGCGCCCCAGGAATGATTGCGGATCGTCGGGGGAAGCGCTCAGCAGCGCCTCGCGCCGCACCGCGAAGATCGCGCCATCCAACCCATAGAGCGGCTCGAGCTCCTGCCGGCGGTGGATTGTGTTCGGCCGATACTGGCGCATCCGGTCGCCGTCCAGCCGATACGTCCAGTCCGGATGGTGCTTGCCGACCGGCGCCACGCTGCGCACGCTGTCGGCTCCGCTCGATTCCAGCAGCGTCAGCGCCGCGTCGATCGCGCCCGCGGCGCGGACCGGGATGTTTCCGAACAACAGCACCGCCGCATCGACACGCACGTTGTGGAGACGCTCCCAGATATCCAGTGCGTGCCGAGCGGCGGCGTCGACCGGGGCCACGTCCGAGGCGAGCTCAGGCGGGCGTTCAACCGTGAAGAGGCGGCGGCGCTTCGCGAGGGCGGCAGCGGCCGGCGAATCGGTGCTGAGGAGCGCGGCCGTCAGACGACGCGCACCGCGCGCATGATCGATCGTGTACTCGAGCATGGGCCGGCCCAGGACCAGCCGCATGCATTTGTCGGGCAGCCCTTTGCTGCCGGCCCGCGCCAGAATGATGCCCAGTGCGCGCATATGACAATCTCATCGGCCGCGCGACGCGCAGAAATTGAGCCCGCGGCGCTCTCGGGCGCGCGGTAGCATCCGGACCGCACGGAGACGACATGAGCGAGCGTCTTCCATTTGACCCGGGCCGCATTCGCCCTCCGGCCGAGACCGGCGGCGGCGTGGCGGGTCTGCCGCTGTCGCCGCGACAGGTGAACGAACTGATCGCCGGCGCCGTACATCGCCATCTTCCCGCCACGCTCCACGTGGTCGGCGAAGTCGGCGATCTGTCGCGCCCGTCCAGCGGACACCTCTACTTCACGCTCAAGGACGCATTCTCCGAGCTGCGCTGCGTCATGTGGCGCAGCGCGGCGACGAAAGTTCGCTTCGAGCTGCGCCCGGGGCAGGAGCTGGTAGCGAGCGGCGCACTCGAGGTGTACACGCCGCGCGGCGTCTATCAACTGGTCGTACGCCGGCTCGAGCCGCACGGGATCGGTGCGCGAGATCTTGCGCTGCGCCAACTGCGCGAAAAGCTCGAAGCCGAAGGTATGCTCGACCCGCGCCGCAAGCGGGCGCTGCCGCGCTTCCCGCGGCGGGTCGCGCTGATCACCAGCCCGAGCGGAGCGGCGCTGCGCGACATCCTGCGGACATTGCAGCGGCGCTTCCCCTGTCTCGATCTGCTGCTGCTGCCGGTGCGCGTGCAGGGCGACGGTGCTGCCGCCGAGATCGCAGCCGCATTGAGTCGCCTCGGGCGCGTCGCGGACGCGCTGGGCCCGATCGATCTCGCGATCGTGGGGCGCGGCGGCGGCTCGCAGGAAGACCTCTGGGCCTTCAACGAGGAGATCGTCGCCCGCGCGATCCTCGCGAGTCCGGTCCCCGTGATTTCCGCAGTCGGGCACGAGGTCGACGTGACGATCGCCGACCTGGTGGCCGACGTGCGCGCCGCCACGCCCACGGCCGCCGCCGAGCTGGCCACGCCCGACCGGCGCGAGCTGGAGGCACGTCTGACGGCGGCGGGTCGCACCGCGGCGCGCCGCATGGCGCAGCGCGCCGAGCTGGCGCGTTCGCGGCTGGAGCGCGCCGCACGCAGCGAATGGCTGATGCGTCCCCTGCGCCGCTTCGAGCAATTGCGTCAGCGCCTCGACGAGCTTGAGCCGCGCATCGCCCGGCTCAGCGCGCAGCGCCGCCGCGAAGCACGCCTACGGCTGAACCGCAGCGAAACCGGCGTGCTGCGCGCGCTGGCCGGGCTCGCGCCGCGGCTGGGTCGCGAACTCGAGCGGCGCGTCGTGCGCGCCGTGCAGGCCGTCGGTCGCCGCGTGAGAACGGAGGACGGCGCGCTGCGCCTGGCGGCGAGCCGCGTCGATCGAGCCGATCCGCGCCGGCGGCTCGCGGCACTCGCGGAGCATCTGCGGCAAGCTGTGCCACGGCTTCGCGCCGCCGTCGGCCGCTGCATGGAACGCGGCCGCGCGCTGCTGGCGCTGCGCCTGGCGACGGTCGAGCAGTGCGACCCGCGCCGCGTGCTGGCGCGCGGATACAGCGTGACGCGCGACGCGCGCGACGGGCGAATCGTGCGCAGTGTTCGTGAAATTCGCGCCGGCACGCGGCTGCTGACCCAGTTCGCCGACGGCGAAGTGCGCAGCACCGCCGACGATCCGCGCCAGCCGCGGCTGTTTGAGTGAGGCGTCGATTGCGATGCAGCGAGTGGAATGGTGATGACGCGAGTCGGGTGGGCCATACCCAACGACGGACGCGGTAGCGCGCGATGCGGCGCGCGGCATGGTGAGTTGGTGTTGAGCGAGTAGGGTGGGCCATGCCCACCAACGCGAATTCGTGTGGTCGTCAGCGAATTCGTGTGGTGGACAGGACGGCTGCATATCGCGAGACGCGCCGGTAGCGGCGGGCACGGCCCACCCCACGCGCTTCTTGGGTGGGATGGGCGTCCTCGCCCGTCCCCTTCATTCCCGCGCAGCGGGAATCGTGGTCGAATCGTGCAGCGCGACGACCGGCCAGAGGCCGGTCCCCCAGCGCTGACCAGCCGTCGTTAGCGGCGAAACCTAAGACCGCTCACTCACGTTCGCGGCTCGGATCAGAGAGTTGATGCGAGATGAGATTCTCGCACCAGGATCGAGCGAGAAGGATTCTCGAAGCACGCTCGATTGAGTAGGGCGGGCCATGCCCAACGCGAATTCGTGTGGTGGGCATGGCCCACCCTACTGCAGCGACATCACGCTACAGCAGCCCGTGCTTTTGCAGCCGGTAACGCAGGCGGTCGCGCGAGATGTTCAGCAGCTTCGCCGCCAGCGACTGATTGTCGTTCGCACGCGCCATCGCCTGCTGCAGCAGCCGCTTCTCGATCTCGCCGAGCAGCTCGATGTCAAGTCCGTTCGGCGGCAACTGCACGTTCGCCAGCGAAAGCGGATCGGCGCTCGGCGCGGCGGCGCGACCCAGCACCAGATCATCGGCCTGAATGGTGTCGCCGCGGCACAGCAGCACCGCACGCTCGACGGCGTTGCGCAGCTCGCGGACATTGCCCGGCCAGGCATAGGCGCGAATCAGATCGAGCGCCGCGTCGGACACGTGACGCACCGGCTGCTTGAACTCCGCCGCATAACGCTCGACGAAATAGCGCGTCAGCAGCAGCACGTCGTCGCCGCGCTCGCGCAGCGGCGGCAGGTGGAGCGCCACGACATTCAGCCGGTAAAACAGGTCCTCGCGGAAGCGCCCATCGCGCACGGCGACGTCGATGTCGCGGTTGGTCGCGGCGATCACACGCACATCGACGCTCAGCTCGCGCGTGCCGCCGACGCGGCGGAAACGATGCTCCTCGAGAAAGCGCAGCAGCTTGGCCTGCAGCGCCGCCGGCATGTCGCCGATCTCGTCGAGGAAGATCGTGCCTTCGTGCGCCAGCTCGAACAGGCCGCTCTTTTGAGCCTTGGCGTCGGTGAAGGCGCCGCGCTCGTGGCCGAACAGCTCGCTTTCGAGCAGCGTCTCGGAGATCGCGGTGCAGGTGATGTTGATGAAAGGACGCGCGGCGCGCGGCGATTGCTGGTGGATCATGCGCGCGATGAGGTCTTTGCCGGTGCCGGTCTCGCCGCGCAGGAGGACGGTGGAAGCCCCGGTGCGGCCGATTTGTCGCACGGTCTCGAGCAGTTTTTCGATGCGCTCGTGGCGTCCGACGAACGAATCCGCGCCGTATTTCTCGCCGAGGCTGGCGCGCAGGGCGCGCACTTCGCGGCGCAGACGCGTGGTCTCGAGGGCCTTGTCGACCGTAAGGAGCAGGCGATCCATCTCAAACGGCTTCGAGAGGTAATCGAACGCGCCGAGCTTGATGGCTTCGACGGCGGTGTCGATCGTGCTGTACGCGGTCATCATGACGACGACGGCTTCGCTCGCCGCGGCGCGCAGGCGCTGCAGCAGTTCGAGGCCGGTCGTGTCGGGCAGGCGGTAATCGAGCAGCACGAGATCGAAGTCGCCGGACTGAAACGCCGCATCGGCCGCCTTGCCGGATTCGGCCTCGTGCACGGAGAAGCCGCGCTCCTCGAGCTTCTGGCGAATCGACCAGCGAATGAGGCTTTCGTCTTCGACGATCAGGGCGCGAATCTTCATCCTGGGTTCATCTCGGGCGGTTTCGCGGCGTCGAGCGCGGGCGGATTCAGCGGCAAATCGACGCGCACCAGCGTGCCCGCCCCGGCACGGGAACGGATGGTAATCGTCCCGCCGTGGGCTTCCACGATGCGTCGGCAGATTGGCAGCCCCAGTCCGGTGCCGCGGGCCTTCGTGGTGAAGAAGGGTTCGAAGGCGCGGGTTTGCGTCTCGAGGCTCATGCCCGCGCCGAAGTCCTGCACCTCGATGCGCATGACGCCGCCGGTCGCCGCGAAGCGCACGACGACGCGACCGCCGGCGACCGACGCCTGCGCCGCGTTGAGGATCAGATTCAGCAGGAGCTGCTCGAGCTGGTTGGCGTCGGCGCGCAGCGGCGGCAGGCCTTCGGCGCCGCCGGACTCAATGCGCAGCGCGTGCAGCAGCGGCTCGCGGGCGATGCTGACGCACAGCCGCGCCCACAATTCGCTGAGCAGCATCACCTCGGTCCGCGGCGGTACCGGCCGCGCGAACGACAGCAGATCGCGCACGGTGTCGTCGAGGCGGCGTATCTGGCGCAGCACTTCGTTGAGCACGTCGATGCGCGAGTCCGCGGCGGGCAGGCCATCGCGGATGACGCTGATGGCGCCGCTGATTCCCGCGAGCGGATTCTTGATCTCGTGCGCCAGTGACGCGGACAGTCTGCCGATCTCGGCCAGGTGCTCGGCGCGCGACAGGCGCTCGGCGACGAGCTGGCGCTCGCTCTGCCGCTCGCGCTCGGCCCAACTGTCGCGGTAGCTGTCGAGCATGACCGCGGTCTCGAGCGCCAGCAGCTTGTTGAGCGCGCCGACAGCGCTGGCGAGGTCCGGTTCGTCGGATTCCAGCAGGATGGCGATCAATTCCTGCCGGATGACCTCGATCGCTCCGAACATGTAATGTTGGCGCACGCCGACGCGGACGTGGGCGTGGCCGATGGCGCGGCGCTTGGCCCAGTATTCGGCGTCGTAGCAACCGCAGAACAGCGAATCGAGCCACGCGCGGAGCGCCACCCGCAGCCGCTCCTGCTGCGCTGCGCCGCCGAGAGCCGCGCGTGCGTCGGGATGGTGCTGGATTTCCCAGTAGAAGCGGTCGACCACGCGCTGCGCCCGCGGGCGAACGAACGGCGCCAACCGCGCGAGAATCTGCGCATCCTTCGGTTCGAAACCGACATACGAGATCAGCTCTTCGACGACGCCCAGCGACATAGGAGCAGTGTATGCGCGCGGCCGTTCAGCCGGTGAATCGGCTGAGCAGGTATGCCGCGGCCCCGACGGCTGCGGAGAGCGTGACGACAAAGCCGGCGATCTTCCAGGCGCTCCACGGGCGTTCGCCCTGCACCTCGCCGGTGCGGGCGTTTACGACGAAGCGATACGGCTTCTCGCGGTATCGATAGACGCTGAGCCAGACGGGCAGCAGAATGTGCTTGAACGTGATGTTTTCGTAGCGCGTCTGCACATCGTCGATAACCTGATGATCCCCGCCGATGTCGCCGCGAATCGAATCGCGAATCCGCGGCTGCATCCGCTCCTGGGCAACGTCGAAGCCGTCGGCGAGTGAAATCTGATGCCGTTCGGCGCGGAACCCGGCAAGATAGCCGTCGGCGTAGCTGACGAGGGACGCAAGGTCCCACGGTTCGAGCCGGGCGGCGAGCTTCTCGGGCAGCGAACGGCTGGCGTTGACCAGCAGGTCGTCGAACTCGTTCAACACGTGCCCTGACACGTTCGTCCAGCGCGTGCGGCGCACCCGACGCGTCTGCGTGACGCTGCGGCCGTTCACGGTCGTCTGATAGCTCTCGGTGACCCAGTAATCGTCGCCGCGCTTCCCGCGATAGTCGGACTCGGCGAAGCAGTCGTACGTCCAATGTGGCACGTAGAGCCCGTTCATTCGCGGGCGGCTGCGTATGCGCTGCAGCGAACTGGGCGCGAACCACAACCGGCGCAGCCACTGGACGAACGAGCGCTCGGCCGCGGCGCGCGTCACCTCGAACGGCAGCAGAGCCTGCGGCTTGATGGCGACGGCGGAACTGGCGACCCCCACCAAATCGGTCCCGCAGAAGGGGCAAGCGTCGGCGGTTATGTCCGGGGGTCGCTCAACGTCGGCGCCGCAGGCGTCGCACTTGATGGAGATGAACGTGCGGCTGGCGAGCGCGTGCAACCCGCGCTCGAGTTCGTCGTGATAGTCGCGCTCGACGACCGCGTCGTCGCTCACCGGCAAGGCCTGCTCGTGTCCGCAATAGGAGCAGCGCAGCGCGGCGGTGCCCGCTTCGAATTGCATCGCCGCGCCGCAGGACGCGCAGGGGAAGCGCTGTTGCGCGGCCCGGGGGCCGGCGGATTCGAGGTTGTCAGGTGAGGGTTGCATGACTCCCCGACCGACGAATCCCGAAATCAGCGCGGGTTCGACGGTTGAGATAGAATACGGACTTGGGGTCGTACGTCGAGAACCAGAGAAAGGAGTGCTGCATGCGATTCGCGAGAATCTGGCCCGCTGTGCTCATGGCGTTCAGCGCGGGGCCGATGTCCCTGGCGCAGGAGCCGGCGGCACAGCAACCCGGCGCGAAAACCGCGCCCGTGGCGCGGACGCCGCTTGTCGACGCGCGCTGCGAAACGCACCTGCGCAAGATGGCGGAGCATCTGAAGAGCCTGAAGTCGTTCTCGTTCGAGGCGGAAGTGCTCTACGACGAGGCCGGCGACGGCGGACAGAAGCTGCTCTTCGGCCGCAGGATCAGCGGCGACCTTGTCCGTCCCGACCGCGCGAAAGGCACCGCCCACGATGACCAGTACACCAAGAGCTATTGGTACGACGGCAAAGCGGTAACCGTGCTCGACGTGGACGCCAAGACTTATTCCCGCGTCGACGCGCCGGACACCATCGACGCGATGTTCGACACGATGGCCACGCGCTACGCGCTCGTGCTGCCGTTTGGCGACCTGCTGGTGTCAGACCCGCTCCCGATGCTGGTGACGAACGTCGAGTCGGGCCGCTACGTCGGCATGCACAAAGTCGCCGGCGCCGATTGCCACCACCTGGCTTTCACGCAGCCCAACGTCGACTGGCAGATCTGGATCGACGGCGGCGAGCACCCGTTCCCGCGGCGGCTCGCGATCACGTACAAGAATGCCGCCGGCTCGCCGCAGTACATCGCCACGTTCGTCAAGTGGGATGCGGCGGCGAAATTCGCCGACGACCACTTCAAGTTCGTCGCGCCGAGCGATGCGCAGGCGGTTGAGATGCAGCCGCTCGAAGAGCAGACCGGCGCAGCCACGGATGAAAAGACCAACAAGGAGGAGCAATAACATGCGACATCTGCAATGGATTCGCGCGGCATGCGCGTTCGGCGTCCTGTGTGCGTTTGCCGCGGAAAGCGCCGCGCAGACCGTGGTGCGCCGCGAGCAAGGCGGCACCACGCAGCACCGCGTCGGCTCGGGCGGAACCTCGCGCCACGTGACCAGCGGCGGCAGCATTCGCTATGCCGAGCGCCCGTCGCAAGTTTCGCGCAGCGCCACGGTCGTCCGCCGTTCGCCGACGGTCATTCACCGACGCTCGGCCAGCCCGTACTCGGTGGTGCACCGCACCGACGGCGTGCGACTGCTGACGTCGCGGCGGCCGGTCTACGGCACGGTGATCTACCGGCCGGCGCCGAGCTTCCGCACGGTCGTCTTCGGCGGTGCGACGTACTTCGTCGACCGCGACGTCTACTACGTTCAGCGGCCCAATCACGAATACGTGGTGGTGGCGCCGCCGGTGGGCGCAGTGGTGCATCACCTGCCGTCGGAGTTTGAGGAGATGTACGTCGAGGGTCAGCCCTACTACGTGCACGACGACACGTACTACGAAGAGGTGGAAGTCGACATTGACATCGACATCGATGACGACGATTTCGAGATCGACATCGATATCGATTATGACAAGAAGCCGCGCCGCGGTTTCCGAATCGTCGAGCCGCCGATCGGCGCGTACATCACGCGACTGCCGCCGGCCTGCCAGCCGGTGGTCATCGACCGCGTGACCTACTATCGCGCCGGACAGGCCTACTACCGGCCGATGATCTACGGCGGGCGCACGGTGTACACGCGTGTGGCGGTGCGTTACTAGGCGCCGCTACGCGGACGACGCAGAGCGCACGTGCACAACGGCGTGATGCGTCTACGGCCCAGAAACCCCTCCCGCTCGGGGAGGGGTTGGGCCGCTTCTTTTAAGATCAGGTCTCACAAGCCGAGTCGGCTTAATCGCTGAGAATTTCGTATCGCGTGTGCGGATCGACCACGACGTCCGTCAGTTCCCCATCAGCGCGCTGCAGGCGCACGCGGTAGAGCCAGAGCTTGTCTTCCTTGCCGTGGGCGTACCAACTGCCGGTCTTCTCCGCCTTCACCGCGACAACGATGCCCTCTACCGCGTTCGTCCACGGGCCTTCGCGGCGGTCGATCGACTGATGGATTCGAACCCGCTGCCCCGGCTTCAGACCGGTCGGCTCCGCGGCCGGGTCGCGCTGCATGTTCATCCTGCTGGTCCCTCGCAACTCAGATCATCACGCGGCGATTGTACACGTACCACTCGAACAGGAGGATCGACAGCGCTCCCAGCGCGAACCAGCGCCAAACCTCCGGCGTGCCGGTGCGCACGCTCTCGCCGATGTCGATCTCAACGCCGGTTCCGAGCGACAGATCGGTGCGCGGGCGAACATCGCTCTCGACGCGATCACCGAGATTGACGGCGAATCGATCGCCTTCGGACGGCGCGGGCTCGACGCGGTACACGCCGACGCGTTCGGTGCCGGAGAAGAACGCCCCGCCCGCCGCGTCCGCTCGCACGGGCAGCCGGCGACCGTCCGGGGTTATCACAGTCGCAGCGTCAGACGCCGCCGCCAGGGGAACGCGAATCGCGTCGCCGGGACGCACGACGTCCTCCTCGCCGAACGCGGCGCCGCTGCCCAGAAAGCGCACGACGTTGTAGATGAAGACGGGGTAGCCCAGCTTGTTCCACCAGGTGCTGTCCTGCACGTCGAATCCGAGGATCAGATATTGTCTGCCGTCTCGCGCGTATCGCACGAGCGCCGGCCCCTGCGGCCCTTCGATGATCATCTGCGCATCCGCCGGCAGCTTCAGCCACAGCGCCTTCGCGACGTAGACGTATTCGAGCGCGACATGTCGGAGGATCGGATGCGTCTCATCCCACCACTGCAGCGAATGCCAGCCCAGCTCGCCCGCGGTCTCAACGCCGGGAATGGCCGGCGTCGCGCCCAGGAAAAAGTAGTTGCCCACCGGCAACCGATCGGTGCTGTGCCGATCGAAGATCACGACGTCGAAGTTCGAGCGGCCGTCGGTCTCCAGCTCGCTGTTTTCGGCCGCCTCGTACTGCGCCGGCGTCAGATAGCTCCAGCGCTCGAGCGGCAGATTGCGCAGCACCGATTCCAGGAAGAAATTCTTTGGGCTGACGAGCAGCACCGACAGCTTGCGCGGCGCGGGCACGATCGCGTAGGCGCGGTTGTCGACCGGCAGCGGATCGTCGCGCGAGAGCCGGGCTTCGAGCTCGCCCGCCCCGGCCAGCGGAAACTCGAAGCTGAGAGCGCCCGCGCTCGCGAGGTCATCGGCCGCGGCTTCATTGGCGGGTTGTGAATCGGGGCTGGCGCGCTGCTGCGCGGGGCCGAGTTCGATGGTCTGAACGCGTCCCATGCCGAGCCGGCCGTCGACATAGAGCGACACGTCGCTGCGCACCGGAGCGGGGCCGAAGTTCTCGACCTGCACAAAGACGCTGAGCTGCTCGGGGTCCTCGTAGCTGCGCTGCACGCGCAACGAGGTGATGGCGACGTTGTCCTGCGTCTCGCCGATCGGAAGCAGTGTCACCGCCCCGGCGCGCAGGGCGATGTCGGTTGCCGCGCCGACGCCGCCATCGGAGATGAGCACCAGCCGCGAGGGCATTTCGGCGCTCTCCACGGTCTGCTCGACGACGGTCTGCTTCAGGTAGGCCTCGGCGAGATCGAGCGCCTCGGCCAGGTTGGTCGCGCCGTCGCTGGGTTGGATGCGGCCGATCGCGTCGATCACTTCGCCGATGTTGGTCGTGAACGGGGCGACCACGCTCGCGCGGTCGGCGAACGTGATAAGCATGACTCGCGCCGCGGGTCCACTGGCGCCGAAGAAATCCCACCACGGGCGTCGGCCGGCGCGCAGCGTGCGCAGCAGCCGCCGCGCCTGCTCCTTGGCTTGGTCGAGGCGGGTTTCCTGGCCTTCGCGGGTGCTCATCGAGGCGGAGCGGTCGATGAGCAGGATGACGCTGGTCTCGTCCGAGATCGGCGAGCGCACGACCGGCCGCGCCAGGGCGAGAATGCCCGCTGCCAGCACGAGCAATTGCAGCAGCAGCAGCAGGTTTCGCCGCAGCCGCTGGAACGGGGCGTTGACCTGCATGTCCTGTACGGCGCGCTTCCATAGCAGCGTCGACGGCACCGTCTGGGTGCGCCGCCGCAGCTTGAGGAAGTAGAGCAGCACCAGCAGCGGCACGAGCGCTGCCGCCAGCCACAAGGCCCACAGGTTCAGAAAGTTCAAGCGAGGACCTTCCGTACGTACGCGACCGCAAGTGTATACGCCAAGCGGGCGCGCCGGCCCCCACCGAGGGGCGGAATCAGGGAGCGGGAGGAGTGCGCGCGCAGGCGGGCGTGCGCGGTGCGGTGGCAGGCGGCATGCTCATCCTGGTGCGAGAATTCCGTTCTCGCACCACACCCACGCCGAATCACTCGACTGCAATTTGAATGGGTTGGGCGTGTTCAGTGCCCCGGGCCACTCTTTCGTCTGTGTGAAATGGGCGTACTCGCCCATCCGGATTTGGGTGGGATGGGCATACTGCCCGTCCCGCTCATTCCCGCGCGGCGGGAATCAAGGTCCACGCAATGCAGCGACGGCGGCTGGTTCTCCACCGCTGACACAGCGGTGGAGCCTGGCGCCATCCTTCGGTCTGGGTGGGACGGGCATCCTGCCCGTCCCCCTCATTCCCGCGCAGCGGGAATCAGGGTTCGCGCGGGCCGCGCCGCGCGGCTGCCACCGCTACTCCTCGACCGCCGTCGCAATCGCGCATACCCTGCCCCGGTCATGGTTTCGGCCGTCGAATGGCTGCTGCTGATCGCCGCCGTCGCGCTGGCGACGCCGACCGCGTTCGTGCTCTGCGAGTGCTTGGCGGTGCTGCTGCCCGCGCCGCCGATTCGGCGTGATCGCGCGCGCCCGCGGCTCGCCGTGCTCATCCCCGCGCACAACGAGCAGGCCGGCATCGCAGCCACGCTCGAATCCGTCCTCGCTCAGACCCGGCCCGGCGACGAAATCCTCGTCGTCGCCGACAACTGTTCCGACCAAACCGCGCGCGTCGCGAGCCGCCCCGGCGTCCGTGTCGTCGAGCGCAACGACCCGGACCGCCGCGGCAAGGGCTACGCACTCGACTTCGGCGTACAGGCCCTGCGCGCCGCGCCCCCCGACGCCGTCGTCATTCTCGACGCTGACTGCCGCCTCGAGCCCGGCGCGCTCGATGCACTCGCGTATCGCGTCGCCGAGCTGAATCGACCGCTACAGGGCCGCTACCTGCTGCTCCCACCGGCCTCGGCCGGTGGCTGGAGCCGCATTTCCACGCTGGCTTTTTTCATGAAAGGCCCCGCCCGCGCCGGCGGCCTCGAACGCCTCGGGCTGCCCTGCCTGCTCGGCGGCACTGGCATGATCTTCCCCTGGTCGCAGATCGCCGATGCACCGCTCGCATCCGCCAATCTGGTTGAGGACATGCAGCTCGGCATCGATCTCGCGATCGCCGGTCACGCTCCGCGCTACTGCTCGCGCGCCGTGATCACCAGCGACCACCCCGAATCGACTCGCACAAGCCTCACGCAGCGCACACGCTGGGAGCATGGCCACCTCGCGACGCTGCTGCGCCAGTCGCCGCGCCTGCTGCTCGCGGCACTGCGACAAGGACGGCTCGCGCTGGCCCTGCTGGCGCTTGAGCTTGCGGTGCCGCCGCTCGCCCTGCTCGTGCTGCTGCTGTCGGCCGCGGGCGCTATCGCCGCCGCCGCCTGGCTGCTGCTCGGCGTTAGCGCTGCGCCGCTGTCGATTCTGCTAAGCGCCGCCGCGATGCTGGCGCTGGCGGTTGCGATTTGCTGGTTGCGCTTCGCGCGGCGGTTCGTGCCGCTGCGCGTGCTGCTCGGCGCGCCGCTCTACGCGCTGGCGAAAATCCCGCTATATCTGCGGTTCGTGCGCAAGCCCGAGCAGACCTGGGTGCGCACCGAACGCACCAGCCCGTCGGAGAAAGCGTGAGAATCGCAGCGGTCTCCAGCGGCGGCGGACACTGGATCGAGCTGCTGCGCCTGCTGCCCGCTTTCGACGGGCACGATGTCACGCTGATCACGGTCAGCGACGCTTATCGCGAGCACGCCGCCGGCCATCGCTTCTTAACGGTGAACGACGCCACACGCTGGAACAAGGTTGCCCTAATCCTCCAATTCGCGCGACTGTGCTCGATTCTGCTGCGTCTGCGGCCGCAGGTCGTCATCACCACCGGCGCCGCGCCGGGGTATTTCGCGCTGCGCATCGGGCGCTGGCTGGGCGCACGCACGGTGTGGGTCGACAGCATCGCGAACGCCGAGGAACTTTCCGGCGCAGGGCAGCGCGCCGGCCGACACGCCGATCTCTGGCTCACACAGTGGGAGCATCTGGCGCAGCCCGGCGGCCCGCGCTACGAGGGAGCGGTGCTGTGATTTTCGTGACCGTCGGCGCGCAAATGCCGTTCGATCGGCTGATCCGCGCGGTCGATGAATGGGCGCAGGCCGGCGCAGCGACGCAGCTATTCGCGCAGATCGGCGTCGACGCGTGGCGGCCGCAGCACATGCCGTACGCCGAAATGCTGCCGCCGGGCGAGTTCGAGCGGCGCGTGCGCGAGTGCACGCTGATGGTGGCTCATGCCGGCATCGGCTCGATCTTCGCCGCGATGAACGCGCGCAAACCGCTGCTCGTGATGCCGCGCCGCGCCAGCCTGCGCGAGACGCGCAACGAGCACCAGATTGCGACGGTCAAGCACTTCGAGCCCTACGGCGTTGCGGCGGCGAGCGACGAGCACGACCTGCGCCAAAAGCTGGCACACTACGAGACGATTCCCGCGCCGCAGCCGCTGGCGCCGACGGCGTCGCCGCGATTGCTGGCGGCGTTGCGCGCGTTTGTTGAGGGTTTGTGAGCTAGGCCCGCAGCACGGGCGCGGCAGCGATGCCGGCGCCGAGCACGCTTTCGGCGGGAATGCGCAGCCATTGCGACAGGATCGCGGCGTATACGCTGCGGAAATCGGTCTCGAACCGCACATCGCCGTCGTCGAGCACCGCCAGGTCCGGCGCGGCGCCGAGCACTCCGCTGCGGCAGCCGGGGCCGACGAGAAACAGCGGCGCGGCTGCGCCGTGGTCGGTGCCCTGGCTGGCGTTCTCCGCCACGCGGCGCCCGAACTCGCTGAACGTCATGAGCAGCACGCCGTCGGCCATGCCGCGGGCGCGCAAATCCGCGTAGAACGCAGCAACCGAGTCGCCCAACTCGCGCAGCAGCGGGCCGTGCGCCGGCCGTTGACGCGCGTGCGTGTCAAATCCGCCGAGGCTGGTGTAGTAGACGCGCGGCCCGAAATCGCCGGCGATGAGCTGCGCAATCTGGCGCAGCCGCCGCGCCAGCCCGTAGTCGGGATAGGCGGCCTGCGCGCCGGCGAGCGCCCCTGCCGCCTCGATGCGGCGAGCCGTGGCGCAACTCGCGACCGCCACGCGCTGCACGAACAGCAGTTCGTCCGACGCACCGCCGCGCGGCGCCGCAATGGCCGGCGCGATCTGCTCCGCCGCGGTCTGCAATTTGAACGCGGCGACGTCGGAGACGGACGGCGTGGCCAGCGTGCGCGAGCGCAGCGCCAGAGGCAGCGCGTCGTCATCGAGGTGCAACACCGGCGGGGCGTCGCCCGTCACGTTCATGCGTTCGGCGACGCGGCCGAGCCAGCCGTCGTCCGTCGACGCCAGCGCGGGATCGGCCGTGTGCCAGATGTCCATGGCGCGAAAGTGAGATCGATCGGGATTGGGGTAGCCGACGTTATTGACGATGCCGAGCAGCCCGTCGTCGAAGAGCGTTCGGAAACCCGCGAGCTCGGGGTGCAGCCCGAGCGTGTCGGACAGCCGCAGGACCTCGCCTTCGCCGACGCGGAGCGTGGGCCGCGCGCGGTGGTAGCGATCATCCGCGTAGGGAATGACCGTGTTGAGTCCGTCGTTCCCGCCGGTGAGCTGAACAACGACCAGGCAGCGCTGCCGGCGCTCGGGCGTGGCGGCGAGCGCCGTGCGTGTCAGGAAGCCGGGCAGCGTCGGCGCCGTCGCGAGCAGGGTCGCGCCGGCCAATCCTCGCTGCAGGAACTCACGCCGGTTGATAGCCACCGGGCACCTCCGTGCGGCACAGCGCGCCGCTAGGCCAGTTGATACTCGGGACTCGTCAGCAACACCAGCAGTGCGCGGCGCACCACCTCGGGCGGCGAACCGTCGATGCCGCCGAGCTGCGCCGCCAGCGCGGGATGATCCGCTCCGCCGAGCGCTACGTGCAGACAATAGCTCCGCGCCGCCGCCGCATCGCGCAGGTCGTTCGCGGCCACGATGGCGTCGGCGTCGAGCGTGCTTTCGACCGCGCGCGTCGCCCCGTTCATGCGCACCAGCATCGCGGCGGAATTCAGCCACGCGCGATGGCCATCCCAGCCTTTCACCGACGGCGGCTCGAACAGGCGCTGCCCGGACTGCGCCGTCAGCGATGCCAGACCCTCGGCGGGCGCCTTCAGGTCGAGCGAACGCACCATGCCAACGGCCAGCTCCACCGGCGATTTGATGCGACGCAGGCGATGCGCCGGGTCGAACATCGCGTTCGAGCTGAGCAGCACGGTCAGCGCCTGACCGACGTCGAGCCGATTGGCGCTCAGTTCGTCCGCCAACGCCTCGACAAGCTCCGCGTCGGGCTCGGGCGAGACGAACTCGCGCAGCAGCCGGGTCGCCAGAAACCGCGCGCAGGCCGGCTGCGCGCACGCGATCTGCACGATGTCCTCGCCGCGAAAGCGCCCGCGCCGGCCCAGCACGACCTTCTCGCCCGCATCGTGATCGAGCTTGGCGAAATAAAAGCGGCCATTGCGTTGCTGCCAGCCCGTGAATGCCCGCGCCGCTTCGCGGATGTCCTGCTCTGAATAGTTGCCCGGCGCCAGCGCGAACAGCTCGAACAATTCGCGCGCGAAATTCTCGTTGGCGCGGCCCTTCACGTTGGCGGCGCTGTCGAGCCAGACCAGCATCGCCGGGTCGCGCGCCATCGCCAGCAGCAACTGCTCGAACGGTCCGGCGCCCAGGCGCTCAATCGTGCGCAATTGCTGCAGCATCAGCGCCGCGCTGCGCACCTTCGCGTTGCTGGTGGCGAAGTGATTGTGCCACATCAGCGCCAGCCGCGCGTGCAGCGGCCGAGCGGTGCGACACATGCGCAGCAGCCACCAGCCGCGCAGGGCGGCAATGTCATCGCGGACGGCGAGCGCCGAACCCACTGTGTCTAATTCGTCGTGCAGATTCGATTCGACGGTGTCCGAGACCAGTCGCTCCGCGGCGCGGCGCGGCCCTTCGTCGAGCACGCGCGTCACTTCGGCGGGCGAGGGTGCGAAACCGGCGCGACGCAGCAGGTGAGCGGCGGCGCCGCGATCCCACGGACGATCGGCGGTCGGCGAAAATAGCGCCAGGATGCTCATGCCCTGCTCCTTGGCGATCAGTTCGGCACGCCCGGACGCAGATCGACGATGAGCCGCGCATTCTGCGTGCCGTTCGAGCGGGTGGATTCGGCCCGCAGCTCGCGCACCAGCCCGAGCAGATCAAGGAATAGATCCACATCCTGCTCGGCCGCGGCGCGGGGGCGATTTTCCTCGAGCATGCGATTGATTACGAGCTCGCGCCGATTCTCACGCAGCAGAGCAGCAAGCGCCTCCCCGCCGACACGCAACGAAATCGGCGGCGTGTCCGCGGCGGGCGTCGGGCGTTCGGCGCCACGGCGGGATGCGAGGATCGCGTCGATCATGTCCGTCAGCAGCGGCCGCGAGGTGGCGATCAGATAGAACCCTTCGCACACCGAAGCCGCCGGCGCGAAGTTGTAACGTACGCCGCCTTCGACCGGACCCGATGCGGGCGCGCTGCCGGCCGGGGCCGTTGCCGGATTCGACGACGCCGTCCGCGGCGACCCCATGTCCATCGAGCCCGCGGGCTGCTGGAACTCGGTGAAGAGGATGCGCTGCCCGGCGTGCCGATCGACGTCGATCAGGTACGTGGCTTCGCCCTTCTGGGCCGCATCCAGATTCACGATCGCGAGCGCCGATTGCGTCGCGGAAAAGAGCTGCTGCGCCAGTCGCGGACCCGCGTCGCGCAGCGGCACCACCAGCCCGAACGCCGGCAGCTTCGGCACAGGCAGCGTGTCGCGGCCGGCGAAATCCTGTCGCGCGAGCACCAGCCGCACCGGTCCACCGGTCGCGGGAAGAATGTCGTTGACGAAATCCAGTCCGCCGAAAAGCGTCGTCAGCGTGTTGCTGAAGTTGACGACCTGCGAGACCGCGGCCGGTGCGAGCAGCGCTTCGCGCTCGGCCAGCAAGTCCGCCCAACGGTGGGAAACAGTGAATTCCCCGAGCGCGCCGGGCAATCGTTCGGGCGACCAGGTCCACTGCGGCGTGCGTTCGACCGTCAAACCGCGGTGGGAGTCAGGCAGCGGCGCGTCGCTATCCACCGCCGCGTGCAGCCCGAGCTCGTCGCGCCCGGCATCACCCCAGATTCGAATCGTGCGCGCGTGCCGCAGCGCGTGCTGCCAATCGGCGAAGAGCAAGCCGAAGAACGCGTTCTCGGCTTTCGCGTCAGGCGTCGCGAGCGCGGGGAAGCGACGGCGCAGCGCTTCGGCGTCAACCCACGCTTCCACGAACGCGCCCTTGGCCGGACCGGCGCCCCAGCGAATCTCGGGTTTGCTCGCGGGCGCCCCCGCGGCGCATGTCTTCAGCAACGAACGGTCGTTTGATACCAACCAGCCATCGCCGATCCGCGCGTGGTGCAACTCGGGCGAGATCGAGACGTGCTGAATGCCGTCAATTGTCTGTACTTTCGCCGGATCCAGGGCGCCCTCACGCATGACGCCGGCGAGCGCGTGCAGCGTGGTCAGCAGCCGGTCGAAGCGCTGCGGATCGCGCAGCTTCACACCAAGAACCAGCCCGGGAGAACCGACCTCCGGCCGTGGCGTGACGGACAGGACGACCTCTTGCCCGACGACGAGCTCGGCGAGTTGCCAGGCGTCGACGCCGACGGCGGCGGCCAGGCCCATCCAGCCGAATTGAGCGCGCGCGATTTCGGGATTGGTGCGCAGGCGCTCGGCGAGCGGACCATCGAGCAGACCGCGGGTTTCAAGCTGCTGCCGGAATTCCTGCACGCGCCGATCGGGCTCGGCCAGCCGCAGCACCGCCAGCGCGCCCGGGGCGATGGCCTTTGACGCGTTGAACTCGTCGGGCGGCGCGGCGTGCGCGAACGCGCGAATCGCACTGATCAACAGCAACAGCGGCAACGCAATCCGGTTTGTCGGCATCGAAGCACCTCACGAACAGATCGGGACGCGCGGCGTACGCATCTCGCCGCAAGGGAGAACGCCGCTCCCCGACTGGTATTGTGTCGAGCCCGGCGAATATTTGCCGCGTGCAACCCGTTCACGGGTTCTTTGCGCGGCCGGCGTGCCGCACAGGACCGTATAATCCCGCGCGACAGGAGTGCCAAATGAGCGTGGAAAAGCTGGTCATCATCGGTTCCGGGCCGGCGGGTTTGACCGCCGCGATCTACGCGGCGCGCGCGGCCCTCGAGCCGCTGTGCATCGAGGGGTTCAACGCCGGCGGGCTGATTCCCGGCGGGCAACTGATGTTCACCACGGACGTCGAGAATTTCCCCGGCTTTCCCGAAGGCGTGCTCGGCCCCAAGATGATGCGGTCCTTTCGCGACCAGGCCGCGAAGTTCGGCACGCGGTTCATCACGCAGGACGTAGTAACAGTCGATTTGAGCAAGCGCCCGTTCGAGGTGCGCACCGACGAGCACACCGTCCACGCCCAGGCCGTGATCCTCGCCACCGGAGCCCGTGCGAACTGGCTTGGCCTGCCCAATGAAAAACGACTCGCCGAGAGCGGCGGCGGCGTCTCGGCCTGCGCGGTGTGCGACGGGGCGCTCCCGATGTACCGCAATCAAGAGCTCGCCGTCATCGGCGGCGGCGATTCCGCGATCGAGGAAGGCAGCTACCTCACGAAATTCGCGTCGAAGGTGCACCTGATCCACCGCCGCGATCAGCTTCGCGCCAGCAAGGCGATGCAGGAACGGTTCTTCAAGCTGGTCGAGGCGGGAAAAATGGCGCCGGTCTGGAACTCGGCGGTGGTCGACGTGCTCGGCGACAAGTCCATCACCGGCGTTCGTCTGCGCGATCTGACGAACCAATTGGAACGCGATCTGCCCGTGAAGGGGCTCTTCCTCGCCATCGGCCACACGCCGAACACGGAAATCCTGCAGGATCAGATCACGCTCGATGGCAAGGGCTACATCCACCTGCCGCATCCGCCATCGACCGCGACGAACGTGCCCGGCGTCTTTGCCGCCGGCGACGTCGCCGACCATGTGTATCGCCAGGCGGTTACGGCGGCGGGCACCGGCTGCATGGCGGCTCTCGATGCTGAGCGCTGGCTCGCGGCGCAGGGCACGCACTGACGCCGCGCGCCGCGGAGAAATCTTCACACGCAGATTCTGCGCCACGCGTGGTCGCGCCTCTGGGCCGCGATTCTGGGACGCACCGCCGACGTTGCGCCGATTTTCCCGTTGCCGGTTGTTTTCCACGCTTCGTGCGGGCTAGTGTCTGGCGGAGGGGGCACGAGGATGTCCCGCACGGACTGCGAAATCCTAGGTTCGCCCGCCGGTGAGCACGCGCCCGCTGAGTTGCGCCGCCGTTTCGAAACGCGCCGCGCGCGGCTGCTGGCCGACCTCGATGACCCCCGGCTGCGCACGCTCGCCGAGCGCCAGCTCGACCGACTCTACGTCGCTTATCGCCGACTCAGCGCGGGCCGAAGCAGCGCCGCCGAACGCGACGAGCGCACCCGGCGACTGCGCGAGCTGATTGCGGCTTCGCTCGATGGAGACCTGCTGCGACATTCGGCGCGGCAGGAGCTGCTCGTCGAAGGACGGCGGCTGGGATTCAACGAGTTTCACACGCACCTGCTGATCGCGCAGGTGCAGGCCGGCGCCGAAGCGCATCGTCCGCTGTTCGAGTCGACGACCGCGACCGCGAATCCGGAGCGTGCGGGCGCGCGGCTCGCCGCCGCGGCCGTGCTCGGGCTGGCCGTGTTCCTGTACGCGTTTCAGTGGGTCGGCGTGTAGTCGCGCCAGGCGCGCCCGCGCCTACTTGCCCGCGTAGATGTCCATGATCTTGCGCAGCATCGCGAGCGCTTCCTTGCGCGGACGCTGAAACGCATTGCGGCCGATGATGCTGCCGAAGCCGCCGCCCTGGTAGATGCCGCGAATTTCGTCGCAGATCGCCGCTTCGTCTTTCGCGGCGCCGCCGGAAAAGATCACGATCCGCCGGCCGTCGAACGAGCTTTGCACGACGTGCCGCACGCGCTCGGCGAGCGTCTTGATCGGAATCTGCTGCTTTTCGTAGACCTTTTTGGCCTCGGCCTGCTCGATGAACTCGGTCGGCGGCTTGACTTTTACGATGTGCGCGCCGAGCTGACACGCGATCTGCGCCGCGTAGCAGCAGACGTCGACGCCGGTCTCGCCGTCCTTGCTCAGGCCCTCGCCGCGCGGATAGCTCCAGACGACGACCACCAGGCCGACGCTCTTGGCTTCCTCGGAGAGCGCGTTGAGCTGTTCATACTGGGCCTGCGCGTTCGCCGAGCCGGGGTAGATCGTGAAGCCGATCGCGGCGCAGCCGAGCCGCAGGGCGTGGTCGATCGAAGCCGTGATCGCCTGGCTGGGGTTCTTTGTCGAGAACAGCGATTCGTTGTTGTTGAGCTTCAGGATCAGCGGCAGCTCGCCGGCGAAGGTGCGCGCGCCCGCCTCAATGAAACCGAGCGGCGCGGCGTAGGCGTTGCAACCCGACTCCAGCGCGAGCTCGAAGTGGTAGTGCGGGTTGTAGCCCGCCGGATTCTGCGCGAAGCTGCGCGCGGGTCCGTGCTCAAATCCCTGATCCACCGGCAGAATCACGAATTTGCCGGTATCGCGCAGCGTGCCCGTTCCCAGCAGCCGCCGCAGATTCGCGAGCACTCCCGCGTTGTCCGCCTCGTACCAGCTCAGAATCTGCTTGACGCGATCGCTCATCATGGCTCGAACCTCCTCAAGACGCCGGACGCGCTGCGTTCCGCACGGCCGGTCGAATGCAGTTGTCAGGATGCATGCCACCGTTATATCGGTCGTTTCGAGGGCCGACAACGGCTAATTGCCGGGGTCGGCGAAGCGCCACTCGGCCTGGTGGTCGCGACGAAGCGGGGCTTGCAGAATGCTCGCTCGAATCAGTTCAACCGGAATCGGTCCCAGAGTCAGCAGTCGGTCGTTGAACTCACGTTCGCTCATGCGGCCGCCGACGACGACTTCGCGATGCAGCGCTCGAAGCTGCATGCCGCCGAGCATGTATCCGGCCTGGTAGAGCGGCGAATAGTCGGGTCCGACGTAGCGCCGCACTTCGCCCCGGGCGTTGGCGGGCTCGTGACCGACGCGCTCTTCGAGGAACTTGATCATCTCGTCCGGCGACATCTGACCGAGATGAAACTTCAGGCTCACCACGATGCGTGCGCAGCGGTGCATGCGCCAAAAGAGCATGCCAATGCGATCCTCAGGGCCGCGCGCCCAACCCAGATCCCAGAACTTCATTTCCCAGTAGAGGCACCAGCCTTCGAGAAAGAAGGGCGTTGTGAAAGTCTGGCGGTACGGGCGCAGCCTTTGCGCCATGAATCCCTGAAGGTGATGCCCGGGAATCAACTCGTGCGGCACGACGATGCGCGTGAAATGGCGGTTGTTGCCGCGCATCGCCTGCATCTTGTCGGCGTGGCTCATGTGCTCCGACGCGTACGCCACACCGATATGCAGACCGCCGTAGAACTGAAACGGCCAGATTCGCTGTCGATCGGGCGGGATCATCTCGAGCCGCCAGAGCTCGGCCGCGAGATCGGGGATCGTGACCAGGTCTTTTTCTCGCAGGAATGCGATCGACTCACGCACCAGCGCGGCACAAAGCTCGGTGTGCGCGCCGGGATCCGCCGTGGCGGATTTCACCTTGGCGAGCGCGGCGCGCCAGTCGTCGCCAAATCCCATTTCCTTCGCGGCGTTTCGCATCTCCTGCTCGCACCAGGCGAATTCCCGCTCGCCGATCGCGACCAATTCTTCCGGCGAATATGCGATTACTTCGTTCTGCAAATCCGCGAGCAGCGTGTCGCGGCCGATCGGATCGCCCAGCAGCGGGTCTTCCGGCGCCCCCTTCAGGCCGGCGAGTTCGGTGCGCAGGAAGTCGGCGTACTCGCCAAGCGCGCGGTCGGCGTCGGCGTAGGGCTGCCGCATCCACCAAGCGAAGTCGGGCGTGAATTCCGCGTAATAGGCATGCCAGTGGCGCAGCGTCTCGCGCAATGCAGAGACCGCAGCCGCCGCGCGCGCGGCGACGACCGGCGTGACCGTCAGCGGGCCGTCCGTCGCTGCGCTCGCGGTCGCCGGGGCCGACGCGGTCGGCGCGTTGCGTCCTGCGTCCAGCCGGCGGCGCAGCTCCTTGAGCTGCGGCAGCAGCGCCGCCACGCGTTCCGCCGCCTCGCGACCCGAGACCGGCTCCACGCGCCAGCGTGACTCCTCGAGCGCCACGATCGTCTCGCGGAATGGCAGCAATTCGCGCATTTCGTCCCAGCGGACGCGATCCAGCGCCGCATACGCCAGGCTGCCGCGCAGCTTATTCCGCAACAGGAGGTAATCGACGCCTTCGTCGTGAGACAGTCGGTCAAAGTCGAGCGCGTCCAGCTCGGCGAGCGTCGCGCGGTGCAGCGCCTCGCTGCGCGCGGCGCGCGATTCGGACCACGGAATGTTGTAGAACGACCGCACATCCTCGGCGTCGCGCGCGTACCGCTCGATCCGCGCGGCCATCGTGTCAACCGGCTGCGCCGCCGCCAACGGCGCCAGCCAAAACGTGAGCCACACCGCCAACCGTGATCTCGCGCGATTACGCATTCCGATTTCTCCAACCCCGTTCTGGATAGCGGCGCATTCGCGCCCGGATTCGCCAAAGCGCCGGCAGCGTTCCCAGCGCGGTCCGCACGAGCGCCACGTGCGAACGCGCGTCGTCGCGCCAGAGCACGCCGATCTCGACGATCCGCATGCCGAGGCGCTCGGCGTGCGCGAGCAGTTCGCAGTCGAACAGCCAGCCCGGCTCGCGCAGCCGCGAAAACAACATCTCCGCCGCTGGTGTGCAGAATAGCTTGAACCCGCACTGCGTATCACGCAGCGCCGGAGTGAGAAGACGCCGGCGCAGCGCCCGAAACAGCATCGCGGCCGCGCGGCGCAAGATGGGTTGCGGCGGATCGAGTCGCGCGGGCGGTATGTCGCGCGAGCCGATGACCACGTCGGCCCCTGCGTTAAGCGCCGCGAGGAGCCGCGGCAGCTCTGACAGCGGCGTCGGCAGATCAGCGTCGCACATCAGTCGCCAGGCCGCGGCGCGCGCGGCACGCATGCCGCGGCGCACCGCAAACCCTTTGCCGCGGTTGTGACGGTTCTGCAGCACGCGCACCCGCAGCGGACCCCACATCCACGAGTCGCGATCAGGAGACGGCCCCGCGGGCCGCTCCATCACACGGCGTGCGCAGGCGACGGTCGCGTCGCGACTACCATCATCGACCACGATCAATTCAAGCGGCTCGTGCCAGGATTCCGCGAAACGGCGCACTTCCCGCAATGTCGTCTCGAGCCGTGCCGCCTCGTTGTACGCGGGAATCACAATGGCGCCCGCGAGCGCACCTGCTGAGTGTGACGGCGAGCGCGCTAACGCAGAGCCGCTCACGGCGCGGCGCTCCTCGCGTCGAGAACGTGGCGATAGAGAGACATCAGTTCCCGCGCGTGGCGATCCATCGAGAGCCGGTCGCCCATCTGCGCCGCGCTCGCGCGGCAGGCGGTTCGGACTCGCAGATCGAGCGACTCCGCCAGCGCCCGGGCGAACGTGCTCGTGTGCTGCGCGTCGTCGATCACGGCGCCGTGTTTGCCCGCCTCGATGACCTCCGCCGCCCCGTTGTGGCGCGTGGTGACCACCGGCAGCCCGCAACAGAGCGCTTCGAGCACCACGCGGCTGCACGGGTCGTACCAGGTCGGGTGAGCCAGCACGTCGCTTGCCGCGTAGAGCGAAGTGACCGCGATGCCGGCCCCCACGAATCGAACGCGCGTCGTCACTCCGAGCGCGTCCGCCAGTCGCTGATAGGGTCGCGGGTTATCGCGGCCGGCGACGATCAGCCGCCAATCCTGCGGCCCGCGCGCCAGCGCGGGCAGAAGACTCGCAAGTCCCTTCAGCTTGAAATTGTGCGCAACGAACAGAATGACCGCGTCCCCGTCGGAACACTCCCATTCGCGGCGCAGCGCGCTGCGCGTCGCAGTTTCCTCCGCCGGCGCGAGGCGCTGGATGTTCACGCCGTTGAACACGACGCGTGCGCGGTCAGCCGGGAAGCCCGGGTAGCCTTCGATCACCTGCCGGCGAACATAATCCGACACAGCCGCGACGAGCGGCGGCCGCGGGCGCGTGAGCAGTTCGCGCTCGATACGCAGCAGAAACTGCTGGCGCCGGTTGAATCGCCGCGTAAAGCTGCGCCACGCGCGTTGCAGCGCGGAGCGTGCGCCGAGAGCGACACTGCGCGCGATGGTCTCGCGGTACGTGCCGCCGCGCGGCTGATACACATCGGCGCAAGCCAACGGCGTAACGGCATGAACGATGTCGAACGACGCACGGCAGACGAACTCCGCCGCGCCGCGAAGGTATGACTGTGTGCGGCGCGCTTTTCCTCCATGCACCGCAATTGCGATCACGTTCACCTCGCCGACTATCGCCGGCGGCGCGGCGCCGGCACAGACGATGCTGACCGTGGCGCCGGCACGGGCGAGCGCCTGCGCCATTTCGAGTGTGGAGGTCTCTGCGCCGCCGCGGCGCGGGTCGATCGTCTCCTGGACGATGGCGACCTTCATGCGCGGCCCTTGCGGCGTTCGCGTGCGAGGATGCGGTCGCTCCGCCAGGCGACGCGCCGCGCGTACCAGCGGGCGCGCGGGGCGCCGATCTGCAGGCCGAGATAAAAGAGCAGAAAGCGCCAACGATCGGCGCGTGTGGCGCCGATCTGGCGCGCCGAACTGTCGAGCTGCGCCAGGTCCTTCAGAAGCCAGCGCATGCGGCGCAGCGTCGGCCGATGCACGCGCGCCAGGTCGATGAGCGTGAATTGCGGCGGTCGACTTCCGTCGGACGGCGCATCGACGAAGACGTGGCACAGATAGAGGTCGCGATGGCACAGGCCGGTGTCGTGAAACGCGGCGACAAAGCGCGCCAGCCGGCGCACCATGTCGCGCCTTCCGGCGCCGCGCGTGATGGGAGCGGCTTCGGCCTGCGCCGCGCGCCAGTAGCGATCAAACGCCGCCCCCGGCGCCTGCTCCAGCAGGACGGCGCTGCGCCGCTCGAAGGGTCCGGCCATGCGCTCGACGCACGCCACGACGCGCGGCGCGTGCACGTGCGCCTGAGCGAGCCGCTCGGCCAGGTGATACTCCCACCAGGCGCGGCTGTGGCCGAATGTCTGGCGGCGGATGCGATCAAGCTGCATGCGCAAGCCGGTCGAACGGTAGCATTTCACGTAGATCGGCACGGCGGCGCCGTCGGGAGTCCAGCGCCAGCGCGCGCGGCCTCCCAACCCCGGCTTTTCCAGCCCTTCCCAGCGGCCGGGCCACCCCGCGGCGGGTGGGCCGTCGAGCAGTTGTTCGAGATTCTCGACGCGCAGCTCGTGCAGGCGCTCCCGCCAGGAGCCGGCAATCTCGACACGGGCGCTCATGCCGCCGACCCGTGCGCGGCGACGGCGCCGTCCAGCGCGCGCCGCCAGTTGTCAAACAGCCCGCACATGCGAATGCGCTGCCGCTCGTGCGCTTGCCAGCGCTGCGCCAGACGCTCGATGGCGCGCAATGTCTGTTTCGCGTCGGGCGAAAGCAAGCGGGCGCCGAGGTACGTAGTGATGAAGCGCATCCGCTCCGCCCGGGTTGTGAACGACAAGGCCGACGCGGCGAGCTGACTGAGCTCATGCAGCCACCACTGCCCGCCGCGCAGAAAGCGCGGGCGGCCGCGGCGCGGCCTCGGATCGAGAAAGAAGAATTCGGGCTGTTCGTGCGGACCGACGCGCACCAGGATGTTCCGCCAGAAGATCTGCCCGTGCGAGAAACCGGTGCGATGCAACTCGGCGACCTGCACGGCGAGCCGCTCGATGATCGCCCCGCGCAGACGCGAGTCGATTCGTCGCCGGCCGGCGTCCATATCAAGTGCGAAAGTGGTCAGATTGCAGGCGTCGGGAACCGCTTCGGTGATGAGAAACGACGCCGTCAGAAAATGCGCCACGCGGCGCGCCCCGCACGCGACCGGTCGCACCGCGGACAGCCCCAGGGCCCGCATGCGCTCCAGCAGCTCGAATTCCGCCGCCGCGCGGTGCTCGCCGAAGAAGGTGCCGCGCAAGGCTCCGCGGAGTCGGTGCCGCCAGGTGGGGTATCGATAGCGCTTGAGATAGAACCCGACGTAGCCCGCGGTCGGCGGCACATACACGGTGTCGGTGGTGCGGCTCCACGCGACCGTACTGCCTCCCACGTAGTTCATCACGGATTCGACCGAGGTCAGTCCCGCGGCGCGCACTGCAGCGCGATACGGCGCGATCGCGTGAAAATGATCGGTATAGATCACGCCCGGCCCCCCGACTCTGGCGCCGAAAGCAGATCGGCCAGCGCCGCCAGCACGTCCGCAGCGCTGATGCCGCTCATGCAACGGTGGTCAAACGGGCAGACCTTGAGCTGGCACGGGCCGCACGGAACGGTCGCCTGCAAGCGACGTTCGGTGGGGAACGGCGCGTCGGTCCAGGCTTGGTGCGTCGGACCGAAAATCGTGACCGTCGGCACCGAGAACGCGTTGCCGTAGTGCCGCGGACCGGTGTCGTTGCAGATGAGCGCCCGCGCGCGCGAGATTACGTGCTTGAGCGAGCCGAGCGTGGTGCCCGGGTTGTCGCAGACCGTCGGCCCGCAGCGCGCAAAGCCCGCGATCGAACGCATCAGCCCTGCTTCGCCAGGCGCGCCCACAATCAGGCTGCGCCAGCCGTAGTCGGCGTACAGACGATCGCACACCGCCGCAAACCCGGTCGGCTGCCAGCACTTCGCTGCGCCGAACGCCGCGCCGGGATTGATCACAACATAGGGCGCGTCGCCGATTCCGTAATGTTCCAGCAGCGCCTCACCCGCGGCGGTCTGTTGCGGCGTAATCGTCAGCCGCAGGCGGCGATCATCGACCGGACAGCCGATCCGCTCCGCAAGGGCCCCGTAGTAGTCGAGGATCGGCGTCGGGACGTATTCGCCGTCGATTGAGTGCGGGCGCAAACGCTCGGTCAGAAGCCAGCCGCGGCCGTCGCGTGCGTAGCCGATGCGGCGTGGAATTCCGGTTCGCCACGCCAGCCAGGCCGAGCGGAACGAATTCGTGAGCAGCAGGATCGCCTCGTAGTCGTGGGCGCGGATTTCCTGCGTGAGGCGGCCGAGCTTCGGCGCGCTTCGTCCGCGCGGCCATGCGTGCTCAACGTCGTGCCATCCGGCGCCATCGAGGATTTCGCGCACATAGTCGCGCAGCAGGAGCCCGACCCGCGCCCCCGGCAGCCGGCGGCGAATCGCAGCCAGCACCGGCCCGGCCATCACCACGTCGCCCACCCAATTCGGCACGGCGACCAGCAGGCGTTGCAGCCCCGTGGATGACGCCGACCGCGCGCGGGGCGAGCCGGCCGTGGATGTCGCGGATGCGCTCACAAGGCGGAGTGTACCGTCGGCCCCAGCGTCACGGGGTGTGCGCGAGACTCCGCAACAGCGCGCGGCCCGCCCCTAACATACACCAAATATTGCGTTGTCGGCGTCGGAACGACGGATTACGCTGCGTGGGTGGGCCGAACGATTCGCGTGCTCCATCTCGCAGACTCGCACATCGGCGCAGATTGGCGTCCGCGGAGCCGTTCTCGTCGGCGGCAGCGCGGCGACGATCTCGTCGATAGCTACGAGCGCGTGGTGGCGCTGGCGCAGGCAAACGACGTCGATCTGATCGTGCACGCAGGCGATCTCTTTGACCTGCCGACGCCGACCGCGAGCATGCTCGGCGTTGCGGCGGCGCCGCTGCTGCGCGAGGCAGCGCGCGGCGTGTCGGTGGTTATCGTTCCAGGCAATCACGAGCGCTGCACCCTGCCCGTGAACGTGTTGCTGGCGCATCCCAACATCCATGTGCTGGCGCAGGCCGACACGGTGCGACTCGAGCGTCGCGGGGTGACCATCGCGGTAAGCGGCATTCCGTGCATCCGTCGCGAGGCGGCGGAACGCTTTCCGCCGGAAGCGAGCGCGTGCGCTGAGCAGGCGCGGGACGCCGCCGTGCGTCTGCTGGTGGCGCACCAGGCGTTCGACAGCGCCGTCTGCGGCGCGCACCTGTATCGATTCCGCCCGGGGCCCGACGTCGTTTCGCGCACCACGGTGCCGAGCGTGTTTCAGTATGTGGCCGCCGGGCACGTTCATCGCCACCAGGTGCTCGAGCCGTTGCTGCCGGGCGGACCGGTGATCGCGTATGCCGGGTCGTGCGACCGCGTGGATTTCGCGGAGCGCGACGAGCCGAAAGGCGCGGTTCTGGCGGAATTCGACGGAGATTCCGTGCGTGTGCGGTTTCTCGAACATGAAGTGCGGCCGATGCGGCTCGTGTCGCTCGACATCAGCGGCTGGACGCGCGACGAGCTGGTCGCAGCGGTGCTCAGTGAACTGCGCAGCTTGCCCCTGGGCTGCGTGGCAACGCTGCGCCTGTCGGGCTTCGCGACGCCCGGGACGCTGCGCGGCGTCAACTTCGGCCGGCTCGCAGAAAGCACGCGCGCCGATCTCACGCTCAGCACGTCGGTGCAGAACATCGAGTGGCTGCCGCTGCGTGCCGTGGCCGGGCGCGCCGCACGGACTTCCGTATTCGCCGACATTCCCGGCGCTGACGGCGATCGTGGAGACGCCGCAATCGCCGACGTCGCGACGCTGCCCATGCAGTGCGGCGTCTACGCGTTTCGCGAACAATCCGGTCGACTGCTCTACGTGGGCAAATCGCTTCGCATTCGGGCGCGCGTCCGCAGCCACCTGCGCACCAACGCCGCGGGAAACTATTTCGTCGGCTGGACGCGGCGCATCGCGCGCGTTGAATGGCGCGTCGCCGGCTGCGAAATCGAAGCCGAGTTGCTCGAGGCCGATCTGATTCGCCGGTTTCAGCCGCCATTCAACCGCCAGATGAGGCTCTGGGGACGCGCCTGCTACCTGCTGCATGATCGTCAGACCGGCGGCCTGACCGTCGGCGCCGATCCGTGCGAACCCTACGAAGCGATCGGCCCGCTGCGAAGCCGGGCCGCGGCGCTGACGGTCATCGAAGCCGCAGTGCGCATGCAACACGCAGCGCCGGCAGTGACTCCGCCTAATGTGCCGAAGTCGGCGAGTGCGCGGCAGGCGGCGCTGCTCGATGTCATCCGCGGCCGCGACGACGCTTTGCTTGTCGCGCTGGAAGCAGCGGGCGACGAGGGTCCGTGGGCGCGAGAGGCCGCCACCCTGCGTTGGATGCACGATCGCGCGGCACTGCTCTCGGCGGCTCAAGGACTGCTGGGGGCGACGGTTCGATTGCGATCGGGTGTGCGAATCCGGTTTCTTCACAACGCGGTTGAGTGGCGGCGCGATGCCCGGGCGGCGGAATCTGTCGGAAGCGATCAAGAATTCGAGATCACGAACATGTCGGACGCATGCACGCCGCTCCTGCCGAAGGCTGTGGCCGATGTAATGTGCGTCGCCGCCCGCCGAGTGTTGCCGGCGCAGGGTTGCGCGGTCCGCACAGAAGAGTGACGAAATAGAGCGGCGGTTAGTCCACGGGCGCTTCAGGAAACAACAACGCCCACCGCTGGTTAGGCGATGGGCGTTGTTTTGTATCAAGAAACAGTGGGTCCAATCGTGCGATCGATCACTCGACTGCATCGCGGCGCTTTCGCCCCGCGAAGGATGTGCTGACCTCTTTCCGTCGGGTCCACGAGGGACGCGACGGTCTAGAAGATCCTCTAGAAAGGAGGTGATCCAGCCGCAGGTTCCCCTACGGCTACCTTGTTAC
>CAYMBL010000005.1:0-132869 GCA_964388675.1 uncultured Planctomycetales bacterium
GCTGCTCGTCGCGCGCAACGCCGCGCGACACGGCCGCTCGTTGGCCGTCGTCGGGTTGCTCGGCTGCGCCGACCCGGCCCTGCGCGAACATGCGCGCGTCTTCCACTGGCGCGGCATCGCGCAGCTCGGGCGCTGGATTCGCGCCCTGCGCCGCGCCGGTTGTCGCGAGGTCGTGATGGTCGGTCGCGTGCGAAAGGCGACCATGTTCGCCGGCCCGCGCTGGAGGCTCTGGCTGCGCTACTGGCCCGACCTGACCAGCATTCGCGTGTGGTACCGCTCCACGCGCGACAAGCGCAACGATACGCTATTGCGCGCAGTGGCGGATGAAATGCAGCGGCACGGACTCACGATGATCGACTCCACGCACTACATCCCCGAAGCACTGGCCCAGGTCGGTTTGCTCACGCCCGACGGCGCGCAGCCGATCGAGCGCGCCCCGCGCCAGGTGCTTGATGACGCGGCGTTCGCCTGGCCGTTGCTGAAGCGCATCGCCGAGATGGACATCGGCCAGTCCATCGCCGCCAAGGAGCGCGAAATCATCGCCGTCGAGGCGATTGAAGGCACCGATCTGCTGATCCGCCGCGCGGGCGAGCTATGCCCCGCGGGCGGCTGGACGCTGGTGAAGGTGGCGAAGCCGAACCAGGACATGCGCTTCGACGTGCCGACGATCGGTCCGCAGACGATCGAGAACCTGCGTGCCGCGCGCGCCGCGGGCCTGGTGGTCGAGGCGGGCAAGACGATCATCCTCGATCGCGAACGCACGTTGTCGCTGGCGAAGCGACTGGGCATCGCGGTCGTCGGCCGAGCGGACTGAGCAAGCAATGGCCGTTAGCGCGCCGTCCGTCCATGAATCCGATCAATTGGAAACTTGCACAGTCGGCTGCGCCAGCAGAATGTGCGCAGTGCCCTCGTGGTTTTCGATGAGCTTGAACGCCGCCGTCGACTGAAGCGTCAGCACGCACGCGTGATGCACCGTCAGAACGGCGTCCTGCAAAGCATCCGGTTTCTCGAAATCGACGATGTTCAGCCCCAACTTGCCTGCCTGTTCAGGGGTGATGTGACGCGAATGCGAAAGCGTGAGTGAATGACTACCCAGACCTGAGATAATCCGCTTCGCGGTGCGCATTGTTTCGCCCTTCCGTTTGTCGCGGAGCATTCCGGACAGCAACCATTCCCTGACGACTTCCTCAGACCATTCGATCGCTTTCTCGCATTCCCCGATGAGCGTCGGATGGTAGCGGGCGATGATCGGCTGCCAAACCGGGATCGACCTGGGATCCGCGGCGATCTCTCGCTTGGCGCGCTCGAACTCTTCCACGATCCCGTGTGCCGGCAGGCCTCCGAATTGCGGATCGATCGGCCCCAGATTCGAGTGCTTGCCCATCAGGATTTCCTTGCAAGCGCACGCAATCATCGTACCTGCCGACATCGCGATCTGCGGGACGATCGCGCGGATGTCCCCTTTGAACATCTTCCGAAGATAGTGAACAAGAGACTCGGTCGCCGCGACCTCGCCACCCGGCGTATGAAGGACGAGATCAAGCCCCTTGTCGCGATCCAACCCGTGGATCGTCGCCATGAAGCCGTTCTTATCCGAGTCGTTAATGTCGAAACCTTGCACTCCGCGCTTCGCGAGCTCGGGCTTTTGCAGCCAGCCGGAGTAGTAGACAATGACATTTCGCTGTGTGAGTTCTGAAAGCGTTCTGATTGCGTCCCGACGAACTACATCGTAGGCCGAACCAGTCGCCTGAACCTTGCCAAGGACTGCTTTCCAACTCGGCATGCACGCACTTGCTCAGATTTGCGTCGATCCCGTTAGAACGATGCGGTAATGCAGCGCCTGCTCCGGGGCAGGTCCGTACGTTGGCCGAAGATTGCGACGTGACGCTTCATCTCCGATTCCAAGCTTCTCGAAAACCGTCTGAATCTCTTTAACGCGTTTCGCCGACGGCTTCCGCGACTGGCGGCGGGTCTTGGTTCGACTCGCGTTTCGCTGTTTCATCGCTGGCTCCTGGTACTTCGAGTGTAGCGAGCGCGCGTGGTCGAAACAACAACGGCGAGTTTTCGTGTCCGCCTCGACAGAAACATCCTCACTCCCCGCCCGGCTCGCACGCCGCACGATAGACCGCCGCCGTCTGTTCGGCGCACCGTCTCCAGGAGAACCGCGCCGCCTGGGCCGGCCCTGCGGCGCGCAGCGCCTCGCGCCACGCCTCGTCTTCCGCGACGCGTCGCATCGCCTCCGTCCAAGCGCCGATTCGTCGCGGGTCGAGCCGCACGCCCGCCGAGCCCACGACCTCCGGCAGCGATGCCACATCCGACACGATCACGGCAGCGCCGCAGGCCAGCGCTTCGAGCGGCGGCAGCCCGAATCCTTCGTAGAACGTCGGCCAGACCAGCGCGGTGCACGCCGAGTACAGCGCCGCGAGTTGCACGTCATTCTGATATCCGAGCAGGTGCACTTGCCCCGCCAGATCGTGCGCCCTGAGGCGCTCGCGCAGCGCCTCGGCCTTCCAGCCCCAGGCTCCGGCGATCGCCAGCGGAACGCGCGCGCGCAGCGACGCCGGCAGCGCCGCGTACGCTTCGAGCAGTCCCGCAACGTTCTTGCGCGGCTCTAGCGTACCCACGAACAGAAAGAACTGCGTCGGCAGGCCGGCGCCGCGACACGCCGCCGCACACGATTCGGCGGGCTGCGGCCGAAACGCGTCGCGCGCGGCGAGCGGCGTGGCCGTGATGCGCTCCGCGGGCACGTGCAGCACGCGCATGATCTCCTGCCGCGTGAACTCCGACACCGCGAGGAAGTGCCGCGTCTGCGCGACGCCGCGCGAGAATTCGCGCTCGTACCAGCGCACGCGATCGGCGGGGTGCCACTCCGGGAAAAGGATGCCGGAGAGGTCGTGAATGGTGGTGACGGTCGGCAGCCCGGAGGCAACCGGAATGTGGTTGGTCTCGTGTTGCAGCCGCGCGCCGCGCGACCGCAGGCGGAAGTACACGCCATAGGCGCGCTGCAGCAGATCGCGCTGCCACCACGAACGCCGCGCAGTAATGTCCGCGCCGGTCGGCGCCGCGCCGGGCGCGCCGTCGGTCGGTGGCGCGATCAGCTCTTCCAGGGCGCGCTGCCAATCGCGGCGGCGGCGCACGTAACGCAGCACGAACGGCTCGATGCACAGCTCCGGCGCAACGCTCGGCAGCGCGCGGAGCAGTTGTGCTACGTAGCTGCCCACGCCCGTCAGCGTGCGGCGCAGCGGACGATCGTCGACGATGATGCGCGGCGTTTGAACCAACACCGGCGTCACTCCTTACCGCCTGCGGCTATTATCCGGCCGAGCGGGCGGTTAGCTCAGTTGGTTAGAGCACCTCGTTTACACCGAGGGGGTCGCGGGTTCGAGTCCCTCACCGCCCATGTCGTCTCCCAGTGTTCATGTCCATGTCGTTCCTCGCCGTCGCGCCCGTCCCGCTTTGCGACCTACGTCACACCGTTCCGAAAGCTCGTCAGTGCGCCACTGCTCTTCGAACAGTGCCTTTGCACTCGTACACGCGGCGCTGGGGGACCGGCCTCCGGCCGGTCTCTTCATTCGTAGGTCATGCTGCGAAATACCGTCTCGGGTGGCATGAATCTCCGGCTCGTTCTCGGCTGTCTTCTCTCGTTTCTCGCTCTTGCGACTGCTCTGCATTTCCCGTGTGCCACTGCTCTGCGAGCAGTGTCTTCCGCTGTTCCGACATCACACGAGCAGCATGCTTACGCGGAGTACCGCGAAAGCATGCCACCCGAAAACACGCCACCCAAAAACACACGACCAGAGCATGCCACCCGAGAGCACGCGACCCGCCCCGAAAACAATCCACTCTCATCCAGGTTGCTCTGCGACGTACGTGCTGCCCGCTCTGCGACCCGCCCATGCCAACAGTAGCGCCGTCGCGGCGTAGCCCGCGGCGATCGGCAGCGCGCGATCCGAGTGCACGGCAGTCAGCGCCGTCGCGGGCGCCGAGGCGGCGCTCGCACCCAGGTGCAACACCGTCTGCCAGATGAACAATTCGCGCACATCGCCGCTGGGTGTAATGCGGTAGGCGTGCAGCAGTCCGAGCGCGGTGAGCAGCGCAGCGCTGCCCATCCAGGCCGCAGCCGCGCGATAGCGCCGGTCAATCAGGTGCGCCGCGGCGGCGGTCAGCAGCAGCGTTGCCAGCAGCCAGCTTTCGTTGGCGCCGCGCAGCGCGAGCATGCCCGGCAGCGTCGGCACCGCGGATCGCGCCGCCTGCGCCGCCATCTCGCCGATGGAGCGCGTGGCGCCGCCGTCCGCCAGGAACAGCGGCAGATGAACGCAGAGCAGCGCCGCCATCGCGGGAAAGAACGCCAGCGCAACGGCCGGTGCGTGCCGCGCCGGCGTGGCCTGGAACGCCTGCGCCGTGATCAGCAGCCCGATGTAGAGCACGATTGCCGCGCCGGCCTCGATCGGGATGACCGCCGCCACCAGCGGCCCGAGCCCGCAGACGAACACGCCGGCGAAAAACGCGCCGTTCAGGAGCGAATAGCCGCTGCGCGCCCCGAGCGCCTTCCAGCCCGGGTGACCGATGTAAATCGTCGTGGGAAAGCACGACCCGAACAGCCCCGCCGTGAGCGAGCCGATTCCGTTCACCGCCAGCGACGGCGCAGTGGCGAAGCGGTCGCCCGCCGCCTCGGCCGATTCGATGTTTTGGAGCGACCCGAGCAGGTTGAGCAGCCCCATGGGGATCGAAATCGTCAGAAAGCGCAGCAGCATGTCCTCGTTCGACAGGAGCGTCAGCAGTTCAGCTCCGTGCCACTGCGGCAGCGTCAGGCGGATCGACCCCGCCGCTTCCACGACCGCCTCGACCGAACGCAGCGGCGTGACACGCAACGCGTCGGCGATCCAGGGGATCGAGACCAGCCACGCCAGGGCGGTGCCGACGAACACGGCCAGGAATCCGCCGGGAATTCCCGCCGGAAATCGGAAGTGCGCGAAGTACGCGAGCAGCAGCAGCCCCAGCGGCAGCATGCCGACGAGCGGCTGCGCGAAGATGCGAAAGGCGAAATCGGCCGAGATGAACGTGACACCCACGCCCGCCAGCACCCCGAGCAGGGCCGCGCGCGGCGTTGCGCGACGCAGGCGCTCGGCCAGCGGCGCGCCGCCGAGCTCGATCGCTCCACTCACCAGGCACGCCAGCATGCCGGCCTTCCACGCCAGATCGGCCGCCGCTTGCTGACCGAGCGCCGCGACGTTGGCGTCGTACGTTGGTTTCATGATGAACAGCGCGAATGCGAATACGCTGGGCGTGTTGATGCCGTACGGCAGCGCGGTGCACGCGGGGTTGCGGTCGCGGTGGGCCACAAACCGCGCCTGCAGACCGTAGAAGAAATTTCCCACCAGCAGGCTGAGCGCCACACCCGGCAGCACGCGCTGCGCGACCAGCTCCGCCGGCATGCCGCACAGCGCGCCGCAGAGGAAAATGATCATCAGCACCTGCACGAGATTGTCGACCATCAGGCCGAAGAACCCGTCGAGGTCGCCGCGCGTCCAGATCGGATAGCGAAAAGGGGCGCCGTTCATTCGCGTCTCGTTTCAGCGTCAGCGACGCAGGAAGTAGGGCATCAGCTCCCAGGCGTGCTCCAGGTGCATCTCGCCCGCCTGGCCGTTGATCTCGTCGAAGGCTTCGCCGCGATTGGTCGCGATGTCGCTGCCGGCCAGCAGAAACAGCGTGCGCTGCGCGCTGTGGCGGCGCGACTGGCAGAGCGTGGCGTGCGCCGGCATCACCAGCAGCCGCCAGTCGCCCTGCGCACGCAGCGCTTCCACCAACGGCGCGACGAGCTGAGCGTCGATGCGCTCCAGGGCCGCGACTTTGTCGGACGCCCGGCCGGCATGCCCGGCGATGTCGGCCGCTCGCAGGTGCACGCACACGAGATCAAACTGCGCCAGCGCAGCGCCAGCCGCGCGCGCCACGTCCTCGAGCGGTGGATCGGATTCGCCGGGCGCCGTACCGGCCTCCAGCAGCTCCCACCGCAGAAAACGTGCCAGCCCGCGCGGCAGGAACGCGTTGGAGGCCAGCGCCCCGCTGACCCCGAAGCGCTCGCGGAACATTGGCAGCGTCGGCGCCGGACCGTTGCCCCACAACCAGATGCCCGTCGTGGGGTTCTCGCCCAGATCGCGGCGCACGTGATTGATGTCGTGGGGCGGCAGCAGTTCCTCGGCGCGCTTCAGCACGTCGCACAGCAGCCGCGAACCGCGCCCCCGCGGCAGGTGCGGTCGCATCAGCTCGCCAAGCATGTCGGTCGGCGGCGTCGTGACGAGCGCCGGCTGCGCCTTGCATTCGTGCCAGACGCAAAAGTTCCGGTGGCCGCGGCCGGTGTAGAAGCGCAGCTTCGCGTCGGGGCTGTGGGCGTTCAGCACACCGACGAACGCCTGCGCCTCGTCGTTGGTCACGTCGGCGGCCAGCACGTCGATCAGCCGTCCGTCGGCACTGTTGATGAAATCGCAAAGCAGCACCAGGTCGCGCGGGCCGAACGCGATGCCGGCTGAGCGCGCTTCGAGCGCGGCGCGGCCCGCCCGATGCTGGCGCGGGTCATAGCCCAGCGTGCTCAGGAGCGCGATCTCGCTGTGGGCCGGCAGATCGTCGGGGAATGTGCGAGCCGTACCCAGCCGTCCGCCGCGTGCCAGCGCGTCGAGATTCGGAAGCTGCGCCGCCTGCAGGGGCGTGCGGCCGTCGAGCTCGGCGAGGGGGGCGTCGGGAGCGCCTTCGGGAATCAGAAGCGCGAACTTCATCGAAGCTGCCAGAACTCCGGCCCGGAGTCCGCATTCCGCAGCCTCCGCAGCCAAAGCGCGGTACTCTACCGCCGGCCGCCGCGATCGGCTCCTGCCGCGGCGAGGACCGGGAGTACCCATGCCGACCGCCGACCTGCATTCCGACGCCGAGCGGCTGGCTCCGGCGCTGCGATCCTGGCGCCGCCACCTGCACGCACACCCCGAACTCAGCGGCGAAGAGCGGCAAACAGCGGCCTACGTGGCGCAGGAACTGCGCGCGATCGGCCTGGAGCCGCGATTCTGCGCCGACGGCCGCGGCGTCCTCGCCGAACTGCCCGCGCCGGGCGGCGGGCCGTGGGTGGCGCTTCGCGCTGACACCGACGCCTTGCCGATTCACGAGGAGACGGGGCTGTCCTATGCCTCGACGCAACCGGGCGTGATGCACGCCTGCGGCCACGACGCCCACACCGCCATGCTGCTCGGCGCCGCCCGATTGCTTCACGAGCGCCGCGCCGCGCTGACGCGCTCGGTGCGGTTTCTTTTTCAGCCGCACGAGGAGCGCTATCCGGGCGGAGCGCCCGGGCTGATCGCCGAGGGTGCGCTCGACGGCGTGGAATCGATCTTTGGAATCCACATCAGCTCGACGCTTCCCATCGGCGACCTGGGGACCCGCTGCGGCCCGTTCATGGCCGCGGTGAATCCGCTGCGAGCGCGCATCGTCGGCCGCGGCGGGCACGCCGCGATGCCCGATCAGACGGTCGATCCGGTGGTCGCCGCCGCGCACGCCATCACGGCGCTGCAGACCGTTGTCAGCCGCAATGTTCCGATCACCGAGCCGGTCGTCGTGTCGGTGACGCAGATTCAAGCCGGCAGTGCGGACAACGTTATTCCCAACGAAGTGTCGTTCAGCGGAACGATTCGCACGTTTCAGGAGAAGTGGCGCGGCGCCGTCTGCCGTCGCGTCGAGGAGGTGATCGTCGGCGTAGCGCGCGCTCACCAGGCCGAGGCCCACGTCGAAATCGATCCCGGCTACCCCGTGCTCTGCAACGACGCCCGCCAGACCGACCGCGCGCTTCAGGCCGCCCGGGCCGTCGGATTCGCCGACAATCACCTCGTCGAACTTCCGCCGATCGGCGGCGGCGAGGATTTCGCGTATTACTGCGAGCGCGTGCCGGGCGTGTTCGTCTTCCTCGGCGCCGCGAATCCCGCGAAGGGCTGCGTTCACCCGCACCACCATTCGCGATTCGACGTCGACGAAGATGCGCTGCCGCACGGCGCCGCGCTGCACGCGCAGTTCGCCATGCTCCCGTAGCGGATCAGCGACGCGCCGGCGGCTCGTCGTCGTGAATGAATCGCACCGCGTCAGAATCGAGATCGTCGAATTGGCCGCTGCGCGTCGCCCAGATGAACGCGCCGAGCGCAATCGCCGCGAACAGCAGCGCCAACGGCAACACGATGAAGATCACCATCATGACGCTGCGGGCTCCGCGCGAAGCAACTCCGAATTGCTCGCCGCACCGGGCGCTGGGCGATCCGCCGCGCCGTCAAACGTCCGCGCGCCGACCGCCAGCGCCACCATGGTCAGCGAGCTCAACGGCATCAGGATCGCCGCGATCAACGGATTGATCACGCCGCTCATCGCGAGCGCCCCCGCGAACACGTTGTATCCGATCGCGATAACGAATCCGCGGCGAATCGCGCGCACCGCACGATCGCCCGCTCTGACCAGCTCGAGCACACCGCCGATTCCCGGTCGGTTGAGGTAGATGTCGGCGGCAGCCATGCTCGCTTCAGCGCCGCCCTGCACCGCGATGCCCACCGTGGCGCAAGCCAGCGCCGCCGCATCGTTCACGCCGTCGCCGATCATCACCGCCGGGCCGTTCACGAGCGCGGCGCGCACCGCCGCGACCTTGGCTTCCGGCGCAACGTCGCCGCGCGCCAGTTCGGGCGCGATGCCGAGCCGCTGCGCGACGCCGGCCACGACGCGCGCGTCATCGCCCGACAGCACGCCGACGCGCCAGCCCATCCGTCGCAGACCGTCGACGGCGGCCGCCGCATCGGGTCGCAGATCGTCGCCGAGCGCCGCAACCGCGACCACCCGCCGCTCGACCGCCACGAAGACCGCCGTGCGGCCGCGCGCAATCTCGTGATCGGCGCTCGTCTGAATCTCCGGCGGGATCGCGGCGCCGAGCAGCGCCATGAACGGCGCAGCCCCGAGCGCGACGTGCACATCGCCGACGGTCGCTTCGATGCCGCCGGTCGCGTGCTGGCGCACGAACTCGGCCGCGGGCGCGGCGCCATCGATCCCGCGCACGATCGCCTGCGCCAGCGGATGCGCCGACCCGCTCTCACAGGCTTTCGCCAGAAACTTCGCGGTCGCGTCGCCGTGCCAGCTCAGGAGTTCCACGCGCCCCGCGGTCAGCGTTCCGGTCTTGTCGAGGAAAATCGTTCCCGGCCGCGCCAGCGCTTCGAGCGTCTCGGCGCCTTTGATCAGAATTCCCCGCCGCGCCGCGCGACCGATCGCCACGGTCAGAGTCAGCGGCGTCGCCAGGCCGAGCGCACACGGGCAGAACACGATCAGCAGCGCCGCCATGTTCTCCGTCGCGCGAAATACGTCGAACGGCGCCCACAGCGCGAACGTCAGACCGCCCAGCGTCAACATGACCAGCGTGAACGCGCCGGCGATGCGATCCGCGCGCCGCACGATCGGCGCCGGTTGCGACGCCGCCTGCTCGACCAGCTCCACCAGCCGCCCCAGCCGCGTCGCGGCCCCGGTCGCGCTCGCGCGCACCCGCAGCGGCGCCGAGAGATTCAGCGTGCCCGCGAAGACATCCGCGCTGCGCTCGACCGTGCGCGGCAGCGATTCGCCGGTGATCAGCGATTGATCGACGCTCGAAACGCCCGCCTCGACCCGGCCGTCCACCGGAAACAGCTCGCCCGCACACACCTCGATCACGTCGCCCGGCTGAATCGCCTCCACCGGCACCTGCCGAGCCGCGCCATCGACGAACTTGCGGGCGCTGGTCGGCGTCAGTCCATACAGCACTTCCACCGCATCCGCCGAGCGACGCTGCTGCATGCGCTGCACCCAGCGCCCCACGAGCAGCACCAGCACCAGCATCGCGAGCGAATCGAAGTAGATTTCACCACGCCCCAGCACCGTATTCATCGCGCCCGCGGCTGCGCCGGCCAGCAGCCCGATCGCGATCGGAAGATCAAGATGCGCCGAGCGCGTCCGCAGCGCCGCCAGCCCGCCACGCAGAAACAGCGCGCCGGGGCCGAACACGCTGGCCAGCCCCAGTGCCGCGCTCATCCAGCGAAACGCCGTCATGTACACCGGCTCCATCGAGGCGAACATCCCGCCGTAGAGCGCGAACGCCAGCAGCATCACGTTGCCGGCCAGCGCGCCCGCCACCGCGATGCGCAGGATCAAGCCGCGGTCTTCGCGCCGCCGCAGGTCCTTCTCGGTCGCGTCGCGCGCCGGGTGCGGCGGATAGCCGAGAGAATTCAGGGCGCGCGCCGCACCGGATAGCGTGCCGTGCGCCGGATCCCACGTCAGCCGCACGCGGGCCCGCCGCAGGTCGAGTCGCGCGCTCACCACCTGCGGCGCAACCCGCGGCAGGCGCTCGATCAGCCAAAGACACGCCGCGCAGTGCACCCCTTCGAGCAGCAGATCGATCTCGTTCAGGCCGCCCGTCGCGGGCCGCGCGTGTGCCGCGAGGAATCGCGGGTCGTCATACTCCTCGAACCGGCTCTCGCGCGAGCTCGCCGCAAGCCGCGGCGCGTCCGATCCCGCGCGCACGCGGTAGTACGCCTCCAGGCCGCTCTCGTGAATGATCGCATACGCCGTGCGGCAGCCGTGACAGCAGAACTGGCGCTCCGCCGCGGGCTCGATCAGCCCCGGAGGAACCGGCAGCGCGCAGTGCTCGCAAAGGGCGGACTCGGCGACAGCCGTGGCGGTTGCGGCGTTCATGCGGGGGCTCGTCTCACGGCTTCGTCTGACAGCACGGGGGCAATTCCTCGCTCAGGTGCGCGACGTGCGCCGCCGCCGATTTCGCGTCGGTCGGAGCGACCGTGGCGCTCGTATACGCCGCGACGCGATCAACCATCGACGTGCGCTGCCAGGCCGTCATAGCGCCCAGCGCGATCAGGGCCACCGCGGTCGCGGTCGTCACGCGCCGTCCCAGCGCGCCGGCCAGGCGCTGCGCCCCCACGCCGACCAGCAGCAGCACCGGCAGCGTTCCGACCCAGAAAACCGCCATCAGCAGCGCGCCCGACCACGCCGCACCCGAGCCGGCGGCCGTGAGCGCGAATGCGTACAGCCAGCCGCAGGGCAGCAGCGTGCTCAGCAAGCCGATCAGCAGCGCGCGGGTCAGCGGTGACTGCGCCGCGACCGCGCGATGGGCGCGTTGCAGCCCCGCTTGCAGAAGCGCCGGCGCACGCAGGCTCGCGACGCGCACGCCCATCTCCCGCAGCAGCGTCGCGATGCCGAACGCCACCATCAACGTTCCCGCGAGCAGCGCCGCTCCACGCTGCAGCCCCGCGGCCGAGCCGGCAATGTCCACCAGGCTCCCGATCAGACCCGCCGCCGCACCCAGCACGACGTACGTGATCAGCCGCCCGCCGTGATACGCGACGTGCAGCAGCGAGACGCGTGGCGGCTCGACCCAGCGGCCGGCCACCGTCAGCGCAACGAACGGCCCGCACATGCCGGCGCAGTGCACGCTGCCCAGCAGGCTTGCCACCAGAACCGTCGCCAGCAGCGACATCATCGCTGGACGCTCTCATCGACGTAGACGAGTTCGTTGGCCACAAACGTCTGACCCCGAGCCTCGGCTCGAATCCTCAGCTCCCAGTATCCGTCGTGCGGCAGCTCGGTGATGAATTCGTAGCGGCCCGCCTGCGTCTCGCGCAGTGCCCACTCGTGATGCACCCCGCCGTGGGCGTGATGCAGTGCCGTCGCCTGCACCGCGGCGCCGTCAATCGGCGCTCCCTCGGCATCGCGCAGTTCGCATCGAACGCGGTGCTGTCGCAGCACCGGATGGATGCGCGCGATGCGCACGTCCGCCTTCCAGCCTGACGCGACGCTGTCGCGGCGTTCGGCGACGGTGCGATCCCACTGCAGCGCTTTGCGGTAGTAGTCGGGTTCGACGGCGAACGTCGAGTCGTTCACGGCGAAGAAAATGAGCACGCCCGACATCGTTCCCTGCAGACCGATGAATCCCAGCACGATCGCCGGCCACAGCCAGCGCCGCGCCTGCGAGTTCGGTGCCTCGGTCGGTCGTGTCGTCGCGTGCATTCTTTCTCCTCGCGTGCGGGCCGAAGCTCGCCTCCCGGTTGCCGGCGACTTCCGTCAGCGCGGTCCGATCGCAGTGTGCGTGATTTTGTGCTCGTACCCGTCCTCGCTCGTCACCAGCAGGTCAATCGCCGCGCGACCCGCTTCAAACTGCTGCGTCGAAAGCAGCAGCACCGCGTTCACCGTCACAGTCTCCAGCGGAGCCAGCGCCGGCAGCGCGCTTTCGAGCAGCAGTTCGCCGTCGCCCGCGTTCGCCAGGGCCACGTGATAGGATTGCGGGCCGGCCGTGCGATTCGTAATTTTGATCTGCAAAGAGTTCGAAATGCGGCCGTCGGGCATCTTGTTGAACAGCGTGCCGCGCCCGCGCAGCAGGGTCACGTCGGCTTCTTCGCGCGCGCTCAGAGACCACACGAGCAGGCTGCCCACGATCGTCAGCAGCGCCGCGTAGAAAAAGACACGCCCACGCAGCAACCGCCCGGCGCCAGTGGCCAGCCGGTTCTGCGAGGTGTAGCGGATCAACCCGGTCGGCAGCCCGATTTTCTGCATCACCGCGTCGCAGGCGTCGATGCACTGCGCGCACGCCACGCATTCCATCTGCAAGCCGTTGCGAATGTCGATCCCGGTCGGACAGGTGATCACGCACAGACCGCAGTCGATGCAGTCCCCCAGCGGGCGCTGGTCCGCAGTCGCCGCGCCGCCGCCTTCGCCGCTACGAAAATCCTCTGCGACCGATGCACCTTCGACGGTCCGGCTGCGCTGGTGGATCGGCCTCTCGGTTGATTCTGGTTGCGATAATGTGGGTTCCCGGGCAGCATCGACGGTTCGGCTGCGCTGGGGGACCGCCCTCTCGGTTGATTCGGGTTGCGATAATGTGGGTTCCCAAGCAGAATCGACGGTTCGGCTGCGCTGGGGGACCGGCCTCCGGCCGGTCTCTTCGCTCGCCCGGCACCGCGGCTCGTCGGGTGGGCCATGCCCACCTTCTGCGATCTCCGGCTCAGCCGCGCTGCCGGACCGTTTGTAGGGTGGGCCATGCCCACCTTCCGCGATTTCCGACTGCGCCGCGCTGCCGTGCTCGTGCGACAATCCCTTCCCGTGCTGGTGCGAGAATCCCTTCTCGCACTCCTCGTTCTCTCTGGGGTACCGGCCTTCAGCATGCTCTGCGCCGGGGGACGGGCCTCCAGGCCGGTCTCTTCGCGCCACCACCGGCAACGCGACCGAATCGCGCGGCGTGCGCCGCCCCTTGCCGCGCGGTTCTCCCCGCGTCGGATCGTAGCTGATGATCAGCGAATCGCGATCCAGCAGGACCGATTGCAGCCGGCCGTAGGGACACGCGACAATGCACGTCTGCTCGCGAAAATACGTGAAATTGAACATCATCGCCGCCGTCGTGATCGCCATCAGCAGAAACGAGCCGGGGTGCTCGAGCGGCGAGCGCACCAGCCATTGCCGCAGATTGTCCACGCCCACGAAGTACGCCAGGAAGGTGTGCGCCAGCACCAGCGACACGAGCAGGTAGCAGCCCAGAAGCAGCAGCGTGCGCGGGAAGCCGCGCGGCCGGCCGGCCCCGCCGCGACCGGCCGTTCCGTCGACGATGCGCTCAATCGCGCGGTAGACGAACTCGAGGTAGACCGTCTGCGGACACGCCCAGCCGCACCACAGGCGCCCCAGGAACGCAGTCACCAGGAAGATCAATGCAAAAATCGAAACCAGCAGCAGCGCGAGGAATACCGTGTCCGTCGCCAGGAATGTCGCGCCGAAAAGGGTGAACTGCCTGGCCGGGAAATCCAGCAGCATCGCCGGCTTCCCGTTGATCTTCACGAACGGCAGCGCCGTGAAAATCGCGATCAGAATCCACGCCGTCCGGCGGCGCGCCGTCAGAAAACGCCCCGGAGATACGCGCGGCCGCAGCCAGCAGCGGCTGCCGTCCGCGTTCAGCGTCGACAGCACCTGCTCTTCAGGCTGCAACAGGCTGGATGTGCCTTGCGTCACGATCACCTCGCATCGCGCACCACTCGGCGAAGAACAGCTCGCGGCGGTTTAGTGCGGCGTAGCGGCGGACGGTTTCGTTTCGCCGCTCGGCGCAGCCGAATCACCGCTCGCGGGCGCGGCGGCGGCGGGCCACGGAGGCGCGATCTCGCCCTCCGGCCCGCGCGGTCCCGGCAGGTTCTGTCCGCGCAGCGATGCAATGTACGCCGCGGTGAGCACGACTTCGTTCGGATGAAGCTGATTACGCCAGCCGGGCATGGCTCCATTCGCCGCGCCGTTCATGATCACCATCGCGATATCGATCAGCTTCTTGACGTTCTTGTAATGGTCGTCGGTCATGTTGGGGCCGGTCAGTCCCTCGGCGTTCGCGCCATGGCAGCTCACGCACTTGCCCTGAAACGTGACCTTGCCGACCGCCAGCCAGCGCTCGTCGTCAATGAACCGCAGGATCGTGGCTTCGTCCGGCTTCAGGTCGCCGATCTCGCCGAATTGCTGGGTAAGATTCGCCGCCACCGCGCTGTCATACGCTTCGTGCGCGGTCCAGCCCGCCTTCCCCAGGTGAAAGAACACGATATAGCCGACGCTGAAGACGGTCGTCGCGTGAAATATCCACCACCACCAGCCCGGCGTCGGATTGTCGTATTCCTGAATCCCGTCGTAATTATGATCCATCAGCGCGTCGTGCTGAATCGAGTTATCCATGGCGTTCTCCGTTTCGACGTCCACCCGGCGCGCCGGGATGATCCTCCAGCGGCAACCGCGCTTGCCGCTCCACCTCTCCACGCGGTCGTCGCAGCACGTTAAAGCAGATCGCCAGGAACGCCGCCAGAAACACCACCAGCGCCACCTGCGTCCACATCGACTGCCCCGACCCGCTCATCAGATCCGTCAGGCTCACGGTCGCTCTCCCTGCTGCGCAGCCGGCGTCGCCTGCACCTGCGCGCTGCCGCCGCTCGCCGCTACCGCGGGCGCCGCGGCGCCGTCCGCCGCCGGCGGAGGCGCGAACAGGTCCGTCCCGAGACGCTGCATGTAGGCGATCAGCGCCACCGCTTCCTTGTCGGCAAAGCCCTTCAGGCTCGCGTCCTGATCCGTAATCTGCTTGGCGATGATCTCCGCCTGAGCCTTCGCCAGTTGCACCGCATCGCGAATCTGCTGCTCGTTGTAAGGGACGCCCAGCGAGCGTAGCGCGGCCAGCTTCTGCGGCAGACTGTCAAAGTCCGTGCGATTTACCAGCAACTCGGGATATGGCGGCATCACCGACGCGGCGTTCGCCAGCCGCGGGTTCTCGAAGTGCAGCAGGTGCCAGTGGCTCGACTGCTTGCCGCCTTCGCGGTGCAGATCGGGGCCGATGCGCCGGCTGCCCCACTGGAACGGATGGTCGTACACGAACTCGCCCGGCTTGCTGTATTCGCCGTAGCGCTTCGTCTCCGCCAGAATCGGTCGCACCATCTGCGAGTGGCAGTTGTAACAGCCGTGCGAAATGTACAGATCGCGGCCGGCGACCTCGAGCGGCGTATAGGGCGTCACGCTCGCGATCGTCGGCACGTTCGTGCGAATCAGGAACGTCGGAACAATCTCGAACAACGACGCCACGATCACCGCCACCGCCACCCAGACCGTGAACGTAAGCGGCAGGCGCTCCCAGCGGCGGTGCCACAGCAACTGCTGCCAGCAATCCAGCCAGTGCGCCCAGCCCGCGACGTGCGCGTCGATGCGCGAACGCGGCTTCTCGTCGACGTATCCGCGCGCCAGCGGCGCGGCCTGCAACACAGGTTCTTCATAGCGCGCCGGCGCATTCTGCCAGGTGCGAATCACGCAATACGCCCCGACCAGAACGCCGATCAGGTAGAGCGTGCCGCCCAGCGCCCGGAACCACCAAAACGGCAACAGTCGCTCGACGGTCTCGATGAACTGCGGGTACATCAGCGCGCCCTTGTCATCCAGCGCGCGCCACATCAAGCCCTGCGTCAAGCCACCGACGTAGATCGGCACGATGTAGAGCAGAATGCCGACCGTGCTCAGCCAGAAGTGCGTCTCGGCCATCTTGCGGCTGAAGAGCGGGGTCTGGTAGAGCCGCGGCGCCAGCCAGTAGATCATGCCGAAGGTCATGAAGCCGTTCCAGCCCAGCGCGCCGCCGTGCACGTGAGCGATGGTCCAGTCGGTGTAGTGGCTGAGCGCGTTGACGCTCTTGATGCTCAGCATCGGACCTTCGAACGTCGACATGCCGTAGAACGTGATGCCGACCACGAAGAACTTCAGCACCGGGTCCGTCGCGACCTTGTACCACACGCCGCGCAGGGTCAGCAGGCCGTTGATCATGCCGCCCCAACTCGGCATCCACAGCATCACCGAAAACAGCATGCCCAGCGTGCTCGCCCATTCCGGCAGCGCCGTGTAATGCAGATGATGCGGCCCGGCCCAGATGTAGATGAACACCAGGCTCCAGAAGTGCACGATGCTCAGCCGGTAGCTGAACACCGGGCGTTCGGCGGCTTTCGGCAGGAAGTAGTACATCAGGCCGAGGAACGGGGTCGTGAGGAAAAATGCGACCGCGTTGTGCCCGTACCACCACTGCATGAAGGCGTCCTGCACGCCCGCGTAGACCGAATAGCCCTTGAGCATGCCCGCAGGCACCGCCAGGCTGTTGAAGATGTGCAGCACCGCGACCGTGACGATCGTCGCGATATAGAACCAGATGGCGACATACAGGTGCCTTTCACGCCGCACCGCCAGCGTGCCGAAGAAATTCACCGCAAAGACCACCCAGACGAGCGTGATCGCGATGTCGATCGGCCATTCGAGCTCGGCGTATTCCTTGCCGCTCGTGTAGCCGAGCGGGAGCGTGATCGCGGCGGCGACGATGATCGCCTGCCAGCCCCAGAAGTGCGTCCAGCTCAGCGTGTCGCTGAACATGCGCGTCTTGCACAGCCGCTGCGTCGAGTAATAGATCGCCGTGAAGAAGCCGTTGCCGGCGAACGCGAAAATTGCGGCGTTGGTGTGCAACGGGCGCAGCCGGCCGAAGTTCAGGAACGACAGCCCGCCGCTGATCCGCGGCAGCACCAGCTCGACCGCGATAACGACACCCACGAGCATGGCCACGACCGCCCACACGATCGTGGCGGTCATGAACGCGCGCGAGATTTGGTCGTCGTAGACGAAGGATTCGAGGTGCGTCGACCGGCCGGCCGACGCTGGAGAAGCAGTGCCCGACGCAGACATTCCCAACCTCCCAGCGGCTCGCGAGCATTGACCCGCTGCATCGATACCGCGCCAATTGCAGAGTAGCGGGTCTCGTACTCCGCATATAGTTATCATCGATCACAGAGGCTCTCCTGTCAACGCAACGAGTTTTCAGAACTATTATCGAACAGCGATCGATCGCGCAACTCCATTCAGTGAAGCCAATAATCGACAAGACACTCCTTTTTCACCCGCGTCCGCAACGAGCTCAATGTTGATGAATTGCTGATCATGTGCTACTTTTATCGAAGTGGAGTGAGGTATCATCATGGTCAGCCAAGCTGTCGGATACGCCGCTACTGCACTCGGTCGAATCGCCGCCGCGGGCGGAACTCCCGTCCTGATCAAGGAGATTGCCGAGGACTGCGCCATCCCCGCCGCGTACCTCGCGAAGATCATTAACGTGCTGGCACGAAAAGGGTTACTGAATACTCAGCGCGGCGTGGGCGGCGGCGTCACGCTCGGAAAAGCCGCCACGGAGGTTGTTCTGCTCGACCTCTGCCAGGCTCTCGACGACCCGATTGTCCAGTCGCGCTGCATGCTCGGGACCGCGGAATGCTCCGATGAACGTGCCTGCCCCGCGCACCATTTCTGGACCACGCACCGCGCCCGGCAGATCGATTTCCTCCGCAACACGTCGGTCGCCGACGTCGCGGCATTCGAATCCCGCCGGCGCTGGAAGCACCTGCGCGGCGAAGGCCTCGACGCCGCCCCCGAAATCGCGCCGATCCGGGTGACGCTCGGCGGAGTCGCGCCGGAGCGAATCAGCGATCGCCAGGGCGCGTAACTCGCGCCGCCGGCAACCGCGCCCACGCTAAATTATCCGCGTCCGCGCGTCAGGCGGAACGAACACGGCGTGTGAGTCGCGAACTTGAACATTCGCCCTTGGTGGATTCTCGCTGCGACGCACTGCGCGATGCTCGTGCAAGGCCGCGTCGCTTCGCCGCCGTCGCAGGAAGCGCTTCCCAACGTCGCTCCCGAAGCGGCGACCAGCGCCCCGTCTGAATCAGAGCCGGATATCTCCGAGGAAGACGCGCTTACCCTCTGGGCGCTCACCATGCCGCGCCCGGAAGATTTCGGGTCACCCAGCCGAGACCGGATCGAGTTGCTTCGCCAGCAACTTCTGACGGCTGAGGCCTGCTCGTGGCCTCTGCGGGCCGACGCCGAGGGGATACGGCAGACAGGCCTCGCCGCGAGCATCCGCATGTCCCTGCGGCGGCTGCTGGCGCTCGAAACCGAAGACCTCCTGCACGCCGGCGACGGCGCGGGCAATAGCGGCGCGGCGGGTCTCGCCGTTCCCGCGCCAGACCCGCGAAACCCAGTCGATTACCTGGCGTGGGCAATCGCTGTCGCGCGCGCGGAGTCGAGTGCCGCGGCGTCGCTGCTTGACGCCGCGATTCACGCCGGCGCGGGCAGCGGGCCTTCCGATTTGGTGGACAACGCGCTTCGAAATGACGCGGAAGCGTTGTCATCTCCCGAAATCGAAGACTGGGTGGAAGCCAACCGCGAGGCGATCGAGAGCCTGCTGACTGTGGGGCGCCACGATTCTTACGGCATACAGTTTCAGAGCCAAGACGATTCGCTTCTTGGAATTACATACGATCTGGGCGCGCTCTTTCACGTCGCAAAGGCGGCAATACTCGACGGGCGATTGATGGTGCGCGACGGCGCCGTTCAGCCCGGCCTGGATCGCTTTGTGGACGTGCTCGTCGCCGCGCCGCGGATCGGACGCGGCCCGTCGGCTCTCACAGATTTGGCGGCGATCGCAATCCGCTTCGAAGCATCCCAGGCGCTGCTGGACGCCTTCGCCGCTGACGTCGACCAACAGTTCGACTACGCGCAACTGGCCGAGCGGCTGCAACATGAAGTCATCGAGCTACGCCCGGCGGCCGAGGCCATCCAATACGACCGCGCGACCGTACTGGACGAGATACAGCGAGCGTATCGCTACGACGACGAGTCCGGGGGTGCAATCGTTGCGCCGGATGCGGCGGACCGTCTCGCCCACGACTACAGACCCGCCGTGTTGTTCATGATTCGCACCCATCTGAGCGAGGTCGGATTCGAGTCGCTGCAACGGCAGGCCAACGCCATCTACGACGAACTGACGCGGGCTGCACGCCTGCCATATCCGGACGCTCGGCCGCTGATCGACGCGTTCGAAGCCCGCGTCGACGACCCAGACTTCACGGCCGGGAACCTGTTGATTCGGCCGCTTATTGCATCATTTGCACCTCGGCTCGTGCATCTGGCGCCGAGCGGTCAGCTCCATCGTCGTGCGCTGCTCGTGGTGACCAACCTGCGCGCCTACCGGAAGGCACACGGCCAGTATCCCGACGATCTCGCCGCGCTCGGCATCGACACGACCGACCCGTTTAGCAATCGACCGCTGCGATATCGCTGCGAAGGCGACGATTTCATCCTCTACACCGTCGGCCCAAACGGAACAGACGACGGCGGCCGGCACGGATCGACTTGGGACGAGGGCGACTTCCGATACTGGCCGCGACCCGGCAGACCACTCCGCAGCCGCGCGTCCGAATCGCCCTGAGGCTGGGACGGGCCGTTTTCGTAGTTAGTTGCGGGAACGTCGCGAATACGGCCGCTGATTAACTCGGACTACAGTACGAGGCGCGATTTCGTCCGGGCTGGGAGCGGGTTGCGCGTCGGGGCCAGGAAATGACGTGCGTGGACAATATCGGCGGCGCGGTAACTTCCTCCACCGCCGCCGCATCTGCGCCTGCGAGGGTTTCAGCCATGCGAAGCTCCAATCAACGTCGTGCGTTCCGGCTCCTGGCCTTCGCCGCATGCACCATCCTGACGACGGCGGCGCTGGCCACCGAACGCCGGCCCCTGCGGCAGGCTCGATCCGACAACGGCCGATACATGCTCGAAATCGATCCCGGCGCGGGCGCTGCCGCGACCAGCGCGCCGGCGACGCGCAACGCCGCGCCGTGCCGCGCAGCGCTCGTGCGGCGGGAGCGCGCCGCACGCCCCGAGACGATCTGGGAAAGCGAGCTGGTCAACCCGGTCGCACCGCTGCGCGCGCTCGTGCACGACGACGGCCGCTACGTGGTGACGCTCGACGACCACGATCGCGGCGGCGCCGCACACACGCTGGTCGTCTACGACGAGCGCGGCGAGCGGCGCGCCGAGTTCACGCTGCGCGATCTGTTCCGTCGCGCGGATTGGCAGCACGCGAAGGTCCGCGACGACCGTATCGAGTGGTCGCCGGGCGCGAAGTTCCGGTTCGTCAGCGAGCCGGACCGGCTGCGCATCGAGCTTCGCTCAGGCCGGGTTGTTCACGTGCATCTGGAGACCGGCGAACTCGAATCGCCGGACGCGAACGAGGAAGGCGACGTTCCCGCCGAATTCGCGGCGCTGCTCGATGGAACGCCCGAGGCCGACGAACCGTCGGCCGCCGCCGCGGCGCCTGTGGCTCTCGAACCGACGTTTCTCGACGGCGTGGGCCAGATGCTGAACAACCTCAATCAGTTGCTCGCGCCGAATCTGCCCGACCCGCGCTCGCCAACGGAGCTGCGCCGGGAGTTGCTGGTCGCGCAATTGCGCGACCTCGAAGCGCGGTCCGCGTTCACCAGCGACGGCGAGGAAGGCCTGCGCCTGATGGCCGAGGCCGGCGCGGTTCGCGCCTCGCTCGAGCGCCTTGCCGCACTGGAAGCCGAAGATTTGCAGCACGCAGGCGAAGGCGCCGGAAACAGCGGAGCCGTCGGCGTTCCGGTGCCGCAGCCGAACCCGCGCGAACCTGTCGATTATGTCGCGTGGATGAACGAAACCGCCGCCTGGGACGAGAGCGCCGCGGTGCCGCTGCTGCAGGCCGCGGCCGACGGGCACACGCCGTACGAGGGCGAAGAGGAGCTGCTGACGCGCGCCTTCGATGGCGATCCCGCGGCGCTGGCCTCTCCCGAAATATCAACTTGGATCGACGGGAATCGCAACGCGATCGACAGCCTGATGGCCGCCGGCTTCCACGACTACGGCGGCATGCCGATGAAGAGCGAAGCGGGCGATCTGGTTGGCGTGCTGCTGCCGAATCTCTCGCCCTGGCGGCAAGTGGCAAAGGCGGCAGTGCTCGATGGACAGCGGCTCGTACAGCAGGGTGATTTCGAGGCGGGCATCGATCGTTTCGTCGGCACTCTTGCCGCCGGCGGGCGCATCGGTCACGGCCCGACCCTGATCGAGAATCTGGTGGGTGTTGCCACCAGCTCGCTGGCCACGCAGCAACTGCTCGACGCCTACGCGGCCGACGCCGACGGCCGGATCGCGTATCACGACGTGGCGAACCGGCTGGAAACCGACGTGGTCGGCCCGCGCGCGGTCGCCGAGACGTTCCAGTTCGAACGCGCCTTCATGATGGACGTGATTCAAAGCGGCTACGAATTCGACGAAACGACGGGCGAACACGTGGTGACCGCGGAGTCGGCGGAACGCGTGGCGCGCACGCTCGGGCTGGGCTCCGAGCAACCGCCGGACACGATCTCGACCGGCGCGATGCTGCGCCGGGCCGGCTTCGACGAAACCTATCGCCAGGCCAACGAGTTCTACGACGAGATGACGCGCGCCGCGCGTCTGCCCTACGCCGACGGCAAACCGCTCTTCAACGAAATTGAGCGCCGCATCAGCGACCCGGCTTTCAAGAACCAGAACCCGCTGCTGGCGGCACTGGTGCCTTCGCTGAGCCGTTCGGTCAACCTGACGACCCGCGCTCAGACTAATCAGCGTGCGGCCCAGGTCGTGACGCGTCTGCGCGCCTATCGACAGGCCAACGGCAGCTACCCCGATGATCTTGCCAATCTCGGCTTCGACGCCACCGACCCATTCAGCGGACAGCCGCTGCGCTACCGGCGCGAAGGCGACGACTTCGTGCTCTATTCCACCGGCCCCAACGGGACCGACGACGGCGGCAGACATGACCCGAAGTGGGACGAAGGCGACTATCAGTTCTGGCCGCGCCCGCCGAAGCAGTAGCGCTGCTGCGCAAATCCGTGGATCAGTGCAAGACCCGAGCCGCGCGCGTAAGCAAGCGGTCGTTTTCGATTGATCCGAGCCGCGCGCGTAAGCGAGCGGTCGTCTTCGATTGATCCGAGCCGCGCGCGTACGCAAGCGGTCGTTTTCGATTGATCCGAGCCGCGCGCGTAAGCAAGCGGTCGCTATCTCGCAGCGGTCAGATTCTCGTGCTCTGGTCTTATTCTTGGGTGGCATGGGCCTCCGGCCCGTGCCTTCATTCCCGCGCAGCGGGAACCGGTAATGGTGCGAGAAGGGATTCGCGTACCAGGCGCGAAATGCGACCGCTCCCTCACGGTCGCGGCTCGGATCAGACTGCGCGCGGCGAACGGCACGCTCGACGAACCTTCATCCCTGGCTTCCGCACCCGCGCGTTGCGCCGCCGCTATTCGCAGGTCTTGTCTCAGTTGGCGAGCACGACGCCGAGGTCGCCCAGGTTGACCCAGTCGTTGCCGTCGTCGGCGAACGTGCCGGCTGAGGTCGTCGTACGCGGGATCGCCCGGGCACGGCTTGAAGCTCGCAAGCACGAGGCTGAGGTCGGTCCGGTCAGATGAGCTTGTCGCCGGTGACCCGCCGCAATCCGCCACGCTGACGCTACACTCCCCCGCATTCAAGCGGAGACCCCGTGCGCGTCGCGCTGTTCATCACCTGCCTGAGCGACACGTTCTTTCCGCAGGTCGGCGTGGCGGTGGTGCGCGTGTTGCGCCACTTCGGCTGTCAGGTCGAGTTTCCGCCCGAGCAGACGTGTTGCGGCCAGCCGGCGTGGACCGCCGGGTTTCCGCAGCGCACCGCCGATCTGGCGCGGCGCATGATCGCGGTGTTCGCGGGGGCTGAGTGCGTGGTTACGCCGTCGGCGTCGTGTGCGAATACGGTGCGCGCGCACTATCCCGAGGTGCTGGCCGATGACCCGGCGGCGCTCAGCGCAGCGCGCGCGCTCGCGGAGCGCACCTTCGAGTTCGGCGAGTTTCTCGAAAAACGGCTGCATGTCGACGTCGGCGCGCTCGTTCGCACGCGCGACCCGCTGACGATGCACTACCCCTGTCACGCGCGGCACGTGTACTCGATTGACCAGCTTCAGCGCTGGCTCGGCGGGGCCAGCGCTCCGCACCTGCGGCCGCCGGCGCACGCCGACCTGTGCTGCGGCTTCGGCGGTTCGTTCGCCGTCGACTATCCGGAAATCTCCGCGGCGATGCTGCACGATCGCCTCGAGGAGCTGCGCGCGACGGGCTGCCGCGACGTTGTCTGCAGCGAAGGCGGCTGCAGCCTGAACCTGATGGGCGGCGCCCATCGCGCGGGGTTGCCGCTGCGGTTTCGACACCTGGCGGAATTGCTCGAGGAGTCGCTCGGCCTGGCGGAGGCGTCAACGTGAGCGCGCCGGCCGGGCCGCCGACCGAGTCGTTTCGGGCGCGCGTGGCCGCGGCGCAGCGCGACGAGCGCGTGATTCGCGCCGTGCACCTGGCGACGCTGCGAAAGGTGGAGCAGCGCGCCGACGGCATGGCGCAGCTTCGCGATGCGGAGGGCCTGCGCACGCTGGCCGCCCGCATCAAGCAGCATACGCTCGATCAACTGCCCGACTATCTGGAGCAGTTCACGCGCAACGCGCGCGCCGCCGGGGCGCACGTGCACTTCGCGTCCGACGCGGCCGCGGCCCAGGGGCGAATCGTGTCGATTGCGCGCGAGCGCGGGCTGAAGCTGGCGGTCAAGGCCAAGAGCATGACCACCGAGGAAATTCACCTCAACGACGCGCTCGAGCAGGCGGGCGTGCGCACGGTTGAGACCGATCTCGGCGAGTTCATCGTGCAGATCGATCGCGACCGGCCGAGCCACATCGTCACGCCGATCATCCACAAGGATCGGCAGGCGGTCGCCCGCGCGATGCAGCGCGAGCTCGGCTGCGAATACACCGAGGACCCCGTCGCGCTGACGCAGATCGCGCGCCGCCACCTGCGCGACGTCTTTCGCCGCTGCGATCTGGGCATCACCGGCGTCAACTTCGGCATCGCCGCCAGCGGCGCGATCGCGCTCTGCACGAACGAAGGCAACGGGCGCATGTCGATCACGCGGCCGCGGGTGCACGTCGCGCTGATGGGCGTCGAAAAGCTCATTCCGCGCACGCGCGACCTGGCCGTGTTTCTCAAACTGCTGTCGCGCTCGAGCACCGGCCAGCCGCTGACCGTGTACACGACACTGCTGCGCGGGCCGCGCCGGGCCGACGAGCTCGACGGCCCCGAGGAACTGCACATCGTGCTGCTCGACAACGGCCGCAGCCGGCTGCTCGGCGGCGAGTTGCAGTCGGTGCTGCGCTGCATTCGCTGCGGCGCGTGCCTGAATGCCTGCCCGGTCTATCGCAACATCGGCGGACACGCGTACGCGAGCGTCTATCCGGGGCCGATCGGCGCGCTCATCACCCCGCTGCTGCGCGGCATGAGCGGTCACGAGGATCTGCCGCGCGCTTCGAGCCTGTGCGGAGCGTGCGAGGCCGCTTGCCCCGTTCGCATCGACATTCCTCTGATCCTCGCGAAGCTGCGCGCGGCGTCGCCTGGATTCGTGCCGCGCGACAAGCGTTTCGCGCTCGCCGTCTGGAACTGGTTCATGCGTTCGCCGCGCCGCTACCGCTGGGCGCAATGGCTTCTGCAACGAACCTTGCGGCCTGACGGCGACGGCTGGACGCGCCACGGGCCCGGACCGCTGTGGGCCTGGACCGAGTCGCGCGATCTCCCGCCGCTGCCGAAGCAGTCTTTCCGCGAACGCTGGCAGCGCGAGTTGCGAGGCAGGCGATGACGCCCGAGCTCGATCTCTGGCTGCGATCACTGCGCGGGCGGCTGCCCGGCTGCGGCGAGAGCCTGCCCGACGACCTCGAGCCGGCGGTTCGGCAGGTCGATGCGTCCGACGATCTGCCGGCGCGGTTTGCCGCGGCCGCAAAGCGCACGGGAGCGCACGTGCACCTCGTGACGCTGGCGAACTGGGTGGAACGCGTGGCCGCGGCGCTGGCCGCGCAGTCGGCTCGCCGAGTGCTCCTCGGCGCGAGCGGCGCGCTCGACGCGGTGCGAGCCGCCGCGCTCAGCGACGTCCTCCGCGCGGCCGGCGTGGATGTTGCGACGCCGCGCGACGACGACGAGTTGTTCGCGCTCGATGCGGCGGTCACCGGCGCCGATGCGGCGATCGCCGAAACCGGCTCGGTGGTCTGCTCCGCGGGGCCCAGTCGCGCGCGAGCCTGGTCGCTCGTGCCGCCGATGCACTGCGTGCTGCTGACCGTGGATCAGATTCTGCCGGACCTGTGGGACTGGCTGCGCGCGCTGGATGAGCTGGATTCGACCCGGCCGCTGAACGGCTCGAGCAACGTGAATCTGATCACCGGCATGAGCAAGACCGCGGACATCGAGGGCGTGCTGGTGCCCGGCGTGCACGGGCCCGGGCGCGTCGAGATTTTCGCGCTGACAGCCTGAGCCAGCCGCGATCAGACCTGCCGCAGGTTGTGCCCCAGCTTGTATTTCTTCGCTTCGAGATAGCGGCGATTGGTCGCGTTCGGCGGCATTTCGAGCGGCAACTGCTCGACCACGCTCAGCCCGTAGACCTCGAGCCGGCTGACCTTCTTGGGGTTGTTCGTGAGGATCCGCAGCTTCGTCAGCCCCAGGTCTCGCAGAATCTGCACTCCGACGCCGTAATCGCGCCGGTCGGCCGGCAGCCCGAGCGCCTGGTTCGCCTGAACCGTGTCGAGCCCCTCATCCTGCAGGCGATAGGCCTTCAGCTTGTTGAGCAGCCCGATGCCGCGCCCTTCCTGCCGCAAATAAAGCACGGCCCCGCGTCCGGCCTGCGCGATCATGGCCATCGCGGCGTGCAGTTGGCCGCCACAGTCGCAGCGCTGCGAGCCGAAGACGTCGCCGGTCAGGCACTCGGAATGCACGCGCACCAGCGCCGGTTCGTCGCGCGGCGTGGCATCGGGGTCGCCCAGGTCGCCCATGCACAGCGCCAGGTGCAGGCCCGAGTCGACCGCCGAGCGATAAGCCAGCAGACGCCAGTCGCCGTACTCGTTGCGCAGCGGAATCGCCTCGACGCGCTCGACGATCCGCTCGCGCTGCAGCCGATATTCGATCAGCGCCGCGATCGTGCACATCTTCAGTCCGTGCGTGCGGCAGAACTCGGTGAGCTGCGGCACGCGCGCCATGGTGCCGTCGTCGTTCAGAATCTCGATCAACACGCCGGCGGGCATCAGCCCCGCGAGCCGACACAGATCGACCGAGCCTTCCGTCTGCCCCGCGCGAACCAGCACACCGCCGTCACGCGCGATAAGAGGATTGACGTGTCCCGGACGCACGAAATCCTCAGGTCGCGCCTCCTCGGCCACGGTGCGCGCAATGGTCGTCGCGCGGTCGAACGCCGATACGCCCGTGCTCACGCCCAGGTGCGGCGCGCCGTCGATGGTCACCGTAAACGCCGTGCCGAAGCGTGTGTTGTTGACGGGCGTCTGCGGCGCCAGTTGAAGCTGCTCGCAGCGCGAACGCGTCAGCGTCACGCAAAGTGTGCCGCGTCCGTGCCGCAGCATGAAGTTCACGATCGCCGGGGTGATCGTCTCCGCAGCGCAGACCAGATCGCCTTCGTTCTCGCGATCCTCGTCGTCCACCAGCACGATCATCCGCCCGCCGCGCAGCTCCGCCAGAATTTCCTCGATCGGGCTGAACGGCGACGACGCCTCGACTGAATGCATGCGCTTCCCCGGAAACGCCGGCAAGCCGCACCTCGGCCGCACAGCGCGTCATCCCATTCTATTCGCTTCCGAGCCGTCGAAAAAACCGCATTCGCAAGCCCCGCCGCGCCGCCCGGCGGCGCCGCGCCCCCAAGCTACAATCCACCCGCGTCCGGAGGTCCGCAATGCCCTTGAGTCTTTACAACAGCCTTACCCGTCGCCTCGAACCGTTCGCCCCGCTCAGCCCGCCGAAGGTCGGCTTCTACAAGTGCGGCGTCACGGTCTACGGCCCCGGACACCTCGGCCACGCCAAGAGCGCCCTGCATTTCGACGTCATGGTGCGCTGGCTGCGCTTTCTGGGCTACGACGTCACCTACGTCCAGAACATCACCGACGTCGGCCACCTGACGCAGGACTCCGACGACGGCGAGGACCCCGTCGTTCGCGAGGCCCGCCGTCGCGGCATGCACCCCATGGCGGTCGCGGAAGTCTTTGGCCGCGCCTGGCTCGATGACATGGACGCGCTGCACATGGTGCGGCCCGACATCATGCCGCGCGCCAGCGCCCACATCCCCGAACAGATCGAGCTCACCCAGCGGCTGATCGAAAAAGGCTGCGCCTATGAGGCCGGCGGCTCCGTCTATTTCGACGTCCGTTCCTTCCCGCGTTACGGCGAGCTCAGCGGACGCTCGCTCGAAGAGAGCGAAAGCGGCACTCGCGTCGCCGCGCGCGGCGAGAAACGCAACCCCGCCGACTTCGCGCTCTGGAAACGCGCCGAGCCCGAGCACATCCTGCGCTGGAGCAGCCCCTGGGGCGAAGGCTTCCCCGGCTGGCACATCGAATGCTCCGCCATGAGCATGAAATACCTCGGCGAAACATTCGACATTCACGGCGGCGGGCTCGACAACCTCTTCCCCCACCACGAATGCGAAATCGCCCAGAGCGAAGCCGCCACCGGCGAACCTCTCGCGCGCTATTGGTTGCACAACAACATGTGCACCGTCAACGGCAAGAAAATGGCCAAGAGCCTGGGCAACGGCATCGGCATCGCCGACATCCTCCATCGCGGGCACAGCCTGCTCGAGAAGACCTTCGAGCCCGCGGTCGTGCGCCATTTCATTCTCACCAGCCACTACCGCGCCACGCTGGACTTCTCGAACGATGCGCTCAGCGCCGCCGAGAGCGGCTCGCACAAGCTGCGCGACACGCTCGCGGAACTCACGCGCGCCGCGCAATCGATTCCGCCGGCGCCGCTCCCGGCGCAGCCGCTCGACGTCGCACGCAGCCACGCGATCCCGGATCGGGCCGAGCGCCCGCAAATCCGCGGCGCATTGCGAGACGTCGAGCAGCGCTTCGTCGCCGCGATGAACGACGACTTCAACACCGCCGCCGCCCTCGCGGCGCTGTTCGATCTCTCGAAGCAGTGCGGCGGCTGGCTGCGCGAGGCCGCGCCGGCGTCCGATCTCGCCGCGGCGCGCGATCTGCTTCGCACAACCACCGAAGACGCCCTCGGCCTGTCGTGGCAAGCGGCCGCCGACGCCGGCTCGAGCCGGCGCGACGATCTGATTCAGGTCCTCGTCGACCTGCGCGCCGATGCGCGCCGCAATCGCAACTTCGCGATGGGCGACCTCATCCGCGATCGGCTCGCGGCGCTCGGCGTGGAGTTGCAGGACGGTCCGCAGGGAACCACCTGGTAACGGCGACCGGCGCTGGTCGGTTCGCGTCGTAAGGAAGCGGTCGCCATGTCCGTCACGTTCGTGCTCGGGCGCGCCGGCTCCGGCAAGACGCACTTCTGCATTCAGGGCGCAGCGGCGCGCCTGCGCGACGTCGGCGACCCCGCGCGCCTGCTGCTGCTCGTTCCCGAGCAGGCCACGTTTCAGACCGAGCGTGCCTTGGCGCTCGCCGCGCCGCGCCGCGGGTTCCTGCGGGCGGAGATAGCCGGCTTCAGCCGCCTGACGCGCCGCACGCTCGACGAGGCCGGCGCCGCATTCGAGCGCGTCGACTCCGGCGCCCGGCGGCTCGCGCTGCGGTTCGCCCTCGGCCGCGCCCCGCTCGCACCACTGGCGTTCGGGGCCGTACTGCGCTCGCCCGGTTTCATCGCGCGGCTGGAATCCGCGATCCAGCAGATGCTCACCGAGGCCCTCACGCCCGACGACGTCCGCCGCGCCGCCGCCGCCGCAGAATCGCCAAACGTGCGTCTGCGGCTCGAAGCGCTGGCGCAGGTGCTCGCGGAATACCGCGCGTGGCTGGGCGACGCGCGCGTCGACGCTGCCTGCGAGCACGAGCGTGCTCGCCTCGCGCTCGAGCGCGCCGCGTGGCTGCCCTCCGCGTTCGTCTGGATAGACGGCTTCGCGGGCTTCACCGGGCAGGAATTCGAGACGCTGCGGCTGCTCGCGCGCCGGGCGCGCGAGGTGTTTCTCACCTTCCTGACCTCAGCCGAATCGCCGGCCGCGGCGCCCGCCGCCGACGATTGGTCGCTCTTCGCGCCGGTCGACGCGACGCTGCGGCACGTGGCGCGCGCGTTTCGCGCCGACGGCATTGAGATTCGCCCGCCGGTGCGGCTTGCGCGTGATCCTCGGCGATTCCAATCCTGGGATCTGCGCGCTCTCGAAAGCACGCTGGCGGCCCCGCCCACCCCTTCGAGCAGTGCGCAAACGCTGCTGCTCGACGGTTCGGTGCGCGTGCTGCGCACGCGAGACGCTCGCGAAGAACTGCGTATCGCGGCAGCGGCCATCCGCACCCAGGTCGCCGTCGAAGGGAGCCGCTTCCGCGACTTCGCGCTCGTCGCACGCGACCTCACCGGCCTCGAATCGGCGATCGCCGCCGTCTTCGATGAGTACCACATCCCGTACTTCCTCGACCAGCGGCGCAGCCTGGAATCGCACGCGATCTGCCGTCTTGTGCTCGCGCTGCTCGACGCGGTGCGCGAGCGATTCTCGGGGCGGTCGCTGCGCCGAGTGCTGCACAGCGGTTTGTCCGGAGTGCCCACCGGCAGCGAGGAACGCGTCGATTCCGAGGCGCTGGAACACGCAGTCGACGGGCTCGCGGCCTGGCGGCGGAGTATCTGGGATTTTCGCCGTCGCTCCCGGAGCACAGAGCCGCCCTCGCGCCGCAAAACGGACGCCGCGCGCGTGCGCTTCGCTGATGGCCTGCTCGCGCTCGAGCCTCTGACCGGGCGCACAGCCTCGGCGCGCGAATGGGCCGAGCGTCTGGCGGAGACCCTTCAGAGTCTCGGCGTGGCGCGCAGCCTGTCGCGCTGGATCGAACGCGCCCGTCGGCTCGGTCGCTTCGAAGAAGCCGAGCTGCATCGCCAGGCCTGGGAAACGCTCGTCGCCCATCTCGAACAGGTGCACGAACTTCTCGGCGGAACTCAGCTCGAGGCCGACGAGTTTCGCGACGTGCTGGGACAAAACCTGCGCGACGCCACCATCGGCCTGACCCCGCCCACGCTCGATCAGGTCTTGATCGGCTCGATCGAGCGCAGCCGACATCCCGAGGTTCGACACGTCTGGCTGATCGGATTCAACGAGGGGGCATTTCCGGCACAACCCGCCGACGACCCGCTGATCGGTCCGGGCGAGCGGCTCGCGTTTCAAACTGTTGAAATGGAAGGACTCGCCCGACCGGCCACCGACCCGCGCGCCGAGCGACTGCTCGCGTACATCGCGCTGACGCGCGCGTCCCACGCGCTCACGATCAGTTACTCCGAGACCGCCGCCGACGGCGAGCCGGCACATCCCTCGCCGTTTCTCCAGGACGTGCTGAGCGCGCTTCCCGGTCTGCAAGTCGAGACCCCGCCGCGCGACGCACCGCCGACCACTCTTTCCGATCTCGCCTACGCGCGCTTCAGTCCCGACCTGACCTGCGCCGCGAGCGCCGCCGCCGCGATCGAACGCCTGCGCGACCAACCCGAGCCGCGCGCCGTGCTCGACCGCCTGCTGCGCGGACGCACCTACGCTCCCGCGGCGTTCACGCTTCCCGCGACCGATGACCGCCCGGAGAGCGAGTGGAGCGGCTCGGTCAGCGCCGTGCAGAGCTACCTCGATTGCCCCTATCGCCATTTCCTCCGCGCCGAGCTGCGGCTGCGCGTGGAGCGCGGGCCGCTGCGCCTCGATCGCGAGTTGGGCGACCTGGCGCACGAGGCGCTCGCCAATCTCTCGCGGCGCGTGATCGAGGATCGCGCCGACGTGCGGAAAATCTCTGACGACGAATGGGCCGTTCGGTTGCAGCAAGCCCTGCGCGACGTGCAGGACGATCTGCCCGCCGACCACGCCGAGCGGCGACCCGATCTGGCGTTTCATCTGAAGCTGCTCGCGGGGCACCTGCGCTCGCTGGTGCTGGCTCACGGCCTGCGCTGGCGGCTCGGCCGCTTCAAGCCGTTGCGCGTCGAATCCGGCTTCGGCCTGTCGTCGCCCGCGCCGGCCGTGACCATCCGCACGCGCGCGGGTCGCATCGGCCGCATTCACGGACGAATCGATCGCGTCGACGTCGCCGAGGTTGCAGGCCGGCTCTACGCACTCGCGTACGACTACAAGACCGCCCGGCCGCGTTCGATCCTCAGCGCGCGCCCGACCTGGCTGACCGGCGCGCCGCTACAGATCATGGTGTACGCACTGGCGCTGGCCGAGTCGTCGCCCGATTGGAGCGAAGTCGCCGGCGTATTCCTCGCCCCGCTCTTTCCCAATGCCGGGTCGGTGCGTGCCCTCGCAGCGCAAAACACCCCGGCGGAGCGCGCGGCGCAGCGCGCTGCGCTGCTGATGCCGCGGGGAATGCTCGACGCAAACCTGGTCTTCGCGCTGGATCGCGATCTGCGGGCGCGCCCCTCCCCGGCTGCGAACATCACGCTTGTGCGAAGCGGTTTCCGCAGAGCGTCAGACGTGCTCGCGGCCGCCGAGCTGGCGGAGCGCCTCGACACCGCTCGCGAGACGATCGCCGTCGCGGTGGATGGGCTTTGCGCTCGCCGCGTCGAAGCCGCACCGCTGTTCGACACGCCGCGTCGCAGGCTGGCGTGCGTGTCCTGTGACTTCGCCGCGATCTGCCGCTACGACGAGGAGTATCACCGCCCGCGCCTCATCGAGCTGACCGTACCGGCCGTCCCGCCGCGCACGCGACTTCCCGCCCCGCCCGCGCCCGACAGCGCCGAGGGCACGCCGTGAACCTCACCGAATCGCAACAGCGCGCCATCGACCATCGCGGCGGACCGCTGCTCGTCACCGCGTCGGCGGGTTCGGGCAAGACCGAAGTCCTCGCGCGTCGCTGCGTGGCGCTCGTGCGTCAGCGGCAATGCAGCGTATCCGAGCTGCTGGTCGTCACGTTCACCCGCGCCGCCGCCGCGGAGATGCGCGCCCGCATCGCGTCCGGACTGCGGCAAGCCGCAACCCAGGCCGCTTCTCGCGAGGAGCGCTCCTGGCTCGCGCGGCAACAACTGCTGCTCGACGGCGCGGAGATCGGCACGCTCGACGCGTGGTGCGCGCGGCTCGTGCGCGCGAACTTCGCCGCGGCCGGCGTGGATCCCGCCTTCCGCATCCTCGGCGAACAGGAGTCGGCGCTGCTGCGCGCCGAGTGCTTGCGCGAGCTGCTGCAAGCGGTGTACGCCACTGACGCGCCGCTCTTCGCGCGCACGCGCGATTGGCTCGAGCGCGGCGCCCGCGCCAGCGACGAGTTCGTGCGCGAATCGCTCACGGCTCTGGACGCGTTTTCGCAGCGCCTGTTGACGCCCGACGACTGGCTGGCGGCCCGGCTCGCCGAGTCGCGCGGGTCGGACGCAGAGCTTCGCGCCCGTGCCGCCGACGTGCTCGACGCGGCGCTGCGCCGGCGCGCCGCCGACTGCGTGGCCCTATGCGACGCCGTCGAGCCGCTGCTCGAATCGACCACCGCGCTTCGCATTCTCACCGACCTTCGCGAATGGTTGAATGCCCAGGCGGCGACCCCGGATCGACCGCTCGCGCTCCCGCGCGCCACCGGCCGGCGCAGCCTGTCGACCGCGGATGGCGAGTGGATCAACAGCGTGCGCCGCCGCGCCACCGCCGTTCGCAAGCAGATCGCCGAGCGGCAATTGCGGATCGAGATCGCGCCGGTCGCCGCCGACTGGCTCGCCGCGCTGCTCGAGCTCACGCAGGCATTTCGCCGCGGTCTGGCGGACGCCAAGCGCCGCCGCCACGCGTACGAGTTCGACGACGTGCAGCGACTGGCGCTGGCGCTGCTCGAGGCGCCAGGCGCCGGCGGCGCGACCGGCCCGACGCCTCTGGCGCGCGAGTTGCAGCGGCGCTATCGCTCAGTGTTGGTGGACGAATTTCAGGACACCAGCCCGCTGCAGGTGCGCCTGGTCGAACTCGTCACGAACGCGGTGCGCCCCGACGCCGATCTGTTCCTCGTCGGCGACGTCAAACAGAGCATCTATGGGTTTCGACAGGCTGAGCCGCGGTTGTTCGCCGAGCGCGTGCAGCGCATTCGCGGCGGCCTCGAAATCGGCCGGGTCGAGCCGCTGCAGGACAACTTCCGCAGCGACGCGCAACTCGCAGCCGACCTGAACACGCTCTTCGGCCGGCTTCTCTCATCCGACCTCGGCGGCGTCGACTACGGCGCGCCGGAGCAAATGGTAGCGCGACGTCTCGAACCCGAGTCGGCCGCTGCGAGCGCCGAGCCGCGCTTGCAGATTCACGCGCTCGCCGCGCCGCCGCGCGAAGCGCTCGCTCCGCCTGCGCCAGGCGCCGCGACGCGCCCGCGCCGGCCCGCCGAGTCGATCGAACGCGAGGCGCGCCTCGCGGCACAGGAAATTCTGCGCCTCATCGCCAATGGCGAAACCGTCGTCGAGCGCGGCCCCGAGGGCCGGCCAATCCGCCGCGCGCTGCGATTCGACGACATCGTCGTGCTGCTTCGCACGGCGCGCGGCAAGGCATCGCGCGTTGCACGCGAACTGCGCCGCGCCGGCGTGCCGGCCGTCGCCGCCGGACGCGAATCGCTGCTCGACAGTCTCGAAGTCGCCGGCGTGCGCAACGCGCTGCGCCTGATCGTCAACCGCCGCCAGGATGGCGCGTTGGCGGCTTGTCTGCTCGGCCCGCTCGGAGATTGCCCGGAAACCGAGTTGCTCGCGATCCGCCGTCGCCGCTCCGAGCGCGCGTTTCATGACGCAGTACTCGCCGACGCGCAACAGAATCCCACCGCCGGCCCGGCCCGGCTGCTGGCCCGCGTCGCCGAATGGCGGCAAATCGCGACGCACGCGCCCGTCGGCACGCTCGTGCGCGCGGTCGTGCGCGACGGTGCGCTCGAGCATTTCGCGGCCGGGCAGCGCGGCGGCGAGCACCGCGTGGCGGCCCTGCGCGCGTTTCAGCAACTCGCCGACGGTTACCGCGACTCGCTCGGCGAGTTTCTGGCGGAGCTTGACGCGCTCGAAGCGCAGGGCAGCGCCCCCGCGCTCACGCCGCCCGCCGCGCGCGGCGTGGTGCGCGTGATGACGATCCACGCCGCCAAAGGGCTCGAATTCGGCGTGGTCTGGCTCCTCAACGCCGGGGCCCGCATCGCACCGCGCGCCGACGCCATCTGCTGCGACGAAGCCGCCGGAATCGGCCTCACGTTCACAGACGTCGCCAACTGGCGCGTCGTCGAGACCGCGTCCCGCAGCGCCGCACTCGCGCGGACCGCGCGGCGCGAGCGCGAAGAAGAATTGAGGTTGCTGTACGTCGCCGGAACGCGCGCCCGGGAGCGGTTTTTCGTCGTCGGACAGTTGACCGAGCGCCGGCCGCGCGAGGCGCTCGATAGCGCCGGCGCCGCGCTAGGCACGCCGCTGCCGACCGTCGTGCGCGAAGACGCGGCGAGTGTGCTGGAATGGGCGATTCTGGCGGCGGCGGGCGGGCGGCTGGCGATCGTCGATCATCCCGCGGACGCATTCGCCGAACCGCCGCAACCCGCGCCAATCAACCAGAATCCGCCGGAAGCCGCCGCCGACGCGCGGTGGGTCGCGCGGGCGCAGGAACTGTGCCTGGCGAATCCTGATATGCAACTGGCGCAGCAAGTCGCCGCGGTGTCGGTCACTTTGGCGAAGCGTGACGCCGGCGATGAGATTCTGGTGGCCGGGGCCGACGCGCCGCGCGCAGAATCTGCCACGCTGCGCGGTCCGCGGTTCGTCGCCGATGCAGCGCCCGACGGCCGCGACGTCGGCACCGCGGCGCACCGCTTCCTGAGGCACGCCGATCTGGCGCAGCTTGATTCCGAGAGCGCGTGTCGCCGCGAATTGACGCGATTGGTGGGCATTGGGCAGCTCAGCGCACGCGACGCCGAGCTGACGCCGATTGCCGACTGCGCGTGGCTGATGGCTACTGAAGTCGGCGCGGCGCTGCGCAGCGCCGGCAGCACGCTGCTCCGGGAACAGCCCTTTGTTGTAGCGCCGTCGCTGGCGGGTCGCGGCGAGCCCGTGTTGATCCGTGGCGTCATTGACGCACTGCTGGAGCGCGATAGCGGCGTCTGGTTGCTCGACTACAAGACCGACCGTTTCGACAACGAGGCGGCCCGCGCGCGGTTGGTGGAGTATGAGCGGCAATTGCAGCTCTACGCCGCGGCGGTTGCGCAGGTCACCGGCCGGGCTGTGCTCCGCTGCACGCTTGTGCTGCTCTCTGCGCGGGAGCTGCGTGAGGTGGACCTGGCGGGCGTGCCGCGCGTGTTGGCGGAGCTTGGTTTGGAAGCGCCGCCTGTCGTCTGAGGTTTTGGCGGAGTCAGGTTGCGGCTGCGCCCGCGGTCCACGTCGTCGGCGAGTAGGTGGCCGGACGCGCGGACAGGCACAGGCGGATCACGTCGGCGACGGCGCGCCGCAGGCCGGGCAGCTCGCCCCCTGTGCTGAGCGCGTGCTCGAGCAGAGTCGCAGCGGACGCCAGCGGTTCGAAGCCGAAGCCACCCGCTTCGCCCTTGAGCTTTCGCAGCTCGACGCCGAGCGCGTCGAGGTCTTCGCGCGCCAGTGCCGTTTCGATGAGGGTGACGCGCGCCGGCAGATCGCGCACGAATTCGTCGATCAGGCCGGCCATGCTGGGGTCATGCAGAAGCGCGCTCACGAGCGGCTCCGGTTTGCTGCGTTCGATGATCTCGGCGAGCGAGTCCTGGCGCGGCGGCTTGGGCAGAAAGTCGTCAAAACCGCCGTGCAGGCAGCGGTCGCGCTGCTCGCCCTCGGGCAGCGAGGAGATCGCGACGATGGCGCGCGTGTAGCCCTTCGAGCGCAGCATCTGCGTCGCGGTCAGCCCGTCAAGCTCGGGCATCTCGATGTCCATCATGATCAGGTCGTAGTTCTCGCTGGTGGCGCGCTCGAGCGCCTCGACCCCGTTCGCCGCGACGTCGACTTCGGCGTTCAGACCCGAGAGCAGATGGCTTAGCAGTTTGCGCGCCATCGGGCTGTCGTCGACGACCAGCACGCGCGAACGGATCGCGCCGGCCGCGAAGCTCGCCGGGTCGATCGGCCGGTCGAACTGGATTTCGATCAGGTGTCCGCAGGCGCTGCCCTCGAGATAGCGGCAGCCGACCACCTTGCCGGTGACGGCCTGCGAGTTGTTGCGAATCGTGATGAGGTGCACGGTGCAGACGCAGCCAGCGTGCACCAGGTTGCCGACCAGCAGCGAAACTCCGTCGCGGCCCAGATTGCGTGCCACGCCTACATACGGCACACGCTCCTCGCGCGAGACCTGCACTTCGACCAGCACGTCCGGCACGCGGTAACGGAAGCGCTGCTCGTGCTGACGGCGCAGCATGCGCCGGACGCCTCCCGCGCGTTCCTCGGCGTCGAGCCGATCGAGCAGCTCTGTGACGAGCTGCGGGTCGATCGTGAGTCGGCGTGTGTTGGGCATGGTCTCTCCGCAGCGTGCGCGGCCTCCGCTAGGGAAGGGTCCGAAAGAACGGTGCGCAATGCAAGCGCAACGGGTCCGCGGGTCCGAGATAATCAAGACATGCTTCGCGGCAGCCGCTAATTGCGGCGAATTTCGTCGGTTCTGCAATCTTTCGCGGGCGTGGCGACATCTGGATTTGCGTCGTGCGCAAAGGATCGCGCCGACAACGACTGTCCTTCACTTCGCCGCGCACTCGGCATCGGGGCCGCGTGCGTGAGCGATCACAGCTTCCCGCGGAGGGTTCAACGATCATGAACAACAAGTTGAGGGGATTTCTCGCCTTCACGGCGGCGTCCGCGCTGGCCGCGTCGGCCGGGGCCCAGATCACGAACGTGCGCATCACCGAGGTCATTCCGACGACGGACGAAGTAGAGCTCACGAACACGGGCGCGGCGTTCACAACGACCTCGCTGCACCCGATCTGCCACACGTTCATCTACCCCAGTCTGCCGATCGGCACCGTTTTTGGCGCCGGGGCGCGATTGGTGATCACGGTGCCGTCGCTCGTGGACGCCGACAGCGACATGTGGCTCTACACGTCGTCGCCGTTCACGTCGTCGACCAACCTGATTCACGGCGTGAAGTGGGGTCCGGCGGCCAACGTCGGCCGCATGGGGGTGGCGGCGGCGAAGGTGCCGCCGGCGTGGCCGAGCACGACGGTCTTCGCGCCCGCGCCGCCCGCCGGCATGTCGCTGGCGTGGGACGGATTCGGCAACGACCCGCGCGACTGGTACATCGACCAGACGCCGACGCTGGGCGTCGCTGACAGCACGCCGGCGGCCACGGTGCCGACCAATCTTGCGGCGCCGGCCGGAATGGATGACTACGAAGCGGTGTCGCTGGGCGACGAAGTCAGCGCCATGGTGAACTACGTCGTGGTGAATGACAGCGCGCCCGGCGTGTTCACGATTCGCGCCGTGAACGACGTGCTGGGCATCGTCTCGCCGCGGCCGGGCTCGACCTCGACGCGCTGGCTGCGCGTTCGCGATCAGGACTCGGCAAACGTGCAGAATCGCTTCTACACGGGGCCAGTAACGCCGGAGAGCGAGTCAAACTACACCTGGACCTGGCACATCAATCTCGAGGCGACGCCGCCGGGCGGCACGGACACCAAGCCGCGGCTGGTGATTCAGCACTTCAACAACGGGACGTTCGTCTATTCCAACGCGTGGGGCATCGAGTTCACCAGCACGGGCGCGAATCTCGTCGTGACGGGGATCGGCGGGGCCGCGGCGTCGACGCCGCTGTACTCGCTCACGGGCTCGACCGCGGTCGGGCAGTGGGTCGAGCTGACGCTGAGCGTCGACTTTGACGCGAACACCGTCTCTGCGACGGCAAACGGCGGCGCGCCGGTATCGCTGCCGATCGCGCTGAGCGTCGACGGGCAGAAGAATGACTTTCGCTTCTGCTATCGCGGCGAGGGCGCGGGCAACATCAACACGATGCTGATCGACGACGTGAGCATCGCGGTAGAGGGCGCGGGCTGTCCGAATCCGCAGGGCGGCTGCGACCGCAGCGACATCTTCCCGGCGGGCGAGGGTGACTGCCTGGTCGATCTGTCCGACCTGGGTGCGGTGCTGGCGAATTTCGAGCCGGGCGTGGGCGGCAAGTCCCGGTCGCAGGGCGACATCTTCCCGCTCGGCGGTGGCGACACGATCGTCGATTTGGGCGACCTGGGGCAGATGCTGGCCGACTTTAACACCAACTGCCAGTAGAAGTTAAGGAAATTTGTCGCGAGCTGCATGAATTGCCGCGGCTCGCGACATTGATCTTTTGCAAATCTGTCAGGGCACCGGTGGCGAGACACGGACCCTGGCGGGGGGAAAGAGCCGCGGGTGATGAGCCTGCGGCTCGGTTTTTTTTTTTGGGCGCGAGGCGGCGGGGCCGACAGGGGCCGCGCCGAGTGTGGGCTTCGGTCCGGTGCCCGTCCTGCGCTTGCCGCTGATCCGCGCCGGCCGCGGTAGCATGTCTTCCGGGTCAGCCCCGGGGGATGGCAACCATGTTGCGGCGGTGCGCCGTCGCCAGTGGAGATCGCGCGCATGCCCGCCGTCTCGCCCAAGCCGCAGACGCCCGCGCACCTCGCGATACCGCAACTGCTCGAAGAATACGGCGGACGGATCTACGCGCTAGGGTTGCGTCTCTGCGGCCGGCCGCAGGACGCAGAAGATCTCGTCCAGGAGACCTTTTCGCGGGCGCTGCGCGGCTGGTCGCGGTTCGAGGGTCGCTCCAGCCCCGGCACATGGCTCTACACGATCGCGGTTCGCACCTGTCGCAAACAGCATCGTACGCGGCGCGGTCGGTCGACGCGGATGGCGTCGCTGGATGAGCTGTTGCCGTTCGATCAACGGCGGATTGCGGTGCCGGTGAGCCAAATCGAGGGGCCCCTCGACGCGCAGATTCGCGCGGAATCGCGCAGCGCCGTCGAAGCTGCGATTGTCGCGTTGCCCCCGGCGTATCGCCTGCCGCTCGTTCTCAAGGAGATTGTGGGGCTGCCGATCGCGCAGGTGGCCCAGGTGCTCGGCCTGGCGGAAGGTACGGTGAAGATCCGCGTGCATCGCGGCCGTTTGAAGCTGCGCGCCGAGCTGGACAAGGTGTTGCCGCGTACGGCTCACGTCGCAGCGCCGCCGGCGTATCCGGTGCAGGTGTGTCTCGATCTGCTGACGGCGAAGCAAGAGGCGCTGGATCGCGGCGTTCCGTTCGAGCAGGAGCTGGTCTGCGAGCGCTGCCGATCGGTTTTTGACTCGCTCGACCTGGCGCAGGATACGTGCCGGCAGCTCGCGACAGGCGCGCTGCCGCGCGAGATTCGCGCGCGCGTTTTGAGCGAGCTGTCGGCGCCGGTCGCGCATCCGCGTTCAAAAATTTCCGGCCGCTGAAACGTCCGGGGATACGGGGGCACAGAACGAGCGTCGGCGCGGCGGTTCGCCGGCGCGCCGGAAAGGAGTGTCCGCGTGTTCATGCGCATGGTCTACGACGAGAAGCTCGCGCAGGCGGCGTACGTTATCGGTTGCCAGCGCAGCGGCGAGGCGATTGTCATCGACCCCGAGCGCGACGTGGATCGCTACATCCGCCTTGCGGAAGAGAACGGGCTGCGCATCGTCGCGGTCGCGGAAACGCACATCCACGCCGATTTCGTCTCCGGGGCGCGCGAGCTCGCCGAGCGCGGCGCGCGCGTCTACGTCTCGGACGAGGGCGGCCCGGACTGGCGCAGCGAATGGCTCGAACGCCGGCTCGCGGGCGGCGCCTATGAGTTTCAGCGTCTGCGCGATGGGGACACGTTCCGGCTGGGCCTGATCGAATTCCGCGTCGTGCACACACCCGGACACACACCCGAGCACATCGCGTTTCTGGTGACCGACCGCGGCGGCGGCGCCAACGAGCCGATCGGCATGGCTACGGGCGATTTTGTGTTCGTCGGCGACCTGGGCCGGCCCGATCTGCTTGAGACCGCGGCCGGACAGGCCGGCGCGATGGAGCCGTCCGCGCGTCGACTGTTTTCAACCGTGTCGAAGCTACAGTCCGTGCCTGATTTTGTGCAGGTCTGGCCGGCGCACGGTGCGGGCAGCGCTTGCGGCAAAGCACTCGGCGCGGTGCCGATGAGCACGATCGGATACGAGCGCCGCTTCAATCCGGCGCTGCGCGCCGCGACGAACGAGAAGGAATTCGTCGATTTCATTCTCGCCGGTCAGCCGGAACCGCCGCTGTATTTCGCCGAGATGAAGCGCGTCAACAAGCTCGGTCCGCCGGTGTTGGGTTGTCTGCCGGCGCCGGCGCGGCTGACGATCGATCAATTGCGGGCGCTGGATACGCAGCGCGTGGCCGTGATCGACACGCGGCCGTGGGAGCGGTTCGCCCGCGGTCACCTGCCTGGGGCGATGTCTTTTCCGCTCACGCGCTCGTTCAACACCGACGCCGGCTCGATGGTTCGCGCCGAAGAGGACATTCACCTGATCATCGACCCGGCGCGGATCGACGAGGCGGTGCGCGATCTGGTGCGCATCGGGCTCGATCGTATTCGCGGATTTTTCCCGGCGGACGAAGTGGCGAGCCTGGATGCGTCGGCGCTGGCGCGGATTCGCGAGATCGACGTGAGCGAGGCTGATGCCCTGCTCGCGGCGCGGAGCGCGACCGTGCTCGACGTGCGACGCGCGAGCGAATTTGCGGACGGGCATCTGCCCGGAGCGCTGAACATCGCACACACGCGACTCGCAGCCCGGCTCAAGGATGTGCCGCACGACATGCCCCTGCTCGTGCACTGCCGCAGCGGGGCGCGATCGGCGCGCGCGTGCGCGTTGCTGCAGCGCGCGGGGTTCGCGGTTACGAATCTGCGCGGGGGCATGCTGGCGTGGGAGCAGCGTCACGCGGTCGAGAGGTAGTCGGGCGGCGACCGTGTTCGCTGGTGTTCTGGGGTCGTGTTTCAAAGTGCGGGGGGTTGCCCATGAGTGCAACGACGATCGAACAATCGAAGGTGGTCGCGGTTCCGCCGGCGTTGGCGGCCGAGTGGATTGCGAAGGGAACAGCGCGGCTGGTGGACGTGCGCGAGGATTTCGAGCACGCGGCGGAACGCATCGTTGGCAGCGAGTGCTGCGCGCTGTCGGGCTTTGACGAGAGCGCACTCCGCAGCCGATTCGCCGGGCAGCGGGTGGTGTTCTATTGCCGATCGGGCAAGCGAGCAGCGGAGGCGGCGCAGCGCTTTCAGTCGGGTGGCGATCCTGTGTTCTGCATCGCGGGGGGAATGCAGGCCTGGAAAGACGCCGGGCTCGCGACGGAAGTTCCCGCAGCCGCGCCGCGCGTCGACGTCATGCGTCAGACGCAGATGGTGATCGGCTCGTTCGTGCTCGCCGGCACGCTCCTGGGCGCGTTCGTGTCGCCGTGGTTTCTGCTGCTGAGCGGATTCATGGGCGCTGGGTTACTCTTCGCCGGAGCGTCGGGCACCTGCGGCATGGCGTCGCTGCTCGGTCGCATGCCGTGGAATCGCGTATCGGCAAGTTGCGCGCGGGCGGGATGACCCGGTAGGCGCCGCAGCCGACGAGGGCGAACGATGGTCGTCGTCGTGGTCGGCGCGCTGCTGGTGGGGTTGTCGCTCGGGCTGTGCGGTTCGGGCGGCTCGATTCTGACGGTTCCCGTGCTGCGCTACGTGCTGCACCATCCAGAAAAGATCGCCATCGCCGAGTCGCTGGGCATCGTCTGCGCGATCGCGGCTGCGAGCGCCACGCCCTACGCGCTGACCGGGCTCGTCGAGTGGCCGTCGGTGCTGTGGTTCGGCTTCGCGGGCATGGCGGGCACCGCCTTCGGCGCGTGGCTTGCCGACTCGCTCGCCGGCTCCGTTCAGTTGCTGCTCTTCGCGGCCGTCATGCTCTGGGCGGCGTGGATGATGTGGCAGCCCGGCGCCGCCAATCGAGCGGCGGCCGGCGCCGTCCGCGGTCGAGCCGTCCGCACTCTTGTCGAAGGCTTCGGCGTCGGAACCCTGACGGGCGTTGTCGGCGTCGGAGGCGGGTTTCTGATTGTGCCGGCGCTGGTGCTGCTCGGCGGCCTGCCGATGCGCAGAGCCGTCGGCACGAGCCTGGTGATCATCGCGATGCAATCGGCAACGGGATTCTGGCAGCATTTGCGGCTGCTGGACCCGACGGGGCCGGCGATACAGTGGAGCGTGGTCGCGACCTTTGCGGGAGTGGGGATCGCCGGCGCCCTCGTCGGTCATCAGCTCGGCGCGATCGTGCCGCAGACGACGCTGCGCAGGGGGTTCTCGGTCCTGCTCGTGCTGCTGGGGTTGTTCATTCTCGGCCGCGAGACGCTGGCGCTTCTGGGCGCAGCGGCGTAGCGCGATCCGAGAACCGGATCGCGCGTTGAATTCCCGCCCGCGTCACCACGTCCTAGGTGCGGAAGGAGAACGCACCATGAAACGGTTGCTTACCATCGGCTCGACTCTGTTGACCCTGGTCCTCGCGCCGCGGCTGGAAGCCTCCGACGCACAGACCTCCGCCTCCGTCAGCGGCGGCGCTCACCGCCCGCCGGTTGCGGCGGCCGACGCACGCTACGTCGGCGATGTGGGCTTTGCCACCACCCGCACCGAAACCGGCCCCGTCAGCCTCGCGCGGGGAGTGGCGCTCGGCGTCGACGAGGACGGACTGTCGTTCTCGCTCAGCCAGGCGGTCGGGCGCGGCGATTCCTCGATCGCCACCAACTTCACGCTCAGCCTCGACCGCGACGGCGACGTGTCCCACAGCTTCGGGGCCAGCCTGGCGGCGGGTCCGCACGAGCACAGCGCCTCGGCCGGCGGCGTCGCGACGACGCAGGGCCACGGCACCGCCGCTTCGTCCGCCGCCGCACGGAGCGACCCGTACGGCATCGCCGAAGCGCGCACGGTTTCGCAGCACGCCCCGGCGAAGCGCGTGCTCCGCGCCGGCGAGCGTGTGATCGTTGGTCGGCCGGGCGGGTTTGCCGGTGAGGCCGAGCGGCGCGGGCTTCGGAGCGAACGGGCGCGCACGGAAGAGCGGCGTGACGCGCGGATCATCCGTAGACCGCATTGAGCGGCTCGCGTGACGGCGCGGCTCCTGCTGAATCGATCCCGAGGGCGATGAAGGTCGATGAGTCGACCCGCAATGAAAAAAGGGTTGGCCGGTCGCAGGACCGGCCAACCCCGAGGAGAGTCGCGAAATCTGTTACGGACTAGCGGCGGCGACCGATCAGAGCGCCGAGACCGCCGAGGACCAGCAGGATGCTCGAAGGCTCCGGGATCACCGCGATGCCCGAGCCGCCAGCGCCGACGCCGAGGTACGGCGTCAGGTCAATCATCTGCGAAAGCGTACCGTCGCTCTTGTCCACCGAGTACAGCGCGGGGGTCAGCGTGGAGCGATCCGTGATGGTAGCGTAGAGCTGTCCGGTCGCATCCAGGTGCCCGAGGCCCGACGAGCGGATGTTGGTCTCGCCGGAGAATGCACCCACCAGCGTCGCCGCGGGATCGGCATTGCTCGAAAGCGTCCAGTCGAGAGTGTTGAGAGAGCCAGGGTTGTGATTGAGGGCGTACATCGCGCCCGTCGCCGGATCGTACTCAACGCCGCCGCCCGAGATCGACGTGTCGCCGGTCGCTCCGATCGCGGTCAGCGAGCCGGTCGCGGTGTTGATCGTCACGAGGCGCGAGAAGAAACCCGAGCCCGAATCGAACGCCTGCAGGCCATAAAGGGTGCCGCCGATCCAGGCGATCGAGGGCGTCACGCCTTCAATGTTGTTGGCGACAAGGTTCAGCGTCGGCGTTCCGTACGGATCGTCGATCGTGTAGAGCTCCCACTTGCCGAGCTCGTTGTCGTCGCGAGAGGTCGCCCAAAGCACGCCGTTGTCGTCGAAATCCATCGCGTGGATGTTGTCCGACAGCGTAAAGGTGTTGAAGTTGCTCAGGTCAGTCCGAAGCAGGCTCGCGTCGCGCGAGACGAAGAACGTCTGCGCGGAAGCCGATGCCGCAACCACGGCCGCGAGTGCGAGCGCACGAAACGAAAGGAATGATTTCACGAAAGCTCTCCTCTCTCCCACTCTCACCGACGACCGCCCAGCGCCGTGTGGCACTTCTCCGTGGGCGATCCGCCGTTCCGCCGCGTCCGTCGTGCGCACGCGGCGTGCCCGATTTCGGGACAGGGCGAATAATAGCCACGTGGCGTACGGCGAATCAAGTTCAATTGCGGAATTTTCTCAGATTCTTCAAGATGAACAAAAAAGCCCGACAACGACGCCTGTCAGGCGTCATTATCGGGCAAAGGATCGGAGGAGGTTCGTGAGGTTGGCTAGGAGCGGCGACGCAGCAGCGCCAGACCGCCAAGTGCGAGCAGAGCGAGCGACCCCGGTTCCGGAATCACGGCGAGCCCCGTGCCGCCGGCGCCGACGCCGAGCAGAGCGGGATCGCTGAGGTCCAGCAACAGAGTTGCCTCGCCCGTGAGCGGATCGATCGAGTAGATCGCGGGCTCAAGCGGTCCACGCTCGACGAGCAGGCCGTACAGCGCGCCGGTGGCGTCATTAACCGCCAGGTCCGACGACCGAAGCGCGCGATCCGAAGCCGCCCCAAACAGGCCGCCGATCAGCGTCGGCGACGGGTCGGGGCCGCCCGAAAGCGTGTAATCCAGTGAATGCAGCGTGGAATCGATGTGATTTAGCGCGTACATCACGCCGGCATCGGTATCGATGTCCATGCCGCCGCCGAGGATCGTGATATCGCCCGTCGCACCGACGATCGACGACGCCCCCGTCCCCGAGTTGATCGTGACGAGGTTCTGCCGCGTCAAACTCACAATCTCGAGCCCGTACAGCGTCGATCCGTCAAACGCGATCGCCGGCGTGGCGCTCGACAGGTTCGGCGTCACGAGGGTCAGCGTCGGCGTTCCGTACGGGTCATCCACCCGGTACAGATCCCACGTCCCGTCGCCGCCATCCGATCGCGACGTCGCCCACAGCGTTCCGTTCGCGTCGAATTCCAGCGCGTGAACCGCGGCTGACAGATCGAACGCAACCGTCGTCGACAGGTCTGTGCGAACCAGGCGGTCATTCGAAGCCGCGAAGAAAATCTCAGCAGCGGTGGCGGCGGGCACCAGTGCCAAGCTCAAAACCAATGATCCCAAAAGTCGGCGCATCTGCTTCTCCTCCGAAGCCTGCATGTACAAAGGGAGCCTGCATCGACGTGCGCGGTTGCGGACCGTCTAGCTTCTTCCCCTATGGCACCCTAGGCACCGTGGAGAAACGAAATCAAGTTTGGCCGGAACTTCTTCGGAGAAATGTAGTTATGGGATTGTCGTCGAGTCCAATAACCTAACCAGGCTGAATATTGCGCAGGATCGCCTAGTCCGCGTACAGTGAATCGTGTTCAACGATCCGGACGCCGACGCCGTCCAGAACAGCCATCTTGGAGCCGGGCCGCATCGCGAAACCGCCGACGAGCCCGTCCTTGCGGATCGCGTACAGGCTCAACTGAAAACCGGGTTCCCCGCGCTTGTTTCGCAGCCGCGGCTCCACCCGGTCGGCGACCCGCTGCAGCGCCTCGCGGCAAGCTTCCGTCGGCGTGCGCCCGCTTCGCATCAGTTCGACCACGAGGAACGAGGTCAGATTCTGCAGGTTCGCCTCGCCACGACCCGTCGACCCGCAGGCGCCGACGGCGTTGTCGACGAACAGCCCCGCGCCCAGGATCGGCGAATCGCCGACCCGACCCGCAAGTTTGTACGAAAGACCGGAGGTCGATGTGCATCCCGCAAGGTCGCCGGCGGGAGTGAGCGCCATCGACGTAATCGTGCCGGTCGTCCACTCGACGCCCATCTCGCGGAGCGCTCGGGCCGCTTCCTTGTCGGCTTCCGGGCAGATCCAGTCGTCGTTCTCCGAATGCGTCTCTTTCCAGCGCAGCCAGATGCGGCGTGCCTCTTCGGTCAGCAGTTCCTGCTCCGGAAAACCGTGCGCCTTCGCGAATTTCAGCGCCCCCGCGCCGACCAGCAACACGTGATCGGTCCGCCGCAGCACGAGCGCCGCGACACTCGACGGATTCTTCACACGCTGCAGGGCCGCCACCGCACCGGCTTTGTGTACGCGCCCGTCCATGACGCACGCGTCAAGCTCGACCACGCCTTCCTCGTTCGGCAGCCCGCCATAGCCGACCGAATGGTCGTTCGGATCATCCTCGACGATGTTGATGCCCGACACGATGGCGTCGAGCAGATCCTCGCCGGCGGCGATGCCGCGGCCTGCGCGCTCGAGAGCGGGCACGCCGTTGCCGCTGGCGACGCCCATCAGCGGCCTCGCAGCCGGTTGCGCAGTCTGCTGTGATTCCGTCATCGCGGCCGTACTCCACCCGTTTGGCGTCGCACCGAATGCCGCCACGCACGCGGCGCCCTTCACGAACTCTCGACGGTCGACGCGCATCGCGAATCCCTCGGTTGGTCGGACGATCGGCTCTACGGTTGCGGAATCGTACTGCGCCGCGCCGCCGTCGTCAGCGGGTGCGGCGTGGCGCAGCGTCCGCTACGATGAGTCGAATCGATCGCGGCGCGGTCGTTGAGGTGATTCATGGATACCGACACGCTGCTGGTGCAGGCGCGCGCCCTGGGCGACGCCTTGCTGCAACATGAACGTGTGCAGTCCTATCTGCGCGTGCGTGCGATGCTGGAATCGGACCGCGAAGCGCAGCGGTTGCTGGAAGATCACAACCGCCACCTCGACCGTCTGCAGCAGCTCGAAATGCAGCGCAAGCCGATCGAGGCCGGCGACAAGCGCCGGCTGGCGGAGCTGGAGTCGCAGCTCGCCGGCCATGAGCTGATCAAACAGTGGATGCGCGTGCAGGCGGACTACATCGAGCTGATGAACCGCCTGAATGACGCTATCGAGCAGCCCCTGGTGCAGCGCCTGTCCTCGCCCGCGGCGGCCGGCAACGCATGAGCGCAGCGAGCCCAAACGCGTCGGGGCTTCAGCCCGGCGTCTGTCCCTGCGAACCGCTGACGACCGCCACCAAGGCCTGGCTCGTAGCTCTGCTGGGCTGGTCGCTGCTGGTGGCGTTCTACGACCTGTCGGGCGGCGCGGGTTTTGATCCGCCGGATGTGTGGGTGGCGCAGACCGCGCGCGAGATGCTCGAAAGCCGTGATTGGGAGGGCTACCTGATCCCGACGTTCTCGGGCGAGACGCGCATGCAGAAGTCGCCCGGACCGTACTGGACCGTCGTGCTCGTCACGTGGGCACGCGGCGAACTCGATGCGGTCGCGGCACGGATTCCGAGCGCGGTCTCCGCGGTCTTGCTGGTCTTCACGATCGCCTGGCTCACGCTGCGCATCGCAGGGCAGCGCGCCGCCATCTTCGCGGGCTACGCGACGGCCGCGAGTGTGCTCTTTTTCTATTGGTCGCACCGCGCCGCGAGCGACCTCGGCGTCACGACGTTGATGACGATCTCGCTGGCCGCGTTCTGGGTCGGCACGGAGCAGGAGCGCGGCGGCAAACGCGCTATCCTGTGGATGATCGGCTATCTCGCGGCAGGCCTGGCAATGCTCTACAAGATGCCGATGCCGCTGGCGTGCGTCGGCATTCCGGCGGTCGCGTATGTGCTGTTTCTGCGGCGTGAGCGGGTGCTTTGGTCGGGCTGGCACCTGCTGGGATTGCTGCTGTTTCTGCTCCCGTGGCTGCCGTGGGCGCTACACGCCGTTCGCCACGAGGAGATGGCGCTCAGCAAGTGGATTGTCGAATTCTGGGACCGTCTGACCGGTGATTTGCCGAACGTCGAAGAACAGCGAAGCGATTGGAAGCTGTACTTCCTCTATTTGGGTGTGGCGTTTGCGTTCTGCGTGCCGTTCTCGCTTTCGCTGCCGCAGGCGTTGTGGCGCGGGTTTCGGCGCGCGCCGGGCGTCGACGACGCCGGCCGGGCGTTCCTGTTGATCTGGTTTCTCACGCTGCTGGCGTTCTTTACGTTCGCAGCCGGCAAGGAAACGCGCTACTTCCTGCCCGCGATGCCGCCGCTGCTGTGCCTGCTGGGGATGGAACTCGCGGCGTTCTTCGACCCAAAGCGCCGCGCGACGCCGCTGCGTGATCGGCTCGGCCTGGGGTTGGTCTGGGTGGCTGCGCCCGCGGCCGCCATCGCCGGCGGGATATTCCTGCGTGAATTCTGTCGCAAGATGGAGCCTTACGGCACGTACCCATGGGCTGAACTCGGCCCCGCGTACGTAGTCGCCGCAAGCCTGTTCGTTGTCGGCGCCTGCCTGGCGGCGTGGCTCTACGCGCGACGCTGCGAAGGAAGCGCTTTCGGCGCCCTGGTCGGCACGATGTGGCTGGCCGGGTTTTGGGTCTGGTCGCAGGTGATGCCCGTCGCGCAGTCTCAGGCGCCGTTCCGCGATTTCGCGGCCAGGCTCGCCGCGCTGCCGGTGGAGTACCGGCCGAAGCTGCGCCAGATCGCGCATCAGGATGCGCGCGTGGTGTGGTATAGCGACGTGCGCTATCCGCGCATCATCGATCAGCTTGAGTTACTGAAGCTCCAGGGCGGGCGGCGCAATCGCGAGCGCGAAACCGAACTCGTCGCGCGACGAATGTTCGACGAGCTGTCGGCGCCCGAGCTGCGCTTGCTGGTGTCGAGCTTCGAGGATTTCGTACGCTTTCACGTCGCAGGCCCGCCGGCGCTGGCCGATGCGGCCCGGCCGTTTCCGAAAACGTACGTGTGGATTACCGGCGGCGTCGGCCGGCCGGATCAGCGCTATGTGGTCTACGGCAACCAACCGCCGCCCTGGCCGGCGCCGGCGGTGCTGGTTCCGGACGGCATGAAGCCCGAAATGCGCGCCGCGCTGCCGGGCTCGACGTTCACCATCGCGGAGCGGACGAGCGGCTCCGCCAGTTCACGGCCGGCGACTTCCGCAGGAGAATGAGTCCCACCTCCGAATCACGCTGGTCGGTGTATCGCGCGGCCTGGCGCGAGGCCGGTTCGCCTTGGCGCGCCGTCCAGTTCACGCTGCTCTATTGGGCGGTTCGCGTGTGGACGCTCGTCGTCAACGTCTTTCCGATCGAGCTGAATCTGCGGTCTGCGCGGCTGATGGGGCGCTTCTGGTGGACGATCAGCCGCAAGCACCGCGAACGCACGCTGAACAATCTGCGCCCGGCTCTGGGCGGCGAGTATCCCGAGGCCGAGTTGCGCCGCATCGCGCGTGCGAGTTTCGAGCATTTCGCGCAGGTTTACCTCGTGGAAGCGCCGTCGATGCCGCGCCGCATCCAGGAATCGAATTGGGGTCTGCTCGTCGAGACGGAGAACCTCAGCGAAGTGGTGCGTGAGCTATTGCGCGACGGGCCGAAGATCATGATCTCGCCGCATTTCGGCAATTTCGAGCTGCTGGGCTGGGTGACGGCGCGGATGGGACTGCCGAGCGTGGCCGTGATGCGGCCGCTCGACAATCCGCTGCTCAATCAGTTCCTGGTGGATTCACGCGCCGCGGGCGGCATGCGGCTGGTTTTCAAGCGCGGCGCAACCGAGGCGGTGGAAGAGGCGCTCGATTCGGGCGAAGCAGTCAGCTTCGTGGCGGACCAGGACGCCGGCCGCAAGGGCGTCTTCGCGCCGTTCTTCGGGCGACCGGCGTCGTGGTACAAATCAATCGCGCTGCTGGCGATTGCAAAGGAATGTCCGATCGTGGTCGGCGTGGCGGTGCGCCGCCGCCCCGGTTTCGCGTATCGCATCATCGCAGAGCGCGTGATTCGGCCGGCCGAATGGCGCGACGAACGGGATCCCGTGCGCTGGATCACCGCGGCGTATGCGCGCGAAATGGAGCGGCTGATCCGCCTGTATCCCGAGCAGTATCTGTGGATGCACAATCGGTGGAAGTCACAGCCGCGCGCCGCGCAGCCTGAGGCGGCAGCGCGCGGGTGAGAGCAATCTGCTAGGCCTTGCGCTCGTTTCGCAGCGCGTGGAACAGCCGATCAACGACGACGTCGAGCTTGTCGTCGCTCAGATAGTCGCCGGCCTCGATCTGCGTGCGTACGTGCGACACGAGCGCGCCGCGGATCGGCGCTTCTTCCCGGTCGAGCAGACGCTGTGCCGCATCGGACAGATCGAGTTGGTCGCTTCGGGCGGCGGTGATCGCTTTCTCTCGCGCGTTGGTGGCGTGGCCGCTGTGAGTCACATTCGTCGCGTTCAATTTTCCCAGCGCGTCAATCATGGTAGAACCCTCTCTGGGTCGCGTGGTGGCTCGCCGGACAGGCGGCGGTCACCGTTTCCCAATCCCCTGTTTGTGCGTTGCACGAACCCTGCTTTTCCGTGCAACCGCATCCTCGCTTACCGATCTGATCGACTTTCGCAGCCCGACACTTTTGTGCTGCGCGCGAAAAATTCTGGAGCCAAACCGCGCGCAAGTCTCGGACTGACCGCATCTTCCCAAAGCGCGACCTTTCGGGGTTGTTTCTGGTAATCTGGGTAATATTGGAGCTTGACGTCCTGTAACAACTGTCGGTTTCGCGCAACTTTGCGGCGCAAGCGCTGCGCGGTGTTCCGCCGCGCGTTTTTCGCTGATTGCGCAGGTGCCGCACGCTTGTGACGGCGAGTACACTCGCTTCGATGCACGGCGGGTCATACGCACACGCGGATGCGGGAATTCGAGCGCCCGGCGGTCGCTACGCGATCGTGGTCGCGCGATTCCACGAATCGATCACGAAGCGACTTGCGGCGGGCGCAGAAGCCGCGCTGCGCGCACGCGGAGTGCTCGAGGACGGAGTTGAGACTTTCTGGGTGCCGGGTTCGTTCGAATTGCCGCTGGCGGCGCAGACCGTCGCGCAGAGCGGGCGTTTTCGCGGGGTTGTTTGCCTGGGCTGCCTGATTCGCGGCGAAACCGCGCACTTTGAGATCATCGCGCAGGCGTGCGCCGACGGTCTCATGCAGGTAGCGCTCGACACCGGCCTTCCGATGGGCTTCGGCGTGCTGACCACCGACACACCCGCTCAGGCGGAAGCCCGCGCAATCGATGGTCCGGATAACAAGGGCTACGAAGCGGCGTTGGCGGTGGTGGAAATGGCGGCACTCGCGGCGGGCGTGCGCGGCGGCGGATGACGGGGGCGGCCTTGCGAAAGCGGACTCAGGCGCGAATGCTCGCGCTGCAAGCGCTGTGCGGGCTGGAAGGAGTCGGCGACGACTTCCTTCCGCGCGTCGGAGACTTCCTTAAAGACGAAGCGACCTACGCCGAACTCGGCTTCAGCGAACCGCTCAGCGACGATCTGCTGCGGTTTGCGCGCGAGATGGCGGCCGGGGCGTGGGGCGAGCGCCGCCGACTGGATGGCCTGCTGCGCTACGCGGCGGCGCACTGGAGCGTCGAACGCATGACGCCGGTGGATCGCAACGTCTTGCGCCTCGCGCTGCACGAGCTGGATCATCATCCGGAGACGCCGGCAAACGTGGTGTTCGACGAGGCGATCGAACTGGCGCGCAGCTTCGGAGACGCGGACTCGCCAAAGTTCGTCAACGGTCTGCTGGACGCGATCTGGCGACGGATCGAGCGCGAACGCGCCGGCGGCGCGGAACCGGCGCCGGCGGCCGAATGATCCAACGCCGACAATCCTCATGCTAGGACGCGAATGGGCATATTCGACTTATTGAAGCGCGGGCTGGCCAAGACGCGCGACAAGCTGCTCTCCGGCCTGCGGCGCGTGCTGACGATCGGCCGCAAGGTTGACGAGGCGCTTCTGGAAGAGCTGCACGATGCGATGATCGGCGGCGACATGGGGCCGCGCACCGTCGCGAACCTGCTCGAAGAAGTGCGCCAGGCGTGGAAACGCGGCGAAGTCACCGAAGCACAACAGATCGTGCCTTTTCTGAAGCGGCGAATTGCCGGCACCTGGAGCGCTGAAACGCGTGCGCTGCGCCGCGCCGAGAGCGGGCCGACAGTGATTCTGATCGTCGGCATCAACGGCTCGGGGAAGACGACCAGCGTTGCGAAACTGGCGGCGTATCTGCGCCGACAGGGCTCGCGCGTATTGCTGGGGGCGTGCGACACGTTCCGGGCGGCGGCCATTGATCAGCTCGCAATCTGGGCGCAGCGCACAGGGGTTGAGATCGTGCGGCATCAGCCGGGCAGCGATCCGGCCGCCGTGGCGTTTGACGCGTGCGAAGCGGGCGTCGCCCGTGCCGCTGACATCATCCTGATCGACACGGCGGGACGGCTGCACACGCAGGATCATCTGATGCGCGAGCTGGAGAAGATTCAGCGCGTGATTCGCAAGCGCCTGCCGGAGGCGCCGCACGAGGTGCTGCTGGTGCTGGACGCGACGATCGGACAGAACGCGATCAACCAGGCGAAGATGTTCGCACAGGTCGTCGCGGTTTCCGGACTCTTCCTGGCCAAGCTCGATGGGTCCGCGAAAGGTGGAATCGTGGTCGGGATACGAGATCAACTCGAAATCCCGGTCAAGTTCATCGGAATCGGCGAGGCCGTCGAAGATATCGAGCCGTTCGACCCGGACGCGTTCGTCGAGGCGCTGTTCGAGGACCTGTAGCGCGGGATCGGCTTTCGGAGTAGGGTGGGCACGACGCGGGAATGGTCCACCCTCTACATCCATCAACAATTGGTCTTGTCCGAATCCGGCTTGAACATCTCGAGTTGAACGAATCGCGGCGCGGTCGGCTCGGCTTCCGGCGGGTCCACAGCCAGCCGAACTTCGCTGTTGAGACCGAGGCGCCGGCAGCTCTGGCGAAACAACTGGCGCACCGCCTCCCACTGAGTTCCCACGCCGCGCATTCGTTCGCCGAAGGCTGAGTTATTCAGCGCCCCGCCGCGCATCTGTCTGACGAGCGCTTCGACGCGTGCCGCGCGGTCGGGCAATGCCTCGCGCAGCCGGGTCAGGAATACGTCCTTCACACTTCCCGGCAGCCGCAGCGCGGAATATCCGGCGTTTCGCGCGCCGGCGTCGGCGGCGGCCGACAGGATGCGCGGCACATCGAGGTCGTTCAGCCCGGGAATCAGCGGCGACACCAGCACGCACACCGGCACGCCGGCGGCGGCAAGCGCGGCTACCGCGGCGAAGCGCCGGGCGGGCGGCGGCGCGTGTGGTTCGACGGCGCGCGAGAGTCGCTCGTCGGCAAACGGAATGCTGACGTAGACCATGACCCGCACTCGGCGCGTGAGTTCCGCCAGCAATTCCGCGTCGCGCACGATGAGGTACGACTTGGTGACCACGCCGACCGGATTGCGCTTTCTGAGGCAGACTTCGAGACACGCCCGCGTGACGCCGTAAACCGCTTCGAGCGGCTGGTAGCAATCCGTGACGCCGGAGAACGCGATCGTGTCCCGGCGCCAGCGCGGGCGATCGAGCTCACGTGCGAGCAGCTCGGCGGCATTGACCTTGACGGTGATGTGCGTGTCGAAATCGGTGCCCGCGCCGAGGCCGAGATACTCGTGCGTCGGGCGTGCGTAGCAGTAGGCACAGGCGTGCTGGCAGCCGCGATAGGGGTTCACGCTGTAGCGGAACGACAGATCAGGGCTGTCGTTTTCCGACACAATCGAACGCGCGTGCTCTTCGTAAACGTGCAATCGCGCCGCGGGCGGCGGCTCGAGCCACTCGCGCAAGGTGGATTCGTAGGGATTGGGCGGATTGCTGATCGGACGACGCATCGCACGCTATGTTCGCATATTGTTCGTACAGGTCAAGTCGTCGCCGAGCGGCTCCCGGCCGCTTGCCGCGCCACGCGCCGCCACCTACAGTACCCCTTCGAATAGCGAACCCAACCGAGGCTCAGCCGTTGAAATCGCAGAATCTGAACGAATTGCTCATCCAGGCCGCAAAGTTATCCGTGCGTTCGACCACGATCGCCGGGGCCGGCCACGCGTCGAGCGCCCTTTCACTGGCGCATGTGGTGACCTATCTGATGCACCACCACATGCAGTACGACCCCGCGAATCCGTGGGACCTCCACGGCGACCGCCTGGTGCTGTCCGAGGGCCACGCGGTGCCGATCGCGTACGCGGCGTATGCCCAGCGCGGCGGCGTGGTCGGGTCGCGGAACAACCCGCGGCCGCTGACCGTCAGCGACCTCGACCGACTGCGCGAGCGCGAAAGCGTGCTCGACGGCCACCCGAATCCGGCGGAGGGATTCCCGTTCTTTGACGCCGCGACCGGCAGTCTCGGCATGGGGCTGAGCGTCGCCGCGGGTCTGGGGTTGGCGGCACTGCGCGACGGCAGCCCTCGACGCATCTACTGCATCGTCGGGGACGGCGAATCGCGCGAGGGACAGATCTGGGAGGCGCTCGACTTCCTTGTCGAGCATGAAGTCACCAATGTCTGCACGTTCTTCAACTGCAACGGCTACGGCCAGGCCGGCGCCGTCGCCGCACAGCAGTCGCCTGAAGCGCTGGCGCGCAAGGCTGAAGCGTTCGGCTGTCGCGTGCGGACGATCGACGGCCACGATTTCTCGCAGATCGCAGGCGCGCTGCGCGAGTTCAATGGCTCCGGGCCGCCCCTGGTCATCGTTCTGCGCACCGTGAAGGGATGGGGTGTGGCGCCGCTGCTGCAAGGCAACTGGCACGGCAAGCCGCTGGACGAGTCGCGCCTCGCGGAATCCGATGCCAGCCTCGACGAAATCGAGCGCAAGCTGCCCGCGTTCACCGCCCCCGCGGTCGCGGCCTCGCCCACTCGACATTCCGCGCCCCCGCGCGTCGACCCGCGCGAAGTCGCATGGCCGTCGTTCGAAGACTGCATGCGCGCCGCGAAGCTCGACGCAGCTCTGGCGCGCGGCGCGCTCGCGACCCGCCGCGCGTACGCCGCCGCGCTCGCGACGGCCGGTGAGATTCTGCCGCAGGTGGTCGTGCTCGACGGCGACGTGAGCAACTCGACGTTCACGGAGCTGTTCGCAGCGCGGCATCCGCGGCGGTTCTTCGAGTGTCGCATCGCCGAGCAGAACATGATCTCGGTGGCGGTCGGTTTGTCCGCGGCCGGATGCATTCCATTTGCGAATTCGTTTGCCAAGTTCATCTCGCGCGGCTTCGACCAGGTCGAACTGGCCAGCATCTCGCGCGCGAATCTCAAAATCGTCGGTTCGCACGCGGGCGTCTCGCCCTGCTCCGACGGCCCGAGCCAGATGGGGCTGGTTGACCTGGCGTTCTTTCGCGCGTTTACGCGCGTGCGCGGCGATGACCGCGGCAACCCGCTCTGTTGGGTCTTCAATCCGTGCGACGCCGTTTCGGCCTTCCACTGTACGCGGCTGATGCTGTCGCTGCCCGGCATGTGCTACATGCGCACCTACCGCCCCGACGGCCCGATCCGCTACGCGCCCGACGCGAGCTTCCAGCCCGGCGGCTGCCACGTGCTGCAAACCGGCGCCGACCTGACGCTCGTCTCCGCCGGCTTCATGATCGGGCCGACGCTGCAGGCTGCGCAACTGCTCAGCCGGCGCGGGTGCCGGGCCGCGGTCATCGACGCCTACAGCCTGCCGCTCAACCTGGAACGCCTGCTGGATGCGCTGCAGCGCGGCGGGCGCAGCGTGCTGGTTGTCGAGGACAACTACGGCGGCGGTCTGCACAGCGCGGTCGCCGAGCTGCTAGCCGAAAGCGGCGACGGCCGGCGTGTGCGCGGCGCGATCTGTCAGCGCATTCCGAAATCGACGCGCACGCCCGAACAGGAACTCGAATACGTCGGCCTCAGCCCTGAGCAGATCGCCGATTTCGCGCTCGCGGCGGCGCGATGAGCACGCACTCCGCCTTGTTCTGCTTACCATTGGCCGCGAACCGTGTCCCGGTTCGCATCGGAGGTTGAACGCATGAATCTCGTCACCGGCGCCACCGGCCTGCTGGGTAGTCATATCGTCGAGCAGCTCCGAAAACGCGGACAGGCTGTGCGCGTCCTGGTTCGCAAGACCAGCGATCGCACCTGGCTGAACACGCAGGGCGTGGAGTTCGCGGAGGGCGACGTCACCGATCGCGCTTCGCTCGACGCCGCTTGCCGCGGCTGCGACTGCGTGTATCACGCGGCGGCGCGGGTCGGCGACTGGGGACCGTGGGAGGAATTTCAGCGCATCACCATCGACGGCACGCGCAACACCGTCGAGGCCGCGATCAGCGCGAAGGTGCGCCGGTTCATTCACATCAGCTCGATCAGCACCTACGGCTACCACACGAAAGAAGTGACGGTCGACGAGTCCTATCCGCTCGGCTACGGCCTGTACAAATGGGCCTATTACAGCAAGTCGAAGATCGAGGCCGAGCACATCGTCTGGGATGCGCACAAGTCGAAGCGCATCGAGCTGACCGTCATCCGGCCGGCGTGGATCTACGGCGAGCGCGATCGCACGACCATCGCACGCCTGGTGAAGATGATCCGCGCCGGACGCGCGAAGATTCTCGGGCGCGGCGACAACCGCCTGAACGTCATCTACGCCGGCAACATCGCCGACGCCGCGATTCTGGCCGCGGGCATGGAGAAGGCGAATGGAGAGGCGTACAACATCTCGAACGACGGCGAGATCACACAGCAGCAGTATTTCGATCTCTGGGCCCGCACACTGAACGCTCCGCCGGTCTCGGCGCACGTGCCCTATCGCGTCGCTTACACGGCGGGTCTGGTGCTCGAATGCATCGGGCACGCCACAAACTCGCCGAAACCGCCGTTCATCACGCGCTACGCGGTCTGGCTGATGGGCCGGCGCTCGTTCTTCTCGGCGGAGAAGGCGCGGCGCGAGTTGGGTTGGAAGTCGAACGTCAGCTACGAGGTCGGCGTGCCGCGCACGATTCAGTGGTATCTCGATCGCGAGCGTCCGGCCGGCGCCGGGCAGTCGGCGCTGACCGCCGCCGCGCGCTAGAGCAGAATCCGAGCTTTGGCACTGCCAATCCGGCTGTGTTGGGCGACCGGCCTCCGGACGCTCCTGGTCCCATCGGGGCTTAGGACCAGCCGGAGGTGCCCCCGGCACTCACCAACGGTCGGAAGCACACCCTGTCGCAGCGGATTCTCGCTACGTCGCACCGGCGCCGACGCGCACGCGCGGATCGACCCAGGCGTAGAGCAGATCGACCAGCAGGTTGAATCCGGCGAGCATCGCGCCGTAGATCAGCACGATCGACAGGATCAGGGACTGGTCGCGGTTGTGGATCGACTCGACGACATGCGTACCCAGCCCGGGGATCGCGAAGACCTTCTCCACCACGAACGAGCCGGTGAAGATCGCCGCCGCGGCGGGACCGAGGTACGAGATGACCGGCAGCAGCGCGTTCCGCAGCGCGTGATCGAGCAGGATGCGCGTTTCGCTGAGGCCCACCGCGCGCGCGGTGCGGATGTAATCCTCGCGGTAGACGTCCTGCAATCCGGCGCGTGTCAAGCGCGCGATGTACGCCGCGTAGGGCGCCGCCAGCGTGAGCGCGGGCAGCAGGATCTGAGCCGGGCGACCCCAACCGCCGACCGGCACCGCGCGCAGCCACAACCCGAACACCAGCAACAGGCCGGCCCCGACGACGAACGTAGGCACCGAGATTCCCGCCAGCGACAGGGCGCCGAACGCGGCCCGGCTGGTTCGTCCTCCGACCGTGCTGAGCACGCCGGCGGTGATGCCCAGCAGGATCGCCAGCCCCAGCGCGAAGACGCCAAGCTGCAACGAAATCGGCAGCGCCGAGCGCAGGATTTCGACGACGGTCCAGTCTTCGTACTTGAGCGACGGCAGATCGCCGTCCCAGAGCAGTCGCCGCGGCCAGGTCAGAAAGACGCGCTGGGCCCAGGGCTGATCGAAATTCAGCGCGCGGAGCTTTTGTTGCAGTACGTCGGCGGGCAGATCGCGCTCGCCGGCGTCGAAGAGCTCGCCGGGCGTGGCGCTGACGAGCGCCGCCGCTCCGCCGTACATCGCCAACAGCAGGAGCGGAAACGCCGCCAGCCGCCGCAGCACCAACCCGAGCACCGCATCCTCCCGCCGTACGTCGCCCGACGTGCTGGCGCGGCATCACCAATCTCGAAGAAGGTGACGCCCGGACGAAGACACTGCTCACAGAGCAGTGGCACACAGCCTGGGCTTTCGGAATAGTGGCACCAACCCGACCACCGCATCATCCCGCCGTACGTCGCCCGACGTGCCGGCGCGGCAGTCTACTCAGGTTCGGAACAGGACACGAGCCGGCGCGCGGACGGCGACGGCACGCGCGAGTCCCGCGGCGGCAGCGAACGCAAGCCTTCAAGCAGATCGTCGATCAGATCTTCGGCGGCCTCGATGCCCGGAGACAGCCGCACCAATCGCTCGGACAAGCCCAGCGCCTTGCGCGCGTCGGGCGGAATCGAGGCATGCGTCATCGAAGCCGGATGACAGATCAACGAGCGGACGCCGCCAAGGCTCTCGCCGAGCGCGAACAGGCGCCTGCGCGAGACAAATTCGCACACGGCGCCAGCGTCGGCGTCGATCTCGATCGAGAGCATCCCGCCGAAATCCGCCATCTGGCGTTTCGCGATTTCGTGCCCGGGGTGCGTCGGCAAGCCCGGGTAATACACGCGCGAGACTGCGGGTTGCTCGAGCAGCGCCTGCGCGATGCGCGAGGCGTTCAGACAATGGCGCTGCACGCGCAGCTCGAGCGTCTTGATGCCGCGCAGCGCCAGCCAACAGTCGAACGGCGCCGGCACGCCGCCGCAGGCGTTCTGCAGAAAACGGATCGGCTCGAGCGTGGCCACGTCGCGAGCCACCACGGCGCCCAGGACCACGTCGGAGTGACCGGCGAGGTACTTGGTGGCGCTGTGAATGACGATGTCCGCTCCGAGGGCAAGCGGCTGCTGCAGCACCGGCGTGGCGAATGTGTTGTCGACCGCGAGCTTCACGCCGCGCTGCTGTGTCACGCGCGCGATTCGCGCGATGTCGTAGGTGAGCAGCCGCGGATTGGTGGGCGATTCGAGCCACACGAGCCGCGTCTGATCGCCGATGGCCTGCTCGAGCGCACCGGGCTCGGCGAAGTCGCACACCGTCGCCCGCACGCCGGAGCGCGCCAGCACGCGCGACAACAAGCGGTGAGTGCCGCCGTACACGTCAGGCGGGATGAGCACTTCGTCGCCTGGTCCCAGCAACGCGGCGAGCACGGCGTGCTCGGCTGCAAGACCGGAGGCGAACGCGGCGGCATCCGCGCCGCCCTCGAGCTCCGCGAGCACGGCTTCGAGCCGGCGCCGCGTCGGGTTGTTGGTGCGTCCGTAGTCGTAGCCGCGGTGCCTGCCGGGCTCATCCTGCTGAAACGTGCTGGACAGAATCAGCGGCGTGGTTACGGCGCCGGTCTGCGGGTCGCAGGGTTGGGCGGCGTGAATGGCGCGGGTTGAGAATTTCATCGCTGCGTGGCCTCCAGAGTTGGAACGGTTGAACAGCCGTCGGCTGAGAATTCGGTCGGCGATTCGGCCGCGAGCACGCGAATGGCCAGCGCCTCGTTGCCGGTGGCTTCGGTGAACGTGCGCAATGCGTCTTCGACGCCGGCGCGAGTGTGCGAAGCGGTGATGACGCGAATGCTGGACACGCGCCGCTGACCGGGCGGCGCGCCGCACACCTGTTGCACCGTGAGCCCGGCGCTTTCCAGATGGTTGAAAACGTGCGTGAACCGCGTCTCCGTGTTCTGAAGCTCGAAGCGCAGCAACCAGGGCGTCGCGGGCGCGACAGGCGTCAGCGTGCGCGCGGCGCGCGGCCAGGAGTCGACGCTGCGCTCCTCGCGCAGCACGCTCAGCACGTCGTCGAGAATTGTCGCCGCAGTCGGAATCGGGCCGGCGCCGGGACCGGCGAACAGCACCGCGCCGGCCTGCGCGGTGTGCAGCTCCAGCGCGTTCTGCGTTCCGTCGACGTCGGACAGTTTCGAACCGAAGCGCACCAGCGCCGGACCGACAAAGGCCTCGACGCGATCCTCGAGCAGGTCGGCATACACAATCGGACGGATCGCGCCGCCGAGAGCCGCCGCCTGACGCAGATCGGTCGCGTTCAGGCGGTCGATGCCGTGCACCTCGAGCGCGTCCCGGGCGACCCCTCGAACGCCCAGGTACGAAAGGAGCACGACGAGCTTCTCGGCGGCGTCGCGACCCGACAAATCGGCGCGCGCGTCGGGCTCGGCCAACCCGGCGTGCTGCGCCGCGGCCAGCGCCTGCTGCAGGCCGACGCCCCGCGCGCGCATCTGCGACAAGACGAAATTGCTGGTGCCGTTGAGGATGCCGCGCAGGGCGCCGGCCTGTGCGAGCAGCGGGCGGCGCGCCAGCGACTCCAGGAACGGCACCCCGGCCAGCACGCTGGCTTCGCCGCGCAGCGCCACGCCGCGCCGGCGTGCGAGCTCGAACAGCTCGGGGCCGTGAGCCGCGAGCAGCGACTTGTTGGCGGTGACGACCGGCACGCCGCGCCGCAGCAGCGCGCGGACGAATCCGGCAGCGGGCTCGACGCCGCCCAGCGCTTCGATGACGAGGTCGAACTCGTGCGTGAAGAATTCGAGTCGATCCGCGGTAACGCGCGCCCCCGGAAGAAATACCGAACGTCGACGATTCGCGTCGCGCACCAGCGCGGCGACGAAGTGCAGCTCGATGCCATGCTGCGCGAAGAGCGGCGCGGCAGCCTGCGCACTCCGCACGACCTGCTGCGCCACATTCCCCAAACCCAACAGGCCGACGCGAATGCGACGCGGAGCGGCGACCGCGGCGGTTTCTATTGACTCGGCTCGCAAGCGCGGCGACGGCGGCAGCGGATCGATCAGCGCACTCATCGAGTGCCCTCCTTCACGGCAGTGCAGCGCCGGGCAAAGCACGGCGCGCAGTTTCTCCGGGCCCGCGCGACGACGCGCGAGCAACGCGAACACGAGCGCGCGACGCATTCAGAGCGCGGATTGGGCGCACGGAATGCGGCGAACGTTCCTGCAAGCAGGGCTGCCGAGACTCAAACAGGAGGAATCGACGGCAACGAGCACAATGGGAAACAAAAAACCTCTCCCGGGGTGGAAGAGGTGAAACGGCATGCTCGCGAAAGCTCCGTTATCTTCCCCGGATTGGGCAGGATTTAGCACCTTCGGTCACCTCGACCGGGTTGCTGTAGCGTCTGCGGGCCTGTTCCCTCAGCTACTCTGGATAAAGGCAGCCTTCTTGTCAAAGAACACGAGAAGTATGGCCGCCGATCGGGCAAATGTCAAGTATTGCGCTCGGAAATCGCAAGCGAGACTCAGCGCGGCGGATCGATGGCGATGACGAGCGTGTCGCGGCCGGCCGCCGAATCGCGCAGCCGCGCGCGGGCCGCCTCGCGCAGCGTGCGCGCGTCGGCGCCGTCCGGCACGCACATCCAATACACCAGAAAGCGCGGTTCGGTTCCCTCGCCGCGAACCTGCACGGGCCGGAAATCCTGGTAGTACATTCGGCGAAGCTTGTCGTCGCCGCGCAGCTCGGCGGACAGCGCGCGAAACGCCTCCGGCAAATCTGTGCGGGGAATCACCGGCAACAACGTCGACATGAGCACCGCCGGCGGCGCACCGGTCTCGAGGAAGAACTGAGGCTCGACCCAGCGATCATGACCCGGCGAGCGCCAGAGCGTCGTCCGCGGCGGGCGGCGCGCCACCTCGGGCGAAACGAGGCCGACCTGGTCGCGGATCGGCAGCCGGCTGTAGTACCCCACCGCGCCGATCGCCGCCTCAACGATCGCATCCTGCGGCGCGAGCAGTTGGCGCAGCGCGAGGCCCTTGCGCGCAAAATCGGCGGCGGTCTGATTCTGGAAGCGCCACTGCTGAAATTCGCTGCGGTAGTCGGGCGAGTTCAGGCGGAAATGGAAGCGCGCGCGCAGCGATTCGCCGGCCAGGTGCACATCCCAACCGGGCAGCAGGCCGAGCAGCGCGAACGCGAGCGCGAGAACCGGCGCGACGCGACGCGGCACGCCGCCGGCGCTGCGGAGATCCTGCACGACATACGCGAGCAGAACCGTGAGCCACGGCAACCCCGCGACGAGGAAGCGGCCGAACGCCATGAAGTCGCCGCCCGCGAGAATCGCGTACGCCGGCGTAGCCAGCGCCAGCGCCGCCACGGGCAGCCCGATGGCGCGGCGTTCGCGGCGCAGAGCGATCAGCGGCCCCGCGAGCGCCAGCATCCACGGCAGGTATGTCAGCGCCTGCACCACGACGTAGTGAACGCCGCGCAGCGCGTGCGCCCAGCCCAGCCCGGTCTTGGCGGCGGCGCTGTTGGCGAGCCAGGTGTCGAAGTAGGCGAACCGCCACGCGAAGTAGCCGCCGTAGGCGAACGCCAGCATCACGAGCGCCATTGCGATCGCGCTCCACGCTGCAAGGCCGCCATTGGCGCGGCGAAAGAGCGCGAGCGGCGTGATCGCGAGCACCCACAGAACGCCCTCGACCCGAAGCAACGCGGCGAGCAGTGCGAAAGCGAAGGCGGGCGCGACGCGCGGCGCGGCGTCGCGCAGCAGCCACTCATTCCCGAGCAGGAACAAGGCCAGCGCGAACGGCATCGTTTCAAGACCGCTGGTCGACCAGACCGCCATCGGTGTCGCGCACGCCAGCGCGAGGACGGCGCCGGCTGCGGGTACGGTCTCGAGTCGCAGCGACAGGCGCAGCGCGCGATGCAGCGTCAGCAGCAGCGCGGCGCCGCACAGGTAGGAGAGCAGCGGCATCACCCGCACCGGGTCGAGCCCGAAGCGGATGGTTCCCGCCGACAGCAGGGTCCACAGGAAATTGCTGTAGCCTTCGACCGGCGGCGATTCGCCGGGGTTGAACGCGAGACGCCCGGTTTCGACGAGGTTGAGCGCGTAGCGGAACGAAATGAAGGCGTCGTCGCAGACGAACCAGAACTGAAGCGTCAGTCCAGCGTGAATCAGCAGCGCCGCGACGATCGCCAGCCGATCGAGGTGCGTCAATCGCGCAGGCGGCGCAACAGCGGACGGTTCAGCGACGGCCAAGTCACGCTCCGAGCCTTCAGGGTCGAAGCGAAGTGTAGCCGCGTAGCACGGCGGCGCGTGGCGCAGCCGCGTGCTACCGACGCTGCCGCCGGCGGCGGCGCGTCAGCCCGGCCAGACTCAGCGCGAGCGTGCCGAATCCGACGACCGGACAGAACGCCGACAGCAGATTGGCCGGCGCGAACACGTCGTCGACCGGCGCCCCGTCGTCGAGCTCGCCGACCCGATCGCCGGTGCCGCGCGCGGTAAGGATGCACGAATCGAGCCCGGCGTCGGTGAGTTCCTGTTCGTCGACGAATGGCAGCGTCGCGAGGGCGGTCGGTGCGTCGAGGTCGCCGGCGTCGACGGTCTGAAACGCCAGATCGGACAGCACCCAGACTGCTCCATCGCGCAGTCCGGCGCGTCGCACGAGGCCGGGGTGGCGTACGACGCCGCGCGCCGCGAGCTGGTCGTTGGTCATGCTGATGATCTGCAGCGCGTCGAAGCCGAGCGTGGGATACGGCGCGAAACTGAGCGCCGCGCCGGACGGATCGACGAAGAACGGCTCGGTCGCCTCGACTTCGATCGGTTCGTAGCCGCTGAACGGCATCAGAATCAGGCCGGCGTCGGGCAGAATCTTGAGCGCCTTCTCGTCGACCGTCGCTTCGGACGAAACGAACGAACCCGGCGCGCCGACGATGACGCGCGTCAGCGCGCGCGGATTGGCCGGATCGGCGACGTCGTAAAGCGAGACCGCGGGCCGGAATCCATCGGTGTCGTCGAACCCGACGCCCACCAGCCGCTCGCCGAGCGGAAAAAGGAACGTGCTGAATCCGGGTACTTCGAGCTCGCCCTGCAACGTCGGTGCGGCGGGATCGCGCAGATCGAGCACGAAAAGCGGATCAACCTGCAGGAAGGTGACTGCGTAGCCGCGCTCCGCGTCGAATCGCACGGCGCGCAGCGATTCGCCGCGGATGATCGGCAACTCCGCGAGCCGCGTGACGCTGTCAGGGTCGCTGACGTCGTAGGTGAAGAGCGACACAATCGACTCGAAGGTGATCTCGTCGAAGCGCTCGGTCACCACGCGCAGCACGCTTTCGAACTCATCGAGGAAGAAGCGGTTCTGCACGAAGCCCGGCACGCGCAACTGCGAGCGGAAGGTGAAATTTCCGCCGGGATCGCGAATGTCGACGATCTGAATCAACGACGTGTTGAACAGCAGCGGGTCCGACCCGACGACGTAGATCGAACTGGGGCTGACGTGCAGATCAAGCGAGTTGCCGTCGAAGGTCTCGGTCTTCACGAGCGCGACCGCGTCGGGATCGGCGATGTTCACCGACGTGACGAACACTCCCGGAACCACTTCCGTGAAACTCGCGGCGTCGCTCGACACGACGTCGTCCGCCGCGCCGGTGGACGGTTCTTCGACGACGGGCGGCGAATCGACCACTTCGCCGACCGGGCCGATGAAGAACGGAACCTGGTTGCCGGCGATGTAGAGCACGTCGTCGACGCGCCGCGCGGTGATGGCGTGGCCGTCGAGGTCGAGGTCGTCGCGAATCTGTGGATCGCTCGGAACCGACACGTCGACCACCCATAGGCGGCTGCCGAGAAACTCGGGGCTGAAGACGGTCGCGATGTCAGCGGTCGCGCGCTCGACGGCGGGCGATACACAGCCGACGAAGTCGGCCGAGGTGAGAATGAACGCGTTGCCGTCGCGCACGATCATCTCGACGCCGCGGCCGCCGAGCGCGGCGCTGCCGAGCAGACGCGGCGCGGCCATGTCGCTGCCGTCGATGATCTTGAGGCCCTTGTAGGCGTTAACGATGAAGAATAGATCGTCGACTTCTTTCACGATGTCGGCTTCTTCGATCTCGCGCGCCAAATCCACCGGCTCCTCGGAACCCGAGTCGGCGGGCGGCGACAGCGGCTCGGCGGCCGGTGTCGCGGGGTCGTCGACAACGGGCGATTCGGCTTCGTCATCGCCTTCGGTGTCGACGCCGGTCTGCGGCCCGGTGGGTGTCGCCCCGCCGTCTGTCGAGTCCCCGCGAACGCCGTCGCTGAAATCGCCGGCGGCGTCATTGCCTGTGTCGAGCGCGGTGTCGGTGGTGGAGCAACCGGCAAAGGTTGCGCTCAATCCGACGAGCAGCGCGAAGAAGAACCAGCCTCCGGTTGGAGTCGTGCGACGGAATGCGAACATGATGGACCTCCTGATGGGGCACTGGATTTTAGGATCAGCCGGGTGTCCATCGGGCGGATAAACTGGCCGTGAAACCCAGGGCAGAATCCAACGGGCGGGGGTTCGGGTGGCAGCGTCATACGACGTGCTGGTGATCGGCGGCGGGCATGCCGGCGCGGAAGCGGCCTGGGCCGCGGCGCGGCTTGGCGCGCGGACGGCGTTGGTCACGTTCGAGCGCGCCGCGATCGGACGCATGTCCTGCAATCCGGCCATCGGCGGCATCGGCAAGGGCCAGATGGTGCGCGAGATCGACGCGCTCGGCGGCCTGATGGGTCTCGTGACCGACGAAGCCGGCATCCAGTTTCGCATGCTGAACCGAAGCAAGGGTCCGGCGGTCTGGGCGCCGCGCGCGCAATGCGATCGCGAGCTCTACGCGGCGGTCGTGCAGCGCCGGCTGGCCGAGTGCCCCAACCTCGCCATCCTCGAAGCCGCGGTCGAGGATTTGCTCTGCGAAACCCGCGCCGGCGCGCGAACGCGCGTGACGGGCGTGCGGCTGCGCGACGGCGCGACCGTCGCGGCCGGCGCGGTCGTGGTGACCTCGGGCACATTTCTGCGCGCTCTCATGCACACGGGCGAGCAGATCACACCCGGCGGGCGCATCGGCGAACCGGCGGCCGAGGGTCTGAGCGCTGCACTGTTGCGCCTTGGGCTGCGCCTTGGGCGATTGAAAACGGGCACGCCGCCGCGCCTGGCGCGCGATTCGATCAACTACTCGCGTTTGGAGGAACAGCACGGCGACTCGCCGCCGGCGCCGTTTTCGATGCTGAGCGACGCGGTGACGAGCGAGCAGGTGTCGTGCTGGATCGGCTTTACGAACGAGGCGATCCACGGGTGCATTCGCGCGAATCTGCATCGCGCGCCGATGTACTCGGGGCAGATTCGGTCGAGCGGCCCGCGCTATTGCCCGAGCATCGAAGACAAAGTGGTGCGTTTCGCCGACAAGAGCCGCCATCAGCTCTTTCTGGAGCCCGAGGGTCGAAACAGCGATCGCATCTACGTCAACGGCATCAGCACGTCGCTGCCGGCGGAAGTGCAGGCGCGGATCGTGGCAAGGATTGATGGCTTGGAGCACGCGCGCGTTCTGCAATGGGGCTATGCGGTCGAATACGACTTCTCGCCGCCTGAGCAGATCGACGCCACGTTGATGACGAAATGCGCCGAGGGTCTGTTCCTCGCCGGGCAGATCAACGGCACGAGCGGCTACGAGGAGGCCGCGGCGCAGGGGCTGCTCGCGGGCGTGAATGCGGTGCGATTCGTGCGCGGCGCGTCGCCGGTGGTGTTGCAGCGCGACGAAGCGTACATCGGCGTGATGATCGACGATTTGGTGACGCAGAGCTTGCTGGAGCCCTACCGAATGTTCACGTCGCGCGCCGAAAATCGTCTGCACCTGCGATTCGACAACGCGGCGGCGCGGCTGACGCCGATCGGGCGTTCGCTGGGGCTGGTCTGCGATGCGCGCTGGGATCGTTTTGAGCGCGTCGAGTCGAGCGTGGCGGAACTGGAGGCGCTTTTCGCGTCCTTGAAGCTCGACGGGCGCAGCCTGGCGGAGTTGCTGCGACGCCCCGAGGAAGACGGCGCGCGATTTGTTGAAGCGCACGCGGTTCTGTTGCGGTATCAGGCGATGCCGGACGTGTGGGGGCGTGCGGTGGTCGCCGCGAAGTACGCCGGTTACCTCGAGCAGCAGCGGCGTTCGATCGAGTATCAGCGCTCGATGGAGGCGCGCGAGATTCCGAGCGGCTTCGACTTTGCGACGGTGCGGCAACTGCGACGCGAAGCGGTCGAAAGGTTATCGGCCGTCAGGCCGCGCAACATTGGTCAGGCGGCGCGCGTGAGCGGCGTTCATCCGACTGACGTAACGCTTTTGCTGGTCGCGATTCGTGAACGGGCTAGCAAAAACGAATCGAATTCTCCTTGAAGGACGGGCGAATTTGCCGTATATTGGTACAAGATAGGAAACTTAGGCAATCTGGCGAGCCAATGCCATGCCGAGGTCCGAAGTTCAGAGTGCTGTGAACGACGTTCGCAAGCCGTTCTACACGACGGGCGAGGTCGCGGAGATCTGCGGGATCAGCCAGCAGACCGTGATTCGCTCGTTCGACGCGGGGCGGCTGGGCGGATTTCGCATACCCGGATCGCGTTTTCGGAAGATACCGCTCGAAAACCTGATCCAGTTCATGAAAGAGAATGGGATACCGCTCGATCGCCTGGAGATGGGCAAGCGGCGGGTGCTGGTCGTTGACGACGACCCGGCGATCGTCGAAATGCTGGTCGAGCTGCTCGAGCGCGACGGTCGATTCGAGGTCCGAACGGCGGCCACCGGTTTCGACGCGGGGCTGCGCACGAAGGAATTTCACCCCGACGTCATCGTGCTGGACTACATGCTGCCCGACATCAACGGCAACGCCGTGATTCGGAGCATTCGCGCGGACGCGAGTCTGGCGGACGTGAAGATCATCATCGTTTCGGGCGTGGTGAATCGCGACGACGTCAAGAGCCTGATCCACTGCGGTGCGGACGAATTCCTGCAGAAGCCGTTCAGCATCGAGCAACTGGTCCGCCTCATCACCGAATTGGTAGCCCGGTAGCCGCATGCTTGGCGAAATAGAGACGGTGTCGCCGGAGCTGGTGCTCGCGCGGTTGGATCAACTGCCAACTCTCGCGCCGATCGCCGTGCGCCTGTTGCAGGCGACCGCGGACGTGAACGCGGAGCTGGCGGAGATTGCAGCGCTGCTGCGCGCCGATCCATCGCTCGCGGCGCGCGTGCTCAGCCTGGCGAACTCGAGCGCGCTGGGCACTCGCAGCGAAGTGCGCACGATTGATCAAGCGGTGGTGCGGCTGGGCTTCAAGACGCTGCGCTGCGTCGTGCTTACGACGAAAGTCTTCGAAGCTTTCGATCGCAGCGGCCGCGGCGACGGCCTCAGCGGTCCGCGACGGTTCGAGCCGCGCGAGTTCTGGAAGCACGCGCTGGCGACGGCCTGCGCGGCGCGGCGGATGGCGGAAGCCGCCTCGCCCAAGATCGACGCCGACGCGGCGTTTCTGGGCGGGCTGCTGCACGACCTCGGAAAGATCGCGCTCAGCGCCGTCTACCCCAAGACATACGAGCGCGTGGCGACGCAGGCCGAACAGATGCGCGCCGATGTCACCGATTGCGAACGAGCCGTGCTTGGCACCGACCACACCGTCGCGGGACGACGGCTGGCGGAGCGCTGGCGTCTGCCCGCCGAGCTGCGCGACACGATCTGGCTCCATCACCTGGCGCCCGACGCACTGCCGCGCAGCGTTGCGAATCCGCGGCTGATTGCGCTGGTGCAGGCGGCGGACGCGCTGGCCCGAGAGCAGCGCATCGGCTGGTCGGGGAATTTCGTGGTGTTCGAGGCCGCCGCCCCCGCGGCGGAGCGGCTCGGTATCGCGGCGAGCCAGTTCGCGAGCCTGTCGGGCGAGCTGGCCGGAGACGTGTCGGCCTATTGCGCGCTGCTCGGATTGGATCGCGAGACTCCCGAAGCCATTTATGTGCAAGCGCTGTCGCGCGCCAACAACGAGCTGGGTCGCCTGAACTGGGAATTGACGCTGGGGCAGCGGCGGCTGGCCAGCGCGGCGCGGTGCTTCCGCGCTCTGAGCGCGCTCGAGCGGCCGCTGAACGCCTGGTCCGACCTGGCTGCGATCGTGTCGGCGGCGGTGGAAGGCGCGCAGATCGCATTTCAGTGCACGCACGTCGCCGCGTTCGGCCTGCACGACGATGGGCTGGGCCTGGAGCTGAGCTGGATCAATCCAACGGTCGGCGAGCGCGGCCGGTCGGCGGAGCGCACGCCGCCGGAATTGCTCGAATGGGTGCGCGCGCGGCGTGGCGTCGAGACGAGCATTGAGCCGTTGCCGGCGGAGCTGCGCACTCTGATCACCGGAGCGCTGCCGCCCAGCGGCGACGCGACGGCGTGGCTGCTGCCGATTTCCCTGGGCGGCGACGTGATCGGCGGGTTCGCTCTGGTCGGCGTCGCGAATGCGGGGGCGGCCTGGGCCGAGGAAGCGGACGAACTGCGCTCGTTCGTCGCGAGCGTGGCGCTCTCGTTCGGTCGCGCGAACGCACAAGCCGCGGCGCGACGGCTCTCGGACGACCTGGCGCAGACGAATCGCCGGCTGCAACAGGTACAGGTGGAGATTCTGCGCAACCGCACGCTGGCGATGATCGCGGAAATGGCGGCCGGCGCCGGACACGAGCTGAACGGGCCGCTGACCGTAATCTCCGGCCGCGCCCAGATGCTGATGGACGCGCTCGAAGAGCCGGAACTTGCGCGCTCGCTGGAGCTGATCCACCAGAAGGCGCACGAATGCAGCCGCATCGTGACCGAGCTGATGGACTTCGCGCGGCCGCACCCGCCCGAGCGCAGCGACGTGACGGTCAGTGCGCTATTGGAAGAGGCGCGGCAGGACGCGCTCGAGGCCGGCTGGCCTGCGCAACGAATCTCGGTGGCGCCGCCGACCGAGAGCGCCGATGCGCGGCTGCACGTGGATCGGGCACAGGTGCGTCGGGTGCTTGCGGAATTGCTTTCGAATGCGCGTGACGCGACGTCGGAGAACGGCGGGCGGGTGGTGCTTGAGTGGCGGCGAGGGCGCACGCTGATGCCGCCGTTGAGCTCGGACGCCGCCGAGGCGCGGACGGACAGCGCACCGTGGTGCGAGATCACCGTGCGCGACAGCGGCTGCGGCATGGCGCCGGCGGTGCTGCAGCGCGCGTTTGATCCGTTCTATTCGCACCGCACGGCGGGTCGACGGCGCGGGCTGGGCCTGGCGCGGGCATTTCGCATTATCGAAGCCCATGGCGGCCGAATCTGGCTGGAGAGCCGGGTGAACGAGGGGACCGCGGCGCATCTGCTGCTGCCGCTGGCGACGTAGCCTTGGGATTCGGGCTGGCCCCCGCGCACACAACGCGGAACGTGGAGCACGGCCCACCGTACGAACACGGCCCACCGTACGAGCACGGCCCACCGTACGAGAACGGCCCGCCGAACGAGAACGGCCCGCCCTACCGATTCTTCGCGCCGGCGACCACGGCGCTACAACTGCATCGGCTTCTCACGGCGGTCCGGGTTGGTCAGACCGATGGCCCACGCGGAATAGGCCACGCACGCGAAGACTGACACGAAGACGACGAGCGCATAGCGCGTGCGCATCCAGAGCACGAGCAGGCCCAGCGCCGCGAACACCAGGCTCAGCGCATAACTGATGAGCACCGTCTGGCGCACCGTGAAGCCGCGCTGCACGAGCTGGTCATAGAAGTGACTGCGGTCGCCTTCGAAGATCGAGCGGCCCGAGCGCCATCGTCGCAACATCGCGAGCAGCGTGTCGCACACGGGCAGCGCGAACACCACCAGCGCCCCGAACACCCAGCGCAGCGTGTTCCACTCCGCGAACAGCAGGATCAGCACGCCGCAGTTGTATCCGAGCAGGATGCTGCCGGCGTCGCCCATAAAGATGCGCGCGGGATTGAAATTGAAGGGCAGGAACCCGAGCGTCGCACCGAACAGAGCCACGGCCATGACGAGCCGGATGGCGTGCCCCGGGTCCTGCGGACGGTACGAAGCCAGATGCGCCGCCAGCAGAAAGAAACCTAGCGCGATGATGGCGGTGACGCCGGTGCAGAGGCCATCGAGTCCGTCGATCAGGTTGGTCGAATTGCAGGCGCCCAAAACGATCACGACGCCGATGACGATCGAGAGCGCGGTCTCGAGCGCTTCGGGCAACGGAATTCCCAGCGTGGTAGTCACGGACGAGACGAGCTTGGCGCCGGTGCCAGTCAGTGTGAGCACCAGCCCGATGATCACGGCTCCGCAAAGCAGCCGGATGCGCGGCGAGAGGTGGCGCGCGTCGTCGATCAGCCCAAGCGTCGACATGGCCAGGCCGCCGAGCAGAATCGGGGTAAGCAGCGCGGCGCTGGCCTTACCGGCTGCGAGCGCTGCCAGCAGCGCCGCTGCCCAACCCAGACAGATTGCGGCTCCGCCGAGATAGGGGATCGGCCGCGCATGCGGCTTGAGGCGCGTGTCCGGAACGTCCATCACGCCGATGCGCCGCGCCAGCGCAGCCGCAAGCGGCGTGGCGAACACCGTGACAGCGAAAGCGAGTCCGGCGTAGCCCTGGTACGTCAGCGCAACCTGCGACAGCCATTCAATCCACACGGCGGCAGTATATCGGCGCTGCGCCGCCGTCTGCGCGAGTGCGGAGCGCACCCGTCGTCGCACGATCACGGGTGCGGTCTGCGCTCGGAGTCGCTGCCGCCGCGCGCCCGGAGCCGACGTTTGCAGTAACGTAGATTCTGAATCGGGTCGAGAGGACTGCGGTGCCGACGGCAGCCAACACTGCAACGCGAACGCGACCCGGAGGGCGCGCGGCGACACATGTGGCGACCGCGTTCCTGCTCGCGCTGGCGGCCGCCTGCTACGGCACGTTGCCGTGGAGCGCCGAGCAGATGCGCAGCCAGGACCTCGATGCGGCGCGTCAATCGCCGTCGCTGCGCCATCCGCTGGGAACCGACGAGCTGGGACGGGATCTGCTGGCGCGCCTGCTGTATGGCGGCGCGATCTCACTGGCGCTGGGGCTGCTCGCCGCCGGCATCGCGGTTTGCGTCGGTGTGACGTACGGCGCGGTGTCGGGCTATCTGGGCGGTCGAGTGGATGCCGTGCTGATGCGGCTTGTCGACGTGCTGTACGCGCTGCCGAGCGTGCTGCTCGTAATGCTGCTGACGGTGTCGCTGGGCGCCACGCTGGAGCACACGGGCTTGCTGAACGCCGAGTGGGCGCGGTTCGTGGTGCTGGCGGTCGCGATCGGATGCGTGAGCTGGCTGACGGTGGCGCGCGTGGTGCGCGGGCAGGTACTGCTGCTGCGCGAGTTGCCATACGTCGAGGCGGCGCGGGCCCTGGGGTTGCCGCGGAGCCGCATTCTGCGCGTGCACATTCTGCCGAATCTGCTGGGGCCGATCGTCGTCTTCGCGACGCTGACTGCGCCGCAGGCGATCCTGCAGGAGTCGTTTCTTAGTTTTCTGGGCATCGGCGTGCAGCCGCCGCAGGCGACGTGGGGCTCGCTGACGGCTGACGCGATTCGCGGGTTGAGCCCGTATCAGGTGGACTGGTGGCGGATCGTGCCGCCGTGCACGGCGCTCTTTGCGACGCTGGCCGCGTTGAACGTGCTTGGCGACGGGCTGCGCGAGCGCTGGGACCCGCGGGGGTCAGCCTAAAGCTGCGCCGAATTCCAGCTCTGTCCGGTTTCCATGTCGCCTTGCTGAGCGTTGGCCTGCACCGAGAAGCCGGTGATCACGAGCATGAGCATCAACATAGGCACCATGACCGGCAGGTCGGAAGACCAACTCAGGAACGTCTCGGCGAGCGTTGGCGTGAGCGAACTGGCCAGCGCAACAAAACCGATAACGAGGAACACCGCGCCCTGAATCGTGGTCAGCACGATCGGCAACGGGCGGCGGCAGATCCAGTACAGCGAGCATCCGACGAGCAGCCCGGCCGCCGCCAGCAGCAGCGTGGACTCGGACGGCAGGTGAAAGCGCACGCCGAGATAATGCGCGAGCGCGGCGAAGGTGAACGCCGACGAGACAAACACGCCGAAGCGGACCTTCCCGAGCGCGAGAATGCCCATGCAAAGCCCGAGCGGGGCACCGCCGATGAAACCGGGCGCGCCAACGAGCGCGGCGACGAGGCTGCCGATCAGGAAACCGGCGGCGCAGGCGCTGCCCGCCAGCAGCAGCCGCGCGAAACGGAAACCCTGCAATGCATAAAGCAACCCGACCGCGAGGATGGAGACTGCGGTCAGCTCAGACTGGTGAGCGGCCCAGCGGAAGATGATTCCCTGGAAGTCCTGCACGACGGTGTTCTCCGCGCGGGCGGTCGGCCCGGAGGAAGCGTGCGGTACGACGAACCGTCAGTGCAAATCCGGTCGCGCAAATCTGACGGAACTCAGTCGCACATCGCAAGTTGCGCCGCCTGCGCGTCCGAATATGCTTGACGGGTCGCTGAGTGCATCCTACAGTCGCCCTTGGAGAGCCACACAAGGTTACCGGCCATTCGTGGTCGGCGAACCTGTGCGGAGGGGAACACACCGTGCCGGAACCCGACCGTCGCGCGAAGCGTGCTGTTGATCTTTGCGCCTGTGATTCTCCCCCACCTGAGTGAGCGTCGTTAGCGCCGCTGGCGACCGACGCCAAAACGTGAACGCGACAAGAACGAATCGGCATCGAGGAGTAGGGGCGATGTTACGAAACAGTTCCAGCCGCGCTTGGGCGCTGGCAGCCGGGGCCGCGTTTCTTTCAACGAACACCGAACTGGCGCGCGCCGCGCAACTCGAGGCCAACTGGCTCGGCGGCGTGGCGAACTGGAACAACGCGACGTTCTGGGACGGGGCGCGCGTGCCCAACAACACGGCGCAGGACACGTTCATCGCGCGCGTTGACGCGGCGCTGGCCAGCGCCTCGATCGTTACGCTGACCAGCAATGTGACCATCGACGCACTGGCGATCGCCGTGGGTGACTCCGTCGTCATCAGCGACAGCCGGCAGATGACGATCGTCGCCGCTCCGGGCGGTGGCTGGATCGAGAACGCGGGCCTGCTCACGCTGGCCTCGACCGGCACCAACACGACGCTGCGCGTGAGCGGCGGCGAGGTCGCGCTGCGCGGCGGCGGCGTTGTGTCGCTTGGAAACGCCAGCACAAATCGCATCACGGGCGCGGAGGACACTGATCGACTGATCAACGAGAATTGCGTGATTCTGGGGGCCGGCGCCATCGGCGCGAACGGTATGTCGCTCACCAATCGCGGCACGATTCTCGCAAGCGGCAGCGCCGGGTTGACGATCGACCCCAGCGCCGGCGGCGACATTATTAACGCGGGACTGTTGCAGGCCGGTTTCGGCAGCGCGCTGCGCATCAACGGCGGAACCGTGCAGAACGTCGGCGGAATCATCGAGGCGCTGGACGGCGGGTTGATCGAGTTCTCGGGAGCGGTGATCGTCGGCGGCACGGTACGGACGACCGGCACCGGCGCCATCCACACCGTCGGCACTGAGGTACTCGACGGCGGCGCGACGGCCGTGACCAACAGCGGCCGCATCCGCGTGCTGGCCGGCGACAAGCTCGACTTCCGCGGCACGCTCGTCAACAACGGCACCGTCGACCTCGACTCGAGCGGCGCGCAGGCGAAGATGCGCGTCGACGGCACGGCGCTGCTGGTCGGCGGCGGCGAGGTCCTGCTGGGCGACAGCGGGCTGAACGCGCTCGACGGCCTTAACGCCGCGAGCCTCGTGAATTTCGACAACACGATTCGCGGCGCCGGCAGTCTCGGTCTGAACAACGTCGCGCTCGAGAACTGGGGAACGCTCGTCGCGGATCAACCGGGCGGCGTGCTGGAAATCTGGCCGGTCGACGACGGACTGACGAATCTCGGCACGCTGCGCGCCGAGACCGGCGCCACGCTGCGACTGTCGACCGGCGAGTACTTCAACAGCGGCGAGATCGTCGCGGCCGACGACAGTATCGTTGAGCTGCGCGGCGCGACGATCGTCGGCGGAACGCTGCGCGCCGAGGGCACGGGCGTGTTTCAGACGTTCGGCACCGAGGTGCTCGACGGCCTCGCGACGCCGGTGGTGCTCGACGGCGACCTGCATGTGCGGAACTCCGACGATCTCGAGCTGCGCGGCGCGATCGAGAATCGCGGCGAGATCACAATCGAATCCACCGGCGCAACGACCGAACTCGCGATCGACGGCCCGGTCACGCTCAACGGCGGCGGCGTCATCCTGCTGGCCGATCATGCCAGCAACCGCGTCGACGGGACCAACGGCGGCGCGCTCACAAACCTCGACAACACCATTCGCGGGGGCGGCGCGCTCGGATTCAACACGTTAATCGTCGAGAACCGCGCGACGATCGTCGCCGACGCCGCGACGCCGCTGATTATCGACCCGGCGCTCGGCGGTTTTCTGAATAGCGGCACGATTCGAGCGCAGGTCGGTTCGGTGCTGCGCGTTGTTTCCGGGACGATCGACAACGCGGGCGGCGACATCACCGCGGAAGGAACGGTTGAGCTCGACGGTGCAACCATCGCCGGCGGATCGATCGGCAGCAGCGGCGCGGGGCGCATCGTGGCGCGCGGCAACAGCACGCTTGACGGCGTCGGGGACGAAATCACGATCTCCGGCGTGATCGACGTCAGCGACGCCGCCGACCTGGCGCTGCGCGGGGCGATTCACAACGCCGGCACGATCAACATCGCGTCCGCGGGACTGACGACCGAACTCGAGATCGACGGACCGGTGACGCTCGGAGGCGGCGGGACGATCGTGCTCGGCGACAAGGCCGCGAACCGCGTCGACGGCGTCAACGCGGCTTTCCTCACGAACGAAGACAACGTCATCCGGGGCGGCGGCACGCTCGGCGGCAACGCGATGGGGATGCTCAACGAGGGCGAAATCCACGCTGACGCGCTGACGGCCCTCATCCTCGATGTCAATGAGAGCGGATTCGTGAACGAGGGCCTGCTGCGCGCCTCCAGCGCGGCCGGCCTTTCGATCGCGGGCGGCGGGTTCACCAACGCCGGAGAGTTCGTGATCGAGACCGCGAGCCAGGTGCAGCGCACCGGCAGCATCGCGCAGACCGCCGGCCGCACGCTGGTGCGCGGCACGCTCAATCCATCGGATTCGGTCGTCTTGAGCGGCGGCGAACTGACCGGACCCGGCCTCGTGAACAACTCCGTGCAGAACGACGCCACGGTCGCGCCGGGCGAACCGTACGGCGCGCTCTCGATCGGCGGCATCTACACGCAGGGCGCGGGCGGGCGGCTGGCGATCGACGTGCAAGGCGAACAAGCCGGAATCACGCATGACGTGCTCGGCATCAGCGGCAGCGCCACGCTCGACGGAACCCTGGCGCTCGATTTCAGCGGGCTCGCACAGCCGGCCGTCGGACAGCGCTTCGTCGTGCTGAATGCCTCGTCGATCAGCGGGCGTTTCGCGTCCATCGAGGTCAGCGGGCTGGCCGCGCCCTTCAACGTCGACGTCATGTACGAGGGCTCGACGATCGCTGTCGTACTCGGCGGATCACTCTCTGGCGGAAGCAGCACGCCGACCGACCCCGCGGTCGAGCCGCCGACCACCTGGGGCGGCATCTTCGTCAGCGACGTGATGGAGGACGAGGTCAACGAAAACCTGGTCGATCAATTGCGGCCGCTGCCGTGGATCGCCGGCGTGCAACTCACGATCTCGTGGTCGCAGATCGAACCCGCGAACGATCAATACAACTGGCATCTCATCGACCAGGAGCTGGCGGCGTACGACGCGATTGGGCGGCGCGTGGCATTCAAGTTCATCTGCGTCGGCGGCGAGGTTGAGCCGGACGACCCGCTCGATCCCGATTTCGTCTACGTCAACGACCTGACGCCCGAATGGGTGCTCAACGACCCCGGCGTGGCGACGATCGGCGAAATACAGACGCCTTTCGGCTGGCTGCCGCGATATCCCGTCTACTGGGACGCGGGATACAAAGCCCATCTAGCGGATTTCGTCAAGGATTTCGGCGACCGCTACGGCCAAGACGCGCGCATCGAATACTTCCGCATGGGCGGCTGGCAGGTCGGAACCAATGAGCCGAATTTCTACGCCGAGGCGGCGCAGTACCTCGATTCGCAGATCGAGGCCGCCGGCATGCCGCTCGACTTCGACGAGAACGGCGACCCGATCGTGCTCGCGGGCAGCGTCTACTCGCTCGCCATCCTGGACATGATCGACGAGTACCGCGCCGAGTTCGGTTCGATCCCGCTGATCGCCACCATCAAGTTCGATCCGCCGGGCACGTATCGCGACGAGATGAACAACTACTGCGCGAGCGTCGGATTGGGCATGGTGAACACCGGGTTGAACGAAGGCGAGCACGTGGGCGCCCGGCAGCGCTTCCGCGACTGGCACGACAACTATGGGTGCCTTGTGGGTTGGGGCGGGCTGACGTCGGTAGGTCTGAAACTCACGCAGGCCGAGCTCGACGCTCGTGGACAGACGCTCTATCAGGTCGTGATGTCCGAGGCCGTCGGCATCGACGACGATCCGATCTACGCGCCGGCATCACGCGCCAACTACGTCGTGGTGCTGCAAGCCAGCCTCGACGCGGCCGACGACTTGCGCCCGTTCGCGCCGCTGCTTACGTACACGCGCGACTGACAGGCACTCCTCGGGCAGGCGACGCTGACTCTTGCGGTTATTTGTAGCGCGTGCTACATTGCGTATGTGAAGCTAATTCTCTACGCAAGCGTCACGATCGCGTTCGGCGCGATCCTGTTCCTCTCGGCCGGCCGAAGCGACCTACCCTGGTTCTGGACGTATCTGCTTACGCTGCCCGCAGTCGGTCTTGCTCTCGGGCGGTTCATCGATCCCGGATTGTTGAAAGAGCGCGTGCGGCCCGGTCCCGGCGGCGTAGACCGGGCCCTTCGCTGGGTGGCGTCGCCGTTCCTGCTGATACACCTGGTCATCGCCGGACTCGACGCCCGCTGGGGCTGGTCAACGGTTCCTCCAGCTGTGCGCGCGGCGGCGTACGGCGGATTCGTCTCGGCGCTCCTGTTCGCGACCTGGGCGATCGTCGTGAATCGCTTCTTTTCGCCGGTCGTCCGAATTCAGTCCGAGCGCGGGCACCAGGTTGTGACGGCCGGGCCGTACCGCTGGATTCGGCATCCGGGTTACGCCGCAACAGTGCTCGGCTTCCCCTGGGGCGGGTTGGTGCTGGGTTCGTGGTGGGCGGTCGTTCCGATGTTGCCGGTCGTGGCGTTAATCTTGAGGCGCACGGTGATTGAGGACCGCTTTCTGCTGGAACATCTGCCGGGATACCGAGCGTACGCGTCGCGCGTGCGTTGGCGACTGCTGCCAGGAGTGTGGTGACGTCCCGTGCCCAGATCGCCTTGATTCCGAACCGCCGCCTTGCTTATCCTAAGCGAGTCTGCATTTCGCGGTCGCGGTCGTCTCTACGCGTGCGCATCCTTATCTTCAGTGCGCGCAACAGCCGCTGTCCGCTGCGTATCGTCGACGCACGTTCGTGCCTTCGGCGATTGGGAGGGGTGTTCATGCGCGTGCCAAGCGCGCCCATTTCGTTTTTCTCACATCACCTTTGGGAGGCGAGCCATGCTACGTTTTCTGACTTCCGTTGCACTCGGCGGCGCGCTGGTCGCCGCAGCGGGCGCCCAGCCGATGACGTTCGTCGACGTGACCGTCGCGAGCGGCCTTGATTACGCCCAGAACGGCCTCTGGGCCAGCGGCGTCGCGGTCGGCGACTACGACGGCGACGGCTGGCACGACGTTCTTCTCTGCGGCAGCGACGGCGTCGGTACCAAGCTGTTCCGCAACAACGGCGACCGCACGTTCACCGACGTCACCGCCGCGGTGCTGCCGGCGGACACGCCCGACACGAACTACGCGCTGTTTGCCGATCTCGACAACGACGGCGACGCCGACCTCGTGATGGCCGTGTGGTACACGGGTTTCCTCGACACCGGTTTCGGGTTCCTCGAGAACGTCGGCGGAACGTACGTGCAGGGCGCGACGCCGGTCGACTTCGCGCGTCACGCGAGCCGCATCGGCGGCGCTGCTCTTGCCGACGCTGACCGCGACGGCGACCTAGATGTCGTGCAGGCGCACTACTTCGGGCCCGGGTTCTATCTGCGCAATGACGGCGATCTTTCCTTCGTCGACGACACGGCCGGCTTTGATGGCAACCTCGGCGTCAGCAAGCGCCACTGGACCGCCGTCATGGCCGACTTCAATCTCGACGGCTGGCCCGACCTGCACACGGCGATCGACTTCGGCCACGACTACCACGCCCACGGCCTCGGCGGCGGCACGTACGCGGACGTCAGCACACAAGTGGGCGTGTCCAACATCGGCGCCGACATGGGCGTCACCGCCGGCGACATCGACAACGACGGCGATCTGGACATGTTCTCCACGAACATCGGCACCCACTGCCTCTACGTGAACGACGGCGCCGGCAACTTCGTGAACGAAGCCAAAACCCGCGGCTGCGACAAGGCCGAAGGAAATCGCTTCGGCTTCGGCTGGGGTTGCGCGTTCGTCGACTTCGATCACGACCGCGATCTCGACCTGCTGATGCTGACCGACGCCGGCGACGGCAGCCTGTTCTCGAACGACGGCACGGGAGCTTTCGCCTACGCCAACACCGACAGCGGCCTGAGCACCCTGGGCTACGGACTCGTGCACTTCGACTACGATCGCGACGGCGACGAAGACCTCGTCATGACCGACATCGCCGGATCCGCCCGCATCTACGAGAACACGGCTCCCGGAAACGCCAAGCGGCATTGGCTGATCGTCGACCTCGAAGGCACGACCTCGAATCGCGACGGTGTCGGTGCTCGCATCCGCGCCCGCACCGGCTCCGTCATTCAGACCCGCGAAATCCAGGCCGGAACGTCGTTCAACTCCGGCAACCCCTACTACGCTCACTTCGGGCTCGACCGCGCCAAGAAGGTCGATCTCGAAATCACCTGGCCCTCCGGCGTCGTGCAGCGGTTGCAAAACGTCGCGGTCGATCGCTACCTGACGGTCGTCGAGCCGTAAGCGCGCGAGCCGCAGCCGCCGGTCGATCGGTCCGTACAATGTTGCCATGAAAATTGTGCGGACCATCGACGCCGGCGGGCCGTTCTACGGCGAGCTTCTGAACGAACACACGGTGCGCCGCTTGCAGGATGCGCCGTTCGGGGCGTGCACGCCGATCGGTGCGGAGTTGCCGCTCGGTCGCGTGCTGGCTCCACTTGAGCCCACCAACATCTTTTGCATCGGCCGCAACTACGGAGCCCACGCCGCGGAGACCGGGTCGGCGGTGCCTGAGTCGCCGCTGATCTTCATGAAACCGACAACCGCGGTCGTGGGACCGGGCGACGCGATCCGTTTGCCGTCGGCGGCGCCCAGCGAAGTGGACTTTGAGGCGGAGCTCGCGATCGTCATCGGCCGGCGTGCGCGGCACGTGACGGAGGCCGCCGCGCTCGAGCATGTGCTGGGCTACACCTGCGCGAATGACGTGTCCGCCCGCGATTGCCAGCGCAACGACAAGCAGTGGGCGCGGGCGAAGGGATTCGACACGTTCTGCCCGCTGGGGCCGTGCCTGGTGACGGCCGACGAGATCAACCCCGCGGATGTACGCGTCGAGAGCCGGTTGAACGGCAAGCTGATGCAGTCGGCGTGCACCAGCGACATGATTCACTCGTGCGCGCGGCTGGTGAGCTATCTCTCGCAGCAGTTCACACTGCTGCCGGGGACGCTGATTCTCACCGGCACGCCCGAAGGCGTCGGCATGGCCCGCACGCCGCCGGTGTTTCTGCGCCCCGGTGATGAGATCGAGATACGCATCGAGGGCATCGGGGCCATCGCGAACCGGGTGGAGGCGGGCTGATCAGGCAGCGAAGCGCCGTGACCATATGCGCGAGCTCCGCACGCGATCGCGACGCGTGTAAACGCGACCGGCGACCGGCCGGGAAGATTGCTGGTGGCTCGAAAACTGAGGTGACTTGACCTCGTGAGGGAGGATGCCAATGTTCGCGACTGTATCCCGACGTGAATGGTTCATCAGCGCGCTGCTGCTGGCCGCTCAACCCGTCGTCGCGACCGCTCGCGGCGGAGAAATCTGTTTCGAGGTGCTGGGCACTGCGCGCGGCGCCTCGCGGATGGCCGTGGGGGATTTGAATGGCGACGGCCTGCCCGACGTCGTCATCAATGAGACGCAGGAGCCGCCCGGAGCGACCATCATGCTGAATGATGGAGCGGGCGGCCTGCTGGCCGCAACTGTGGCCGGCACGGCGGATCCCAGTAGCCTGGCGCTGGCCGATCTCGACGGCGACGGCGCGCTCGACATCGTCTGCGGAGCAAACCGGACCGAAGCCTACGTGCTGAAGAACGACGGGCTCGGAGCGTTCACCGCAGTCGCACTCCCGGAAGTTCGGTTCAACGGGTTGTGTACTGTCGCATTTGACGCCGACGGCGATGGCGACTCGGATATCGTCTTCGGGGGTGGCGATGATCGAGTCGCATTTCTTCGCAACGATGGTGCACTCGTTTTCACAACGGCAGGACAGCAGCGCGTCCAAGGTGATCCTCCTCCGTACGTGGACGTGCTTGAGGATCTGGCCGCGGCCGATCTGGATGGCGACGGGCGCAAAGAGCTGGTTGCATTTTCCAGGGCAGGAAACACATTCGTGGCGTACTACTATGACCCGCTCACCGGAGACTTCGATCGCACCCCGCTCAAGGGCTTCGGCGACATCGCGCAGGGCGCGTTCGGAGAATTGGACGGCGCACCGGGAATCGACGCCGCCGTGATTCGCGATTGGAACGGCGGCGTGAAAGCGCTCTTCAACGACGGCAGCGGCCAGTTCACAGTCGCGGCCGACTACCGGAGTCCGCACCATTTTCCGCGCGCGGTCGCGATCGGCGATTGGGATGCGGACGGCGCGAACGACTTCGCTTTCATTGATAGCCAGAACGGTACGGTCGAGACTTGGCGGAACTACGGCGACGCGACGTTTCGACCTCGCGGGTCGTTTTTCATCGATGGCTCCGGTGATGAACTGGTTTCGGTGGACATGGACGCGGACGGCTTTACAGACCTTGTGAGCATGACCTCCGACACATTGGTGATACTGCGGAACTGCGCCGGAGACTGATCGCCATGGCTTCTTGGGCCGAAGCGTTTCCCGGCGATGGCAGCGATGATCAGAATATTGATGTCGCCGCTGCCACGAATCACACTTGGTCTGAGGTGGGCGAAGTTGTCGATCCGGACCATCACTCGGTTATCGCTGTTGCCGGCGGCGTGCTGAAGCTCACTCCGCTCAATGAAAACTTCCTGGCCGTCTTCGGCCGCGAACTTACCGAATTCGACTCCGGCCGCGCGCAGTTCACCGTCGGTCGCGTCGAATCCGGCAGCGGACAGGGAAACTGGTTCTACGGCGTAATCTTCAACGTGCAACGTAATGACGAAGACCCAAACGACGCCAGCGGACTCGCCGTCTTCGTCCGCGCGACGACCGGCCGCGCGGGGTATTCGTCTCGCGAGAGTGAGATGATTTCACTGAACCGAGGGTGATTACACATGATTCTTCTGCGATCAATTGTGATTCCACATGCACACATTGCGCTCGCCCTGCTCTCGAGTACCGTTGCGCTTCACTCGCGCGCAGGTGAGATTTCCTTCGCAGCGGTGGTGAACTATGCTGCGGGGAATTCTCCCCGGCAGGTCGCTGTGGCTGACATGAACGGCGACGGCGCTCCCGATATCGTTACCAACGACAACGGTGGCGGGCCTGGAAGAATCACGATTCTATTGAACGACGGCACGGGCCGCTTTCGCTCGGCAGTTTTCCACGGCGCCCCGGACGGCGCCGCGTTCGCAGTGGGCGATCTGGATGCCGATGGCGATTTGGATATAGTGACGAGCGGCTCGCCTCGCAATTATTGGTACGAGAATAACGGCGAGGGAGACCTTGTAGAGAATCAATTCCGTCCTTCTTCGTTCCGAGCAAACGCAGTTGGACTCTGTGACTACGACAGAGATGGTGACCCGGACGTCGGAATTGTGACTGCATTCGGCGACGTCGAAGTCGCGACAAATCTCGGCGCCGGCGGCTTCGACAAGTTCTCCTTGATAGGAAGGCTCGCGGACGGATGTTGCGACACGTTTGCACCATCAGTGCAGGCGCTCGATATTCGCGGCGACGGAACTCTCGAATTCGTAATCTCGTCATACACGAAACCGGGACATTTGCGGCTTGAATGGGTCGGTGGAAAGAGACTGATTCCAGTCAAGGCAAGCAATCTGAGTGGAGTCGCAGACATTGTCTATGCCCAATTCGACGACGCGTCCGGCATCGACGCCGCCTACATCACTCGCGACGCCACCTGGGGCGTGCGGTTCGCTTGCAACGACGGGGCCGCCCAACTCGATTATTGTCCGACCTTTGGCGGCGGGGTCGTGGGATTCCCTGCGTGCATAGGTGCTGCAGATTTCGATCAAGACGGAATGAGCGATCTGGCGGTGGGAGACCCGTCGAACGTCACCATGTCGGTTCTCCACCGCATCGAGACTGGATATGAGCTTGGTCATCATTCTAGTTCTGGCTTGGTCGGACTGCACGACTTGGTGTGTTCCGACGTCAACGGTGACGGCAAGCCGGATATCGTCGGATGCGGAATCGGTTTCGTCTCTGTTTTCCTCAACGACAGCCGTTGACGGGAGGCGAGCGCGTGGCCAGTTGGAGCGAAGCATTTCCCGGAACTACCGCACCAGCGAATCTAGGTGATCCAAACGTCGCCGGTGTCTCAGATAACACCTGGGTGACGCGAGGCCAGAGCTTCAGCACGCAGTTCGCCCAGATCGGAGCCGGTGGCGGTGGCATTACTGAGCTCACGACTCTTAAGGCGAATCGGCTCGCTGTTTGGGGACGCGAACTCACCGAATTCGACTCCGGTCGAATCACATTCGACGCCGCGCGTGTCGATGGCGGCGATTCGGCGAACATCGCGTACGGCGTGCATTTCTGCACGGACCAGGGCGACGAGACCGAGAATGACAACAACGGCTATGCCGTACTCGTTCAGCCGCGCAGGAAGCGCCTCATCCTCCCAAAGGTCGTTGCCGGAGACGTGCAGACGCCGGTGCTGGCCGCCACGGGCAATGACGCACTGACGGCGAACGACGAAATCGAGGTTGTCTTCGGTCCAAAGAGTGTCACTGGTGCAAGTCATCGCATTCTCGTCAACTATCCCGGAGGAAGCCTGACTAGCGACGACGCAGCCTATATCGTCGGACGACTCGGGCTTTGCGGCGATGATCAGAGCAACCCTGGCACCAACCCCATCAGCGTCGGCGGTGCCAACTTTCTGACCTTTTTCGAATTCGAGGAGTTCGGGAAGCCGCTGGCCGACTATGGGACAGATGCCGACAGCACCTACAAGGGCGTCGCCGGGCGGCTGTACGAATTCCCGGCGTCCACCTTCAGCAACACCGTGCCCGCGACGCTGCGAGCCGCGGCGCTCCGCGCGGCCGAGCGCTTGCAGCCGCTCATCGCGGTAAAGCCCACGATCGGCTCGGGCGGCTCGACCGTGGAAGGGATCGACGCCGTCGCCGCCGACTTCGCGCGCGGGCGCGCGGAACTCGAGCACCTGCGCGCCCCAGTGGACGACATTCTGGAGTCTCAACTGAAGCCGCGGCTGGTGCGCTTGCTGACCAATCGGCAGCGCGCGCACGCCGCGTCGAAACCGTCTCCGCCCTGATCGGTTCGAGCCACAGTCGGCCTGCAACGCACGAAACCCGGCTGTGATTCCCTACGTCATCACGCTTTCGCGTACAATGGCACCGTTGGCGGGCCGCGCCCGCCGCGCGAAGTCATCCCCCCGACCGTTCGCGCGAACCTTGGTCACGAAGCACCCGTTGGGGACCTTTGGGGCACGCAGCCTCCCGCGCTGCGCTGGGCTTGATTGGAGTTCACGCCGCATGGAGAGCCGGCCGGACAGCGCCAAAGAGCGCTGCGAAGGCGTCCTGGAAATCGACGCGAAAGCGGGCAGCTACCTGCGCCAGCTCAAGCGGCACCTCGTCCCCAGCCCCGACGACGCTTTCATCGCGCCGGAGCTGATCCGAAAACACAGCCTGCGCGGCGGCGAACTCGTCGCCGCAACGACGCGCCCGGGCGGCAAGGGCCCGCGCTCGCGCATCGTCGAGGCAATCGAAGAGGTCCAGGGCGTCCCCGTCAGTCAGTGGCAACCCCCACCGCCACTCGCCGACACCGTCGCGGTCGATCCGCACGAATCGCTGCACTTCGACGTGCCCGGCGGTCCGCTCAGCATGCGCATCATCGAGTTGTTCACGCCGATCGGCCGCGGACAGCGCGGGCTGATCGTGGCCCCGCCGCGCACCGGCAAGACCATCCTGCTGCAGCAGCTTGCGCACGGCATCGCCGTCAACCACCCCGACGTGTACATGATCGTGCTGCTGGTCGACGAGCGTCCCGAGGAAGTCACCGAGATGCGCCGCAACGTCCGCGGCGACGTGATCGCCTCCAGCAATGACCTCGACGTGCTCAGCCACGTGCGCGTCGCGCGGCTCGTCACCGAACGCGCCAAACGCATGGTCGAGTGCGGCGGGCACATCGTCATTCTGCTCGATTCCATCACCCGCCTGGCGCGCGCGTTCAACGCCTTCGTCGGCTCGAGCGGCCGCACCATGACCGGCGGGCTCGACATTCGCGCCCTGCAGGAGCCCAAGCAGATTTTCGGATCGGCGCGGGCGATCGAGAACGGCGGCTCGCTGACGATCCTCGCGACCGCGCTGGTCGAGACCGGCAGCCGAGCCGACGACTTCATCTTCCAGGAGTTCAAAGGCACCGGAAACATGGAGCTGGTGCTCAACCGCGAGCTGGCGAATCAGCGAATCTGGCCCGCGGTCAATCTCGAAGAATCCGGCACACGCAAGGAAGAAAAGCTCCTTCCGCCCGAGATGCTTCAAAAGACCTACGTCCTGCGGCGGCATCTGCACGGCCAACCGCCCGCCAAGCAGGTTCTGGCGCTGCTGGAGCGCATGCAGCCCCACGCCGACATGGCGTCGTTCCTGGGCAGCTTGCGCGCGTGAGGGTCGGGGCGTAAGGACTGCCGTCTCGGCCGCGTTCTTCCTCCCGCACGAGAGTCCAGTCGTGAAAGGCACATTCGCGATCGCGGTTCGCCGCCTATTGGCCTTCGCGCTCGATTGGCTGGTTGTGCTGCTGTGGGCCGGCGTCGTTTTCGGCGCCGTGATGCTCGTGACGGGCGGCCGACCGCCGCGTCCGGCAAACGCGTGGACCGCTCAGGGCATCGGCCTGCTCGCGATGACGATCCCGGTGCTGCTCTACTTCGCACTCTGTGAGAGTTCGGCGACTCGTGCCTCGCTTGGCAAGCGGTTCCTGCGACTGGAGGCATCTGGCACAGACGCACGGCGACTCTCGTTCACGTCATCCCTGCTTCGAAACGCAGTGAAGTTCGCGCCTTGGGAGCTCGGCCACACGGTAGCCCACCAGGCGATCTTCGCGGGCGAAGAGGCGCCGCCGACATGGGTCTGGGCCGCGGCCGCAGGCGCGATTGTGGTTCCGCTCTGGTGGCTGATCGGCCTGATCGCGACGGGACGCACGCCGTACGATCGCTGGACGTCGACGCAGGTCACGAGCGCTCCGCGTCGCGCGTACACCGCGGGGCGGTAGTGGCACTGAATGGCGCGCGTGGCCTGGGCCGGGCCTACCCAGCCCCTACTCCGCCGGGTCCGCGTTGATCACTTCCACCATCTGGCGCAGGATGCCGTGATTCTTGCGATCAAAATGCACCCGCAGCCGGGGAAGGTCGGCGTATTCCCCACGCTCGAGCGGATGCGGATCGACGCGCTCGATGCGGCCCTTCGTCGTCAGCTTGCCGCAGAACTCGTCGTTGATGCGCTCCAGCGTCGATTCGCTGATGTCGCGCCGCATGCGCAGAATGAAATCCTCGTGCACATAGCGGCTGGAGTGATAAACGCGATAAAACCGAACCACTTCGGCGACCGCGTCGTCGACGTTGTCGGTGATGCGAAACAGACTCATGTCCGGCTCGCTGATCATGCCGTTGCCCAGCAGTTCGGAGCGGACATATTCGCACCAGCGCGGCCAGTACTTGCCGCCGGGGCGCTCGCACATGACGATCGGCACCAGCGCACTCTTGCCGGTCTGCACCAGCGTCAGCGCTTCGAAGCCCTCGTCCTGCGTGCCGAACCCGCCGGGGAACAGCGCGACGGCCGAAGCCTCCTTCAGGAACATGAGCTTGCGAGTGAAGAAGTAGCGGAAGTTCACGAGCTTCGGATCGCGCGCGATGATGTCGTTGGTGCGCTGCTCGAACGGCAGCCGGATCGCGACCCCGAAGCTGGCCTCGCGGCCCGCGCCGCCGTGGCCCGCCTTCATGATGCCGTCGCCGGCCCCGGTGATGACCATCCAGCCGGCGGCTCGGATGCGGCGGCTGAACTCGACCGCGGCCTCGTAGTCGGGGTGCCATTCGGGCGTGCGGCTTGAGCCGAAGATGCTGATCTTGGGGGTCTCGCGGTAGGGCGCGAATACCTTAAAGCCGTATCGCAACTCGGCCAGCGCGCGATGCAGCAGCTTTAGATCGCCGCGGGGCACGCCGTCGGCGGCGAGCCGGCAGACGGTCAGCAGCATTTCCTGGTAGAGGTCCTGGTGCTCGTCGCCGAGCCAATCCCGCGCGAAACGTGAGATGGCCTGGGCCCGGTCGAGCGGGGTTTGGCCGATTTCCTGCGGTTCGGATTCGGTGTCCAACGAGATTCCCCTCTCTGCGGCGGGAAGACCGAAGCCGGCGTCGGCTCCGCCCCGCAGAGCGGAGCATGTTATAATGCCGGGCTGGGGATTGCGACGCGCGGTCGCGAGGGGCGCGGTTTGACGCCAGGGTCGGGGCGTTCGTACGATGGCCGATTCGACCTGGCGGTGGGAGCGAACTCACTACGGGTGAGGACGATCCGGGATGGACTTTAGCTGGTTGGCCCATTCGGCACAGTACGCCTACCAGGCCGTGCTGATCCTGCTGTGCGTGTACGGCCTGCACCGCTACTTTCTCGTTTTGTCGTTCTGGCGCGTCCGACAGGACGGGCCGCCGCCGACTGCTTCATTTGCCGATCTGCCGCACGTCACGGTGCAGCTTCCGATGTTCAACGAGGCGCTCGTGGCAGAGCGTGTGATCGAGGCGGCCTGCGCGATTGACTACCCGCTTGCGCGGCTCGAAGTGCAGGTGCTCGACGACTCGACCGACGAAACGCGCACCATCGCGCACGCCGCCGTGCAGCGGCTGCGGCGGGCGGGACACGACATCGTCTACCTGCACCGCGAGAATCGCGTCGGCTACAAGGCCGGCGCACTGGCCGAAGGCACGCGCGTCGCGAAGGGCGAATTCGTCGCGATCTTCGACGCCGACTTCATACCGCCGACCAACATCCTCAAGGAAACCGTGCACCATTTCACCGATCCGGCGGTGGGCATGGTGCAGTGCCGCTGGGAGCATCTGAACCGCGAGGACTCGATCCTGACGCAGGCTCAGGCGGTGCTGCTCGACGGGCACTTCGTGGTCGAGCATACGGCCAGAAACCGCACCGGGCGCTTCATGAGTTTTAACGGCACCGCGGGCATCTGGCGACGCAGCGCGATCGACGACGCCGGCGGCTGGCACCACGACACGCTGACCGAAGACCTCGACCTGTCGTACCGAGCGCAGCTTCGCGGCTGGCGCTTCGTCTTTCTGCCGAACCTGACTTCGCCCGCCGAGTTGCCGCCGGAGATGAACGCCTTCAAGGCGCAGCAGCATCGCTGGACTAAGGGCGGCGCGCAGACCTGCGTGAAGCTTCTGCCGCGCGTGCTGCGCGAGGGGCCGGGCTGGCGCGTGAAGCTCGAGGCGTTTTTCCACCTGACGAGTTGCCTGGTCTACATTCTGATGGTGCTGCTGAGCCTGCTGATCGGGCCGGCGCTCATTGCGAAGCTGGTGCTCGACGCACCGCCCGCCACGGGCCAGCACGTGCTCGATGCGCTGCTCTTCGTCATCGGCACCGGCTCGGCGCTGAGCTTCTACATCGTCAGCCAGCGCCACCTGCTGCGGCGCTGGCGCGACATTGTGAAGAGCGTGCCGGGTCTGTTGGCGCTCGGCTTGGGCATCGCGTTCAACAATGCAATCGCCGCGATCGAGGGCTTCACCTGCAAGAGCGGGGAATTCGTGCGCACGCCCAAGTCCGGCGGCCAGGTTCGCGACGCGGCGCAGTTCGCGGCTCCGTTGAAGGGTCGCTGGAAGGCCTGGGCCGAATTGGGCCTGGCGCTCTACCTCACGACCTGTCTGGGCCTGTGCCTGCTGTTCGAACACTGGGTGGAGCGAGTTTCGGCGGCGTTTCCGTTCGTCGGCCTCTTCATCTTCGGCTATGCCTACGTCGCGTTGCAATCGCTCCGTGGCCATCGCGGCCGCCAACCCGCCGATGTCGCTCCCACTGCCGGCTAGCCGGCTTGCGCTGAGCGCCGCCGCATGACGCCGCCGTGGCTCTACTCGGCGACGGTGCAGCGCGGCAGCGTTCCGCTCGACGAATCCGAAGCCCGACACGCGACGTCGAGCCTGCGCTTGGGCGACGGCGACGAAATCGTGCTGTTCAATGGGCTGGGCACGCTGGGACGCGGGCGGCTCGCGAGCCGCGCCGCGGGGCGCCGGGTCGCCTGGAGCGCGGAGATCGAGCAGGTCGAGCAAATCGCCAGGCCGGACGAGCGGCTGACGCTGTTCGTCTCGGCGCCGAAGGGCGAGCGGCTCGATTGGCTGGTCGAGAAATGCACGGAATTGAACGCGTCGGCGCTCGTGCTCGTGAATTGCGAGCGCGCGGTAAGGCGTCTCGAGCCGTCGCACACCTCGAAATTGCAGCGCATCGCGATTGAGGCCGCCAAACAATGCGGGCGCCCGTGGCTGCCGGTGATTCAGGCCGGCGCGCCGTTGCTGACCGCCGTCGAAGCCTGGCGGCAGGCGAGCGCGGCAACGCGTCTGGCGCTGGCGGACCCGCATGCAAGTCAGCCAATGTCCGCCTGGATGCGCATCAACCTCACTGCGCGGCTCGGCGTGCTGATCGGCCCGGAAGGCGGCTGGAGCGACGAAGAACGCGACACGTTCTTCGCGCAAGGCGCGGAGCCGGTGCGGCTCGGCGATACGATCCTCCGCATCGAAACTGCCGCGATCGCGATCGCGGCGCTGTGCGAAGGGTTGCGCGATGGGTAAGCGGCGGGGGATGTTCGCGGCTCGCACGGCGGCACTGGCGGTGCTGGCGCTGCTCTGCGCAGCGGCGGGCTGTCGCGCGCCGGGACCGCACCCCGCGCCGGCGGACACACGCGACGCGCGCTGGCGACAAGACCTCGGCTATCTCGCCGAGAATCTGGCTGAACTCCATCCCAAACCGTTTCGCAGCCTCTGCCGCGCCGAATTCGATCTGCGGGTCCACGAACTTGCCGATGAGCTCGACACGCTGCAGGACCACGAAATTCTGGTGCATATGGCGCGGCTGGTGGCGCGCATCGAAGACGGGCACACGCGCGTGCTGTTCGAAAACCACCCCGCCTTTCGGCGCTACCCGCTGCTCTTCGAGCGTTTTTCCGACGGCGTGTACATCCTGGCGGCGCACCCGGCGTACGAGCGCTGGCTGGGCGCGCGGCTCGTAACCATCGGCGATACGCCGTTGGAGCAGGCGGAGCGCGAAGTCGCGGCCGTCCTGGCGCACGATGCGCCGGAATACGCGCGACACAATCTGCCCGGCTTGCTGCGCATGCACGAGGTGCTGCACGCGTTGGAGCTGGTCGAGGACCGCAATCTGGGCGACATCACGGTGGAGACGCCGGACGGCGCGCGACATCGAATCGCGCCCATCGCGCTGAAATCCTCGCTGGGCGTACCCTGGGTCACGCTGCGCGAGCAGCGGCGCATCTCGGCTCCGTTGGCGCGGCGCAATCGCGAGCAGCACTACTGGTATCAATACCTGCCCGAAAGCCGCACGCTTTACTGCGCATTCAACCGCTGCGCCGACGCGCCCGATCTGCCGTTCGGGGCGTTCAGCGAGGAGATGTTCGAGCTGGCGCGCCGCGAGCCGGTGGATCGCATTCTGATCGACCTGCGCAACAACGCCGGCGGCAACTCGCGCGTGCTGTGGCCGCTTGTGCGCACGCTGCGCTACCACGATCTGAGCCGCCGCGGCCGCGTGTTTGCGCTCATCGACGGCGGAACGGCGTCTTCGGCCGTCATCAATGCGATCCAACTGCAGCGCTGGGCGCGCGCCGTGCTGGTCGGCGAGCCGGCCGGTCAACGCCCCAACCACTTCGGCGAGGTGCAGGCGTTCACATTGCCGAATTCGGGCGTAACGGTCACCTACTCGACGCGTTGGTTTGAAACCCTGCTTGACGATCCGCCGGAGCTGCTGCCCGACGTTAGGGTGCACACGACTTTCGCGGACTATCTCGCCGGCCGCGACCCCGTTTTCGACTACACCACGCAGTCACCCGCAGGCGACGAGTTGGAGCCCGCGGCGGCGGGCTACGGCCGAAAATAGAGCATCTGAATCTTCGGCGGGTTGGCGCTCGTCAGCCCGAGCACGCATGTCAGCGTGCGGCCGTCCTTGAATCGAACAACGAACTCCGCCGCGCCCGGCTCCGGCAGTGCCTTGGCGGAGGCGATCTGCGCGCCGTCACCGTATTCACTTTGCAGGCCGGACAACACGAGTTTGAGCCGTGGTAGCGGAACTTGTGCGAGAAACTCGGGGTCGAACAGTTCGGCGAGCTCGTCGCCGGGCTGCGCGACGATGAAGGTGCAGACTCGCTCCGCCGCCAAGCGGATCGCGGGCTCGATCGGCGACTCCGGAGGCGGGAAGGCGCTGGCGGCCTGTTTCAGCAGCCAGTCTCCGAGTTGCTCGACTCCGCCGCCGCGATTCGCGAGCACGACGACGCCCACGTTGGATTTCCGCGAAAACGCCAGAAAAGTTGAGAATCCCTCCATGCCGCCGTTGTGCCACACGACGTCGCCGACCTCGGGCGTGCTGCGCACCATCCAGCCGAGCGCGACGGCGCCGTTCCAGCCGTCAGTCAGACGCTGAGGAGTATGCAGCTCGAGCAGCGTGCCGCCGCGCACGGGTTGCACATCGGGCTCACCGCTTCGCAGTTGGAGCGTGACAAACTTCGCCAGATCGTTGACGTTGGAGACGATGGCGCCGGCTGGTGCGAAGGCCCCGAGTCGCCAGTCCGTCGCGGGCGCGTCCGCGGAATCCGCGCGGTAACCGGTCGCCATCGCGGGCGGGCGCTCGCCATCGGCGAACAGCAGCGTCTGCGACATTCCGAGCGGTTCGAGCAGGCGCGTGCGCAGCAGCTCGTCGTACGAGCGTTTGGAGGCCTTCTCGAGCGCCGCGCCGAGCAGCGCCATGCCGAAGTTGGAATACGCGAACGCGGCGCCGATCGGCGCGGACAAGCGGGTTTCCGCGACGCCGGCCTGCAATCGCGCGGCGGAAAACCGGTCGTAGGGATCCAGCTGCGCGTTGCCGGCGTCGGTTGCGAAGTTCCCCGGCAGCGACGGCAAGCCCGAGGTGTGCGTCGCCAGGTGGCGCAACGTGATCGCAAGCGCGCCGCGCGGATCGCTCGGCGGCTTCACGTCCGGCAGGTGCCGTGTCAGTGGATCGTCGAGTTGCAAGACACCGTCGTCGCGCAATTGCGCCAGCAGCGTGGTGGTAAATACCTTCGTGATCGAGCAGATCGGGAACTGCGTCTCCGGCGTCACCGGCCGGCCGGCAGCGACGTCCGCCATGCCGAACCCCTGCGCGAACACGAGCTTGTCGGCGTGGACGATTCCGACCGCGACGCCCGGCCAGCCGTGCGCGGTGCGCTGCTCCGCGATTTCCTTTTCAATCGCGGCGCGGTCCAGCTCACCGGCTGGCGCAGCCAACGTGATCAAGCCGGTCATCGCTGCACTCCAGATCCTTGCCAGGCGTTTTCGCGCATTCATATCCGGTGGTCCCAGCGTTACGGGTGCCTATTTGTTGGATTCTGCGGCGCGCACGCGCCGCCACGGCAACGGAATGAGCATCGAGGTCTGCCGTCGATATTGTGCGTAGGACTCGCCCAGCTTTCGCAAAAGATCGCGTTCTTCAAAGCGGATCGCGGTGCAGACGTAGATCGTCGCAATCACCGCCAGCAGCAGCCGCCCGAGCGTCATGGTCGGCGCCGCCCAGAACGCCACCAGAAAGCCGAGCATCTGCGGATTCCGCACGTAACGGTAGGCAAGTGTCAGCCGGAACGGCGGCTCGACATACTCACGGCCGCGCCAGTAGGCCCAGACGTGTCCCATGCCGAAGAGATGGCCGTGGTCAAGCACGAAGCACATCACCAGCACCAGCAGCCAACCGAGCCAGAACAGAATCCACATACCGACGCGCAGCGCGTCGATCGGAATGTCCCAGATCACGAGCGGCGCCGGCCGCCACTGCCAGAACATGAACAGCAGCGTGAGGCTGGCCGCCAGCACGTACACGCTGCGCTCCATCGGCTTGGGAACGAATGCGGCCGTGGCGCGCTTGAACGCAGAGCGGGCCATGCCGCTGTGCTGCAGCGCGAACAAGCTCAGCAGCCCCAGGTTGATCAGCAGCGCCGTGCCGACGTCGGCGGAACGACCGGCGTCGACCGAAAACGGGACGACGAGATCGCCCGTGAATCCGACGGCGTAAACGAACGAACCAAGAAACGCCAGGTACGCCACGGCGCCGAACGCGAGAACCAACGCCCGATGCATCATGAGTTTCGCCTCGCGGGCATTTGCCCGCAGTAGCGAAGCTAACACGCCGCACGCTGCATTGCCAGCGCGAAGCAGCTCAGGGCGGAGTGACTCGGGCGACGCGACGGGCGCGCCAGAGCGCCTTCTGCAGTTCCATCGCCGCCAGCACGCTGAGCGCCAGCGTCAGCAGGAGCGCCCACTCCACGGGCGTCACGGGTTGCGTGCGCAGCACACTGTGCCCCAGCGGCAGGTACAGCGCCGCCACGTGCAGCAGTTGCGTAACCGCAACCACCAGCATCAGGAGCGGATTCACCAACGGCGACACAGCCAGCGCTGAACGTGACTCGCTGCGGCAATTGCCGATGTGGACGTTTTCAAAGAGCACCATCAGCAGCAGAACCGCGTTGCGCGCGGACTCCTCGCTGCGGCCGGCCGCGAGCAACGCCGCGAAGGTGACCGTCGCGACTCCCGCCATCACCGCGCCCGAGACGACAGTCTGCTCGATCATCAAGCGGTTGAAGATCGGCTCGGACGGACGGCGCGGACCGCGCGTCAGCACGTCGGGCTCCGGCGGCTCAAACGCGAGCGCGACATCCTGCAATCCGTTGGTCACCAGATTCAGCCAGAGCAACTGCACGGGCAGCAGCGGCAGCGGCAACCCGGCCGCAAGGCTGGCAGCGATCAGCAGCACCTCGGCCACACCGGTCGAGATCAGCAGCAGAACGACCTTGCGTATGTTGTCGTACGCGGCGCGACCCTCGGCGATTCCGGCGACGGTGGTGGCGAAGTGATCATCGGTGAGCACGAGGTCTGCCGACTCACGGGCGACGTCGGTGCCGCCGCGGCCCATGGCGACGCCGATGTTTGCGGCGCGCAGCGCAGGGGCATCGTTGACGCCGTCTCCGGTCACGGCCACGAAGTGCCCGGCGTTTTGTGCGGCGCGCACGAGATCGAGCTTCTGGTGCGGGGCCATGCGTGCGAACACGCGGGCGGAGCTCACGTGCTGCTCGAGTTGCCGTTCGTCGCAGTGTTCGAGCTGCTCGCCGGTGACCACCTGCCGCGCATCGTGCGCCAGATCGAGTTGCCGCGCGATCGCGAGCGCAGTGACCGGGTGATCGCCGGTGACCATTGCGACGTGAATGTGCTGGGCCAGGCAGATGCGAATGGCGTCGGCGGCCCCGGGCCGCAGCGGGTCGAGCATGCCCACGAGCCCGAGGAAGCTCAGTCCGGCCGGCACGTCGCCCGGCGTGTCGCGCGCCGGCGCTTCGGCCAGCGCCAGCACGCGCAATCCGCGCTGCCCCATCCGCTCGGCGTGTGCGTGCCACAGCGCGCGGGCTTCGTCGGGCCACGCGCACATGCCGAGTACACGCTCGGCCGCGCCTTTCACGAAGATTCGGGCCGCGTCGCCGTCGCCGTGCACGGCCGCCGCGTAACGGCGTTCCGGCTCGAAGGGCACCGCGGCGACCGGTTGCCATTCGAGCAGCTCGGCGGCGCGCTCCATGCCCGCCTTGCGCGCGACGGTGAGCAGCGCGACATCGGTCGGATCGCCGCGCCACACCCAGCGATCGTCGCGCCGGTGCAGTTCGGCTTCGTTGCAGAGCACCGCGGCGCGCAGCAGCGCCTCGAGCGCGGGGCTCTCGTCGCGCGAGACCGGCAGCCCGTCGCGCTCGATCCCGCCGCTGGGCTCGAATCCCTCGCCGCTGACGTGCAGCGTCTGTCCATCGGTGAGTTGAATCTCGCGGACGGTCATCTGGTTGCAGGTGAGTGTGCCGGTCTTGTCGCTGGCGATGTAGGTGCAGCTACCGAGGCCCTCGACCGCCGCCAGTCGTCTAACGATCACACCGCGACGGGCCATGCGCGTCGTGGCGACGGCCAGCGTGATCGTGAGCGCGACCGGCAGGCCCTCGGGTACTGCCGCCACCGCGAGCGCCACCGCCACCAGCAGCATGGGAAGCACCGGCTCCTGCAGAATCACAACACCGTATACGCCGATTGTGGCGGACGCGGTGAGCAACCCGAAGCCGATGGCGCGCGAGAGGCGTTCGAGGCGCGCCATGAGCGGCGGGCGGCCGGGCGGGGCCTCGAGCACGTCACGCGCCAGGCGGCCGACCGCGGAGCGCGATCCGGTCGCGACGACGAGGCCTTCGGCGCGTCCGCGTACGACGCTCGTGCCGGCCAGCGCCATGTTCCGCTGTTCCGCGAGCGGCTCGTCGCCGACGCCGATCCACTCGGGGTCTTTCGCAACCGGCAATGATTCGCCGGTGAGCAGCGATTCATCGATCTCACAGCCGCGTGATTTCAGCAGCCGGCAGTCGGCGGGCACGCGCGCCCCCGATTCAAGCCAGACGACGTCGCCGCACACGACGTGCTCGGCGTCGATCTCGATCCAGTCGCCGTCGCGCAGCACGACCGCCCGGATTTGCAGCAGCGATTGCAGAGCGCGGGTGTGACGCTCGGCTTTGGATTCCTGCCATGCGCCGATCGCGGCGTTCGCTGAAAGCACCACGGCGATGAAACCCGCGTCGCGCGCCTCGCCGATCGCGAGCGACAGCGCGGCCGCCGCCAGCAGTATGTAGATCAGCGGACTTTGGAATTGCCGCAGCGTGAAAAGCCACAACGGCGTGGCGGGTTTTCGCGGCAGGCGATTCGGACCATCCCTCGTCAGGCGACTCGCCGCCTCGCGCGACGACAGTCCGCCCGAGCTCGACGCCGCCGCACGCAATGCGTCCGCGCGTGCGCCCGCGCAAGAGGCGGCGGCATCGCCAGCGAACGACAGATCTCTCTCGGCGCGCCGTTTCATGACAATGGTCGGGCAATTTCGATGCCGGGCACGCGGCGTTCACTGGTGCGCGGAGACGCACGCAGTTACATTCCGAAAATGGCCATGAACTCAAATGAGAGGCGCGCGCTGGCCGCGAGCGCGAACCGGTTGCCGGTGACGGCGACCGTCGGCGGCGAGACGCCGAGCGACGCGGTCATCGCGCATGTGCGTAGCCTGCTCGCGCGCCGCAATCTCATCAAGGTGCGCGTGAACACCGACGACCGTGCGACCGTCTCCGAAGTGGCGGCGGCGCTGGCCGAGCGCGTGCCGTGCGAAGTCGTCCGCACCATCGGACGCGTGGCCGTGCTGCACGGCTGACGACAGCCTGCCCCAGGACTGATTCCGACGTGATGCGAGTATGTGCGCTGCGCCGCGACCGTTACGTCGTGGTCGCAAGCTCCGCCTTCGGCTTGCCGCGACGCGGCGACTCTGCCGGAGCCTGGACGCCCGACGCGCCCGCCTTTGCAGCGCGAGCCGCGGCGGCTGCGGCCTTCGCTTCCGCCGTCATGCGCTTCTCTTTGAGCTTGCGGGCCTTGCCCACGCGGTCGCGCAGGTAGTACAGCTTCGCGCGGCGAATCTTGGCCTTGCGCTTGCTCTTGATGGCGGCGACCTTCGGCGAATGAACCGGGAACGTGCGCTCGACGCCCTCGTCGCCGACGAGGCGGCGGACGGTGTACATCTCGTCGAGCCCGCTGCCCTTGCGGGCGATGATTTCGCCCTCGAAATCCTGCAGCCGCTCCTTGTCGCCCTCGACGATGCGGATGGTCACGACGACGGTGTCGCCGATCTGCAGATCCAACGCAGTGGAGCGGCGGTATTTCTTCTCAACGGTGTCAAAGGCTGAATGTCGCATGGCTACGTATCCCTTTCCCGGACGGGTGCGCGGCAAGCCGCGGCGGTCTCCAACGCGCCGGGCAGATCGGGCCGCCGCGCGCGTGTGCGCTGCGCCGCCGTATCCCGTCGCCAGGCATCGATCTCCGCGTGATTGCCGGACAGCAGCACGTCCGGCACGCGCCGCCCGCGGAATTCGCGCGGCCGCGTGTACTGAGGATGCTCGAGGCAGCCGCTCATGAACGACTCGTCGGTCGCGCCGTGTTCGTGGCCCAGCGCGCCGGGCAGCAGACGCACGACGGCATCAATGATCGCGAGCGCGCCGATCTCGCCGCCGGTGAGCACGAAGTCGCCGAGGCTGATTTCTTCCGGCTGGAGCAGTTCGACGATGCGCTCGTCGTAGCCTTCGTAATGAGCGCAGATCACAAGCAGGCGCGGCAGACTCGCGAGCCGGACCGCCGCGGGCTGATCAAAGCGCCGCCCCTGCGGCGTGAGCAGAACGCGATGCGCCGGGCGCGGATCGGCGGCCTCGATCACGGCCACAGCGTCGCACACCGGCTGGCACGAAAGCACCATGCCGGGACCGCCGCCGAACGGGCGATCGTCGACCTTGTGATGCGAATCGGTTGAGAACTCGCGGAGCTGATGCGTGTGAATTTCAGCGACGGACGCGGCCTGCGCACGGCCGAGGATGCTGGCCGCGAAATACGGCCGAATCACCTCGGGAAACAGCGTCAGGACGTCGATCCGCATGGTTTGCTCGCATGTTCGCCCAAAGGCCGCTCATGCCGTCGGCGCGCTCGCGCGGCGGATCAACTGGCGAACCGTGTCGCTGGGGACCGCGCCCTGCGAAATCCAATGCTGCACGCGGTCGAGGCGCAACTGCAACTGCGCGGCGGGATTCTGGTTGGCCGGGTCGTAAAGACCGAGCTCCTCGAGAACGCGGCCGTCGCGCGGTGAACGCTCGTCCATCGCGGCAAGACGGAAAATCGCGCGGTGGGCGCGCCCAATTCGCTTCAAACGCAGCTTGACGGCCATGCCAGCCTCCGTCGGATCGCGGCGCCCGCCCGGCGCGTCGATCTGAGTCGAGCCACGAAGTATAAGGCGCACGCGGCCGGCTGCCAAGAGGGCGTAAAGACCCGGTTTGACGGCGGGGGAAACTGGAGACGACCGGGATCGAACCGGCAACCTCCGCATTGCGAACGCGGCGCTCTCCCAATTGAGCTACGTCCCCGCAGTCCGACATTATAGATTCGTCGCCGCAAAGGGCAACGGGCGGCGGGCCGCGCCGCCGCTTGCGTAGATGACTGCATGGAGACCGTGATCGACCCGGGGTTTGCGCTCGCGAACCGCGTCGAGGCCGGATTGTGGCTGTTCATCGCCGGCGCGCTACTCTGCGCCACGCCCGGGCGATCGCCGGGAGTCCGATGGCGACTCCTGGCGGCGGCGGCGCTATTCGCGGCGTTCGGCGGATCGGACCTGGTCGAGGCGCGAACAGGCGCCTGGTGGCGACCCTGGTGGCTGCTGGCGTGGAAGGCGGCGTGCGTCGCGGGTCTGCTGGCGATCTGGTTGGATGCGCGGCGCAGAAAATGACGCGGGCCGGCGCGACACGTAGCCGGCCGACCCGCGAAATTCTCTTGGTTGACACAGCGTCGTGTTCAACCCGGCCGCGAGTTAGTTACTCGCAGACGATTACCTCTTCCACCGTCGTTCCCGAGTCGAGGGTGATGGTGACGGTGTGGGTACCGGCGCCGGCGTTGGCGAACTGGAAGCCGACGCGATCGTCCGCCCCCACCGTGATCGCCTGCGCCGCGGCGCCGTCCAGCGTGGCCGTGACCACCGAGCCCGGCGTGCCGAGCGTCACGCGACCACGCACCGCCCAGCGACCGTTGCGCTCGGTGCAGCGCACCGTCAGCCGCGGCACCACGCCGTCATAAACACGCAGCGTCTGCTCGCTCAGGATGCCGCCGCCGGCCTGGCTGGTCGAAGCCATCTCGATCTCGGCCAGCACGCTGCCCGTATCCAGCGACGGAACGATTCCCGCCGGCGGAACTATCGCCACCCGCGCGCCCTGGAACGACTGCGGCGCGGTCGTGCCCGCCGGGTCGTACCACGTCACCACCGCCGACGTCGGCGAATAGCCCGGCAGCAGAATCGACGGAAACGCCGTCGGATCGTTCGATGGCGAACGCACATACGTGTCGATCGCCGTCAGGTCGTCCGGGAACGGCGGGAACCAGGCCCCGTTCACGTTGTCGTCCGGCGAGACGATCGTCGCGCCGAGATAGGTGTTGGCCAGCAGAGTCGAGGCGTTCCAGTCGTTGTCGAGCGTGGTCGCCATGAACACGTCGTACGAGAACTGCACACCGTCGCTCGGTCCTGCCAGCAGGCTGTGATTCACCGCCAGCGCAGCGATGCCGTCGTAGACATTGAACACGTCAAGCTGCGTCGGAGCGCCGGTGGCCTCCGACTCGATCGTGATCGTCGCGATCACGCTGCCGATCGGCTCGAGCGTCGGAACCACGCCGAAGGGTGTCAGCAGTGAGATGCGCGCCGCCAGGAACTCCGGCGGAGCCACGCCCACAAGCGTGTCCGACCACTCGACATCCAGGAACGAACCGCCGAACACGCCCTCGAGCCGGCCCGGCTTGAACTTCGGCGCGTTGGACGGCGCTCGCACGTAGGTGTCGATCGTCGTGCCGTCGTCCGGGAACGGCGGCGACCACTCGCTGGTGTCGTTGTCCAACGGATCAACGATGCGGATGTCGCCGAAGGTCACCACCTGCAAGTCGCCGGCGTTCCAGTCGTAGTCGGCCAGCGTGCTGACGTTCAGGTCGAACGCGTACGCGCCGGGCGTCGACGGGCCCGCGGTCAGCGTGTGCGTCGTCTGCGGATCGCTCACGCCGTCGTAGATGCTGTAGGTGTCGGTCGTCGGGTCGACGCTGAGCGTCGAACGCGACTCGACCGTCAGCGTCGCGATCAAGCGGCCGACCGGCGACAGCGTCGGCGTCGCGCCTTCGGGAATCGCCAGCGCAAAACGCCCGGCCAGGAACGAGGTCGGAGCGCTGCCGATCGGCAGGTCCTCCCACGTCACGCTCGCCGACTGCGCCCCATAGCTGCTCGAAAGCAGCGCCGGTGCGAATGTCGGCGCATTCGACGGCGAACGCACGTAGGTATCCAACGCGTCGCCCGCATCCGGATTCGGAGGCGACCACGCGCCGTCAACATTGTCATCCGGACTCACAATCGTCGTGCCCGCGAACGTCGTCAGCGTCGCCGTCGACGTCTGCCAGGCTGCGCCGCTCGCGGTGCTGAGCGTCAGATCAACGGTATACAAACCGTCGGCCGACGGTCCCGTCGCGATGGAGTGCGAAACGTCGGGGTCGGGAACGCCGGCGTAGATCGTCCAGGTGTCCTCAACCAACACGCCGCCGCCGAATTGCGTGGCCGAACCGACGGACACGGTGGCGATCACCGGTCCTACGGGCTCCAGCGTCGGCAGATAGCCCGGCGGCAGATCAAACGCGATTCGCGCTCCCAGGAATTGATCGGGCGAGATGGTGCCCGCCGGATCGAGCCAGGTCACCGCGGCAAACGTCGGTGAGTACGAGGGCAACAACGTCTGCGGGAAGGCCGTCGGCAGGTTGGACGGCGAACGGACGTACGTGTCCACCACGGTGCCGTCATCCGGGAACGCGGGGAACCACGCGCCGAAGACGTTGTCATTGGGACTGACAATCGTCACACCCTTGAAGGTCTCGACGCTGACTAGCGACGTGTTCCAATCGTCGCCGCCGGTGAGCCGCATCTCAACGTTGACGGACGTCTGATTCTCGCCTGACGGCCCGAAGCTGAGCTCGTGAGTCAGCCGCGGCAGGTCGGGGTCGAGGCCGTCGTACACCACGACCGTGTCGGAAACCTCGCCGACCGTCTGGCCGGTCGACGCGATCGTGACCGTGAGCAAAGGGATGCCGATCGGGTCGAGCGTCGGCTGCGCATACGCCGGCGCGGTGAACGCCAGCCGCGATGCTCGGAAGCGCGTCGGCGCCGTGTTGGGTGAGGCGTCTTCCCACGTCGCGGAAAGCGCGGCGGGTGTATACGACGAGTTTGTCACGATCGGCAGCGCGTCGACCGCCGACGGCGATCGCAGATAGGTGTCGACAAACGCCGGGTCGTCCGGCACCGGCGGCGCCCACTCGCCCGCTGCGTTGTCGAGCGGCGAGAGCAACTCGGTTCCGGCGGTCGCGGTCGCGCTAAGCGTGGATGACTGCCAGGTTTCACTCTCGAAGAGGACGATGTCGAGATCGAGCGTGTGCCGGCCGTCGCCGCCGTCGCCGATCAGTGCAACGTGCGTGAGATCGGGCATGAGCACGCCGGAGTAGAGCGTGAAGGTGTCCGTTTTCAGGACGCCGCCGCCCTGCTGAGTGACCGAGGTAATCACGATCTCCGCGATGACGCGGCCGATCGGCTCAAAAGTCGGCTGGAGTTCGCTGGGGATATTCAGCGCAATCCGTGAACCCAGAAAAGCAGCCGGCGACGTCGTGCCCGCCGGATCAAGCCACGTCGCCGTGGCCACCTCGGGCGTATAGCTCGGCGCAACCAACTGCGGGAGAAAGAGCGGCGGCGCACTTGGTGAGCGCAAGTACGTGTCAACCGCCGTGCCCGTATCCGGGAATGGAGGCGCCCACTGGCCAAACGTGTTGTCGACCGGCGAAACGATCGTTACGCCTTCGAACGTCTCGATGAAGATCGTGGAGGCGTTCCAATCGTCGCCGTTGAACAAGGAGAAGTCGAGGTTGTATGACCGCGCGGCACCATTGCTCGGCCCGGCAGTGAGCGAGTGGCTGATCTGCGGCCCGTCGATCTCGATCCCATCGTAGATCACGATCGTCTCGATCGCGGGCTGGTCGGTGTTCTCGCCGATTGACTCGACGTATAGCGTGAACAGCGGCAAACCAATCGCCAAACGCGTCGGTACCGCGTCATCCGGCGCGTTGAACGCCAGTCGTGCCAGTCGGAAGTCCGACGGCGCGATTCCCGCCGGATCGTCAGACCAGGTCGCGCTCAACGAGGTGGTCGCGTAAGAGCCTGCCGAGAGCAGCGGAATCGCGTCCGGCGCGGACGGCGAACGCAGGTACGTATCAACAAACGCCGGATCGTCCGGGACCGGCGGCGCCCACGCGCCCGCCGCGTTGTCGAGCGGCGAGAGGAACTCAGCCGCGCCGTCGGATTCGGCGGAGATCGTCGAGGAGGTCCAGTATGCGCTGGCTGTTCCATCGATGTTGAGGTCGAGCGTGTGCGTGCCGCCGCCCTGGTTGGTCAACGTCAACGTATGCGCCAGCGTGCCGTTCTGAATTCCGTCGTAGATCACGATCGTGTCGATCGCGGGCTGGTCGATGTTCTCGCCAACCGACTCGACGGAAAGCGTAAACAACGGATCGCCGATGGCGCTCAACGTCGGCTGCGCGTCCAGCGGCGCGGTGAACGCCAGTCGCGCCAGCCGGAACTCCGGCGGCGCAGCGCCGGCCGGATCGTCAGACCAGGTGGCGCTGAGCGAGGTGGTCGCGTAAGAGCCTGCCGAGAGCAGCGGAATCGCGTCCGGCGCGGACGGCGAGCGCAGGTACGTGTCAACGAACGCCGGATCGTCCGGCACCGGCGGCGCCCATGCGCCCGCCGCGTTGTCGAGCGGCGAGAGGAACTCAGTCGCGCCGTCGGATTCGGCTGAAATCGTCGAGGAGGTCCAGTACGCGTTTGTTGTGCCGTCGATGTTCAGATCGAGCGTGTGCGTCCCGTCGCCATGGTTCGTCAAAGCGACTGTGTGCGCCAGTGATCCGATGTCGGACCCCGAATAGAGCGTAAACGTGTCCGTCTTGATAACGCCGCCGCCGATGCGTGTAGCTGAACTGATCTCGACGACCGCGATTACCGCCCCGATCGGCTCAAAGGTCGGCTCAAGATCGACAGGGATGTTCAGCGCGACCCGCGCACCGAGAAAATCGGCGGGCGCAACCGTGCCGGCGGGATCAAGCCACGTCGCCGTGGCTACTTCGGGCGTGTAACTGGGCGCGACCAACTGCGGCAGGAAGAGCGGCGGCGCGCTCGGAGAACGCAAGTAGGTGTCAACTGTCGTGCCGCTGTCGGGGAACGGCGGCGCCCATTGGCCGAACGTGTTGTCGACCGGCGAGACGATGGTCACACCTTCAAACGTCTCGATGAAAATCGTCGAGGCGTTCCAGTCGTCCCCGCCCGTGCAATGCATGTCGAGATTGAACGACTGCGTGCCAGACCCGGCCGGGCCGAACGTGAACGTGTGCGTTATCAACGGTTGCCCGAGCGCCGTCGTCGTCCCCGCCAACGCGAACAGGATGGAAAATTGCAGTCTATTCATGATCGTTCTCCTGCGTGAGCAACCACTGCGCACACGCCCCGTACACAATCGAATAACCGGCGCGCCGATAATCGCACGCCTCGAGCCCCGTTACGGACAATCCACGTCAACCACCACCGTCGCACCGGAATCAAGTTTCAGCGTGACGGTGTGCGGACCCGGCTCAACGCCGGGCCAGAAGAAGCGCCCCTGGCCGCGCCCGTCGAGCGTCACGGACAGGGCCGTCGAATCATCGAGTGTCAGCGTCACGATCGCCCCGGCCGAACCGTTGCGAACGGCGCCGAGGATCGTCTTCTCGCCGCCGCGATCCTCGCAGCGCGCCTGCAGCCGTGGAATCACGCCGTCGTAGACGCGCAGGGCCTGCATCGTCGGCGACTCGCTGTTTTCACTGCGCGACGTCATGACGAAGCGCGCCAACAGGCTGCCCGTATCCAGCGAAGGCACGGCGCCCTCCGGCACGCGGAGGCCGACGCGCGCCGCCTGGAATGACGCCGGCGCAGTCGCGCCGAACGCATCATCCCACGAAATCAGCGCGCTTGTGCCGGAATACGACGCGCGGCGAATCAGCGGGAACGCATCTTCGCTCGACGGCGAACGAACGTACGTGTCAACGGCGGTCAGATCGTCCGGCAGCGGCGGGAACCACGCACCCTGTTCGTTGTCGAGCGGATCAAGAATGGTCGCCCCGAGGTACGCGTCGATCCGCAGGATCGAGGAGTTCCAATCGTCGTCGGCCGGTGTCTCGACGAAAATGTCGAACGACTGATCCGCGCCGTCGGCCGGACCGAATGCCAGCGTGTGCGTGATACCGCCCTCGGTCGTGCCGGAGTAGATCGTCCAACTGTCTTCGACGAGCACGCCGCCGCCGAACTGCGTGGCCGACGCCACATTGATCGTGGCGATTACCGTCCCGATCGGCTCGAGCGTGGGCTGCATGTCGGGCGCGATCAGCAGGCCGATGCGCGCGCCGAGGAACTCCGCCGGCGACACGCTGCCCGCCGGGTCGAGCCAAGCCGCGAACGCCGACGTCGGCGTGTAGCTCGGCAGCACCAGTTGCGGGAACGCGGTCGGCAAGTTCGAAGGCGAACGCAGGTAGGTGTCGAGCAGCGTGCCGTCGTCCGGGAACGCCGGGAACCACGGGCCGAAGGTGTTGTCGGTCGGGTCCTTGATGGTTACGCCGCCGAAGGTCTCGATCAGCACCTGGCTCGTGTTCCAATCGTCGCCCGAATCAAGCCGCATGTTGATGTCGTACGAGAACTCGCCTTCTGCCGACGGGCCAGGGCTGAGGATGTGCGTGATCTGCGGGCCGGCGGGATCGTCGGTCGCGTAGACCGTGACCGAGTCGGTTCGTGTGACTTCGTCGCCGAAATCGGTGGTCGATTCGATCGTGATAACCGCCACGGGTTCAGCGGTCGGATCGAGCGTCAGGCCCTTGCCGGCGGGAAGCAGCAGTCCCACACGTGCGGCCTCGAACTCGGCCGGCGAGACAATGTCGTCAGCGCCGACCCAAGTGGCCATCGCGGCGTCAGGCTGGTAGCTGGAATCCAGCACCGTCGGGTAGTCGAGCAGATTTTCCGGGTCGCGAAGATAGGTGTCGATCGCGGAGCCCGTGACCGGAGGACGCCAATCGCCGCCGAAATTGTCCAGCGGATCGATGATCGTCACGCCGGACGCCGTCGTGATGGTGATCGTCGATTCGTTCCAGTTGTCGCCATCGAGCAGAAGAGCGTTGACGTTGACGCTGGCGGTGTTCCCCTCGGCAGGTCCGAGCGAGAAGGCGTGCTCGATGCGGGGTTCCGGCGCGACGCCGGAATAGACGAAGAACGTGTCGGTCGTCACGACCCCCCCGCCGAGCTGCGTGGTCGAGCTGATCTCGATCTCCGCGATCAACTGCCCGATCGGTTCGAGCGTGGGCGCCATGCCCGGCCGCAAATTCAGCCCCACCCGCGCGCCAAGGAAATCCGCGGGCGAAACGCTTCCGGCCGGATCAATCCAGGCCACGAACGCGGAGGTCGGCGCGTAGCTGGGCAGCAGCGTCGTCGGAAATGCGGTCGGCTCGTTCGCCGGCGAACGCACGTAGGTGTCGAGCGCCGTCTGGTCGTCGGGGAAAGGCGGGAACCATGCGCCGAAGGTGTTGTCGTCCGGCGAGACGATCGTCACACCTTCAAAGGTGTTGATGGAGATCTGACCGGCGTTCCAGTCGTCGCCGTCGGTCAGGTGCATCGAGATATCGAAGGACGCCGCATCTGACATAATCGGGCCGGCCGCAATCTGGTGTGTGACTCCAGGAAGCCCGCTCAATGCGTAAATCGTGACTGAGTCTTCCGCGATCACTCCGCCGCCAAGGGCGGTGATCGAGCCTAGGGCAACGGTGGCGATCGGTTCCCCGACCGGTTCCAGTGTGGGGACCATCCCCGGCCGCAACTTTAACGCCACTCTGGCGCCGAGAAACTCCCCTTGCGTGACACTGCCCGACCGGTCCAGCCAGATCAGGCCGGCGGCAGTGGGGCTGTAACTCGGAAGCACAATGCTCTCCGGAAACGCCGAATCGAATCCCGGAGCGCGGACGTACGTGTCGATCGTGAGTCCGAGGTCGAACTCCGGCGGGAACCACTCTCCGATTTCATTGTCCGTTGGATCGGTGATCGTGACGCCCCCGAACGTCTCAATCGACATTTCGGCCCCGTTCCAGTCATCACCGCCCCAAAGCAGCATGCTTACGTCGACAGTCGCTTCATTCTCCTTCGAGGGACCGAACGCGAAGGTGTGGATCAGACGCGGCTCGCCGATCACGCCGTCGTACACGACGAACTCACTCTCGTCGGGTGTTACCACGTTCTCGCCCGACGAAGTCACCGTGACCGTCAGCAGCGGTACGCCGATTGGGCTGAGTGTGGGTTCCGAACCGGCTGGGGGCGTAAACGACAGCCTCGCAGCGCGGAACTCCGACGGCGCCGCGCCAGCCGGATCGTCGGACCACATCGCGCTCAGAGAGCTGGTCGCGTACGTACCCGCTGAAACCAGCGGAATCGCATCCGGCGCGGACGGCGAACGCAGATACGTATCCACAAACGCCGGATTGTCCGGCACCGGCGGCGCCCACTCGCCTGCCGAGTTGTCGAGCGGCGACAGAAAAGTGACGACAGATTCCGCCTGCGCATCAATCGAGGAGCTTGTCCAGATGGCGCCATTCGACGCGGTGAGATTGAGGTCGAGCGAGTACACCCCGCCGCTTTCCGTCAACTCCACGTCGTGATCGAGAGCGCCACTTTGGACACCCGAATAGATCGCGAAAGTCCGCGTCGCGAGCACGCCGCCGCCAAGCTGCGTCGCGGTGCTGATCTCCACGATGGCGATCACGTCGCCCACAGGCTCAAAAGTCGGCGCGAAGCCCACCGGCACCACGAAACTGATCCGGCTGCTCAAGAACGCGGCCGGCGATGTCGTTCCTGCCGGATCGAGCCACGTGATGTTGACCGCCTCGGGCGAATAGGATTGGAACGCAATCTGAGGCAGATAAAGCGGAGGAGCGCTCGGCGAACGGGCGTACGTATCAACGGCCGTGCCCAGGTCCGGGAACGGCGGCGCAAACGCGCCGAAGGTATTGTCAAGCGGCGACACGATCGTCACACCTGCGAAGGTCTCGACCAACAGCGTCGAGGCGTTCCAGTCATCGCCGTTGAACAACGAGTAGTCGAGATTGAAGGACTGCGCGGTCCCGTCGCTCGGGCCCGCGGTAAGCGTGTGCGAAACGAACGGCTGCGCAAACGCGGCGGTCGCCAACGCGAAGACCACCAAGGCAACCCGGTGCAACATTTCCGTCCCCTGTCCGCACGTGAATAGACGTGAATTACTCGCATCCAGCGTAGCAGGCAGTGTACGTCGATTCAAGGAATTCGTGTTAAGGTTGCTACACGGCGCGCGAAAGGAGGTGGTTCGGAGCCATATCGGTCGCGAGCGTGCCCAGGCAACGACAACCCGATTCCGTGATCACAATGTCGTCCTCGATGCGTATTCCGAACTCACCCGGCACGTACACGCCAGGCTCGATCGTCATGCACATGCCCGGTCGCAAACGCTCCGCGTTCGCTCCGTTGAGATAGGGAGGCTCGTGAATTTCGAGGCCCAGGCCATGCCCGAGCCGATGCGTGAAGAATTCGCCAAAACCCGCCTGCGCAATGATGTTGCGTGCGATGGCGTCGAGTTCGCGGCACTCGATTCCCGGTTTTGCCGCAGCAATTGCCGCAGCCTGTGCATCCCGCACAGCCTGGTACGCGCGCCGCGCGCGCCGGCCCGGTTCACCTATGGTGAACGTCCGGGTAAGGTCGTTGAAGTAGCCGTCGCGATTCACCACACTATCGACCACGATCGTATCCCCCTCTTGCAGGAGACGATCACCCGTCGGATTGTGCGGAATCGCGCTGTTGGGTCCGGATTGCACCATCGGGTCGATGAGAATTGCTTCCTGCGCGAGCCGATCTCGTGCTGCGCAGTAGATCGTCAACTCGCTCACGCCCGGTCGCACGAGTTCGCCAAGAAGCGGATATAGGCGCTCGCCGTCTCGCTGCGCCGCGTCCATACAGGCGACTTCCGCTTCCGTCTTGCAGAGGCGCACCTCGCGCAGCAACCCGGGATCGGTCTGAAGCGCACACTGCGGCAGCGCGGCGGTCAGCGCCTCGCGCGCCGTCAGCCACATTCGATCGTCGAGCAGCACTCGGCCGCGACGCACGCCGGCCTGCGCTAGCGCTGCGGCGAAGAGTGCAAACGCGTCGTTCGTCTCACCACACTGATGAATTGTGGCGTGCGCGTCGGCCCCGCGCACCGCAGGACGCTCAAATGCCGGACAGAGCAGAACGCCGGCGCCTTCGCGCGTGATCGCGCCGCAGGTGAGCCGATCCCATGGGCCGTGCGACGTTCCGACGAACGCCAGCAGGTTAGCGGGATCGAACAGGATCGCTGCCGCGAAATCCCGTTCCGCGAGCAGCGATGCCAGATGCGCCTGATGCGCGGTCACGATGTGCGCGGGTGTGGCGTTGGCAACGCGCGCCGGCATCGCAGAGCTCCGTGTAGTCGTCGTTAGGAATTACGGGCAGGTTAAGCCCCAATTCGCCAACACCACACCCAAATCCGACAAATCCGTGTCGCCATCGCCGTCGACGTCGCCGGCGCACAACCCGCTGCAATTGAAATCCGCCAGCACCACGCCCAGATCGCTCAGGTCGATGACGCCGTCGGCGTTCAGATCGCCCGGCAGACCGCTGCCCGGACCACCCGGAATGATCGCGGGATCGGCCGGGTCGCTGCACGCCGCCAATTCGTCGCCGTCGTAGTAGCCGTCGGCGTCGCGATCGATGCCGATGCGCACCTGCGTGCCGATCGGCACGACGGTGTACGTAAGTTCGCTGCCCGGCGCGGCGGAGACAAGCAGTTCTCCCGAGGTGCGCGTTTCGGCCAGCCGGTCGGATTGAAACACACCGCCGCCCAGGTATGCATAGCCGCGCATTTCGCCGTTCTGCACGCCGCGCACGACGACGCCGACCTTCCCGAGGTCAGCCTGCGCCAGCATGCTGACGATGAGCAGGGTCTGTTCGGGCGGCGCGCTGAGCGAGTCGATCATCGTCGTCTGCTCGCCGACCGCCGCGTGCGTGTCCTGGCTCAGCGTTCCCGGCGGGATCAGGAGATTGGTCGTCGAGCCGCTGGGCAGCTCGGACCCGGAGAACGCCAGCATGAACGCCACCAGATTCGCCACTTCCTGATCGTTGTTGACCGTGAACACCGGCTCGGAGACGAAGCGCTCGATCGAGTCGACGCTGCCGTCGTGCAGCATGCCGAAGCCGGTCCGGTTTCGGGTCTGCGTCATGTCAAATCCAACTTTTTCGTAGAGATTGCGCAACTGTGGAATTTTGATCGAGACATTGGTCGAGCCGTCGACCGACACCAGGCCATGATGCCGCTCGCCGTCGGGTCCGGCTGCGACCGGCTGGTAGGTGAATCCCACCAGCGTGTAGTCCGTGCCGGTCCCCGTCGGCAGCGTGTGACAGGTGACGCACGCGAACGCGCCGCCGTCGAGCCGGCGCGTCAGGCTGCGATACAGCGTCATTCCCGCGCTGGCGTTGCCGTCGGGCAGCGGTTCACCTTCGCCGCCGAAGCGGCCGGTCTTGTGGTGTCCGGGCAGAGGCAGCGCGGTCGGCAGCGTGTTGTCGAAATTGCGGAACGGGTTTGGCGGAAAGTGAATCGTCGCCAGGAAATCCTCGAATTCCTGCATCTCGACGTCGGACAGGTTCGTGTCATCGCCCTGCAGGCCGATGAACGCGCCGTTGAATTCCTCGATGCCGCGCCGGTCGCCGCGCCAGTGGAACGGCTCGTGTCCGATGATGTCCTGCAGCGTCTGCGTCGTCATCGGCCCCTTCATCGGGTGGAAATCCTCAAACGCCGGCGACGTCGTCTGCGGCGAAAGTCCCAGCAGCCCGAAGCCGAGATTGCGGTCGGTCAGCGGATCAACCGTGCCCTCCGGGTTGCCCAAGTCCCACGCGAGGCGGTCCATGCGCGCGTCGACGTGGCATGAGGCGCACGAAATCTGCCCCAGCCCTGAGTTCTTGCGTGTGTCGTAAAGGTGCTTGCGCCCGATGCGAATCGCCTCGGGCGTGGGGTCGAAGAACGACGTCTCCGACAACTCCGTTTCCGTACCAAGATCGATCGTCGAGATCGTCGCCGCGAAGCGGTTCAGCACGTAGAGCCGGCCGCGCGATTCGTCGAGCGCCAGCCCCGCCGAACCTTCGCCGGTCTCAATCGTCTCGCTGAGCCCACCGCGATTGCCCGCCGCATCCACCACCACCACGTTGTTCGAGCCCAGGCCCGCGACGTACGCGCGATCGCCCGCGCTGGTCCACACGATCGCGCGCGGATCACCGAGCGATTTGTCTCGCTCCGTCTGCGCGACCGTCGGCGTCGCGTAGTCCAGGTGCGGATTCAGATCCACAATCGTCGGAGTCGTCGGCGACAGGGGGTCGACCAGCGCCAGATTGACGTGCAGAAACCGCCCGCTGATGTTCGGCTCGAAGCGGATTTCGTTCGTCGCTTCGGTGCCGACGACCGACACTATGCCCGTCGCCGGATTCACGCCGATCGCCATGCACACATTCATCAGGCCCGAGACGTAGCTGACCGCCAACGTATCCGCGTCGATCGCCGCCACGTCGTGGTCATACAGATCCCAACCCGGCTTTCGACCCGAGACCGCGGCGTTCGCGCCGCTCACAACGTCGGTCCAGTTCCCGCCGTTGTCGTCCAGCCACTGATCTGCGCCGTTCTTCCGCACGATCAAGCCGACCGGCGGCGGCGATTCATTGCCTGGCGCCAGCGGCGGCTCAAAGTCCGTGCCCGCGTTCGGCGGAGGGTTCACGCCCGCGTAGGGCCCCAGCGGATCGCTCACCGCATTCGGCGGAAACCCGAGCGTTCCCTGCGACTCGTCCTGACCACCGCCCAGAATCGTCGTGCGGTTTCCCGATTCGAACACCGCGGCGTAGACCGTCGCGCCGTCGGGGCTGACCGCCAGGGCGCGCGGATCCTCGCCGTCGATCGCAATTGTCAGCGGCGACGCGGTCAGGTCCGCCGGATCGAAGACCTGAATCGTGTTGGCTTGAGAGCACGTTACGAACGCGCGCCCGGCGCTGCCTGCGAACACCACGTCGCAGGGCTCGTCCGCCGTCGCGATTGTCGCGCGTACGCGCAACGTCGCGAGATCCACGATGCTGACGCTGTCGCTGACGTGGTTCACAACCCACGCTTCGTCGTTGCTGCGCGCTCGGACGGCCACCGGATCGACGCCGACGGCCACCGAGCCGATCCACACCGGCGCGCCGCCGGTCACGTCAAAGACCTCGAGCCGCCCGTCCGCGAGGTTGGTCGCCAGCAGGCGCGTGCCGTCCGGCGTCAGCGTCAACGGGTGCACCGTCGGCGTTTCCCAGTTGACGAAATCAATCTGCGCCGCGGCACTGCCCGCCAGCGCGAATGTGAAGCACAACCCGGCAACCGACCGCGCGCGCAGACCGATTCTTCGACCCGACCGCATACGAAGCTCCTTGCGAGAGAACCGAAGACCCCCAGCCGCGCGGCGTCTGCGCCGCGTCGCACATGATACATTCGCGCCCCGCGAATCCAATATTTTTCCGCGCCCGGCTGCCGACGCCGACCGATCGTCAGCCCGGCCCGCCCGCTCATTACAATGCGCCCCGGCGCTGGCGGCCGCGGATCGACCGCCGACACCATCGAACGCGAATCGCCAACCCCTGAGCGGAAGCGGGGACACCATGAACGACGTGCTCAAGCGGCTCGGACTCTCCGACGTCAACCAGGGCGGCTTTGACGGCCAGTGGCACGGCTCCGGCCCGCTTCTCGACGTCATCTCCCCCATCGACGGCTCCAGACTCGCGGCCGTCCGGCAGGTCACCGAAGCCGAATACGATCGCATTGCCGCACGCGCGCACGAAGCGTTCCTCACGTGGCGGATGACGCCCGCTCCGGCCCGCGGCGAACTCGTGCGCCAGCTTGGCAATCGCCTGCGCGAACGGAAAGCAGACCTGGGCGCGCTCGTCACGCTCGAGATGGGCAAGATCACCACCGAGGGGCTCGGCGAAGTGCAGGAGATGATCGACATCTGCGACTTCGCCTGCGGCCTGTCGCGCCAGCTCTACGGCCTGACCATGCACAGCGAGCGCCCGCGCCACCGCATGTACGAACAGTGGCACCCGCTCGGCGTCGTCGGCGTCATCTCCGCCTTCAACTTCCCGGTCGCCGTGTGGAGCTGGAACGCCGCGATCGCCGCCGTCTGCGGCGACAGCAGCATTTGGAAACCCGCCAGCAAGACGCCGCTGACTGCGGTGGCGACGACGCGGATCGCGCAGCAGGTGTGCGAAGCCGCCGGCGTCGACCCGGCGGTCTTCTCGCTGACGATCGGCAAAGGCTCCACCGTCGGCGAGCGGCTGATCAACGACCCGCGCATCCCGCTGGTCTCCTTCACCGGAAGCTGCGGCGCGGGAAAACGCTGCGCTGAGGTGGTTTCGAAGCGCTTTGGCCGCACTATCCTCGAGCTGGGCGGCAACAACGCGATCGTGGTCACCGCCCACGCCGACCTCGACCTCGCCACGCGCGCGATCCTCTTCGGCGCCGTCGGCACCGCCGGCCAGCGCTGCACCAGCACGCGACGCATCATCGTCCACAACGCAATCCGTGAAGAACTGACCGCGCGACTCGTGCGTGCCTACGAAAGCGTGCGCATCGGCGATCCGCGAAAACCCGACACGCTCATGGGGCCGCTCGTCGAGCCACAGGCCGTTCAGGACATGCAGCACGCCATCGGCGCGCTGAAACAGCAAGGCGGAACGGTGCTCTACGGCGGCGAGCCGCTCAGCGGACCAAACTACCCCGGCGGACACTACGTGAAACCCTGCATCGCCTCCGCCCGCAACGAGATGGCGATCGTGCAGGAGGAAACCTTCGCCCCGATCCTTTACGTCATCGGCTACGGCGGGGCGGCGCGGCCGACCGACAGCGCGACGCTCACGCGTGAGCTGCGCGAGGCGATCGCGATGCAGAATGGCGTGCCGCAAGGGCTTTCGAGCGCGATCTTCTCGCACCACGCGCTCGAGGTCGAGGAATTCCTCGCCCACACCGGCAGCGACTGCGGCATCGCCAACGTCAACATCGGCACCAGCGGAGCGGAAATCGGCGGCGCCTTCGGCGGTGAGAAGGAAACCGGCGGCGGCCGCGAATCCGGCAGCGACTCGTGGAAGCAGTACATGCGCCGCCAGACCAACACCATCAACTGGAGCACCGACCTGCCGCTGGCGCAGGGAATCAAGTTTGGGGAGTGAGGTCGAAACGGCCGGTCATGAGACATCGTCAGCAGCGAGGTGCCGAATAACGCAGCACGGCGCACACCAACCCGACATCTTCGACCAGCGTCGGCTGCCCGCGGCGCTCGACGAGTTTGTGCGCAACATGAACCCGTGGTGGGAGGGAAAGCCTGGCCGCGTGTTGCCCGAATTTAGACGCTGGGCGTTCGAGCGATTGCTCCGCGGACTGACTTCCGGCCTGGCGCCGATCACCGTGTTGCGCGGCCCCCGACAGGTCGGAAAATCAACGGTTCAGGATCAGATCATCCGCTGCCTGCTCGAAGAGCGTCGCGTCGCTGCCAACCGCATCCTGAAAATTCAGTTCGACGACATCCGCGAACTAAGCGCTCTCAGCCTCCCCATCCAGAGCCTCGCCCGCTGGTTCGAGAATCGCATCCTGGGCCGCACCTTCAATGAAGCGGCGCACGCCAACGAGCCGGCGTTCCTGCTGCTTGACGAGGTCCAGAACCTGGATGAGTGGGCGACGGAACTCAAGAACCTGGTCGACATCAATACAGTGCGCGTGCTGGTGACCGGCTCCTCAGCGCTCCGCATCGAAGCAGGCCGCGACAGCCTCGCCGGCCGGATCAGCACCGTCGAACTGGGGCCGCTGCTGCTCCGAGAGGTCTCTTCGCTGGCGCTCGGGACCACCATTCCCGCTCTGCTGCCCGAGAACGGCCTCGATCCGCTGCGCCACAAGGAAACATGGCTTGCGCTCCAGCAGCATGGCCTGAAGCATCGGGTCGCGCGTAACGCGGCTTTTCAGCACTGGTCTGAGCGCGGCGGCTATCCACGGGCACACCAAAGACAGGATGTCCCGTGGCCGGAGATCGCGGATGATCTCGTGGAGACCGTCGTCAACCGCGCGATTCAGCACGACCTGCGGCAGGGAGAGCGCGGACGCAAGCGCGACGAGGCGCTGTTGCGCGAGGTGTTCCGCCTCGCGTGCCGCTACACCGGACAGGCGCCCCGTCAAACGGTGTTCCTCGACGACATTCGCTCTGCGCTGTCGGCCAACACCGGCTGGCAGCGAATTCAGGCCTATTTGAAATTCCTGGAAGCCGCGATGCTGGTCCGGCTTGTGCCGCCGCTCGAATTGCGACTCAAGAAAAAACGCGGGCCCGCGAAGGTGTGCGTGTGCGATCACGGCTTGCGCGCCGCTTGGCTGCAGGAACTGATCCCCTTGGACGCGGGCGCCCTTGAGCTCGCTCCACACCTGGCCGACCTCGCCGGTCACATAGCGGAAGGCGCTGCTGCCTACTTTCTCTCCGGGATTCACCATCTGGACGTCGCACACTTCCCCGAGCGCGGCCCGGAGCCTGAGGTCGACCTGGTCTTGACCATCGGCGAACAGCGGATTCCGGTTGAAGTGAAGTACCGCCGGACAATTCATGGACACGCCGATACTCGTGGCATTCGCGCGTTCGTTGAAAAATCGGTCTACAACGCGCCCTTCGGTGTACTGGTCACACTGACGGACGATGTTGTGATCGATGATCCGCGGATCGTGGTCGTGTCACTGCCTTCGTTCCTCTTGTTGCGATAGCGCGGCGCGCTGCGAGCTGCATCTCCGTCGCCTCCGCCCGCCTCGGCGCAGCGACGAGGGCGACTGCTCCCCGTAGAGAAGCAGCCGCCCTCGATCGACAATTCGCGATCCGCGCTCGCGCGGGCCTAGTGCATATGCCCGTGGTGCCCGCCGCCGCCCTTCTTCTCTTCCTTCTCTTCCTTGATCTCGCTCACCGCGGCGTCGGTCGTCAGCAGCAGACCCGCCACACTCGCCGCGTTCTGCAGCGCAATCCGCTCCACCTTCAGCGGCACGATCACGCCCATCTTCACCAGTTCGCCATATTCCTCGGTCAGCGCGTTGTAGCCGAAGCCGCCCTTGCCCTCGAGCACCTTCTGCACCACGATCGAGCCGTCCAGCCCCGCGTTCCCGGCAATCATCCGCAGCGGCGCCTTCAGCGCTCGGCGCACGATGTCCACGCCGGTCTTCTGGTCGCCCTTGGCCTTCTTCTCGGCCGCGTCCAGCGCCGGCAGCGCCCGCAGCACCGACACCCCGCCGCCCGGCAGAATGCCTTCCTCCACCGCCGCGCGGCAGGCGTGCAGCGCGTCCTCGACGCGGGCCTTCTTCTCCTTCATCTCGACTTCCGTCGCAGCGCCGACGTTGATCTGCGCCACGCCGCCCGACAGCTTCGCCAGCCGCTCCTCGAGCTTCTCGCGGTCATAGTCGCTGGTCGTCGCTTCGATCTCGCGCTTGATGGCCTCGATGCGGCCCTTGATGTCCGCGGTCTTGCCGGCGCCTTCGATGATCGTGCAGTTCTCTTTGTCCACGATCACGCGCTTGGCGCGGCCCAGGTCGTTCAGGCTGATCGTGTCCAGGTTCACGCCCAGGTCTTCGAACACCGGACGTGCGCCCGTCAGAATGCTGATGTCCTCGAGCATCGCCTTGCGGCGGTCGCCGAAACCCGGCGCCTTCACCGCACAGCCCTGAATGATGCCGCGCAGCTTGTTCAGCACCAGCGTCGCCAGTGCCTCGCCCTCAACGTCTTCCGCGATCACCAGCAGCGGCTTGCCGCTCTTGGCGATCTGCTCGAGCAGCGGCAGAAAGTCCTTGACGCTCGAAATCTTCTTCTCGTGCACCAGCACGTACGGATTGTCGAGCACGACCTCCATGCTCTCGGGCTTGTTCACGAAGTGCGCCGAGATGAAGCCCTTGTCGAACTGCATGCCCTCGACGAGGTCGACCGTGGTCTCGATCGACTTGCCTTCCTCGACCGTGATCACGCCGTCCTTGCCGACCTTGTCCATCGCGTCCGCAATCTTGCGGCCGATTTCGGAATCCTGGTTCGCGGCGCAGGTGCCCACCTGTGCGATCTGGTCCTTGCCCTTCACGGGCACGGCCATCTTCTTCAGCTCTTCCACAACCGCGTCGACCGCGGCGTCGATGCCGCGCTTCAGCTCCATCGCGTTCGCGCCCGCCGCCAGGTTCTTGAGCCCTTCGTCGAACAGGGCCTCGGCGTAGATCGTCGCGGTGGTCGTGCCGTCGCCGGCGTCCTTGCTCGTCTTGCTGGCGACTTCCTTCACCATCTGCGCGCCCATGTTCTCGTACGCGTCCTCGAGCTCGATCTCCTTGGCGACCGTCACGCCGTCCTTGGTCACCGTCGGCGATCCGAACGACTTCTCGATCACCACGTTGCGTCCGCGCGGCCCGAGCGTCACCTTCACGGCCTTCGCGAGCTTGTTCACGCCCCGGCGAATCGCCTCGCGGGCTTCCATCTCGAACGCAATCTGCTTGGCAGCCATGTCCACTCCCTCAAAGTTGAGCGGGCCACCGCCCGCTTCATCCGACCGGATCGTTCCCGATGCTGGCGACTCGCCGCCCGCCGTCAACCCCACGACCCGGCAGCGCCAACTCGCGCCGCTCAGTCTGTGGGCACGGCGTGCGCACAACCATCCCCACCCAGTGGGAATCAATTGCCGTGCCACCGGCGACGATACTGCGGCCCAATTTCATAACTGTCTAACCCGCCTGCGCTTGCGCAATCACGTGAATTCCACGCCACGCTGGCACGTCGAATGATCCGTCTGTCATTGTGGCAGCCGCGACAAAATCGCGCACCCAAAAAGGAGGCCGCCCGTGTCCGCTCGCGTCGTTCTCGATCGTCGTCCTCGCCGCAGCCCTCGACCGGCCGTGATCCGCGTTCGCGGCTCGCGTCCTGCTCGCCGAGTGTGGTTCGGATTCAGCGCCGCATTGCTGGCGATTGCCGCCGCCCTCGCCGTCTCGCCCGAATCGCTGACAGCGCTCCGCCCGCCCATCTAGCGCCGGGCCCGCCCCCCGCACCCCGAGATCGCGCTCGCGAACCCCGCGCCCTAACCTTGACAGCCGCCGGACGGTCATCAATAACTAGCGTCTGGCGTACAGATTCGTACTCTCAACCCAGGCGCGGGAACCCGGGTACACGAACAGGGAATGCTCCCGGCAGCCCCGCCCGCGGGGAGACCGTTCATGGAAATGCCTGCAAAAGTACTCAAGGAGCTTCATCGCGAAGCGCGCAGCAACGTCCCGGCGCTCCTATTCAACCTGTTCGCCGTCTTCGCGGCGGGCTTTTCGCTCGCGATCGGCTGGCCGACCGACCACTGGGCGTGGCTCGTGTTCATGACGTTCTGGTTGGCGTATTTCCAGCACTGCTGGACGCTTATCTTCCACGAAGACGCCCACTACACGCTCTACAAGGCCCGCTGGCACAACATCCTCAACGGCACCATCGTCGGCACACTGCTGATGGTGCCCTTCAATGTCTACCGCCAGGTGCACATTCGCCATCACAATCGGATGAACTCGCCCGAGGACTTCGAACTCTGGCCCTACACCGACCCGAGGCTCTCGGTTGGCTTCCGCCGCGCGTTCGTCGCCTTCGACATCCTGCTCGGCCTGTGGGCCGGGCCGTACATCTACGGCCGCATGTACTTCGTCAAGGATTCGCCGATCAAGGAGCCCGGCGTTCGCCGCCGCATCGCGCTCGAATACGGCCTGATCGTCGTCTTCTGGTCGAGCCTGCTGACCGCTGTCGCCCTCAACGGCTGGTGGTGGCAGTTCGCGCTCGTCTATCTGATTCCGGCCTGGCTCACGGGCGTCTTCCAAACGTTGCGCAAACTCACCGAGCACCTCGGTCTGCCCGCGGGCGACCCCATGCACGGCGCGCGCACCATCCTCGCACAGGACTGGGTCGGCCGTTTCGCGGCGTGGACGAGCTTCCACGTCGAGCAGCACGGCCTGCACCACAAATACCCCCAGATGCCCCATGGAAACCTCGAGAAAGCGATCGAAGCCACCGAAACGCGCGTCGGCGCCCCCGTGTTCCCCACCTACTGGTCAGCGATGTGCGACATGTTCCCGCACCTCGCGCGACCCGGCATCGGCGTAAACGCCTCGGATCGACGGGCCGGGCGCGAGCTCGTCGGCAGCAGCGCCGGACCGGAATCGAACTAGCGCCGCAGCCGCGCTGTCGTGGCGCGGGAAAGCTCATTCATGCGGATCAAGCCTCGATTCCCTTCGCTGCTGGAGGTCTTCTACAACCGCCGCCGCCCGGCGGCTGTCATCGAGCAGCGCGCCGAGCAGCAGTTGCGCCGCATCGTGCGCTGGGCCTACGATCGCGTGCCGCTCTACCGCGAACACTGGCGTCGGCATGGCTTCCACCCTTCCGACTTCCGCGGCCGCCGCGACCTGCCCGCGATACCGCCCGTCGACAAGGACCTGATCGTCGACGCCGGGCCGGCTGCGCTCGCGCAGATTCCCACGCCGCGCCGCATCGAGCGCATGAGCACCAGCGGCACGTCCGGCCGTCAGATTCACGCCCTGCGCACCGGGCTTGAGATGCGCGTCATGCGCCGCGCCCTGCTGCGCCAGTTGGTCGCCGCCGGCGCGCGGCCGTGGCTTCCGGTGATGACGCTCGCGAGCATGTGGCTCAACACGCGCCGCGGCACATTCATCCAGAAATTCTGCAAGACCCGCTTCCTGCCGCCCGAATCCACGCTCGAGGAGCAAGTCGCCGCGGTTCAGGAGTTCCAGCCGCTGGGCCTGATCGGCCAGACCGGCGGCATCTATCTGCTCGCACGCGAGCTGCTCCGGCGCGGGCTGCGCCATCCGCTGCGATTCCTGATGCCCACCGGCGCCACGCTAATGCCCGAGATGCGCCAGACCATGCGCGACGCGTTCCAGATCGACGCGCGCGACATGTACGGCGCGATCGAACTCGGCGTAATCGCCACCCAGTGCGCCGCCGGCAGCTACCACCTCGACGCCGATCGCGTCGCGCTCGAGATCGTGGATTCCGATGGCCGCCCGGTTCCACGCGGGCGACAAGGACAGGTCATCTGCACCTCGCTCTACGGCTACTACATGCCGTTCATCCGCTACCGCCTGCTCGACATCGCCGCGTTCTCCACGCGCCGCTGCACCTGCGGCTGCCGGCTTCCGCTGATGGAGCCCGTGCAGGGGCGTGTGAATGATTTCCTGCCGACGCCGCGCGGCGATCTCGTCACGCCGCACTTCTTCTTCCACCTGTTCGACGCCGTGGGCGACAACCCGGTGAAGGACTGGCGCCTGACCCAGGAATCTCTGCACGAACTGGTGTACGAGTACGTGCCCGACGCGGCGTTCACCGAGCACAAGCTCGAGCACGGTCTGAACCTCGTCCGCAAACGGTTCGGCGAATCGTGCGTCGTTCGCGCCGTGCGGCGTGAGTCGATTCCGCTGTCCGCCGCCGGCAAGCGCAACTGCATTCTCTCGAAACTGCGCCCGAACCCGAATCAGTACGACCGGCCTTGGGTCGGAGCCGTGGTTCGCAGCGCCGAGCTCTCGAAGATTCCGGAGCAGCGCGGCGCCGAGTCCGAGGCGCCGGCGACCCTCGTGGGAGGTTCCGCGTGATCGGCGCGCAGTTCTGGCCCTGGTTCGCGCAGTCGCATCTGCCCTGGCAGCTTGGCTGTTTCTTCGGCGGCCTGCTGGTGTTTCATCTGCTCGAGCGGCGGGCACCGGTGGTGCCCCACCATACGGGCCCGGCCCGCCGCGGCTATCTGGCCGACATCACCGCGACGCTGGTCGACGGCCCGTTCCTCGCCGGCCTCACCAAGATCGTCGCCTACTACCTGATCGTAAAAGTGCCCGCGGTCTGGGGGCTGCTCGCGTCCTGGGACATTCTGTGGCAGTTCGCGCTGTTCTTCCTCGTGAACGACTTCATGCGCTACTGGCTGCACCGCTGGTATCACGAATCCGACCTGCTCTGGCGCATCCACCGCGTCCATCACACCGTCTGCGAAATGGACGCGATGAGCACCTTTCGCGTCCACGTCTTCGAGGGAATCATCAAGTACGGCGTGATCATCTTGCCGTTTCAGTTGTTCGGCATCGATCGTGACGTGGTGCTCGTCTATTCCTGCATCGACATCCTGAAGGGCTTCTGGCACCACGCGAATCTGCGCACCTACATCGGTCCGCTGAACTACGTGCTGAACTCCGCCGAGCTGCACTGGTGGCATCACTCGGTCGAGGGCCGCGGCCAGCGCTCAAACTACGGCTCGACGCTGTCGATCTGGGATTGGCTGTTCGGAACGGCGTATTGGCCGAAGGGGCAATGGCCTGAGCAGATCGGCGTCGAGGCCATGCAGGCCTTCCCCGACGACTATCTGCGACAGTTCGCATCGGTGCGCTACACCGACGACGAACTCCGCCGCGCGTACCCGGCCGGCTCGGCCGCCGCTGATAGCGCGCGTGATGGCGGTGCTGATGGCGCACGCGCAGGCGCTGCTGCGGGCGCGAACTTCGCAGATCGCTCGGAACTCGCAGACCGCGCAGAACTCGCGGACCGCTCAGATTCCGCCGTGGCGTGCGGCGCTGACGGTGCAGCCATGGCGCGATGCCCGAATTCCGCGGCCGGCTCGGACGGCATGGAGCGCCCGGCCCTGGCGCATCGTTAGGTCCCGCCGCCTGCGCAGTCGGCGCTGAGTTGTAGGGTGGGCCGTGCCCACCGAGTCGATCACGCGCTCTACGCTCGCAGTCCGCCCGGTGGTACTGGTCCGGTGGTACTGGTGCGAGAATCCCTTCGTGGTACTGGTGCGAGAGTCCCTTCTCGCACCACCTCCCGCGGTAAAACTTCATCGCTGGTGGACCGGACTCCGGCCGGTCTCTTCGCTCGTAGGTCATGCTGCGAAGACTGTCTTGGGCGGCGTGGGCCTCTCGGCCCGTGCTCAATCGATGTACGCGAATCCGTGTGCCACCGCTGTGCCAGCGGTGGAAAACCAGCCTCTGGCCGGCCACTGCTGCACGATCGAACCCCGATTCCCGCTGCGCGGGAATGAAGGGGACGGGCGAGGACGCCCATCCCACCCGAGAAGAGTGGCACGAGGCGTCTGCGCCGGGAGTGGGATCGGAGCCGCGCTGGGCCGCACGCCTGCGGCCGAGGAGGGTGGGCCGTGCCCGGGCCTGACCGCCATTCGCAACCATGGATCATGCGTTTCGGACCCGACCGCGCGAACCTCCTCCCCGTGATCGGCTAGTCTTCTCTCGTTTCTCGCTTCTCGCAACTTCTCCCGGCCGTCGCTACTCCAGCAAACTCGCCCACGACCGAAGCGCCCGCAGTTGCGGGGATTTCTTGCTCTGGTGCGCCTGCATGCGCATCAGCACGTCCGACAGGATCGCCACGCCTTCCGCCAGGAACGGCCCCTTATTCAGCATCACGCAATCGGCACGCACAGACATCGCCGCGTCGGTGATTTCCGCGCGCGAGGGCGTGCCTTTCTTCACCATCCGCTCCAGCACCTGCGTAGCCCAGATCACCGGCACGTGCGCGGCCTCGCTCAGCCACAGCAGTTCTTCCTGAATTTCCGCCAGCCGCTCGTAGCCGATTTCCACCGCCAGGTCGCCGCGCGCGATCATCACCGCCAGCGGCCGGCGGCCGGCGGAGCGCACGATCAGCTCGGGCAGGTTCTGCACGGCCCGCGCCGTCTCGATCTTCAGCACCACCGCCGGACGCCGCTCGGTGCCGCCGCGGCGGTCCAGTTCGTCATGCAGACGCGCGACGTCGTCCACCTCCTGCACGAACGAGTAGCCGACAATGTCAGCGTTCTGCGCGACGAAATCGAGATCGAGCAGGTCGCGGTGGGTCAGCGCGCCCAGACCCAGCCGCGTACCCGGAAAGTTCAGCCCCTTCTCCGGTTCCAGCCTCCGCCCCTTGGCCGGAGCGGCAATCACGCGCGCCAGCCAGCCGCACGCATGTCGCTCTTCGACGCGCACGCGCAGCTTGCCTTCGTCGATGCACACGATCGCGCCCGCCTCGACCGCGGCCAGCACGCCCGCGGGCAGGCACTCGACCTGACGCATACCGGCGTCGTCGGACGACCGCTCCGACAGCAGCAACCGATCGCCGACAAACAGCCGCGCGCCATCGGCGGGGTTCACAGCGCCGGTGCGGGCCCGCGGTCCGCTCAGGTCCATCGCGATGCGGCAGTGCAGGCCGGTCGCCGCGCACGCCTGGCGCACGTTGGCGATCGCCGCCGCCCACAGCTCGGGCGCTCCGTGTGCGCAGTTGATCCGTGCGCAGTTCATGCCGCGGATCACCAGCGACTGCACAAGGTCGTAGTCGGTCGCCGCTTCGTCGGGCAGCGTCACCATGATCCGCACGCGTCGCGCCGCCGGCGCCGGGCCGAACATGCGCTCCGCCTCTCTCTGCAGCAGCCGCTGTCCGCGAAAGAACGCCCGCAGCGGCGGCTGCCGCGGCGTGTCGCAGGCCGCGCCGCACAGCACGCTCAGCGTGCGCAGCGCCGCTTCGAGCGTCGGCAGCACGCGCGACTCGGCGCGCCCCAGCGACGAAAGCCCCCACGGCATCATGTCGCTTTGCAACTCGCGCAGGTCGCGCGACCGCAGCGCGAGGTAATGCGCCAGGTTCAGCGCGCCCGGCGCGAACCCATGCCGCCGCAACCAGGGCCGCCAGCGCTCGAAGAGGGTGCGCCCCTGCGTGGCGACCGCGTCACGCAGGTCCGAGACCCGCGCGCGCAGCTCCGCGGGTTCGCCCGAATGCTGCGCCTGTTGAATCGTCGGCCGCGTCGCCTGAACGGCTGCGTGAGTGGATGTCATCCGGGTCCGCCTCCTGCTGCGCGGACGCGCGTCATGTCCCGTCGCGGCGCTCGTCGGCCACGCGTTCGAACACGTAGCCGGATTTCGTCGCGCCCCACACCTGCTTGCCCGTATCGTCGAAGCCGCGGTCCCAGGTCTCGAGCCGGTCCGGGTGCAGCGTCGCTTCCGACGTCGCGTAGCTCGCGCCCCGCAGGTCGCTCGCGCAGTCGACGCCGCTGGTTCCGCCGCTGAACGCGCCGTCGGCGCGCCGCCGCAGCGTGATCGTGCAGCCGACGCGCGCCGTCAGATCGTCCGGCGTCAGCGACCGCAGCGGGTCGGCTTCGCGCCACGCCCCGGCGAACCGCCGAGCCTCGCCCGGCAGCGTGAATACCTCACTGGTGAACGTGTCGCCTTCCGCGACCGCGAGCCGGTACACGCGCTGACGGTACGGCCGCTCCAGCGCCTCCGCCGCGGCTTGCTCCACGTACAGCCACACGCCGTCGCCGCGCTCCGGCCAGATGGGCACCGCGCGCAGCCGTATGTCCGCGAAATTTTCGGGATCGGCCAGCGCCTGCGCCCGGCTGCTGAAACTGCCGGTCAGAAAGGTGGTCAAGTCCGCCAAATGGTCGGCGCGGCGCTGCTGCTCGACCTCGAGCGAGCGCCGTTCAAGCGTGGCGCAGCCGGTCACCGCCGCGAGCATCAGCAAATACGCGCATCCGCTCAGGCGAGCGGACAGTCTGGCCCGCGCTCTCTGAAGTGAATCGCTCATGACGCGATCTTACCGCCGAGGTTCTCGCCCGTGGCGTGCGGGGCAGGGCTACTCGCGAAGCAGATTCCGCGCGATCACCACGCGCTGAATCTCGCTGGTCCCTTCATAGATTCGCGTAATCCGCGCATCGCGGTAGAGCCGCTCGACGCGAAACTCATGCACATAGCCGTATCCGCCGTGCGCCTGCACCGCGCGGTCGGCGACGCGGTTGGCGGCCTCGCTGGCGAAAAGCTTCGCCATGCTCGCCTCCTGCGTGAACGGGCGCTTCTGATCCTTGCACCAGGCCGCGCGATCGATCAGTTTTTCCGCCGCGAGAATCTCCGTCTGGCTGTCCGCAATCATCCACTGAATCGCCTGCAGGTTCGCGAGCCACTGTCCGAAGACCTCGCGCTGCCGTGCGTAGTGCGTCATCTCCGCCAGCGCCGCGTCAGCGATCCCCAGCGCCTGCGACGCGATGCCGATGCGCCCGCCGTCCAGCGCCGACAACCCGATGCGCAGGCCCCAGCCCTCTTCGCCCAGCAGATTGCCTTCGGGCACGAAGACGCCGTCGAGGCTCATCTCGACGGTCTCGCTCGCACGAATTCCCATCTTCCCATGAATCGGATTGCGCGTGATTCCGGGCTGCCGCGCGTCCATCACCAGCATGCTCAGGTCCTTGCGCGTGCCGGTGGCGGCGGTGCGCGCCATCACCATGAACCAGCGCCCCGTCATGCCGTTGGTGACCCACATCTTCGAGCCGCTTAGCTTCCAGCCGCCCGGCACGCGCTCGGCGCGCGTCGTCGCCGCCGAGGCGTCGCTGCCCGCATTCGCCTCGCTGATCGCAAACGCCCCCATGTTGCCCGGCGTCGGCAGCGCCGCCAGCAGCTCCGAACGCAGCGGCTCATGCGCGAACGTGCGCACGATCTCGATCACCATGTTGTGCACGCCCGTCGTCACTGCAACCGACGGCGACGCCCACGCCAGCTCGCGGATGATCCGCGCGTACGGCAGCATCGGGCAGTCCAGCCCGCCCGCGTCCTCGGGCGCGCGCATCCCCATCAGCCCCATCTCATACAGCGGCGCGAGGTGCGGACAGCACGACTCCTCGGCCCGGTCCCAGGTCGCGTCACGCTCCACCAATTCGGCGCGGGCAAACCCCCGCACCGCGTCCACCAGCAACGCGTGATCTTCGCTCAGCAACGTGCTCATCTTCGATTCTCGCCTGCTTGCTCAATCGTCGAGTGTAGCGTCGCCGCCGCTCTATCGGCGCTGCAATTTCGCGTCGGGGCAGCGCTCATACGTATCCGCCAGCTCGCGCAGCCGCCGCGCCAATCCCGCGCTCAGCTCCCCGCCGCGCAGCCGCCAGCCCCAATTGCCCTCGGCCGTTCCCGGCACGTTCATTCGAGCACGGTTGTCCAGGCCCAGCGCATCCTGCAGCGGAACGACCACCAGATTCGCCGGCGACTGATACAGGGTGCGCAGCATGTCCCAGTGGATCGTCCGCGCCGCACCGTTGACATACCGCACCGCCCGCTCCGCCACGGTCAATCCGTCGCGGCCGCGTTCCACGCGCCGCCGCGCGCCGCCCGAGCCATCCGGCCGCCCGCTCGCGCTCAGAAACCACCCGCGAATCGTGTCGTTGTCGTGCGTGCCGGTGTAGGCCACGCAGCCGGCCGGGTAATTGTGCGGCTGATCGTAGCGCGCCTGCTCACCGAAGCCGTTCTGCAGAATCCGCATCCCCGGAAACCCGAACTCCGCCGCCAGCGCCCGCACCTCCGGCGTCACGGCGCCCAGATCTTCGGCCACCACCTCCATCCGCCCCAGTTGCCGCGTCACCGCCTCCAACAGCGCCCGCCCCGGCGCCGCCACATAGCGTCCGTGCAGCGCCGTGCGCGCCCGCCCCGGCACGTGCCAGGCCCGATGAAATCCGATGAAATGGTCGATCCTCACCGCGTCGCACTGCCGAAGCGCCGCCGCGAAGCGCGCCGTCCACCACGCGAAACCGCTCTCCGCATGCGTCGACCACCGATAATGCGGGTGACCCCACAGTTGGCCCGTCGCGCTGAAGCTGTCCGGCGGACAGCCGCTTACCACCTTCGGCCGACCGTACGCGTCCAGCTCGAACAGCTCGCGCTGCGCCCAAACGTCGGCGCTGTCATGCACGACGAAAATCGGGATGTCCCCCAGCAGGCCCACGCCGCGCTCGTGCGCGTACGAACACAGAGCCCGCCACTGCCGATCAAACAGGAACTGCACAAACTCGTGATACGCGATCTCGCGCGCGTGCTCGGCGCGAAAGCGCTCGATCGCCGCGGGCTGCGCGTCGCGCAGCGGCGCCGGCCACTTGAGCCACGGCCGGCAACCGTGCACCGCCCGAATCGCGCTGAACAGCGCGAAGTCGCCCAGCCACACCGCTTCGCGCGCCGCGAATTCGCCATACTGCGGCGATCGCGCGCCGCCCGCCGCCTCGAAAGCGCGACGTAGCAACCGCTCGCTGTCACGCGCCGCGTCCGCAAATCGCGCCCGCGCGCTCCCGCGGCGCGGCTGCGGCAGCTCCGCTCGCGATATCAACCCATTCGCCACCAGCTCGCCCGCGTCGATCAGCAGCGGATTGCCGGCGAACGCCGAGGTTGTGCTGTACGGCGAGTTCCCCGGCCCGAGCGGCCCTAGCGGCAGAATCTGCCACCAGCCTTGCCCCGCGTCCGCCAGAAAATCCACGAACTCGCGCGCCGCGGCGCCCAGTTGCCCGCACGCGCCGCCGCCGGCCAGCGAGGTCGGGTGCAGCAACACGCCGGCGCGCCGCTGCGCCAGCGCAAATTTCGCCGGCCGCTCCGCCGGTCTCCGTTTCGGTCGCAAAGTTGCTCCCTCGAGTATCGACTGCCTGCTCATCGTGGACACGATTCTGACCGATACCCCGCGCGGAGTCCAAACGTGCAACCACCGCGAAAAGACCGACAATCCGTGACCGGCGTCGAACGCTTCTTCGAGCCGGACGAGATCATTGTCAGCAAGACCGACACGCGCGGGCACATCACGTACGCCAATCGCGTGTTCCAGCGCATCGCCGGCTTCACGGAATCCGAACTGCTCGGCGCGCCGCACAGCATTATTCGCCATCCGCACATGCCACGTTGCGTGTTCAAGTTCCTCTGGGACACGATCGGCGCCGGGAACGAGTGCTTCGCGCTCGTGAACAACCGCTGCAAGAACGGCGACAACTACTGGGTCCTCGCGCACGTCACTCCGACCTTCGACTCGCACGGCAACATCATCAGCTATCACTCCAGCCGCCGCGTACCGCCGCGCTCCGCGGTGGCGGCGATTTCGCCGATCTACGCGGAACTGCTGGCGATCGAGCAGCGCCACATCAACCCGCGCGACCAGTGGGAAGCCAGCCTTCCGCGGCTGGTCGAGATCCTGCGGTCCACCGGAATGCCGTACGAGGAATTCATCTTCACGCTCGTCTGACGCGTTCGGAGTGCCGCCATGAGATTGCTCTTTCGCCGCCGTCGACCGCTGCCCGCCGCCGCGCCGCCGCCCGCCGAGTGGCCGATCGACGACGCCGCGCCGGAGTCGCCGAACGGACGCGAGTGGATCGCCAAGGCGGTCGACGTCTGTCAGCGTGCGAGTCGGGGCGATCTCGAGGCGAGGATTCTGAACGCCGACGACGCCGGCGCAGAGCTTTCGCCGCTGCTGCACGGAATCAACCACCTGCTCGACATGAGCGACGCGTTCATCCGCGAAGCCACCGCCTCGCTCGACCATGCCGGACACGGCAAGTTCTTCCGCCGGGTGCTCCCCAGCGGCATGCTCGGGTCGTTCGAGCGTGCGTCGGGCTGCATCAACGCCGCCACCGGTCGCATGCGCTCCGCTCACCAGCAGCGCATGGCACTCGAGGCGGACACGACCAGCGCCAAGTCGGCGTCGGCCAGGCTCGAACTCGCCACGCACGAAATCCGCAACATGTCCGCCGTCATTGGACGCATCGCCGGCCAGACCAACATCCTCGCGATCAACGCCGCCATCGAAGCGGCGCGCGTCGGCGCCGCGGGCCGCGGTTTTGCGGTCGTCGCCGACGAAGTGAAGAAACTAGCCACCGAGGCCGCGCAGGCCGCGAGCAAGATTCAGGCGGATCTCGACAGTCTGAACGAGACTTCGCGCTCCACGCTCGCGACCATCGAGCGCATCTGGACCGTCATCAAATCGCAATCCAACACCACCGCCTGACGACTACGGATTGACGACGACCTGCCCCCGCAGAGCCGCCGTGTCCGGCGCAAGCTCGTCGAAGTAATCAAACGTGCCCGCACGGCGGAACAGCACCAGAAACGATTCGCCCGGCGCGAGAGTCGGCGAGTTCCAGAGCGCGCCCGCGTCGGCGTCATCCGGCGCGCCGCTCACGGTGCTGTAGCGCGCCGCCGGGTTCGTGTCATCGTTGCGCCAGCGAATCGCCTGTCCGCTGCGGATCGTGACGGTAGCCGGCACCGCGCGCGCATCGCGCAGCGAGATATTCACGATGTCGTCGGGCGCGACCTGGTCGGGGCCGATCCCGCCATCGCCGGAGCCGTCGTCCTGCGTGGGGCATCCGGCGGCCATTCCAAGCACAACCGTCCAAACCGCCAGCGTCCACAGTCGCTGCATCGCTCGATTCCTCCTCGCGCGCCTTACGTCCCGGTCTTGCCTGACGCCGGTTGCGCCGCCGCGCCCGCCGCGGCCCGCTGCACCAGGGCCGCGCCCGCCACGCACAGAAACGGCATCAGCGGCACACGATAGCGCACGCTGCCGATGAACACGCAGCCGATGAGCGTGAAATAGACGATCGGCAGCACGACCACCGCCGTCCACGCGCGCTGCCGCAGGTGGCGCAGCAGCCCCAGCAGCGCCAGGCCCAGCGCGCCGATCGTGAAGATGCGGCTCGCCCACGCCGAGAAGCCTCGCTGATGCGCCTCCACGTTCGGCGTCGGGTTCCACATCCGCATGAACTTGTGCAGCGCCAGCGCGGCGGCCCGGCCGGGGTCGGCGTAGGCCTGCTGCGCCGCAGCCTGCGCCAGAAACCGGTCGCGCTGCACTTCATCCAGCCGCGCCAGTTCCGGCATCGTGTACAGAAAACTCTGGTCGCTGCTGCCGTCGGCCTGCGGCCCCAGTCCGTCGTAAAGCGTTACGCCGCCGTTGGCGCTCAGCCACACCGGCGTGCCGAACACGGTCAGGTTGCGCATCGCCCACGGACCGAGCATCACCAGCAGCGCGACCGCGTGCAGCGCCAGCAGCCGCGCCGCGTGCGGCGTGTCGCGCTGATGGCCCGCCATCAGCAGCCACAGCAGCACCACCCAGCCGAGCGCTTCGGGTCGGGTGTAGACCGCCAGACCGCCCAGAGCGCTCGTCAGCAGAAACCCAAGCGCGTCGAATCCGCTGCGCCGCAGCACGCGCCACGCGCTGAACGCCAGCCCGAGCGCAATCGCGCTGAAGAGCACCTCGTTCAGCAGCAGGTTGGTCGCGAACACCTGGAACGGATCAATCGCGCACAGCACCGCGGCGAGCAGCCCCGCGCGAACGCCGAACGCGCGCCGCGTCCATGCCCCGGCCACCCACACCCCGATCGCCCCGATCACCGCCTGCGCCAGTCGCGCCGCCAGCACGCCGCTCTCGCCCAGCCCCGCGAACAGCCACAGCAAGCCCGGGTACGCCGGCATGCGCGCCGCGAAGCGACCGTCGTCGCTCACGAACGCGCCGCGATCGTGCAGGTTCGAAGCCAGTTGCCAGTGCAGCCGCTCGTCGTCATAGGGAAGCTGCGCGCCGCTGATCGACCACGAATACAACACCCAGCCCGCGCGCAGCAGCAGCGCAGCCAGTACCACCATCGGCAACGCGCCGGAGACGAAGCCGCGCGGCGCCGGCGCGGCGCTGGCGTCAGCGGCGGGCGTGTGTGTGATCGGGTCGGGCTGCATCACGTTCGATTCGGCACAAGTTGCAATCGCACCGCCCGCAGCGTCGTCGCGCGCAGCTTCGCGCGCTCGTCGATGCGCAGCGGCATCACCCACAGCGGCCCCATCTGGTCGCACAGAATTCCCAGCCGCAGCCGGACAGCCGGGTCCACCTTCTCGTCGCTGAAGAAGTCGCCGAGGCTCTTGCTGCCCGGCGCGCCCAGCGGCCAGAACCGATCGCCGGGTTGCCGCGTGCGCACCAGCAGCGGGAAATGCAGCCGGTCGTGATCCAGCCATTCCTCGTACGGGTCGCGCATCGCACGCCGCTCGGCGATGCTCTCGGGCGTCACCTCGCGCAGCTCCGCGCGCAGCTCGGCCCCCAGCATCGGCAACGGCGTCACCCCCGGAAAATTCACGTACACCGCGCGCACATCCGCCGGAACGCTGTCGACCGTGATCGGCGAAAACTCCAGCCGCTCGTACACCCGCCGCACGACCACGGCTCCCGGCAGATGCGCTTCCTTGCCGCTGCCGCGTTCGCCGGCCAGCTTCAACACCGACTCGATGTGGCCGAAGTTCAGGTCCTGCTCGCCGCGCAGCACCAGCGACAACGCGCGCCGGATCACTTCCGCCTGAATCACTTTCGGCTTGCTGAGCAGGGCCCGCACGTTCAGCGCGATGCGATGCGGTCCTTCCGCCACCACCAGCGAATCGAAGGTGCGCTCGGCCGCGTCTTCCAGATAAGTCCCCAGCCAGCGCGCCTGATCGCCCAGCCGCAGCAGCGCCTCAACCACGTTCGGATTCAGATGCTGCCGCAGCATCGGCATGATGAGATGACGGACGCGGCCGCGCGTGAATTCCGTCGAGAAATTGGTCTGGTCGGTGCGGAACTCCACCCGCCGCTCGGCGCACAGCGATTCGATCGCGGCCCGCCGCGTCTCCAGCAGCGGACGCACCAGTTGAATGCGGCTGCCGGGCTGAATCGGGCGCACCGCGCGCATGCCGGCCAGGCCCCGCATGCCGGTGCCGCGGCAGATTCGATGCAGAATCGTCTCTGCGTCGTCGTCGGCGTGATGGGCGACCGCCACCCGCTCCGCGCCGACCCGCAGCGCCACGCGCTCAAGGAACTCGTAGCGCCGCTGCCGCGCGATCTCCTCCGCCGAGCCGCCTTCGGCTTCAAGGTGCGCCGCCAGATTCGCACGCTCCTGATGAAAATTCAGCTCCAGCCGCTGCGCGAGCGCCTCGACAAAACCGGCGTCTTCGTCGGCTTCACGGGCACGCAGACCGTGATGCAGGTGCGCCACGTGCAGCACCCAGCCCAGGTTGCGGCGAGCGCTCAGCTCGTGCATCGCGTGCAGCAGCAGCGTCGAATCCGGGCCGCCCGACACGCCCAGCACCCAGCGCGCGCCCGGTTGGAGCAGTTCGCGCTCGGCGAACCAGCCGTGCAGACCGTCAAGGAAGGCATCCCAGTGCAAGCGCGTCGCTCCAGGCCGCGTGCCACCAAGCCATGTGCCACTGCCGTGTAAGCAGTGCCTGTGTCACTACGCCGCGTGCCACTACTCTGTGAGCAGTGCCTATGTCACGCCGCGTGCCACTACTCTGTGAGCAGTGGCTTCATTCTGCCTCACGGCGGATCGCCCAGTATACGCCGATGCCGTCGCGCGCACGCATGGCACGCGACGCGATGACGGACCGAGCTGCGCTCGGGGATCGGCCTCAGGCCGGTCACGGAACGGCGGCGCTGATCCTGGGGAAACTCCCGCACCGTCGCGCAAACCCTGAAAGGGCGACTCAATTCCCCAAGCCTCGACCGCGCTCCCTCAATCGCCTTCGCGCACCGTCCCCGACGACTCCACGTTCGGCGCGTCCGCCGCACGCGGCGCATCCTCCGCTGCCATCGGCTCGCTCTGCGCGTTCGCCTCGAGTGCCGGCTCCGCAACGGGCGATGCCAGCCTTCGCAACCCGCGCGACAGCAGCAGCGACACACCCAGCCCCACCAGCAGCACGCCGGCCATCGGCAGCAGCAGCGCCGGGTTCTGCGCCCACAACTCGCGCAGCGATTGCCAACTCGGTTCCAGATGGTCCTGCGTGAACCGCGTCGCGGGCCGATGCAGCCACAGCGCAGCGAGAAACCCCAGCGCCAGCGGCGGACCGAAGGGAATCATGTTGGTGCGCTTGAGCGTCAGACTGAGCAACCAGCCGCACAACGCGATCGGCACCGCCAGCAGAAAGCCCAGCAGCGCAATGTCCGCCCCGGCTGCCGCTCCGGCCGCCGCGAGAATGTAGATGTCGCCTACCCCAAACGCCTCCTGCCCGAACAGCATCGTAAATGCCAGCCGAATCACCCAGCCGAGCGCTGCGCCGAGCATCGCTCCCGTCATCACGTGCACGACGCCGGCCAGCGGCTTGAACGAGTATCCGACCGGCCAGAGGCATGCCGAACGCCAGGCATTCTCGACCGCCGGCTGCGACACGTAGAGCCAATACGCGCCGGCCGCGGCCGCTGCGATCGGCAACAGCCATAGCGCTTCCGCCATCGCCAGTCGCCGCGCCGACGGCGCTTCACTGGTGATCGCCTCGTGAATTTCGTAATCCGCGGCGCGCGGCTGGCGCGCGCTCAGCGTCATCGCCGCAAAGAGCATCAGCAGTGCGAGCGGCGGCAGAATGCGCCAGTCGGTGCGAATCGCAAAATCGCTCAATACGTCGCCGACCGCGATCGCCAGCGCCACGCCGCTGATCGCCAGCACCCCCAGCGACGTGCCCAGCGTCGACGTCGATCGCGGTTCCATCGCCGTCGTCGATTCTTCGGCGGCGATCGGCTCAAACGGAATGCGCCAGACGGTGAGCCACAACATCAGAATCGACGCCATGAACGCCGCGAAACCAGCCGCGCCGAGCGCCGACCCCGCGCCGGCCGTACTCGCCGGGCGCGGCCAAGCGGCG
>CAYMBL010000006.1:0-63734 GCA_964388675.1 uncultured Planctomycetales bacterium
CGCGACTCGCGACCTGCTGGCCGCGACTCCCGGCTTGCGTGCTCACCTCGTCGACGGCCGCGTCACGGCGCTGTACGGCATGCCGATGACGGCCGGCGCGACGCCCGAAGAGGCGGCGAGCGCGTTCCTCGCGGGCCACGTTGCCGCCTTCGGGCAGGGCGCGGCGGAACTCGAGCAGACTTACGCCGGTCAACTCGCGCACGGCAAGTTCACCGTGTTTCATTACGTGCAGCGGATCGACGGGCTGCCGGTTGAGCATGGTAAGTTCCGGGTGCTGGTGAACAACGACATCGGCAATCGCGTGGTGTTTGCCGGCGGAACCCTGGCCGAAACGACGCTCGTCAACGACGGCTCGCGCGCCGGCCTTTCGGCCGAGGGCGCGGTGTCCGGCGTGCAGTCGCTGGCGGACTACGCCGCGCTGCCGGTCTGGTCCGAGCCGGAACTCGTCGTGTTCTTCGGCAACGGCGTGTGGACGACTCCGGTCACGGCCTGGAAGTTCGTGGGCGAGAATCCTATCCTGACCGAGCGCACCAAGTTCACGTTCTTCGTGGACGCGGTGAGCGGCGCGTTGCTGCACACGCGCGACGAAGTGCTGCACGTGAACGTGACGGGCACGGTGTCGGCGAACGCGTCGCCGGGCCTTTTCCCCGACACGGCAACGAACCTGCCGACGCCGCTGGTCGTTCCCGATCTGCTGATGTCGATCTCGGGCGGCAGCACGGCGTACAGCGACAACCTCGGCTTCTTCGATATTTCCAACGGCGGATCGAGCGCCGTGACCGTGACGACCAACGCCAGCGCGGGCCGCTGGGTGAACGTGAACAATCAGTCGTCGGGCGGCGAAATCTCGGCCAGCGTGTCGATTACGCCGGGCGTCGCCGGCACGGTGACGCTGAACACCGCGCCGTCGCAGAATCTGACGGCGCAGGCCAACGCGCTGATTCACACGGCGCTGATCCACGATTACTTCCGCGATCGCTCGAGCTTCACCAACATCGATACGCAGCTCCCGGCGAACGTGAACATCGCCTCGACCTGCAACGCCTTCTATGACGGCGCGTCGATCAACTTCTACCTGGCGGGCGGCGGCTGCAACAACACCGCCTTCTCGTCGGTGGTCGCGCACGAGTACGGACACCACATCGTCAATCAGCTCGGGCTGGGCCAGGGCGGCTTCGGCGAGGGCTTCGCCGACACCGTCGCCATGCTGCTCTACAACGACAACATCGTCGGCCGGCAGTTCTTCACCAGCGGCGGCGCCGTGCGCAACCCGGCCACCGCGAACCAGCAGTACCCCTGCTCGAGCACTGCCGTGCACACCTGCGGACAGATCCTCGGCGGCGTGTGGTGGGAGACGAAGGTCAACTTTGACGGAACCTACGGCACGACCGACGGCATCGAGTTCACCCGCCAACTGCAGGTGGACTGGGCGCAGGTCACGCTCGGCGGACAGGGCAGCGACTTTTTGCAGTCGGCCCACCCGACCACCGCGATCGAAGTGCTCACCGTCAACGATGACGACGGCAACATCAACAACGGCACGCCGGACTACAGCGACGTCTGTGACGCCTTCGGGCAGCACGGCATCGACTGTCCGGAGATCCAGCCGATCGGGTTTGAGTATCCGAACGGTCTGCCGTCGAACATCACGCCAAACACGCTCGCGACGATTCGCGTCGACGTGGTGAACATCACGTCCGATCCGACGCCGGGCACCGGCCGCTTCGTGTACTCGATTGACGGCGGCACGCCGATCTCGACGTTCATGACCTCGGTCGGCACGAACCAGTACCAGGCGGTCGTCCCGCCGCTGACGTGCGGCTCGGCGCTGAGCTACTACTTCGAAGCCGATTGGAGCGGCGGCTCGGTCCGTGACCCGCTGACGACGGAGTATTCGGCGATCGTCGCGACGTCGATCGACGAGCTCTTCGCGGACACGTTTGAGACCAACCTCGGCTGGACGATTGGCGCCACGGGCGACAACGCCACGACCGGCATCTGGACGCGCGTGGACCCGAACGGCACCGCGGCCCAGCCGGAAGACGACGTCAGCTCTGACGGCACGCTGTGCTTTGTGACCGGTCAAGGCTCGGTCGGCGGCGGCCTTGGCGACAACGACGTGGACGGCGGCACGACGACGCTGCTCACGCCGATCTTTGATCTGTCGGTCGTCGAGGGTCCGCAGGTCAGCTACTGGCGCTGGTACAGCAACACGACGGGCGCCGAGCCGAACGCCGACACGTTCGTGATCGATATCTCGAACAACGGCGGCACGACCTGGACCAACGTCGAGACGGTCGGGCCGAGCGGGCCGGAGACGAGCGGCGGCTGGTTCTTCCGCGAGTTCGCGGTGGCCGACTTCGTGACGCCGACGGCCAGCGTCCGGCTGCGCTTCCGCGCGTCGGATCTGTCGGGCGGGTCGCTGGTGGAAGCGGCGATCGACGAGTTCCGCGTGACGGCGGCGAACTGCGAGCCGGTGGGTTGCCCGAATCCGCAGGCGGGCTGCGACAACAGCGACATCTTCCCGGTCGGCGGAGACTGCGTGGTTGATCTGTCGGACCTCGGCGTCGTGCTGGCGAACTTCGCGCCGGGCGTGCCGGGCAAGACGCGCGATCAGGGCGATGTGTTCCCGACGGGCGGCGGAGACGGCGTGGTTGACCTGTCCGACCTTGGGCAGGCGCTGGCCGACTTCAACACGAACTGCCAGTAGTTCGGGGACGGGCTGGCAGTAGTTCGCGGTCGGACTGCGAGTCGTTCGCGGCAGGCCTGGCAGTAATTCGCGGACGGACTGCGAGTCGTTCGGGGCAGGCCGGTCAGTAGTTCGCGGACGGACTGCGAGTCGTTCGCGGCAGGCGGGGACGAGTTCGATTTGAATCGGGGCGGGGATCGGTGCAAGCCGGTCCCCGCTTCGCTTTTGGCTGGGATTGTGTACTAGGGCCGCGCCGCAGAAGCGGAAAAACGAATGCTCCGAGCGACGCGACTTCGAAAGAACTCAACCCCGTGGGCGAATTGCTCTCAGGCTCGCGGCACACCAACCGTTCCAGGTTACCCTGGTTAGATATGGACGAGATTTCGCAGCAGCATGCCGCACGTGCCATCGCACGCGCGTATTACGAAACGACGACCGACGCGTTTCTCGCGGACCCAGCCGACACAATCCTCGGTCGACTGGCCGCCGCTGCGTCGTTTGCGATCGAGACTGCCCAGCGTGATGCCTGGATGGCGCAGATCGCCATCATGCGTTCTGTGCTCGCGCAGGTGCGCGGAGCGGGTTGGATCGCCTTTGAGTTTGCCGTACCTCGGATGGGCAAGCGGATCGATGTGCTGCTTGTTCATGGGGCTGCGGTGTACGTGCTGGAGTTCAAGGTCGGCGAGCGCCGATTCACCACCGATGCGCTAAATCAGGTCTGGGATTACGCGCTCGACATGAAGAATTTCCACAGCACAAGCCACCATGCGACAATCATCCCGGTGTTGGTGGCAACGGATGCAGAGGTGCCCGCACCGCAGAACCCGCTTCAGGTCGACTCTGATGGTGTGGCGCGTCCGGTACGCGCAACGGCGGCGACACTGCCGGAGTTGCTGCGCTGGCTTGGGACGCAAAGCGCAGGTGCTCCCATCGCCGCGCATGAATGGTCGGCAGGAAGCTACAAGCCCACGCCGACGATAATCGACGCGGCGCTGGCGCTCTACGGGGGTCATAGTGTCACGGAGATTTCGCGTCGCGAGGCAGATGCGATCAACTTGACGCACACGACAGCGAAAATTGACGAGGTTGTGCGCGCGGCTCGCGCTGGCGCGCACAAGGCGATCTGCTTTGTGACAGGTGTCCCGGGTGCGGGAAAGACGCTGGTCGGCCTCGACGTGGCCACCAAGTACCACGACAGGAAGAGCGAGTTGTACAGCGTCTACCTCTCCGGCAACGGGCCGCTGGTCCGAGTGTTGTGCGAGGCGCTTGCGCGAGATCGCGCGCGGCAGTCGCAACGCGCGGGCGCTCGGATCACACTTGGCGAGGCACGCAGCGAGGTGCGAGCGTTCATTCAAAACGTGCATCATTTCCGCGACGACTGCATCCGCGATGGCGCGCGGCCGCCCATCGAACACGTCGCACTGTTCGACGAAGCGCAGCGAGCTTGGAATAAGGAACGGACCGCGGCGTTCATGCGGCGCAAGAAGGGACACTCCAACTTCGAGATGTCGGAGCCGGCCTTCTTGATCTCCTGTATGGATCGACACCTGGACTGGGCTGTTATCGTGTGCCTTGTTGGCGGCGGGCAAGAAATCAACTCCGGCGAAGCTGGGATCGGCGAATGGATTCGGGCGATTCGAGCCGACTTCCCCCATTGGCACGTGCACCTGTCCCCGCATCTGACAGACTCGGAATATGCGGCAGGATCAGTTCTCGATTTGCTCGCTGGACATTCGCACGTTCGGACCGCCGAAAGCCTGCATCTATCCGTGTCGATGCGTTCGTTCAGAGCGGAACACGTGTCCGCATGGGTCAAGTGCGTTTTAGATGTTGATCGTGAGGCCGCCACGCGCGCGTTCTCGAGTATGCAAGGACGCTTCCCGATTGCGCTAACCCGCAACTTGGCACAGGCGAAGCGCTGGCTACGCTGGCGCGCCCGCGGAAACGAGCGTTACGGGATGGTTGTCTCGTCTCATGCCCACCGGTTGAAGCCTTACGCCATCGATGTGCGGGTCGACATCGATCCCGTACATTGGTTCCTGCATCCCCAAGACGATGTGCGGAGTTCCTACTGCTTGGAAGACGCCGCGACCGAGTTTCAGGTTCAAGGGCTGGAACTCGACTGGGCATGCGTGGTGTGGGACGGCGACTTGCGCTACTCACGCAACGGCTGGCAATACTGGGGCTTCAAAGGCGCTCGTTGGCAGCGGATTAACAAAGACGACCGCAAGGCGTATCTGAAGAATGCGTATCGGGTCCTCCTCACGCGCGCACGACAGGGCATGATCATCGTTGTGCCGGAAGGCGACGAAAACGACCAGACCCGCCGCGGCACTTTCTATGACTTCACCTATGAGTATCTGCGTTCGCTCGGAATCCCGGAGGCGATTGAGCCGATCGCGGCGCCGGCCGCGACATAGCAACTTTGCACCGCGTGCGCGCTCCGTCTCCCGCCGCTCACCGGCTCCGCGCCGCAGGCCGCAGCCGGGCGTGTGCTTCCTCCAGCTCGCGCAGCGCGCGGCGGGTTGCGATGCGGTCGCTGGGACCCATGCGATCAACGATCAGCACGCCGTTCAGGTGGTCCAGTTCGTGCTGCATCGCGCGGGCCAGCAGCCCTTCGCCTTCGATCTCGAACGCGCGGCCGGCGAGGTCGTGCGCCGCCGCCCGGCAGCGCGCCGCGCGGCGCACTTCGACGTGCACCTCGGGAATCGAAAGGCACCCTTCCGACGCGGCCAGCGTGCCCGATAGATCGTGCAACTGCGGATTCACGAACACCAGATCATTCGCCGGGTCGCCGGTGACGTTGATCACGAACACGCGCAGCCCCACGCCGAGCTGCGGCGCGGCCAGGCCCACGCCGCGCGCCTCGCGCATGCGATCAAACATGCGCGCCACGAGCGACGCCAGCGCCGGGCCGAAATCGCCGACCGGCCGCGCCGGCGTGCGCAAGCGCGGATCGGGGTAGTGAATGATCTCAAGCTCGCTCGGCCGCAGACTGTTTAGCGCAGATTCCATGACAGCGACGATTCTATCCGCCGGTGCGGCGGCCTGCGGGGGGAGGTTCACGCGACCGGGGTTAGCTGCGTCTGGCAGAACGTGACATAAAACGGGCAGGACTCGAGCAGCTCGGCATGGCTGCCGACCGCGACCACCCGGCCTTCGTTCAGCACGACCACCATGTCCGCCCGCGCGATGGTGCTGAAGCGATGGGCGATGATGAACGTCGTGCGGCCGCGCGTGACGTCGTCGAGCGCTTCCTGAATGCGGCGCTCCGATTCGCTGTCCACCTGGCTGGTCGCTTCGTCGAACACGAGGATCGACGGATCGCGCAGCATGGCGCGCGCAATCGCCAGCCGCTGCTTCTGCCCGCCGGAGAGCGTGCGCGCCGTGATGTACGCGTCGTAGCCACAGGCGACCACGCCTTCGCGATCCGAGCTGAGCGATTGAATGAAATCCTCGATGTGGGCGAGCTGCGCCGCGCGGGAGATTTGCGCATCGCTGACTTCGCCTTCGGCGCCGTACGACAGGTTCGCACGCACGGTGCCCGAGAAGACGACCGCGTCCTGCGTGACCAGGCCGATGTGCCGCCGCAGCGAGGACAGGCGCACGTCGGCGATGTCGACGCCGTCGATGCGAATGCAGCCCGACAGCGGGCGATAGAAGCGCAGCAGCAGCGAGACGAGCGTGGTCTTGCCGGACCCGTTCGGACCGACGATCGCCACTACTTGCCCGCGATCAACGGAGAAACTCACATCGTCGAGCACCAGGCGATCGGGAGTCGCCTGGTAGGCGAACGTGAGGTTGTCGAATTCGATCCCGCGACGCATCGGCCCCATCTCGCGCGCGGTGTTGCGCATGCCGTCGGGCTCTTCCTCCGGAACGTCGAGCAGTTCGAACAACCGCCGCGCCGAGGCGTCGGCTGCCTGTAGCCGGTTGTTGACGTTCCCCATCTTTCGAACGGGGTCGAAAATTCCGCCCAGGCACACGACTGCCGCGAAGAACAAGTGCGGCTCAAGCCCGCCGCTGAACACGCGGCTGCCGCCATAGAGCACGAAACCCGCGACCGCGGCGATCGCGAGCGTCTCGAGCGCCGGGTTGGTCGCGGCGTCGACAATCTCGATCTGCGTCTGAGCGCGGGTCAGCCGGCGGCCTTCCTGCTCAAAGGCGCGGCCCTCGGATTTCTGCATCTCATACGCCTTCACCACGCGAATGCCGGCCAGCCGCTCGCCGAGTTGATCGAGCAGCCGCCCCCACGATTGCGACGCGTGCTTCTGTGCGCGTTTCACCTGGCGCCCGAAGAAGCGCATCGCGATCGCCGCGACAGGCATGCCCAGCAGCGCGACCGCCAGGAGCTTCCAATCGATGAGCAGCGTCATCGCGAGCACGCCGGCGGCCTTGATCGGCTCGCGAACGGTCTTGCCGAACAGCGTCGAGATTCCGACTTCGACCTTGCTGAGGTCGGTGGCGAACCGCCCGAGCGTGTCGCCCGGCGATTGCCGCCCGTGCCATTCCATCGGCAGGCGCAGCACATGCTCGGCGAGTTGGCTGCGCAGGTCGTGCATCGCGCGCTGCACCGCAACCGCGACCAACCCCTCGTTCGCCAGCCGGCAAAGCCCGCCCAGCACCGACACCGCCACCAGCACGCCCATCACCGCAGCCAGCGTGTTCAGCCGGCTGTCGTAGTCCTTGCCGCGCGGCAGCCAGTCGGCGATCAGGCGCAATCCGGTCGACCACCAGTGATAGCTGCGCAGCGAGAGCTGCACCTCGCGCTGCTCGCGGCCCGAGCCGCCGAACATCGCTTCGAGTTCGTCGGGCTCTTCGATGAGCACGTTCTTAAGCTTCTTCTCGGGATATGCGGCGATGAGGCGCATCAACTCGTACGCGCTGTGGCGCTGCCCGTCGATGGCGACGATGCGCGAGCCGGAGGCAAGCACGTCGCGGCTGCGCGAGTCGGGCTGCACGTGATAGATGCGAAGGCCGGCGGCGTCGTCGGGTGCGTCCTCGGCAATCATCACGTCGAGCCGGCGCGCGGTCTCGATGCGATTGAGCCAATCGGCCAGCGATTCATGGTCGGCAAAGATGACCTTCAGCAGGGGCACGACGCTGGAGATGCTGAACGTGTAAAACGTCGCAACGCCGACAGCCGCAATCAGCCCGATAACCAGCGGTCGCGAATGGGGCTTGAGGCACCGAACCGCGCGCCAGAAGTGCGGCAACCAGGATTTCCGCTCCGAAGCCTCAGACATCCCCGGGAATGATAAGCGTTTCCAGGTGTCGGCGGCAGATGCGGCGCGACGCGCCGCAGGAGTTGGCGCGAGGATCATGGAGGCGGGGGGAATCGAACCCCCGTCCCGAAGCGCTTCAGCCTGGGCCTCTACGTGCGTGTTCGATCGATTTGTTTCTCGGCGCCCGGCAGACCGATCGACAGGTCATCCGTTCGCCCAGCCCGACTGAATCTCACTCACGCACCGCCAGGCGGTGTACGCAAGCCAGCCTGCAAATCGACGTCGGGACCGACCAGCAGGCGTCGTCGGCCGACGTGCTACCTAGAAACTAGGCAGCGAGTCGATAGCCATTGTTGGCATCTAAAACGTGTGCCAGGTGTTTTACGAGGCCGCCTGACAACCTCGGCACGCCACCCAAACCTCAACTCGCCCGGTCGAAGCCTGGTCGCCCCCGTTTTCAAAGAACCACCGGATTCTATCGACACACGGACCGCGACGCACCCGCGATTCGCGTGAACGGTCCGGGAGCACCCGCGCGCAACAAGCGATTATCAGGCCCGCCTGCCGCCGTGCGCGATTTTTGTCCGCAAGGCGAAAGCGTTTTGAATGCTCCTCAGTGTTGAAGGTTTGAACCGGGGGGAGGGAGCCGGACATGGTACGCAAACGCATGCAGCAGTGGGTGGCGCGATTCGCGGCGGACGAGAGCGGCCCGACGGCGACCGAGTACGCCGTCATGCTGGCCCTGATCATCGTGGTGTGCATCGGCACGGTCACGACCATGGGCAATCTGCTCAGCACCTCCGTCTTCGACAGCGTCAACACCTGCTTCGGATCCTGACGCGGCGCGACGACGCACAGGCGTCGGGCCGACGGAGTCGCGAAGATGTCGGTGGAAGTCGGAAGCCTCTGGATACTCGTGATCGCAGCCACCGCGCTGACGGCGTGGTGGCTCATGCTGCGGCCGAACGCCTCCTACCGGGGGATTTCGGCCTCGGCGTCGTTCATGATCGTGGTGCTCGCCGTCCTGCTGGGCATCCTCGCCATTCACGGACAGTCGGCGCGCGCCGCACCGGCGCAGCCCTCGGCTCCCGCCGCAGCTCGCGACTGAATCGCCCGCGCGGCCACGACGCCGCATTCTCGTAGTTACCCACGTACAATGCGCTGTCGTAGTGACGGGTGCCGTCGGAGCGCCGCTGCATGTCGATCCCGCTTGATGTGTACGTCCGCGGCCGCTGCACCTGCGGTCGGCGCTATCGCATCCGGAATCCGCAGCCCGACGTCGTCGTGGCCTGTCCGTCCTGTACACGCCCGATTCAGATCACCGTCGGCGACCTGCGCGCCGCGCTGCAGGGCGAATCGTTGCTGCCGCTGCAGAGCGAATCGGTCACTCCGCTCGAAGCCGTTCTGATCGACCACGGCGAACTGCGCCTGGCGCCGGCGGGAAGCCGCCCGGGCGTGACGAGCCGGCGCCTGGTCGACAACAGTGAATCACTGCTCTTCAACGCCATGCGCGGCTGGCTGCCGCCTGCGACGGCCTACGGCTCCGGGCCGTCCGCGCCGGCCACGGTGCGCGTGCCCGTGCAGCGCACATTCGTGGATGATCTTTTCGCGAGTTTCTATTTCGCCGGCGAACGCAACAACGCCGCCAACATTCTGCTGACCGCGATCGCCTGCGCGCTGCCGATGTTCCTGCACTTCGTGATGCCGGGGCCGTTTCTGATGGTGGTCGCGCTGCTGATGCTCGTCGTCATCGGGTACGCGATTCAGTTCTACTGGTCGGTGCTGCGCATGACCGCCGCGGGAGAGGATGAGATTCCGTGGGTGCAGTCGGACTTGAGCCTGTGGGACGACTGCGTGCTGCCGATCGCGTGGATGGCGTGTATTTCCGTGCAATGTTCCCTGCCGGCGTTTCTCGCGCTCTACTTCCTGCCGCCGGCGCTGGCTGCCAAGTCGACGCTGGTGCTCGCGCTGCTGGCACTGGGCTGGCTGTTCTGGCCGATCGGGGTGATGTCGGTCTCGCTGGGCAACACGCTGCTGTTTGTGCGGCCGGATTGGCTGGTGCGCTGCCTGATCGGCATCGGTCCGGTGTACCTGATCGCGGTGCTGGTCGTGCTCGTCACGCTGGGCGGCTGGGCGTTCTTCATCTTCGGCATCGAATTCGCCGTCAGCCGCGTCGCGCTGCTCACCGGCTGGACGGGCGGCGTCGCGAGAATCGCGATGCTGATCGTGATGCCGGTGCTGTCGAGCGCGTTCAACCTGTACGCGGGCTACGTGCTGTTTCGCACGATGGGCCTGCTATTCCGGCACTTCCGCGAACGGCTGCCCTGGCGCTTCTAGTCGTGGGGAGCATGCACCGCCGGCCGTGCGCAGCACACTGCTTGCGTAGACGCCGCAGTGGCGGACCGACCTTCGGTCGTTACGTTCACGATCGCAACCGATCTCACCGCCGGACGGTCGAACCCGCCGCGTCGTCAACCCCCAAGCCCGGCGTTGGGCGAAATATCGCCGCGGTGTGCGACGCGCGACTCGCGAGCCACTATAAGACACCGAACCCGTTGGAGCCTGACATGACGAACCGCTGGCGGCACGCGATCGCGACCCTCGTTTCGGCTGGGACGCTGTTTCAGTTCGGCGGCTGCGACCCCACGATCCGCGCCACGCTTGAAGACGGCATCATCAACGTGTCGACCAGCCTGCTCACGGCGGTGTTTCAGGCGCTGGTCGACGTGCTGAGCAGCACCGCGACGGCGTAGGACGTCTGGGTGGGATGGGCATCCTCGCCCGCCCCCCTCATTCCCGCGCAGCGGATATGCGATCCTGGTGCGAGAATCCTTCGCGCCACACCCACATCGGTCGGTCCCCGGAGATCCTGGAGCGAGAATCCTTTCTCGCGCCACACCTCCATCGGTCGGTCCCCGACAGAGTCACCCCATTAGGTCTGGGTGGGATGGGCGTCCTCGCCCGTCCCCCTCATTCCCGCGCAGCGGGAATCAGGCGTCGAGGGTGTGACTGACCACTCCGGGCCGCGCATCGGGGCGCGAGTCGGCGGGCGGCTCGGTGGCCGCGTCGCTGACGAGCCGCGACCTAGAATTCACGCGTGGTCATCGATGTCATCCTCAAGGCGCGCCACGTCCGGCCCCGCCGTCGCCACTTCCTGATCTGGCTGGCCGCATCCCCGTTCCTCGTGGTCGGCGGCATGCTCGCGCTCACACTGAATCCCGTTGCGATCCTCGTCATCGGCTCCCCGCTCTGCGTGACGTTCGTCTTACGCCGACTGTGCGCACGGCATTATGAATCCGCCATGCGGCACGCCTGGGAGTCGTCGAAGGGCAGCCTGCGGCGGCGCATCCTCGCGGCAGTCGCCGCGGGGCGTGGTCTTGATCGCGACGAGCTGGTCGTGAATCTCGCGATTCTGTGCGCACAATCGGGCTTCACCGATCACGTGGTGCGGCTCGTGCGCCGCCGGGCGGCGTTGCGGCTTTCGCCGCTTACGCAGCCGTTCGAACCGCTCCCGCTGCTGATCGACGAGCCGCGCGTCGCCGAGTTCTACTACCCGCTGATTGTCCCGAAGGAGCGCGCCGCGGCGTTTGCGCGCCGGACCGATCCGACCTCGGCGCAAGGCGCGGCGCAACAATTCGCTCGCAAGCACTATCTCGCGTTGATGCTGACCGCGCTCTGCGCGGCGTGGCTCTCGGGCCGCGGCCCGTCCTGGATGTTGTACGTCTTCAGCGCCGTCGCGCTTCTGCACGTCTACGCACACTTCCGGCGCGGCGGTGCGGGCGAGGTGATCAACGCCGTGCCGGGTGGCGTCGTGACCCGCCTTGCGGATGGAACGTATCACCTGTTTCGGCGCGCGGAATGCGTGATGGTCATCGCGCCGACGAGGGACTCCTGGGTCTGCGCAATCGCGTCATCTCGGCGGTGGACCGCCTCGGGGCTTGATGAAGCGCGCTCGATGTGCTTCTCGCGGCATGGCTGCGTCCGCTGCCGCCGCCGAGCGAGGAACAGGTGACCGAAATCGGGTAGCCTTCTTGCGCGGGCCCCGCATCTCGGACACGACGTAAACGGCACCCTCGAATCGCAAGAAACGTCAGCGCCTTACAGGAACGAAGGGACGGAGGTACGGGGCAAACAGCGACGCCGTACGTGCGCGACTCGCACTATTCGGCTGACGAACAACTTGTCGAAGGGTCCTCGAACGCGCAGCAGACATGAACGCGTTCCAAAAAAGCATTGCAAGCAAGTGGAAATTTTCGAACTCGAATCGCCTGTACGAGAAAACATCAGGTAGGACAGACATCACGCGCGCCCCCCTCGTAAGCTGGTACAACTCCGGCACCTCGGTCTCCAATTCGCACAGCTGAATGTCCTTGCAGTTCGAACTTGGAAGGTATCGCTGCTGATCACGGAAAAATAGTCGCTGCGCAATCTTGATTACCACGCGCTGTACGCGGAAAAGGTCAAGATTAAACTGCACGATTCCTGGCGGCAGCACAATACCGCTCTCGCTCACCCTCCGGAACTCCTTCAGCAGGCTACGGGCCATCGCCGGCGTCTGAGGCTTCTTGGTGCGCCTCATCAAGTCGCGATAGACAACTCGCGCCAATTCGCGGTTATTTTTCTCCATGAGTGGATAGCTCGCATGATAGAAATACTCTTCATCTTCGCGATACTGGCCATTGCATCGCCGGTGCTTCGGGACGCACCAGAGTTTCGGACTCGCGCTCGCGCGCATTTCTTTCGGATAGAACTGTTTCGGCGGCACATGATCCATCGAGAGCGATTCCGCTGGGTTGACCGGATTCGCCAGGATCGACCCGCCACACAACGAGCAAATCGAATTACACGGGGCAGGCGCGTCCATGTGACGGATCAGAGTCCTATGCCTACGATTTCGCGTTCGACGAGTTCGCCGCGCGAGTCGACGTTTTCGCCTTTGGCATATCACGCGCTGGGTGCCATCGTAGCCGGTCGGGCAGCGCCTAGTCTGGTACCGCAAGGCGGATCGTCGACTAACGAGTAGAGCCCCGCACCATCAGCACGGCTCTCCAAACGCCGCCAGCAATTCACCCAGGTCGCTCAGGTCGACGTCGCCGTCGCCGTCGAGGTCGCCCTGTGCGCGAGTCGCGCCGCTGAGCACGCCATAGTTGCTCAACAGCGATCCGAGATCGGTCAGATCGACGTCGCCGTCTTCGTCCGCATCGCCGGGGCAGGGCTCGCTCGCGCCGGCAAGCGCGACCAGATCAACCAACAAATACTCCGACGCATCGACGTTGCCGTTGAAATTCACCGATGCCGGCACTTGCGTTAGCCAGCGCAGCGCCCCGCCGTCGCCGTCGCCGAAGTGCGCCACCGCCAGATGGATCTCACCGGGCAGCGAGCCGAATTCCTCGCGCAGGTTGAGCGTGCCCTCGAGCACGCCGCCGTTGGCGCCGGTGGCGACCAATCGCGTGCCGACCGCGTCGAACCAGCTTTCGTAGTCATTCGCATTCTCGTCGGCCAGGTAGGCGTCCCACGCCGCGATCTGGCCGGCTTTCGCCCAGTTCGCGGTCTGCAGCGCTCCCGGCGTGCGCGCAACGTAGATGAAATGATCAAACCCCTCACCCGCGTCGTTCGTCGCGACGTACAACGTGTCGCCCACGATGCCCGCCCACAGGTTCACGCCCGCGTTGGAAGCCAGCAGACACACCGGGTTGTTCGGAGGCGCTCCGCCGGAAAGCGGGCATGCGCCAGCGTCGAGCACGCCGTCCATCGTCCATCCCGGCAGGCTCGCGCCATCGACCGCGAAGTGCCAGTCAGCGCCGTTGTTGTTGTCCCAGACACCCGCGCCGTTGTTGAACACGACGTCGAGCTGCGTGGCGGTTGCGGGAATACTGATCTCGAGCGTCCAGCGCTGCGCGACCGTGTCCCACGTCATCGCCGGATCGGGGCTGATGACCGTTGTCCAGTTGTTGAATCCATAGTGCAGAAAAACAGCGCTCGCGCCGCTCAGCGGCCCGCCCGCAGGGTCGTAGGAAATGGCAGCCACGCCGCCGGCCGGAGGGGGGTCGGGCGTTACGGCGACGCGCTCACCGCCGCCGCCCGCGTCACCGAGGCCGACGTACACATGCGCAATGTCCGACTTGCGCACGTTGCCTTGATGGTCCGTCGCTTCCACGTAGTAGTCGATCAACACATCGGTCTGCCCTGCGATCGTCGCCTGGTACTTCGTCGCGATGTACGTCGGCGCCAAAATGTGGGCCGGGCGCGGCGGATTCGGCTGCGCGATCATCGTCACGCTTTGCCAGGCGCCGACCTCCGACCCGCCCGCGAATGTCTCGTTTTGCGTCGACTCCAGCGGATTGAAGCCGTCGTTGTCGACGCGCCAGCGCAACGTGACGCCAGCCAGTCCGCTCACGTCGTACGCATACGTCCACACCGCGAAATCGCTGGGCTCCGGCGTGCTCGCCCATTCGAAACCGCCGGGGTTGTAGGGATCTCGCTGCGGCGGAAACAGCGACGGCGCGACCGTATCGCTCGCGCCGGCGATGACCAGGTCGGCGTGGATCACCGCCTGGTTGCAGGCGCGCGTGACGTTGCTGTCCCACGGTTCGGCGCTGCCATCCCAATACCAGTAGTCGCTGGCCTGTCCGACCAGCAGCCAGCGCCACGCTTTTTCCGTATTCGTGCCGACGCCGCTCAGGATGTTCGCGGTGCTCACGGCGGGCGCAATGGTTTCCGCCATGTGCACGCGGTTGCGGGCGGCGGTCATGACTGCCCAACTGTTGCGATCGGGGCTCCAGCCGGTGGCATCCGGGTCGCTCAGCCATTTCTTGAATTCAGGGTCGCCGTTGTCAGCGCCGGCCCACGCGCCGGACTCTACGTGAATCACATCGGCGACGTCGGGCGGGAAGCGCTCGAGGTAGTCCTGCACGGTGGACACTTCGTAGTCCGGATCAGCGCTGACCCAGTTCACCATGTTCTGGAAATTGTGGTGATAGTAGCTTTCGCTGCCGCCGCCGAAGTTGTCGCCGTCGTGGTGCAGCACCACGAACATGGGGTGATCCGGGTCGGTGTTGAAGTTGATGTATTGATCCATCACCTGGTCGTAGAGGAACGCACCGTAGCCGCCGCGCCCGTCTTCGTTGCCTTCGTAGCGTGCCGCCGGAACAACGACCATGCGTGTCAACCCGCCGGTGTCGGGGTTCACGTGCTGCGCGTAGTGCGGCTGATATCCGAACGGCGCGCTGACGCGGCTCGGCGCCCACAGGTTGCTGAGCTGCACCCACGCCCCGCCGTCGGTCGCAGGATCGGGGTTGATCTGATCCGCCGGATTCGGCGGGTAGAGGTTCGACGCACTTGTGTATGGATAACCAACGCAGGCGCGATCAAAGTGAATGTTGTCAACCAGCACCCACTGCACGCCCTCCGCCGCCAGCGCGGGGATGATGCGCGTGCTGAACGCGGTCTCCGGCGGGAACATGCCGAGCGAATAGCCGGTGCCGAATGTTTGTTCGTAAATGTATTTGTGAAGCCGAATCTGCATGCGGATATCGAGTTCGTCGAGCAGCGGCATGAGCGGATGATGGTGGCCGAACGCCACGAGATCGAGCCGGCGGTTGCCGAGCGCGCTTAGCCAGGCGCGCGCGGTGTCGTATCCGCCGTCCCAGCCGCTCCACTGCCCGCCGCCGACACCCGCAGCCTTCAACGCGTTCAGGTTCTCGATCAGCGACCCGGAGAAACTGACCTGCGCCCCGAGGTGGGGCTGCCCCAGCCCGTAGCCCAGCGCGTCCTTGGGCCAGTTCGTGTAGGGGCCGAGGCGCTGGTTGTGCACGTCGACGACGCTGAACGAATAGCGGCCGTTGGCATCGACCGTCGAGGGCGATTCGTAGGGGTAATAGATCGGCTGATGCATGTGCCAAAGGAATCCGACCTGAATTGGCTCCTGCGCGAAAGCCGTGAATGAAAGCAACGCGAGCAACTGCGCGATTCGCGCCAGACCGAGACCACGCTGCATGATTCCCTCCGGACGAGCGTTAGGAACGCATTCTAACGCCTTCGCGGCGTTGGCCCGAGCCGGCCGCAGTTCCGCTCGTATACCTAATTTGTTCCGAACTCGCATTGACGCGCCCGGCTTGCGCGCGGCACAATACCGGCATGGTGCTCGGCGCTGACGCGATGACCGCTCTGCAACGCGACGACGCGCGGGCCCACCCCGAGCCGCTCGCCGGCGTGATCGGCGCGCTGGCGCTCGATCGCCAGCGAATCGTGTGCTCGTCGGCATTTCGGCGGCTGCAATACAAGACGCAGGTCTTCCTGGCACGCGACAGCGATCACTTCCGCTCTCGCCTTACGCACACGCTCGAAGTCGCGAACCTCGCGCGACTCATGGCGGCGCGGCTGCAGCTCAACATCGACCTGGCGGAAGTGGTGGCGCTCGCGCACGACCTGGGCCACCCGCCGTTCGGACATGCCGGCGAGCGCGCGCTCAATGATTGCCTGCGCGAGGCTGGCGGCTTCGAGCACAACGATCACGCGCTGCGCGTCGTCGAGTACCTCGAGCACCCCTACCCGACGTTCCGGGGCCTGAATCTGACACGCGTCGTACGCGAGTGCCTGGCGCGCCATTCGACGCGCTACGATCGGCCCTCCGCGGCAACACCCGCCGAGCCGACGCCCGCCCCGCTCGAAGGTCAGGTCGCGGCGCTGGCCGACCGCGTTACATACACCTTGCATGATCTACAGGACGCCTTGTACGCCGGCCTGCTCGAGGCCGACGCTCTCGCCGACCTGCCGATCTGGTCGCTCGCCGGCCTCGAGCCGCCGCAGCAAACGGATTGGCGCGCCCGCCTGCGTCCGGCGATTGAGGGACTGCAACTGAAGCTCGTGGCAGCGCTCGAATGTTCGCGCGCGGAATCTGAATCGACGCGCGACGAGCGAGCGGGCGCTCTCGCGACGCGTTCGGTCACGAACCTCGGCTGGCCGCCGGAGTTGCGGTGTGCGCTCGAAGGGCTCGAGGACCTGCTGCTCCAGCGCGTCTATCGCCACCCGCAACTCGTGCGGATGGACGCCAAGGCCGAACGTGTGCTGCGCGCGGTCTTTGATGCATACGCACGCGAGCCGGCGCTGCTGCCGCGGCGCTTCGCGGATCGTGTTCCAACACAGGGCGTACTGCGCGTCGCGGGTGATTACGTGGCCGGCATGACCGATCGCTTCTGCCTGCGGGAGCATGAACGGCTGTTCGACCCGCGCGTCGACGCCTGACGCGATTTCATGCGCGCGGCGCGACTCTCGACAGGCTCGGCCGCCGTCGACCGTCCAGAGACCCGGCCGAACTTCCAGCCGGCCGGAGCGTGCTTTCGCACGGCGGCACTTCCCAAGCCGCGCCGGGCGAATACACTTGTCGTCTCTGCGCGGCGGCTCTGGGTGACGGACGCGGTTTCGTACGCGGCGCGGCCATGGATCAGCGACAAAGGAGTTTGTCTTCATGCGTAACCTCATGCGTACTCTCGCGGCAGGTCTGACATTGACGGCTCCGGCGTGGGCGAACGTGGAGGCGCTACGCGCCCAGAACGACCCGGGCGTCGAGAGCTTCTTCTCGGTCGACTTCGGCACCGGCGCGCGAAGCGCAAGCATCGCCCGCACCGACCTGGTGCTCTCGGTCGAGCGGCCGGACGTCAGCGCCAGCTTCCTGCGCTACTACCAGGATGTCGACGCGCTGTTGATTCCGACGCCGTTCGGCGACGTCAGCACGGGCCCGATCACGGTCGAGATTGTCAGCACCCCGACGCTGGGCGAGCTGATCGAGGCCGGCGAGGGCACGTTCGAGTTCACCACCACCGACACCTACTCGGTCTCGTTCACCGAGGACCTGAGCGCTCTCGGTCTTGCGTCGCCGGTGCTGCTCGACAGCACGACGACCGGCACCGTCGCGTACGACGGCGCCGAGACCGGCACGATCTCGATGGTGTGGCAGGGCGCCGGCGTGATCGGCGCGCCCGGCAACGAGATTCCGTTCGAGTACGAGTGCCGCGTCAACACGCGCTTCAGCACGCAGCCCGGCGACATCGACCTCGACGGCAGCGTCAACCTGACCGACCTCGGCCTCGTGCTGTCTGACTTCGGCTGCGCGTCGTCATGCATCGGCGACCTCGATGGCAGCGGCGCGACCGACCTCACCGACCTGAACGAAGTGCTCACGAGCTACGGCCAGTAATTCCGGCCTCCGTTCCGCATCCTCGGCAATCGTCGCCGGCCGCGCTCGCTTCGGGCGCGGCCGCGTCATTGCATCGCATTGCCGCCGCATCCGGCCCGTCCTAGACTATTGGGCTCGAAGAAGGAGCGCCCTCGTGCCGGGATCGCAGGGATACGTTCTCATCGGGATTCTGATCGTCACGCTGATCGCGCTGGTCTCGGCGATCATGGGCGCCACGCATCTGATCGGGCCGAAACGCCACGGCAAGATCAAGGACAGCGCATACGAATCCGGCGTCGACCCCGTGGGCGACGCGCGGCAGCGCTTCAACGTGAAGTTCTATCTGATCGCCGTGCTGTTCCTGGTGTTCGACGTCGAAATCATCTTCCTCTATCCCTGGGCGGTGCTCTTCCCGCGCTTCCGCACCGACGCCGCCGGCTGGGGCGCTGAGATGACGGCCGCCGGCTTCGGGCCTGAGTATTTTCTCTTCGGCATCGGCCTGTTCTTCGTCCTCCTGACCGTCGGGTTCGTCTACGAATGGCGCAAGGGGATTTTCCAATGGCACTAACCGGAGCGCCCACCGGCGGCGCAACCGACGGCGGATTCGCCGCCACGCGTCTCGATTACGTCGTCGACATGGTGAAAAAGCACGGCATCAACTGGTGCCGCAAGAACAGCCTCTGGCCGCTGCCGTTCGCGACGGCCTGCTGCGGCATCGAATTCATGGCGACCGCCGCCAGCCGCTACGACATGGCCCGCTTCGGCTCCGAGGCTGTGCGCTTCAGCCCGCGACAGGCCGACTTGCTGATGGTGGCCGGCCGCGTCGTCGTCAAGATGCTGCCCGTGCTGCAGCGCATCTACATGCAGATGTGCGAGCCCAAGTGGGTCGTCTCGATGGGCGCCTGCGCTTCGTCGGGCGGCGTTTTCGACACCTACGCCGTCGTGCAGGGCATCGACCAGTTCGTGCCGGTCGACGTCTACCTGCCCGGCTGCCCGCCGCGCCCGGAGACCGTGCTCGAAGGACTGATGGCGATTCAGAACATCATCACCAACGAAGGCGTGAAACCGAGCACCGAGCGCGGCCGCGGGCTGGGCCTCGTGGTCACCCCGCCGCAGATGCGTCAGGTGGTGTCGCTCGGCGGTGCAGGTTCGTCGAACTAGGTGCGCAGCGCCGCCGAGAAAGCGGCTCTCTCGAAAGGTCGTCAGCATGCCCGTCGCCGATGCGATCGCCGCAGTGCAGTCGAAGTTCCCCGAGCTCGGCCTCGCCGCCGCGCCGCTCTGCACACACCTCGATGGCCGCCCGTCGGACCAGTTGCGGTTGATCATCTCCGCGGACCGCTTGCTCGACGTCTGCCGTTTTCTGCGCGACGACCCGCGCTGCCGGTTTGAGCAGCTCGCCGACCTGACCTGCGTCGATTACCTGAACTTCCCTGGCGAACACCCCGGGCGCTTCGGCGTGACGTATTCGCTCTTGAGCCTGACGCACAACCACCGGCTGTGGCTCAAGGTGTACGTCGACGATCCGCAGCCGACCGTACCCAGCGTTTTCGGCGTCTGGCCCGGCGCCAATTGGCCGGAGCGCGAGGTCTTCGACCTCTTCGGCATCGCGTTCAGCGGCCATCCTGACCTGCGCCGCATCGTCTGCCCCGACTGGTTCACCTGCCACCCGCTGCGGAAGGACTACCCGCTAACCGGGCGCGGCGAACGCACGCAATTCACGCCCGTGACGCGCGAAAGCGCGTGACGCCCCACCGCCATTCCTCGACGCGCGACCGCCGCCGCCGACGTGCGACGCGCGAATGCGCCTGACGTCGCCGCCGTTGCGCAAAGAAAAAAGCGGGCCACTCTCAGGCGTCTTCGCCCCCGCCCGGTCGCTTGATCGAGTATTTCCGCAGGCGATAACGCAGATTGTCGCGGCTGATGTTTAGCGCCGCCGCGGCCCGCGTCTGATTCCATTCATGCTCTTCCAGACAACGGATGATCATCGCCTTCTCGTAGCCTTCGAGCGCCGACCCGCCCTCGCCGGATTCCCCGCGCGACGCCGCCGCACCGCCCGCGATCTCCGGCGGAAGCGCCGCCGGCGTGATGCGGCCGTCGTCGCACAGCAGGACCGCGCGCTCCACCACGTTGCGCAGCTCGCGAATGTTCCCCGGCCAGCGATACGCGCACAGCCGCTCGATCGCGTCGGGCGTGAATTGCGGCTTCACCCAGCCGAATTCGGTCGCCGAGCGCGCCACGTGATAGTCGAGCAGCGGCACGATGTCCTCGCGCCGCTCGCGCAGCGGCGGCAGATGCACCGGGAACACGTTCAACCGGTAGTACAAATCCTCGCGGAAATCGCCGGCCTCGATCGCCTTCTTCAGATCGCGATTCGTGGCGGCCAGGATTCGCACGTCGCAGGCGATCGTCTTGATGCCGCCGACGCGCGCGAACTCGCGCTCCTGCAGCACGCGCAGCAGTTTGATCTGCGTCGACAGGCTGATGTCGCCCACTTCGTCGAGAAACAGCGTGCCACCCTGCGCCAGTTCGAACCGGCCGAGCTTGGTGCTGGTCGCGCCGGTGAACGCGCCGGCCTCGTGTCCGAACAGCTCGCTTTCGAGCAAGGTCTCGGGCAGCGCTGCACAGTTGATCGCGATGAACGGCTTCTCGCGCCGTGGGCTGCGCTCGTGGATGCGCCGCGCGGCGACCTCCTTACCCGTCCCCGTCTCGCCGAGCAGCAGCACGGTCGCATTCGTGCCGGCAACGCGCTCGCACAGCGCCAGCACCTGCTTGAGCGCCGGACTCGAGCCGATGATCGGGTTCCGCGGCAAACTCTCGCGCAACCCGCGATTCTCGTTCTTGAGTTCCTCGTGCGCCTTCGCGTGCGCAGCGCTCGACGCCGCGAGATTGCCGAAAATCTGGAGCACCTCGAGATCGGTGGGCGTGAACTCCGCCCCGCCGCGGCGGTTCATGACCTCGACCACGCCCAGCACCTGCTTGCGATAGAGCAGCGGAGCCGCGATCAGGCTGCGCGTGATGAAATGCGATTTCTCATCGATGCCGGCGAAGAACGCGGGGTCCTTATAGGTGTCGCGGACCAGCAGCGGCCGCCCGCTCTGAGCAACCTTTCCGGCGATGCCGAGCGTGGCGTCGAACTCCTCGTCGAGCAGCGATTCGGTGCCCGGACCGACCACAGCCTTGAACACCAGCTTGCCGCGCGCCGCATCGAGCAGCATGACCGAGCTGGCTTCGGCGCCGAGCACGTTGGCGGCCGACTCGGCGATCGATTGCAGCACGGTCGGCAGCTCGATCGTCCCGTTGATCGCCGCCGACGCCGCCAGGAGCGCCTCCAGCGTCGGGCGATCAAACGTCTGCGACGAGATGGAGAATGCGTCGTGCATCGCCGTGACGGGCGCGGGTCCAAGCCAAGAACGGCCACCCGGGACGCCGGGAGACGCCGGAAGGCCAATCCACGCAGTATGCGGATTATCAGGCGGCGCGCGGGCCGATACAAGCGGCTGGCCGAGGCGTAACCTATACTTGCGTCGCGCAGCCGCGTTCCGCCGCCCGCGGGTGCCCGAGTCGCGGGAATTCCCGAACTTCGCGGCGGGCCGCTCGTACGACTATTCGGAGAAGCGTGGACCCCCGAAGCGACGAGGCGCTGCTGGCCGAGCATGTACGCGGCAGTGCCGGCGCCTTCGACGTGCTGGTGGCTCGCCACGCTGGGGAACTGCTCGGATTTCTGGCGCGATTTGTCGGCGATCCGGCGGCAGGCGAAGACCTTGTTCAGGAGACGTTCGTCCAGGTGCACCTGGCCGCGAACACGTTCGATTCCGAGCGCCGCTTCCGGCCGTGGCTCTACACGATCGCGGCCAACAAGGCGCGCGACTACCTGCGGACGCGCGGGCGGCGCGCCGAGCGATCACTCGACGCCGGAGACGACGACGCCGGGGGCCTAGGGCGTTCGCTCGCGGCCGAAGAGCCGCCGCTTGCGGACGCGCTGACCGACGAAGAATTGCGTCGCGCCGTGCAGGACGTGGTGGCACGCCTGCCCGAGCACATGCGGACGATTCTGCTGCTGGGCTATTTCCAGCAGTTGCCGTACGCCGAAATTGCCGACGTGCTGTCGGTGCCGATCGGCACCGTCAAGTCACGCCTGCACGCCGCCGTGCAGCAGTTCGCACGGCTGTGGCGGGCGCGCGGCGGCGCGGCGACCGAGACGCCGGGGGGGCTCGCGGAGGCGGGCGGATGATGGTGGGGGCATGAACGAAAAAACCAACCCGACGCAGTTCGACGCGCGGCTGCTCGAGCTGCACCTTGGCCAACTCGATGCGCCGCAGGCCGAAGCGCTGCGGCGCGAGATCGAGCGCAACCCGAATCTGCAATTGCAGCATCGAACGCTCGCCGACGCGTTCGCCGCGCTGGGCCGCGAGCGCGCCGCGAGCGTGACTGCCTGCGACGGGCTTTGCCAGCGAATCTGTGCGGCGGTGCGTGCGGCGCCCAGCCCTCTGCAGCTTCATCAGAATGCGACGCTGCTGGAATCCGCCGCGGGCGGCGCTGCGTTGCGTTTCCATAGTCTGCGCGAGATCGTGGCGGTCGCGGCGATGATCGTGCTCGCGGTGGGCGTCGGAATTCCGGGCCTGCTGCACATGCGCGAGCGCAACCAGCGCATCGACTGTTCGTGGAATCTGGCGCAGCTCGGCCGCGGCATGCAGGCCTACGCCGGCGCGAACCAGGATCATCTGCCCACCGTCGGCTGGACGACGGCGAGTTCCTGGCGCCCGTCGTCCGATGCGGCGTCGGTGCTGGTCCCCAACCGGCGCCACCTGTTTCCGCTGGTGCGTTCGTCCTTCGTCGCGCCCGGTCTGTTCGTGTGTCCGGCGACGAACGACGTGCCCATGCAGGCGTCCGACGTCGCGATGCACGACGATTTCCTCGAATCGCGCAACGTCAGTTACGCCAACCAGAACATGGCCGGCGTGCAGCCTTCGGCCGCGGCGCCTGCCGAGCTGCCGATTCTGGGCGACGACAATCCCCTATTTCGCGGCGGCGTGCCGCTGTTCGATCAGTTGGTCGGCCGCGGACCAGACGAAGTGAATTCCGCCGCACACGCGCGGCGCGGCCAGAACGTGCTTACGCTCGACGGCCGCGTGAAGTGGCTGACCACGCCCACCGGCGGCATCGCCGGCGACAACATCTGGACGCTCGACGGCGTACAGCTCTACACCGGCCGCGAAGGTCCCCTGCGAGTCACCGATTCACACCTGCTGAAATAGCTGCGGGGGCGCATCGGCGTCCCGCCGGTCAGAATTTGGGGGCATGCGCCTCCGGCCCGTGCTGGATTTGTCTTCTCTCGTTTCTCGCTTCTCGTTTCTCGCATTTCCCTGTCTTTGCAGTCCCCGCAACACGGCTGCACTGGGGGACCGGCCTCCGGCCGGTCGCCGTCTTGCATGAGCGGGAATGAGGGGCGAGGACGCCCAACCCACCCAGACCGAAGATTGGCAGTGTCTTGGAACGGCCGGGCTTCAGCTATTCCGAATCGCGACGCTGCTCGGGTCGCGCCGCAATCGCTTCGCAGGCCGCCGCCACGTCGGCGTCGATGCGGAAGACGCGATCGACGCGCGCGATGCGCAGCATGTTCGCGATGCGCTGGCACGGCGCCGCCAGCCGCAGCTCGCCGCCGAGTTCCTTCGCGCGATGCTGGGCGTCGAGCAGGGCTGCGATGCCGGCCGACCCGATGAACTGCAGTTGCGCCAGGTCGACCACCAGCCGCGTCCGGCCGCGCTCCAGCAGATCCATCAGCTCGTCGCGCAGCAACTCGGGCTGGTCGATCTGCACACCGCCAATCAGCGAAATGACGGCCGTGCCGCCCTCGTCGCGAATCGCGACTGTCAGCGGGGCGTTCATGACTGGGCGTGCTCGCTGGGGTGATCGCGATTCTCGCGATACATCCAGACCTCGTTGCCTTCGTCGTTGTAGCAGATGCGCGTCATGTACGCGTGCATCAGCATGATGCCGCGTCCGCTCGGTCGCTCGAGGTTCTCGTCGGCGGTGCAGTCCGGCACGCCGCCGGGCCGGAATCCCTGGCCCTGGTCGCGCACCATGATGAGCACGCGCTGCGGGTCGACGAAATAGCGAACCCAGAGCCGCTTGCTTTTGTCGCCGCGGTTGCCGTGCTTGATGGCGTTGGTCAGCGCCTCCTCCAGCGCCAGCTTGATCGCGAACACGACTTCGGCTGCGTAGTGGTTGCGCTGCAATTCGCGCAGGATGCGCTCGCCGGGTTCGCGCGCAGCGCGCAGATCGTTCGGCAGGACCAGTTCGGTGAGCCCGTCGTCCGGAATGCCGAATTGTGAAGCTGCGAGCATCCGACCTCTCGCGTTGCATGCGACGCAGGGCGCCGCGCCAAACGGCCGGGTTTACCCCTGAAACGCGTTGAGAGCCTGGTCCGCGGTGTCGTGGATGTCGAAGACCTTGTTGAGCCGCGTGATCTTGAAGACCTCGAAAATCTGGCGGTTGATGTCCGAGAGTTTCAGTGCGCCGCTGCGCTCCTTCACGCGCTTGTTCAGCGTGATCAGCATTCCCAGCGCGGCGCTCGAAAGATGGTCCACGTTCCGAAAGTTGAGCAGCAGTTTGATCCCGGGCTGGCCGTCGACGAGCTGATCCAGCTCCTCGCCGATCTCCTGAATCGAGATTTCCTCGAGGATCTTGCGATCCGCGAACTCCACGACCGAGATCGAATCGGCCCGCTTGATCCTCAGGTGCGAAGACGGCTGTTCCATCCACGGTCCCCTTGCAGCGGGGCCTGCGGCATGCGCCCCGGAGCTGATAATTCTATCGGAATTCTCAATCGCGCGCCGCAGGGTGTCAAGCTGCCCCGGCCGTTGCCCTCTCGCCGTGCGCTGCTAAGCTACTCCGGTCGAGCACACGCCGCGCGACCGGGCGATCGCGCAGCCGACGCCGGCACCGGGAGACTGCCGCAGTGACCACCGCGGTCCAGCGATTCTATCGCTACCACGCCTATATCTATGACTGGACGCGCTGGATGATCCTCCACGGCCGACGGCGGGCCGTCGCCGCGCTCGGGCTGACCCCCGGCGCCGACGTTCTCGAAATCGGCTGCGGCACCGGGCTCAACTTCCGCCTGCTGCTGTCCGAGCTCGACCCGCAGCGCGGACGACTCGTCGGCCTCGACTTCAGCAACGACATGCTTCGCCAGGCGCAGCGCCGCGTCGAGGCGCGCGGCTGGTCCAACGTCGAGCTGCTCCAGGCCGACGCCACGAAGATGAACCTCGGCCGCCGATTCGACGGCGTCCTCTTCGCATACAGCCTCACCATGATTCCCGACTGGCCGGCCGCTCTCGAGCGCGCCCGCGAGCATCTCAAGCCAGGCGCCACGCTCGTCGTGCTCGACTTCGGCCCGTTCCACGGCTGGGGTCCGCTCGCGCCCGCGATGCGCGGGTGGCTGCGCTCCAGCCACGTCGAAACCCTGCGTCCTTACACCGACCGCGTCCGCGAACTCTTCCCGGATACTCAGGTCCAACACTGGCTCGGCGGTTACAACTTCACCGCCATCGCTCGGAACCGATGATGCACTGGCAGTTCCTGCAGATGCCGATCCCCGACGGGCGTCCCTGGCTCGAGCGTCTGGTCTTTCACGGCATCGTCTTCAACATGTCGTGGGAAGACCCCGAGATGGATCGCCAGGCGTTTCGCATCACGCCCGACGACGCGGTCATCTCCATCTCCTCCGCCGGCTGCAACCCGCTCAACTTCCTCTGCCAGAATCCGCGGCGGCTGATCAGCGTCGACGGCAACCCCGCGCAGAACGCCGTACTCGAACTGAAACTCGCCGCCATCGCGCAGCTCTCACACAGCGATTTCTTCGACATCTTCGCCGCCCGCCGACCGCAGACCGTGCTCGCGCACTACCGGCCGCGGCTGCGGCCGCTGCTGTCGGAGCCATCGCGCGAATTCTGGGACAAGAACCTGTGGATGGCCGCGCGCGGGCTTTACAACTACGGCAAGATGGGCCTGGCCACGCGCATCGTCCGCTTCGTGCTGCCGGCGATGGGGCTGCGAAAGAAACTCGTAGACGAGTTCTTCGAGCTGCGCTCGCTCGCCGAGCAGCAGGAGTTCTACAACCTCCACGTCGCGCAGCGCCTCTGGGGCCCGGTGACGCGCTGGCTGTGCGAATCCGATTGGTTCATGTACCTCTGCGGCGTGCACCCGCGCCAGCTTCAGCTCGTCGACGGCCGGCACGGAATCTACGATTTCGTGCGCGAACGCATCGAATACGCGCTCACCAAGGTGCCCATCTACGACAACTACTTCCTCAGCGTCACCGTCACCGGCCGCTTCCGCGGCCTGCGCGTGCCGCCTTACCTGCTGCCCGAAAACTTTGAAACGCTGCGGCGAAATCTCGATCGCGTCACGGTCGTCAACGGCTGGCTCGGCCCTTATCTCGACACGCAGCCGGCCGGCTCGATCCAGAAATTCAACCTGCTCGACATCTTCGACTGGATGACGCCGGAAGTGTTCGAAGGCACGTTGCGCAGCGTGCTGCGCGCCGCCTCACCCGGCGCCACGATGATCTACCGCTCGGGCAGCTACCGGCTCGACCCGCCTGCCGCCATCCTGCCGCACCTCACGCCCCACAGCGACCTCGCTCGCAAACTGCTGGCGACAGATCGCTCGGCGACGTACGGCAGCTTCTACATCTTCACGATCGATGGCGGCTACCGCGGCAGCCCGGCACGCCCCGCATTAGCAGAGTCGCCGCCGCTCGACGCGCCCGCTGGCACGCTGGCGACCGCATAACAACGGCGTGCGGGTTCATCGCACGAGCCAATTGCCCGGCTCGATTCGCGCCGGCTGAAGCTCTCTCGGACAAAAGAACACCGCGCGCCCGTCCAGCGCCGCCACGCAGAGCGCAACCCCAACGAGCCGCCCGTCGCGCTCCACCAGCAGCCGCTGCTCGAACGACCCGCTCCACGAGTCGATCATCCGCGCGACCGCCAGTTCCGTGCCCTCTGTGCGCTCCACCGCGCCCACGCGCTCGCGCGGCGGGCTTGCGTCAACCGCGCCGAAACGAACCTCATCGAGCAGCGCCAATCCGGCGGCGTCGACGACGCTGAACGAGGTCTCGACGCGGCCGATCGTCACCGGCCCCAGAGGTTGATCCGCGCGCCACGCCGACGCCGCCATGCCCGGCTCAAGGCCGTCGACCTCGCCCGCGTTGATCAGCGCGCCGCCGCCGGACGACGAAAAGACGCGCGCTCGAAATCGCCGCGCGTCCACGTCGGCGAGCGTCCGAATTTCGGCGTCATCGCCGACCTGCAGCCCCACCGGAAACGACGCCGCGAGCGGCCGCACGTACCAGAACCGTTCGTCCGCCCGCTCGAGGGCTCCGTTGCCGAGGAATCGCCCCGCTCGATAAAAGTCAATCTGCGGCTCCGACGGACACTCCGCGCCGGACGGCGCCGCCAGCCAGACCTGCCCGCCGGCTCCGGTCGGGACAAACGTCACCGCGCTTCGCAGCCGCCCGTCGCGTCGATCCGCCGGTGACGGCCACAGCTCGACGCGCTCGCCCGGCCTCGGCCGATACCCCGCCGCCAGGGGAACGCATCGCGCAAGAGCTACCGCGGAGTCGACGAAAAGCGTCTCAAATCGCGCGACCGGCTGCCCGCCCTGGCGCTGCCAGAACCGATTCCCCGGCCGCACGTCGAACGCCGATCCGACGCTGATCCAGACGTTGCGCCCGCCCGGCTCGATGGAGTCGATCTCGCCGAAAACCCCAAGCGGGTGCGGCAGCTCCGCCGCCAGCCCGCCGAGCGCTGCCGGCGCGACGTAGTAACCCTCGATTATTGAGATGGTTACGTCTGAAACGAACTCGCCATGGACCTCGCGTAGCACGACCGACGGCAGCCCGTCGCTTAGACCGATCAGGATTGACCCTGCCGCCGGCGGCCGCCCGATGTCGAGCACGAACGGGGCGTCGCCGTCCTCGCCGTCGATCGACACCGTCACACGCTCAAACACGCCGGCCGACGCCAGCGCCGCGGCGACCCAAATCAGGCTCGGAATGTAGCGCCGGTCGGCCACGACGCGATGCTAGACTCGCTCCGCGCCGGGGTCGATAGCCGCTCGTGAAACACAAAACCCCGGCGGCGCCATTTCTGACACCGCCGGGGCTGGGAGAGGAGGAGAAGCCAAGCCTGCGTCTGTCGCGTCCGTAGGCCGGACATCCATATATACGCAGTTCCGATGCGTCCGTTCACGAGAAGATTCACGCGGAATTTATAATCGGGCCGCGCCGTCCGCCGCCGCGTGCTCTGGACGCCCTGTGCCGGGCGTGTTATGTTCTTTCCTGCGGTCTGACTGCGGTCTTGTGGGTGCGTTCCGCATCCCTGGAAGGATCCAGAGCACGATGCGGCCCGGCGACGTCGGCCGAGCTGCCGTCGCGCAGGAACTCTCGAATCCGAATCGAGCGGCCCGTTCAGGAGGAGACATTTGCAGCCGCTTTACAATTTGCATAATCACACTCCGTTTTCTGACGGAGCGTTCACGATCGACGAAATCTGCGAGGCGCACGTCGATCTCCCAGCCCCGGCGGTTCAGGGCCTCGGAATCTGCGACCACCTGTTTTGTACGCCTTCGTCGCACACGCCATCAAACAGCCGCGATTTCGAGCGAATCTTCCTGCCCGAGGCGGAGCGCTATCACGACCAGGTCCGCGCTGCCGCGAAGCGCTGGGACGGTCGGCTCGAGATCCTCTGCGGCTGCGAGATAACCTGGTCGCTGAACCGGGCGTTTATCGAGCAGATTCGGGGCGCACTCTCCAGCTTCGACTTCGTACTGTTCGAGAATCTCGACTGGTCAGGCCTGACGCAGCTCGCGTCGGTCGCGCGGCGATTCCCGTGTCGCGTGGGCCTGGCGCACACGTCCGTCAGCGAGCAGTTTCCGAATACGCCGCCGGAGCAGGTCGTGCGCACGCTCGCGAACGCGCGGATCTTCTACGAGCTGAACACCAAGCATCTGCCCTATTCGCCGAGCGACCCATGGCTGCGCATGCTGCCGCAGCACAAGATAACCGTCAGCTTGGGAACGGATACGCACGACGATTTGAGTGTGCTCGGCACGCTGCGCGGGTTGGTTGCGACCGTCGAGCGCGCCGGCCTGCAGGATCGCCTATTCACGCCGCAACCCATGATCCGCACTGCGGCTGTCGCGGAGACCGCTCCGCCGACGCGGCAAGCTCTAGAGCCGCAGACCGCCGCGCCGCGCGCGTTTCGGCGGTAACCGATTCGCATCGCGCAGCACGGCGGCCGCGGCGCCGTCAACTATTCTGTGTAACCCTTCCCGCTACTGGTCTGACGCGGCCAAAGTCGTCGGCGGCGTGGCGGCCGGAAGCGGAACCTGAAGCCGAATATCCGCGATCTCAGCCGAGACTCGGGCGTCGGGCCCCAGCTCGCGGACGTGTCGGGCGAATTTCCGAGTCGCGCCCGGCATCAGCGGCCCGCGCCACTCGTCGCCATCCATGACGAACGGCGTGGCGGCAAACGCCCGCACTTCGTAAACAGGGTCGCCCTCCTGATCCTCCAGCACGAGCCGCAGCGCCAGCAGCGACACGGTCTCCTGCCCGGTGTTCGTCACCTCGATGATGAGCCGATCGCCGTGCTTTGAGTGATCGGTGCGCGTCGCGACGCGAACCTGCTCGCGATATTCGGGGGCGCGGCGGTCGTTCAGCGACTCCGCGATCGCCGGCGGCAGCGCCTGCCGCCATTGCGGCCAATGCGAGACCACCGACGTTCCTAGACTGAACGCCCCGCCGACGGCGTGATTGAGGGTGTACACCGCGTAGCCGCCGAGCAATGTCGCGCAGCAGACCGCCGTGATCAGCAGACCGAAGACGCCTTGCGCCAGGGCTGCGAAGAAACCGCTTTTTCGGACCACAACCGCAGGGTTGCCGTGCATTTCTGTGTCTCCATCAACGCCGGGGCCGCACGTAGTTCACAGGCGAATTCGGGTCCCCGCCCGCAATATTTTTGTCGCGCCCCGCGAACTGTGGAGCGCTCCCGCCGCTGCCGATGCCAAACGTGTTCGTTGGACAACTTGTCCTGATGCGTAGGATCAAAGGGCAATACCGAGACACGACTACGGAGCTTGCAGATGGCGCGTCACTGGGCCCGCTCTGCCGGAACCGCTTCAATCGCCTGGGTCGGCCTGATCGCCGGCTGCACCGCGCCGGAACCGCTGTCCGCGCCGTCGGCCGAGACGCTTCAGGCGGCGCTCGACCGCATCTTGTTCGACCCCGAATCGACCTGCGAGCAGCTTCAGGCCGAGTTCGGCGCCTGGAACCTGCCGCTGGTGAACAACCCGTCCGAACTCGGCCTGGCCTACCAGGATGTGCGCGTCGTCACCGACGACGGCGCGACGCTGCGCGTGTGGATGCTGCCCGCCGACGCCGGCCGCGGCCTGGTCGTGCTCTCGATCGGAAATTCCGGCGAACTGCCCTGTTACCTGTTTACAGCGCAGATCGTGATCGGCGCGGGCTTCAGCGTGGCGATGGTCGAGCCGCGCGGCTTCGGCGAAAGCGGCGGCGTGCCGAGCGTGGAGCACCTGGCAAGCGACCTAGAAGCCGCCGCGGAGTGGGCGCGCTCGGCGAGCGGTGAGTCAGCAGTGGCGCTGATGGGCGTTTCGCTGGGAACCGTCGCCAGCGCCGCGGTGGCCGCCCGCCGCCCGGACCTGGTCAGCGCCGTCGTGCTTGACTCGCCGCTGGTGCTCGCGGCGCAGTTCGAGCGACTCGAACCGGTGTTCGGCGGAAACACGACGCGCGTGCTCGGGCTGCTCGATCCCGAATGGGAAGTCGATGTGCAAGCCGCGCGCATCACGCAGCCGCTGCTGGTGTTGAGCGGCGCCACGGATACGCTGACTCCTGCGGTCGATGCGCAGCGTGTTTACGATGCGGCGATCGCGACCGAGCGCGCCGTGGTGTACTTCCCGAACGCCGGCCACGCCCGCGGGCAGTTTCTCTACACCGCGTGGTACACCGACATTCTGGCGGAGTTTCTGGAGAAAACGCGGCCTCAGAGCTAGTTCGGAATTCCGCGCCGATTGGCGGCGGCGCGCCGGGCGGCTACGATCCGCCGGAGGATTCCGCCATGTTTCTGCGACCCAGGACCGACGATTCCGCCGAGCTGACTCTCTCGCTCAGCCAGATCAAGAAGCTTTATGTGGCGCTCTTTCGACAACTGCGCGACTCCGCCGCCGCGGAGTTCGACGCTTTCGACGAAGACGACATGCTGAGCACGCTGCAGACCTACTTGCAGCAGCAGGCCCGCGCCGCCGGAGTGGACTGCACCAATCACGCCGAGTGGGATGCCTTCCTGGGCGTGGCTCCGCGCGGTTGCCAGCGCGCCGCGAGCGGCGGACAAACGCACTAACGGATTCGCATGCGCGCTCGATCGATCATCGCGGTCTACCCCGGCTCATTCGACCCGGTGACGCACGGCCATCTCAACGTCATCCGCCGCGCCGCCGAGTTGTTCAACGAGCTGGTGGTCGGCATCGGCCTGAACCCCGACAAGAAATCGGTCTTCACGCTAGCGGAGCGCAGCGCGCTGCTGAAGCCGCACCTCACCGATCTCAAGAACGTCCGCGTCGCGTCCTATGAAGGCCTGACCATCGATTTCGTACGCTCCTACGGCGGAAATGTGCTCGTGCGCGGCATCCGCGACCAGGCCGACCTCTCCGACGAAATGCAGCAGGCCTCGATCAACCGCGCCATCGGCGGCATCGAGACGATCTTTCTGCCGACCAGCGACCAGCACGTGATGACGTCGAGTACTTACGTGAAGCAGATCTACGAGTTGGGCGGCAATTCCGGTCGAATCACTCGTCTGGTGCCGGCCAACGTCGCGCGCGCCCTGGCCAGGAAACTCGGCCATCCCACGCCGCGTCCACGCACTCGGACCGCGAAAGGCTCCAAATGACGTTGCGCGTCCGGGTGCTCGGTGCCGCTGCGCTGCGAGCAGTGGCTTCGCTTGTCGACCTCGTCAGGAGAGCAACCAACAACATGCTTACGCGGAGTACAGCGAAAGCATGCCACCCGCGCCAATCGACCGCGAAAGCATTCCACCCACGCCACGCACCGCCCGTGTGCCACTGCTCTGTGAGCAGTGGCTTCGTTTGCCTGCTCTCGTTGGCGCTCTGCTTTGACGCGGTCGCGCAGCAATCGCGACCGACCGACGACGCGCGGCTGCCCCGCCTCATCGAACAGATCGCGCGCGGCGACGAAGTCGAGGCCGAGGACGCCGTCCGCCGACTGATCGACGAGTCGCTGGCGCCGCTGGTGTCGGCGATCGGCTCGCTCGAGCAGCGCCCCGCGTCCGAGCAGTTGCGCCTGCGCGCGGCCCTCAACCGCGTGCATGCCGTTCTTCGGCTGCGGCTCTTCCGCGCCGAGCTCGAGTCGACGGACCGCGACCTGCTCGACGCGTTCGCGACGCGCTACCCCGAACTCGTCGAAATGCTGTTCGACGACGACCCCGACCGGCGCAGCGCCGCCATTCGCCAACTGCCGATGGAGCCGGGAACGGCGGTCGGTCTCCTGATCGCCAAGAAAGTCGATGACCCTTCGGCCGACGTGGCCGAGGTGGCGCTCGCCGCAGCCCGGCAACTGCGCGACCCGGTCGTTTCCCGTCGCCTGACGCGCTACGTATCCGACGTGACGACCGCGCTACGCGACGGCCTGCTGCCGGCCGGCAACGACGACCTGCAGGTCGTGCTGACCGACCTGACCAAGAAATCGATTCTGGTGCTCGGCGAGGCCGGCGCCCGCGATGCGGTGCCGGTCGTGCTCGAGGCGCTCGCGCTGCACGGTCGCGGGCCGCAGCGCCGCTATTTCGAGCCGGGCTTGATCGCGCGCGTGCTCGGCCAACTCGGCGACGAACGCGCGGCGCCGGCGCTGCTCGAGTTGCTCGACGACCAGGAGCTGATCTCCGCCAGCGGATTGGCCGCGCAGGGCCGCGGTGCGAAAATGTCAGTCGGCGACGCGGCGCTGCTGGCGCTCACGCGCATCTACGCCGTCCCGCCCGCGGCGTTCGGCTTGCAGGTGGTGGAGAATCAACCGCACTTCGCCGGTTTCGCCGACGACGGGGCGCGCCGCGCCGGCTACGTGGCGTTCCGCCGCTGGCACCAGGAGAACGCCGCCAGGCCCGCGCCGCAGCGCACACCGCCGCCCGCCGCGACGCAACCCACCGCGTCGCAGCCGTAATTCGCGACCGCTACGGGCACACCGCGCCGAAGTCGCTCAGCATCTCGCCCAGGTCTGACAGATCCACGTCGTCGTCGTCATCCACGTCGCCCGCGCACACGCCGCCGCCGCAGCCGTAGTTGGCGAGCAGTTCGCCCAGGTCCGACAGATCGACGATGCAGTCGTCGTTGGTATCCGTGGTCAAACCGGTGCCGTCGTTCTTGTAGATCTGGATGGTGTCGGCTTCCTCGTCGACCAGCGCGATATCGAGGTCGCGATCGTTGTCGATGTCGAGCGGAATGGCGCACGACGAGGCCACGCTGGCGTCGAACTCGCGGTCAAACGTAAACGTCCCCGCGCCGTTGTTGAGGAAGAGCCGCCAGTCGCCGCTGTAGCTCGACGTGATCAGGTCCAGATCGCCGTCGCCGTCGAAATCCGCGTAATCGACCGAGAGCGTGAACGGGTCGGTGCCCAGATTCACCGGTCCCGCCAGCACGCCCGCGTTATTGCGCAGAATGCTGGCCCGGTTCGAGGTGCTGTTCGCGACCGCGATATCGGGGTCGCCGTCGGCGTCGATGTCGCCGGCCACCATCATCCACACCGCGCCGCCGGCCTGCGTCGCGCCGCTGGTTGAGAATGTCCCGTCGCCGTTGCCGAAATTCACCGTCGCGGTGCCGCTCGAAATCCCGCCGACCACGAAATCGAGGATTCCGTCGTTGTCCATGTCCGTCGCCGCGAGACCGCGCTCGGCGTTCACGCCGGCGTCGAAGAACGTCGGCGCCGAGAACACGCCGTTCGTGTTGATGAGCACGCTGATGTTGCCCGGCGAGGCATTCGCATTGACGATGTCCAAATCCCCGTCGCCGTCGACGTCGATCGCCCCCACGCCGTAGGGCGTCGTTCCGACCGCGACATCCTGCCGCGGCTGAAACGTGCCGTCGCCGTTGCCCAACAGAATCGCGACGTTGCCCGTGCTGGGCACGGTCACGCACATGTCGGCGTGCCCGTCGCGATTGAAATCCGCCGTATCCGACGGGCTGGCCGTGAAGCCGATCGAGCTCGCCGGCTGCAGTATCGCGCCGTATGTGCCCAATCCGTCGCCCGTGTTCAGCAGCACGCGCAGGTCCGCGGTGTCTTCGCAGACCATGGTCAGATCGAGCCAGCCGTCGCCGTTGAAATCCGTACCCACGCCGCCGTAAGGCCGGCTCGACGCCCCGCTCGGAAAGTTGGTCGACAGCGTCGCCATCCGCACCAGATCGAGCGACGCGACGCGTGTCCGCGTCCAGTATTGCCAGCAGTAACCCGCGGCGCGTAGGCTCGTGCCGTCCGCCGCTCGCAGCGAATTCGCCAGCGCCACCATCACCATCTCGCCGGCGGAGAAATTCTGATCGGGATCGAACGTCACGACCGTATCGCCCGCGCTGAACGTGAATGCGCCTGTCGCGGTTCCGCTCCACTTGCCGAACACGCCGATCGAATTCGCACTGACCGTGGTGCGATCCACCGCGCGGTCGAACGTGATCGAGATCGGCGCGCCGGTCGGCGCGTTCAGCCCGTTCTGCGACGGCGTAACGGAAATCACGGTCAGTTCGCCGAAGACAGTGGCGCACGGAATCAGCAGGGCCGGCCAGATTCGACGCATCGCATTCCCCTCCTCAGCGTGTGGGCTCGCGGCGGCATTCTAGCCAGCGCCCCGGCGCGGCTCGTAGCCGATTTTCGCCGGAATTATTCGAAACGGCTCCCGCGGCGGAGCAACCGGCCTCCGTACCCGCGCCCGGTTACTCTGGATTCCCCCGCTCCTCCCCGCCTACGATGAGACATCTCGGCGGGTCATCCGCCTCCCGGAGTCACTGCATGCGTCATTTTCGCTCGCTCGCACTCGGCCTCTTCGCCGGCATCGCGCTGTCGCAACACGCTTCCGCGTTCACGCGGAACATCATGATCACCGGCTACTGGCCGCCCACCAACGAAATGGTTCGGCGATTCAGCAACAACCCGGTTCAGAATCCGGATGGCTGGATCGGCGACAACTGGGAAGGCCGCGGCTACGACGTCTACTCGTTCTTCCCCGAGTTCCCCAACGGCATCGGGCAGGGCGAAGGCGACCTCGAAGTCGACTACCAGGACACTTCCGCCGACTTCTGGCGCATCGCCGCCGAAGTCCGCCCGCTCGCCATCATCACCTTCAGCCGCGGCGGCATCGGCCTGACGCCGCGCTGGGAGATCGAGCGCTACCAGCGCAACCTGCAAACGTGGGTTGACGACTACACCGCCCCGTTTCAACCTACGCCCTCTCCCCCCGACGGCTCCGCGCCGGCAGGATTCGTTCGGAGTTCCTCGCTGCCCCTCACCGAAATCCGCGAAGCGGTCGACGGCGCCGCGTTCGGAGTCGACGCCTTCATCAGCAACGACTACGGCGGCGGCTTCCTGTCAGAGTTCATCGCCTACCACGGCACGTGGTACCAATCGCTCCACTCCGACCCCAGCGACCCCAACTGGACCATCGCCGCCGGCCACATTCACGTCGACCAGAACATGCCGCTCGACAAGGCGATTCAGGCGACCGACATCACCCTGCGCGTGCTTACGGAATACCTCGACACCCAGATTCCCGAACCGTCCGCGCTGGTCGCGCTCCTGTTCGGCGCGCTCGTTCTGCCGCGAAGCCGCCGCTAGCGTTCTCTGCGGCGCAGGCCGGGTCGCGCGGTACAATCGGTCGTGGCTCCGTCGCCGTCGTCGGCAATTCCGCGAAGGGGTGCTCGATGCGTTCGCATGCGTGGGTCTGTTGGGTTGCGCTCGCTGTGATTCCGTCCGTTGCGTTCGGTCAGGACAACAACCGGCCGCGCGCCGACCTGCGCGGCCATCTCGCGACCATTCGCAGCGTTTCGTTCTCCCCGGATGGCAAACGTCTCGTCAGCGCCGCGTCCGAGGGGCCGATCCTGGAATGGGACGTCGAAAAGCTGGTCCGCATTCGCGACATCGCGCCGCGCGGGCGCGTCGTCGATGGGTCGACCTCCGCCGCTGCGGCGCCGCGCCGCGTCGAGTGCGCCAGTTTCAGCCCGGATGGGCTCCTCATCGCCGAGGCCGCCGCCGACACGCCGAACCGCGCCGCGGTGCGACTGTGGACCGCCGAAGACGGCGAACTGGCGCGCGAGCTGCCGATCGAAGCGCGCAGCGTGCGCTGCGTCGCATTCACGCCCGATGGCGAACGCATCGCTGTCGCGTACACCGAGAGCGGCGAAATCGGCGCGCAGATCGTGCTGTTCGATCCGCTCGACGGCGAGGCGAAGACCCGCTGGCGCAGCGAAAAAGTCTCGCCCACCACGATGGCCTTCAGCCCCGACGGCTCGTTGCTCGCCACCGCCAGCGCCACGCGACTCCACCTCTGGGACGTCGCCGCCGGAAAGCTGGCCCGTGAGATCACCGGCCACACCAAGGGCATTCAGGGCTTGGCCTTCTCGCCCGACGGATCAAAACTCGCGACCGCCGCGGGCGACGACCCCGTGCGCGTCTGGACCGTCGCCGACGGAAAAATGGTCCGCGAGGTCGCCGCCAAGCAGGACGGCACCTACAGCGTCGCGTTCAGCCCCACCGGCAAGACGCTCGTCACCGGCGGCGGCGACGCCACCATCAAGCTTTTCAATCCCGAAACCGGAATCCTGATGGGACGGCTCTGGGGACATCGCGGACGCGTTACGGCGCTCGAATACAGCCGCGACGGCAAAACGCTCGCCAGCGGCGGCCAGGATCAACTGATCGCGCTCTGGAACACCAACGAGGCCGATCAGAAGGAAATCAAGGAAACCAAGACCGAGGAAGAGTTCGACAAAAAGGAAGCAAAGCTCAAAAAGCTCCGCGAACATCGCCACAAGGAAGAGGAAAAGCGCCGCCGGCGCGAAGGCCGCCCCTAGGCTCGCGCGCCGCGGATCCCGGCCACATTCCCCCACGGAACTTCGTTGAACGACCCGTTCATCTGGCTCTACGTTTTCCTCGGCGGCGGCGTCGGCTCGACGCTCCGGCTGTTCGTCGTGTCCACCGTGCAGCCGATGTTCGACCATCGCTTCGCGACGACCTTTCCGATCGGAACATTGCTGGTCAACGTGCTCGGCGCGCTCGCGATGGGCTGCCTCGCGGCGCTGTTCCAGCGCACCGCCATGCCGCCCGCCACGCGGCTGGCGCTCACCGTCGGCCTGCTCGGCGGTTTCACCACCTTCTCCGCCTTCGCCTACGAAACCTACGCCCTGCTGGCCGGACGACTGTCCTGGGCCGCGGCGGCCAACATCCTGCTCTCAAACGTACTCACGCTCGCCGCAGTGTGGCTCGGCATGCGAATGGTCCCGCCGGTCAACGCGCCATGACGATCGCAGCGCGCGGCAGCGACATTCAGCGCAGCAGCGACACTCAGCGCAGCAGCGACACTCAGCGCAGCAGCGACACTCTTCAGTCTGGGTGGGATGGGCGTCCTCGCCCGTCCCCTTCATTCCCGCGCAGCGGGAATCAAGGTTCAATCCTGCAGCGCGGCGACCGGCCAGAGGCCGGTCCCCCAGCGCAGAGCCGCCGGGTGCCATGGCGACCGGGTGCCATGCCGACCGCAGGTCGGCATGCCTCGTGCCCCTCGACAGCGCATCCCGCCCCTGTGCCACTGCTCTGTGAGCAGTGGCTTCCGCGGTTTGCTCTCGCAGGAGAGTCGCGCCGCGCGTTTCGCGCTCTGACCCCGGCGATCGTCTGCCTGCTCGCCGCGCTGACGATCCTCACCGGCTGCGATGCGCCCAGCGGACCGCCGACCGCCGCAACCGCTCCCTCCCCCGCAACGCGCGACGACGAAGCGCCGCGCGACTGGGCCGAGTTCGCGCGCTGGTTCGAGCGCGAAATGCAGCGCACGCCGGCCACCGTCCCGCTGCCCGAGGCGCCCATTCTGCCTGATCCGCAGGTTGAGCTTCGCCGCCTCGACGACGAGAGCCTGCTGCGCTCCGCACGCCTGCAAACCGCCTGGAAACCCAGCCTCGAGTCTCGCGCCGCGCTGGCGCGCCTCGGCCCTTTCCGCAGCGATCAACCCGGCCCCAACTTCGTCGCCGCCCGTGCCTCGGCGGGCCGGCTGCCCAGCGGCGACTCCATCGCGCTCGCCATGCGCGGCTTCCGCGTCGATCGCGAGCGCGTCGGCAGCATCGAACTCGAGGTGCTCGTACCCGAAGGTCGCGAGGCCAATCTCGTCTGGGGCCGCGCCGGCCAACTGCCCATTCCCGTAAAGAGCAACAGCGAGCCGTTCACCGTCCGCGTCCTCACCGACGGGTTCGCCGAGTGGACCGGTCCGCTCGAGCTGCTGCAGCTCGTCGTGGCGCCGCCGAAATCGCGTCCGGCCGAGATTCGCCGCGTCGAATTCCTCCCGCGCGAGAACGCCTACCCCGACGCCATCAACATCGCGCGCATCCGCCTCGGACAGGAAATTCGCTCCGGCATCTACACGCACGCCCCGGCGCGCATCACCTACCCGGGACTCAAGCTGCCGCCGGCCGCGCGCTTCAGCGCCGGCCTCGGCTTCGTCGCGCCGCGGGCCGCTTCCGCGCCGGCCGCCGCGGCGGCGGTCGAATTCGAGATGAATGTGCTAAGCGGGGATCAGACGACCACCGCCTTGAAGCAGACCGTCTCCGCGGCGGACGCCTGGCACGACGTCGACATCGACTTGTCCGCGTGGGCCGGGCAGAGCGTGCGGCTCGAACTGCACGTCACCGCCGCAGACGGCGTCGTCGCGTTCTGGTCGAATCCGCTGGTCTACGAGCCCGCGCCCGACGCGCCGCTGGTCGTGCTCTACCTGATCGACACCCTCGCCGCCGAGCACATGAGCCTCTATGGCTACGCGCGGACGACCACTCCGCGCATCGACGCGCTCGCCGCGCAGGGCGCGTGGCTCGACCCGTCCGTATCCAACGCCTCGCGCACGATCGAATCCATTCCCAACCTGATGTTCTCGCTGCCCGTCGAGCGCCACGGCGTGCATCACAACACGACGCTCGCGCCCGCCGGCCTGGTCACGCTCGCCGAATCGCTGCGCGCCGCGGGCTACGCCACGGCCTCGTTTTGCACGAACGTCAACGCCGGCCCGCGCCAGGGCATGGACCAGGGCTTCGACACCTTCGTCGATCAGATCGGCTATTACTGGGAAGACTCGCAGCGCACCATTCCGATCGAGCGCGTTCGCGACTGGATCGCCGCCAACCGCCGCCGGCCGATGTTCCTCTATCTGCACACCGCCGAGCCGCACGCGCCCTACACGCCGCCCGACTCGGTGCGCGGCCGGTTCGATCGCGACTACACCGGTCCCATAGACGGCACGTACGACCCGCAGCGCGGCTTTCGCGCCGTGCGCGAGCGCCGCGACCTCGAGCACGTCGTCGCGCTCTACGACGAGGAGATCCTCTACGCCGACGAGCGCTTCGGCGCGTTCCTCGATCAGGTCGAGGCGGACGGGCTGCGCCCGCGGCTGCGTCTGGTGCTGACCGCTGACCATGGCGAGGAGTTTCGCCAGCACGGCGCGTGGGAGCACGGCCTGAACCTGCACAACGAACAGACGCGCGTGCCGCTGGTGTTCTACGGATTTGGGCCGCCGCGCGGGCGCATCCCCGCGTTGGCGCAAACGTATGACGTGCTGCCCACGCTGCTCGACGCGCTGCGGCTGCCGCCGCCGTATCCGTTGGCGGGCGCGAGTCTGTTTCCGAACCTGCGTGATGGCGCGCCGCCCGGTCCGCGTACCGTCTTTCTCGCGAATCACCACTATCGCACCAGCCCCGCCCCGGGCGGCGCGCCGCTCATCGAATACGCCGCGATTCGCTCCGACGGCTGGAAGCTGCTGCTCTCGGCGATGCCGGTGGTGCCGGCGGTCTCCGCGCCTTCGGCGCCGCCGCAGCGCGTGCAGTTGTTCTCGCTGAAGTCCGATCCGCGCGAGCGCAGCGATCTGGCCGCCGCCCGGCCCGACATGGCCCGCGAGTTGGCGCTCGAACTGCTGGCCTGGCGCCGCGCGCAGCCGCCGTACGACGCGGGCGAAACGACCTATCAGCTTGATGCGCAGGGCATCCGCAATCTGGAGGCGATGGGCTACGTGGGCCAGACCAGCCCGCCGCCGACCTCCGCGCCGGCCGACCCGCCGCGGCCATAGGTCCCCAGCAAGACGATGACCACGAAACAACTCTGCCGTGTGTTTGGGAGCATCGGCTGTGTGCCACTGCGCTGCAAGCGGTGTCTTCGTCCGTCTGCGTCCGGCGGCCGCACGACCCGGTCAAGGCGGGACCGGCCGGCGGCGCCTGCACGCCGCCTGGGCCGGCCGATCTCGGCGAGAAGGGCCCGCGCAGGGGTCGGCGCGGGCGGCGGGCGCCGGGGCGCTGTCGCGCCGCGGCGGCAGATCAAATCCTCCTAGAGAGTGGACAGACAACGGATTGCGCAGTAATGTAAGATTTCCTAGAACGGTGTCGCCTTTGCAACGGAGCTGACATGCCCGCCCCGCGTCGTCCGCAGATCAATTTCCAGGTCGATCCGTCCCTCAAGTGTCTCTACGAAGAGGCGCGCGCCAGCGGCCACTGGGTCACCCGCCTCTGCGCCGCCGGCCTGCTGCTGCTGGTCGAGGACGCCGCCGTCCGCCAGCGCGCCCTCAATCGCCTGCGCGACTGGGAGGCCGACTACGCCGACGCCGACCCCGAGCGCATCCGCCGCTTCGTGCAGGGAGCCCAAGCCGCTCTGCAAGGCGCCCCTCGAGGTAGCCGGCCAGCGCCCGCAGCTCGCCCGCGCTCAAAAAAGGCAGCACCCGCTCGACGCGCCTGAGCCCGCGCACCCAGCTCGCCATTCCCCGCGCCGCGCCCGCCCGCCGGCTCTCACCGCCCGTGCCCATCGCCGTCTCCTTTCCCAGCGCGCAGAGCCCAACCCGCAATCCCGGCTCTGCCTGTTCCGCACGCGGCTTGCCCTCCCTGGCAACCCATTCCTTGGCCGGCCACAGCGTGCGTGGTTCGGGCGGCATCGCTCAAATCGAGCAATCCCTCGCCCGCATTGTACGGTTTATGTTAGGTTCATTGCAAGCGTCGCCACGCCGCCAATTCCGACCGCCCCAGCCTCCTCGCTGTTCACCACTTCGGGTCAGGGTCGGTGACTCTAAATTCCCAGTGCTGAAGACGATACGGCCGAAAGTACAGCTCCGGCAGCCGCAGTTCCTCAAAAACCACGTCCGCCTTCGCGCCCCCGGCCGCCGCGAGTTCCGCGTCCACCTCGCGCAGAAAAACCACCACCCACGCCGCCGCGGCCCCGCCCGCATCTACCGGCTCACTGGGGTGCAGCGCCCGCCACTCGAAGTGCGGCGCGTAGTACCGCCAGCCGAGCAGCTCCATCTCCGCGAGCGCTTCAGCGCGACTCGCCGTCGCGAACCAGACCGGCGCCGGCGTCGCGGGCAGCGTCTCGTTCAGATACCGCGTCAGTTCGCGCAAGCCGGGCGCCGGTGCCTGCGTGCTCCGGCGTAACGCAGCCGGCGCAGCCAGCGCCAATGCGGCCAGCGTGAGCGCCGCCGGCGCGTGTCGATGCGCGTACCGCGCCGCCAGCAGCGCCAGCAGCACCAACGGTGCGCCCGCGTGCAGAAAATAGCGCTCGACACCCAGCGGCATGCCGAGCATCGCCAGTAGCGCCGGTGCCGCCCACGTGGCCGCCAGCCAAGCGGCGCACACAGGAACCGCCGGCCCGTCGCGGAGCAGCGCCTTCCGCCGGCGTATGAGCGCGATCGCGCCAAACAGCGCCGCAGCCACCAGCCAGATCCAGCCGAAGCCCACGTTCGCAAGGTGCGCCATCGCGCCACCCGGCGACAGTGGCGGCACCCACGCCAGGGCGTCGCCGATCTCGTCGCGGCCTGCGAGCACACGCAGCGCCAGAGGCGCGCAGAGGAGCGCCGCGGCCGCGAGCGCGCCGCCCACGATCCAGCGCCGCCTGGCGAGCGGCAGCGTCAGCACGTGCGCCGCGAGCGTAAATACCATCAGATAGTGCGCGCAGACGCCAAGCGTCGCTGCCGCTGCGTAGCCGAGCCAGTCGGCAAGCCGCACGCGCTGCGCCGCCAGGAGCCGCAGCCAGAGCGTCGTGGCCGTCAGCCCCGCGAGCACAAGCACGGAGTAACCGCGCGCCTCGCGGCTGTAGTCGATTTGCAGCGGCTGCAGCGCCAGCGCGGCGGCGAACATCAGCCCGAGCGCCGGGCCGCCGACGGTCCAACCCAGCCACGCCGCCGCGGCCAGGCCGGCGCAGCCGGCGATCGCGGCCGGCAGCCGCAGCAGCCATTCCGCAGGGCGCGGGTCGCTCGTTATCGCACGCAGTGAGAGCTGGTAGAGCGGCGCGACGCTGCGCTCCGCCGGCCACGCGAGGCTTTCGCCGAGCGGCAGGCGCGAAGCGTGCCAGGTTGCGAATTCATCGAGCCACAGGGAGCGTTCGCCGAGGCCGTCCACGCGCAGCATTGCGCCGATCGCGACAACGGCCAGCAGGCCGTAGGCCGCGGCGCGCCGGGCGGGCGTGAAGTGCGATGGATCGCTCGATCTCGACAAGCGTGCGACCTCGTGTGATAATTCCGCACACTACAGCGCCCGTAGCTCAACTGGACAGAGTGGCAGGCTTCGAACCTGTAGGTTGGGGGTTCGACTCCCTCCGGGCGCGCTTTCTCGCGATTCGCCTACTGAAAGAAACGCGGCGAATCGCCTTCAACCACGATCAGGCGATTCTCCGCTTCGCGCATGTCCATCATCGACCACTGCACGAGCGACCCGAAAAGGTGCGCGGCTGCCAGCGTCACCGCCAGCACCCGCCGATCGGCCCACCATGCCGACCCGCCCGCGTGGGCCGCCCCCAGCAGCAGCAGCGCGGCGAATGGCAGCCAGAGGCGCGGCGTCTCGGCATTGGTGTAGCCGAGTGTCGCCAGCGCGATGACGCCGGTCGCGACGAGCAGCCCGATTCCGAAGCGTCGATCTGCACCGGCGCCGACCGGATGCGCCACCGCAAGCCAAACCGGCGCACCGCAGAACAGCAGAAACAGCGGCAGCCCGAGAAGCTGCCAGAGCAGCGGCATCGCGTCGGGCCCGCGCGTTACCAGCGCCTGCGCCGCGGCGACCGCCGGCAGCGCCGTCAGCGCGTTGAAACCCGCCAATGCCGCGCACGCGAACCCCGCGCCGGCTCCGAGGGTCAATGGGAGAATGCGCCACAGCGCCAGCGCTGGAAGCTCGCGCACCGGCGTCGCAACGACCGTCGCCGCCAGCACGGCTGCGCCGATCCAGAGGTGCACCAAGCCGAACAAGCAGCCCGCGGCGAATGTCGCTCCTGCGGCCAGCGCCCAACCGACGCCGCCGCGAGCCGCGCGTCGCCAGCAGTAGAGCGGAATCGCCGCGGTCAGAAGCTGCGCCGGGTCTTTTCCGGGCGAGAAGGTGAGCGTCGCCGTGGAAAATACGCATGCGAGCATCAGCACGGCTGCGCCGGCCGGCGGCAGGGCCTCGCGCGCCAGCAGATACCAGAGCGGCGCGGAAGCCACCCAGAGCGCCCACAACAGCAGCGAGTACACCATCGCGCGCGTGGGCAGCACGCGCTCGGAGCCGCGCAGCTCCGGCTGGCCGGGCTCGCGCACGAGCGAGCGGTAGGCGATTTCGAAGAGCGCCGGCGACTCGGTGAGCGCGATTGCGAAGCCTGCCAGAATCGTCGCGCCGGGCGGATTGCTCAGCACGCGCGTGCCGCGCATGACCTCGCGGGGCGTGCGCGTGCGCTGCTCGAAATGGCGCAGATAGTGCGACCAGCCCGCGTTTCCCGCGAATTCCGCCTCGGTCAGAAAGGCCCCGTCGTGCGACGGCGAGGTGGCGTTGAATACATGCTGCGAGCGGAACGCAGGCGGTGCGACAAAGCTCCATACGGCGAGCGCCGCCGCGCCGCCGCCGGTGAGCCAGCCGCCCAGGCGTCGCTGCCGGTCGACGTCGGCTCCAAGATGCCAGACGCCGGCGACGCAAACGGCGCTTGCTGCGACGCCGCCCAGCAGTGCCTGAACACGCTCGGTAAGCAGCGGACTGTAGAGGTAAGTGAACTTGCCCGGCTTGCCGAGCGGCACGTCTGTGGCGCGCAGCGCCGCCAGCACCAGGCACGGCAGCGCCGCCCCCAGCACCAGCAGCGCGATCGGACGGCGCAGCGACGAGCGCGGCGCGGCGGCTGTCACGCGACCGGCTCCGGCCCCAGTTCGCGGATGCGCCGCATCACCAGCTCGGTGACTTCGCGCAACGCGTCGCGATCGCGCTCGCGGCCAACGTACGCCGACAGATCGATTGCGCGGCCCCAGCGGACGCGCACCTGGTGTCGCTGAAAGAGCGAGACGAGCGGGTTCACGTGGTAGCGCGCGCCCGAAATGTGACAGGGGATGATCGGCGCGCCGGTGCGCAGCGCAATTGCCGCCAGGCCTTCCTTGGCCGGGGGATCGGGTTCGCCGGGCGCCGGGATCGTGCCCCACGGAAACACGCCGAGAGCGCCGCCGCTGTTCAGCTGGCGCAGGCAGCCCGCGAAGAAATCCTTGAGCGGGCGGTCGCGCTTGATCGGCACGCAGTCCGCCATGCGCATGAAGAAGCGCGGCAGCCAGAGGTCGTAGTAGTCCTTCTCGACGAGAAAACCGATCAGGCGGTGCGGCGAAGTGGCGATCAGCACGAGCGGATCGATGCCGGAGTTGTGATTGGCGGCGACGATGACCGGGCCGCGGCGCGGCAGCGTACAGGGGCCGACGCGGCGCACGCGCCACCAGAATCGCGCGACGAAGCCGATCATGGCCCAGGTGAAGTCCGACAGCGGCGGCAGGTGCGAGCCGCGTCGATACTGCCGCACGCACAACCAGAATGTCGCCACAAATCCAAGGGCCGTGATCAGCAGCAGCACGGGGATGTACTGGTCGAGATTGGGGATGTTGGGCAATCCGAGCAGGCCGGTGGCGGCGACCATGGCGCCCATGGTGCACATGTCGGACACGCCGCAGACGCGGCCGCGGCGCGAGTCGGGAACGAGTCGCTGGATGGTGGCCATGATGGAGACGAGCAGCGCCGCGCCGGCCCCGCCGATGCCGAAGAGGCAAAGTCCGGTGACGAACTGGTGCAGGCGCAGGATGTAGGCCAGATCGAGCAGCAGGAGCCAGATCGCCGCGGCCCCGACCGCGATGCCGACCGCGATCTGCAGCGGCAGCGCCGGGCCGAAGATGCTCATGACGGCGGCGCCGACGGCGAGCCCGACGCCCATGATGCCGCGAAAGGTGCCGGCGGCGGCGTAGTCGGAGCCGAAGTAGACGCGCACGATGGCGGGAACGACGGAGATGACGGCGCCCGCGGCGGCCCAGAAGACCATGCCGAGAAGGATCATCTGAAGCACGCGCTTGTGCGTCCAGACGTACTGGAATCCGGCGCGAATCGGCGCGAAAACGCCTTCGAGCGGCGCGTGCGGCGCTGTGCGCGCCTGGCGCAGGTTGAGCAACCCGACGAAGATCGCGCTCAGGACGAAGGTCAGCCCGTTGATGTGGAAGTTCCAAGAGGGGCCGGCGTGCTGCACGAGGTAGCCGCCGAGCACGGCGCTCAGGATGGTGCCGATGGTGCCGAGTGCGCTGATCAGCGCGTTGGCGCGCACGAGCTGGTCGTCGCGGATGAGCGTGGGCAGCAGCGACTGTCGCGCCGGTGAGAAGAAGGCGGCGAGCGCTCCGATGACGAAGAGCGGCAGAACGATGGAGAAATCGCCGAGGCCGGCCGGCTCGAGCCGCGCCGCGAGCCAGGGAGTGATGATGGCGAGATTCCATACGATCGCGGCCCGCAGCAGGTCCGCGAGGATCATGGTGTTCTTGCGGCTGAAGCGGTCGGCCCACCAGCCGGTGAGCGGCCCGAGCAGCACGAACGGCAGGAAGAATCCGAACGAGATCAGGGCCTGGACGCGCGTCGCGTCGGGGCGCTCCATGCCGCCGCGCTCTTTGAGCAGCGCGATTTCGCTGAGATGGTCGCCGACGGCGGCGACGCCGTAGCCGGCCCAGAGCAGCACGAAATTGCGATTGCGCACCAGCCAGTCGGGCAGCCGCGCGGCGGTGGCCGCGGGCGACGCCGTCTGCGGAGATGAGGCCGAGACATTCATGCGGCGGAATCTACGGGGGCGGTGTGAAGCGGTAAAGAAAACAGCGCATCAGCCGACGGGCTGCCAATCGACAAAGCCGCGCATCCAGATCGTCTGCAATGTGAGCCAGAGCGCCAGCCAGGCGGCCAGGCACAGGGTTGAGCGAAAGGCGCGCCACTGCGCGAGTCGCACGAAACAGGGGATGGCGATCAGTTGATAGCGGGAGATGCCGTAAAGCCGCGCGCCGCCGGCGGGGTCGGGGAGCCAGGCCATGAGAAAGGTGAGAATCGCGAGCAGGTACACGACGCGCGGGAACGGACCGGGACGCCACAGACCGGCGAACGCGATCAACAGCAGCAGGACGTTCAGAAAACCGTCCCACGTTCGATGGGCGGCGAGCCGATCCCATCTGCCGGAGAGCGTGTAGTTGAACGGACGCCACGCGGCGGACAGCACCGGGCGCAGCGTGAGTGCGTCGCGCAGGGGTTTCTTCACGGTGCGGGCGCGCCATGTCTTCTGCGCCGCGGTGAAGGCGTCGGTGCGGCCGTAGCGCGCGGCGAGGTATCCCTGGTGCGCGAGCAAGCCGCTGACGCTGACCAAGCCGGCGGCGCACAATCGGGCGATCGTCGCGGGCCTCCAGCGCCAGTCGTCGCGCTGCCAGAGCCACAGCACGACGACAAGCGAGACGATTGCGCCCGGCGGGCGCGTGGCGCTGGCGACGGCTGCGGCCAGCAGCGCCACTGGAACCCAACCGCGCTGCATCGCGAGCAGCGCGGCAACCGTGCAGAGCAGGAACAAACCTTCGGTGTAGCCGACGGACAAAAAAAGCGACGAGGGGTAGGCCCCCAGCAGCCAGACGCAGCGTACGGCGGCAGCGTCGCCGGCCGCGCGTCGCGCCCAAGCGAACACGAGCGCCGCCGCCAGCAGTGCGGCCGTGTTCGCGCTCAGCACCAACGCAGCTTCGTCGGAGATGCCCGTCAGCTCGCGAAGCGCGGCGGCGGTCAGCGGATACGCCGGGAAGAACGCGACGGTGTCGTTGATGGTTGCTGGGTAGCCCTCGCGCAGGATGCCGAGGTAGTGGCCTGCGTCCCAGCGGAGCAGCGGCCAATCCGACCACCAGTCGGGTCCGGTCTGGGAGCGGTCCTGCGGCGCGGTCCAGGCGGCGATCAGCACGACCAGGCGAGTCAGGACGAACCCGCCGAGCGCGAGCCACCAGCCGAAGCGGCGACACGTCGACTCGAAATGCCCGTCGGCCGATTGGCGCAACTTTGCCGTTGAGTCGTGCGGCATGGCTCGATTCTGCCGACGAACGCGCGGACGGGCAAACGCGCGGCAGCGCTTGTCGCGCGACTGGGGCACCCGGTAGCTTGCGAACCATGACGCAATCGCCCGCCACACCTGCCGTTCGCACCACGCCACGCTGGCTCGTGATTCTGCTGTTTCCGGCGGCGGCGGGGCTGATGGCGGCTGCGGCGATGGAGACCGCGTTCGTCGCGGCGCGACTGCCGCAGGCGCGGCTCGCGCTGGCGTATCACCCTTCACGGGCGGAGCGGACGAACCAGGCGATCGGCAGCGCGCTGCAGAGCGCGCCGCTCGAGGCGCGCGAGGCGCTGCAGTCGGTGCAGGTCGCGATCCTCTTCAGCCAGGCGCTGCACTCCGGCGCTGCCGGAAATTCGGCGCTGGCCGACGCGGAGACGCGCGCCGCGAGCCTGCGCACGACGCAACTGGGACGCGTGCAGGCGGCAACCGCGCGTCTGCTTTACGGCGAGCGAACCGGAAAAACTCCGGAGCAGCGCTGGCAGACGATTCGGCCGCTGCTCGAGGGGCTGGAGCAAGCGCGCTTCACCCATCATCTCGGCCCGCTGCGCACGGCGGTCGCGGGCGGGTATCGCGCGATCCGCGTCGAGCCGGGATCGGCCTGGCTGTTCGCGGACCAGTACATCGGCCACCCGCACGGGCCGTTGCTGCAATACTTCGTCGCGGCGTCGGGGATACTGGCACAGGAGCGCCGCTCCGCCGGCGACGCGGATGCCGCCGCGCTGCTCGAGCGCATACGCACGCGCTGGCTGCGGCAGTGGCTGATCGAGCCGGGCTCGCTCGAGCTGCGACTGCTGGCGGCGGATCTGCTGCGACGCGACAGCGCCGCGGGCGCGGACGAAACCGCCGAGGCAAGCGCGTGGCGCGACGCGATTCTGCGCGCGATTCGCGAGCAGCGGCAGGGCGAGCTGGGATTGACCGGCGGTGCGCAATTCGCGAGCGCCGAGCACGAGCGGGTCGTTTCGCGGCTGCTGGTGGTGAGCTGGCTGCTGAGCGGCGGACTGGTGTTGCTGGTGGTCACGATCAGCGTGGGCTGGACATGGCTGCTGCGGCCGCGCGTCGAGCTTGGCTTCCGCGCGATCGCGGCGCGCGGCGCCGTGCTTGCGGTGGTGATGCTGCTCGTGGGGCTCGCGTTCGTGCTCGCGGCGACGGAATGGATGCGCGTCGACCTGCGGCGCGACTGGTCGACGCCGCTGTATTGGTGGAGGCATCCGTTCGTCGCGGGCGGGGCCGCGATGCTGCTGCTGGTCGTGCTCGCGGGAATCGGTCGCGGCGGAGCGGCGGGGCGCGTGCAGCGCGTGGGAGCGACGGCGCTCGTGGGGTGGCTGCTGCTCGGCGGCGCGGCGTTTGGAGCAGTGCGGTTGGTGGAATCTGCGCGCGTCGCGTACGAGGCGGCGCTCGAGAAGCAGCTTGGCGGCGACAGCGCGGCGGCGCTTGTGGGAGCGGAGCGCGCGGCGCTGCCACGCGTGAGCGCGGCGAGTCGGTCGTAGAGGCGAGAGGCGCCCTCGAGCGATCAAGAGACCGGCCGGAGGCCGGTCCGGAGGCCGGTCCGGAGGCCGGTCCCGCAGCGCAGCGTGTGCGCAAGCATCGAGGTGGCGCGAGACCGGAGGTCGGGCACGCGCCGTGTGCCGACGCCCCTACCCCGAGCGAAGCGCGCGCAGGTGCGGCAGGTCCAGCAAACGAAACGGCGTGCTGAAACGCGAAACGGCCTCGCCGCGCTGGGCGATGTTCTGCTCACGAATCGGACCGAGCCGCCCGCCGGCGTAGCGCAGATAAGTGATCCGCGCCGGATTGAGCTGCATCAGCCGCGCACAAGTGGCGTCGACCGCGGTCAGGCTGCGACCGGCGATCAGGCAGCCGACCGGTCGCGCGTCGCCCATGATCGGACCGTCGCCATCCATGCCGACGATGCCGTCGACGATTGCGAAGTGCGGCCGCACCGTGGCGCAGATGTCGGCGATCGACTCCGGGATGCCCTGGTAGTGCAGCACGTTCTTGGGCCAGCCGTAGACGATGCCGGGCATGACGCCGAAGAGATTTTTCATCGCGCAGGTCACGCCCGCCCAATGATGCGTCTTGAGTTTCGGCAGCGAGACGATGAAATCCGCGGCCAGCAGCGTGCGCGGCAGAAACAGCCCGGTCAGGCGCGTCCAGCCGCCGCGGTTCGGAAGGCGCTCGACGTCGTCGTGATTCAGATCGCGAAAACGCAGGCCCGCCCCGGCCAGCGCCGGACGCAGCCCGGATTCCTCGAGCACGCTCCAACTGTCTCGGCGATGGCCCTGCCCTTCGGCGACGAGCACTTCCGCGGCGTCGAGCCGGCGAAATGCCTCGGCCGCGGCAATCACCACCGCCGGGTGCGTGTTGATGTGCGCGTGGCCGATCGAGGTCTCAACGAGATTGGGTTTGAGCAGCACGCGTTTGCCGCGAATCTCCGCGCGGCTCACGCCAAGCTCTTGCAGCGCGGCCGAGATCGGCGCGACGAGGTCGACGCTGTAGTCAGCCGCGGGGGCGATGAACGCTTCGGAGCGCAGCCCGTTCTCGCGACGCCGATGCCATTCCCACGACCCCACGGCGCCGGCGCCGGCTGCCAGCGCTGCCGCCGCTCCGAGGAATCGCCGTCGAGAGAAGCGCGTCGGTTCGATCATGGCACGGCACTCGCGACGCCTGCCGGCGCGGCGACTTGCGCCGACGCCCACAGCAGCACCGCCGCGGCGAGCGGATCGGGCTCCGCTAGCCGCAACTGCGCAGCGGACGCGGCCAGCCATTCCGAGGCCGCGGGCGGCGGAGCGGACCAGGCGCAAAGCCCCAGCACGCCCCAGCCAAGCGCGAGCGGCGCGCGCGTGTCGGGCAAGCGCGCTTGCAGAAGCCGCACAGCCGCGTCGATCGCCGCGACGCGCGGCTCGTCGGCCAGCGCGAGCAGCGCGATGCCGGTCGTCTCGGCAAAGGGTCGCAGCTCGTTTTCGAGCACTTCGGAGTTTCCGTAGTTCCAGCCGCCCGAGGGAATCGCGCGGTCAAGGATCAGCCGCACGCCCTGCCGAGTGCGCGAATGATCGGCCAGCCCGCAGCGCCGCAGCGCCAGCACCGCGTAGGCCGTGGGTTCGAGCCAGGAATGCGTGCCATCGATCCACGACCAACCGACCAGCTCCGTGTCGTGGCGGCGGATCGGAGCGTTCACCTTCACCGCGCTGCCCGACGCGCGGAGAAGCCAGCCCACGGCGCGCCGCCGAGGCTCGGCGAACTCGTCTGTCTCGGTTGGACGCAGCCATGCGAGCGCGGCGAGCGCCGTGGTCCAGCGCGTCTCGGGAAGGTCGTCGCGGCCGCGAACCGCGCCGCGGGAATCCTGCTGCGTGGTGAGCGCACGCCGCGCTGCGCGAACGAGGTCGGGTCGCGCCTTCGCGGCTTGAAGCGCCAGGATGGCGAGACAGGTCGGCTCGGTGGCCAGACGCGATGAGCCGGCATAGGACCAGCCGCCGGTCGGCAGAATCTGCGCGGCGATGGCTTCCACAAGCGCGTGCATGCCGATGGCGACTCCCGTTCGGAAGCATCGGCGGATTCAGAGGACCGATTCAGAACGGGTGCGACGCGGCCGGGTTATCAGTGCGCGTGCTCAGGCTCGGGACGCGGTGTGAACGGCGTCGCGAACTCGGCGAGGCCGGCCGCAGCCATCGCCTCGCGCGTGCGGCGCGAGCGGAAAAGCCCGATTTCGCCGGCCAGCTCCGCGAAGAACTGGCCATCGGATTTCACGCCCTCGCGCGGCGCGATCGCGCGCTCGAAGGGCTGCACGAGGCCGTCGCAATTCATAAACGTGCCTTCGCGCTCGACCCAGCTCGCCCCGGGGATCACCGCCGCCGAAGCCTCGGACAGCGTCGAATGGAACAGGTCGTGCACCGCGGCGAATTCGAGCCGTTGCAGCGCCTTGGCCCAGTCGTCGGTCACCCATTCGTGCGGGTAGCCCCCAGTGACGTATGCGGCGCGGAAGCGCTCCTGCTCGCAGCTTTTCACGAACTCGTTCCAGTCACAATGCGCTCCACCGGCGGCGGAGATGATGCGCTCGACGCCGCGGCGGTTGGGGCATTTTTCGGCCTTGATCTCGAAGCCGGCGGTGAAGCGGCGATCCTCGCCGTTCATCGGAACGAAGCCGCTGACCAGCGTCGCGTCCGGCGCGACGCGGCGAATGAACCGCGCCAGCAGCCAGGCTTCTTCACAGCTCAGCATCGGGCTGAGCACGGCCGCCACCGACGACGACCCGTGCCGCCGTGAGATTTCCTCGTAGCGCGCGGTCAGCAGCGCCGGCAGATCTTCCCAGCGCGCGGGCTCGAACTCGTGTCCGCGGCGCACGCGCGGCGTGTTCAGGCGATCTTCGCGATAGACGTACTTCCAGCCGAAGCGCGCCTCGTCGCTGATCCACCATTCGTTGACCCGCTCGTTGAAGCGCGGCCGCACGCGATGAATGCCATGCTCGTTGTGGTCGACCCAGATGGTCTGTCCGCGGCTGTCCGCGGGACTGACCGACGGCGTGCTGTCGAGCAGCCACACGCGCTGCTGAAACAGGAAATCCTTGCTGAGCAGCGCCCCGACCGGACACAGGTCCACGACGTTGCCCTGAAGCGGGTTGTCGAGCGGCTCGCCCGGAAAGACGTCGATTTCGGCGCGGTGGCCGCGGTCGACCACCGTCAGCTCGCCGTCGCCGGCGATCTCCTGGCAGAAGCGCACGCAGCGTGTGCACAGCACGCAGCGATCCTGGTAGAGCAGCGTGAGCGGGCCGATGTCCTTCTTGGGGTTCTTGTGCTTGTCCTCGACCATACGCGAGGAGGCGTTGCCGAATTTCTCGCTGTAGTCCTGCAGGTAGCACTCGCCCGCCTTGTCGCACACGGGGCAGTCGAGCGGGTGGTTGATCAGGTAGTACTCCATCACGTGCTTCTGGTTCTGCGTGACGAAGTCGGAGTTGAACCGCACTTCCATGCCGTCCTTCACCGGAGTCTGACAGGACGGGAACAGCTTCGGCACCCAGGCCATTTCCTTGGTCTGGGGGTGCGGCATCTTCATTTCCATCAGGCACAGCCGGCAACTCGCAACGATGCTCAGCCCGGGGTGATAGCAGTAGTGAGGCACGTCCCAGCCGGCCTCGAGCGCGGCCTGCAACACAGGCACGCCGTCGCGGCACTCAATCGTCTTCCCGTCGATGATGATCTTCGGCATGCGAACCACCGATCTCCGTTCGTTCCGCGGAACGCCCCGCGCCTCGGAGGCGAGCCCCGGATGATAGCGGAACCCGCCGCCCGCCGACGAGCCTCGGCGCAGCGCGCGGGCGTGTGGCGAAGGCGGCGCGCCGCGCTCATAATCCGTGTCAGGGCGGGCAGCGCGGCCCGTCGGTCCTGTGCTTCGGCGAATCAAGAATGGAGTCTCGCATGTACCGGTCGCAGCGGCCCGCTCGGGCCTGGTGGATCGTGTTGTTCGCGGCGGCGCTCGCGCGGCCGGAAGCGGCCCTGGCCCAGAGCGGAGCGGCGGTCGCATTTCCGACCGGCGACCCGCGTACCAGTGTCGTGCTGATCGAGCATCAGTTGCCGCGCGAGGCTCGGGCCGGAGTCGAAATTGAGTACGTGCTGAAAATCACGAATCTCACGCGCGCCGAGCTCAAGGGCCTCACGCTCAACCTGCAATTCCCGCCCGAACTCGACGTCCGCGGGTTCGACGTGCCGCCGACCCGCGCCGATGCGCGCGGCGGAGCGTGGGACTTCGCGACCTTCCGCCCGGAATCGGCCCAGGCGCTGCGCGCCCGCGTCGTGCCGACGCGCGTCGGCGAATTCTTCGCGTGCGCGGCGGTCACATTCCGCACCGAATCGTGCGCGCCGATTCGCGTCGTGGAACCGCAGCTCGCGCTGGTGAAGGAAGCGCCCGCCGAAGTGATTCTGTGCGACCGCATTCCGCTGCGCTTCGTGGTGAGCAACCCCGGCAGCGGGGCGGCTCGCAACGTGGTCGTGCGCGATCCCCTGCCGCAGGGCTGGACGACGGAGGACGGTCGGCCGGAGATCACGCTCAATGCCGGCGATCTGCTACCCGGACAGGCCAAGGAAGCGGTCGTGTTCGTGCGTTCGGCCGCGACTGGCAGCTTCCAGAACACCGCGACCGCCGCCAGCGCGGAAGGGCTCTCGGCGCAATCTTCGACGCGTACGCGCGTGGTAAAGCCTGAGCTGCGGGTGACGAAGACTTCGCCCGATGTGCGCTTCCTGGGTCGGCCGGCGGAGTTCCAGATCACGGTCGAAAACGTCGGCGACACCGTGGCGCGCGGCACCGTGCTCACCGACCAGATGCCTGCAGGCGCCACGTTCCTCGGCGCCAGCGACGGTGGAACCGCCAGCGGCAACGCGGTCACCTGGAACCTCGGCGACCTGCCGCCCGGCGGCCGGCGAACTGTAACCATCGCAATGACGGCGCGACAGATCGGTCAGTTCCGCAACGTCGCGATCGCACGCGCCTACTGCACCGAGGCCAGCGCCGAGGCTCCGCTGCTGGTGCGCGGCATCCCGGCCATCCTGCTCGAGGTGATCGACATCGACGACCCGATCGAGGTCGGCGCGCAGAACACCTACGAGATCACGGTCACGAACCAGGGTTCGGCGGAAGACACCAACATCGTGGTGGTGTGCGAACTGCCGCCGCAGCAGGAGTTCGTGGCGGCGGAAGGCGCGGTGCCGTTCCAGGTCAACGGACGGACCGTGACGTTCGCACCCTTGCCGCGACTGGCGCCGCAGGCGGCTGCGAAGTACCGGGTCGTAGTGAAGGGTCTTTCTGAGGGCGATGTGCGATTCCGCACGACGTTGACCAGCGGCCAGCTCACGACGCCGGTCGAAGAGACGGAAAGCACGCGGCACTACTAGGGCGGGCGGGTGGCTCGGGTGGCCTGCGCGCCACCCGAGCTTCACGCATGCGTGCGAGCTCGCGGGAGATCGCTTTCCACGCGACTTGGGTTCCAATAGCCTACGCTCGCCAGCGGCCGTCGCTTGGGCCCGGCAAGGAGATCGCGTGCCAAAAAAGCCGCTGACGATTCACTACCAGAACGCGCTGTCGACCGCGGTCGGCGAGGCGCACGGCCTGACTTTGGGCGAGATTCGCCGCGCGGAGCCCGCGGTGAGCGAGATCGTGGCACGCGTCGAGCGTGAGCGCAAGGAAGGCCGCCATCGCTACCGCGACCTCCCCGGTGATCGCAAGATGCTGGCCGCGGTCGAGGCGGCGATTCGCAAGCACCGCCGCGGCGTTGAGAACCTGGTCGTGCTCGGCATCGGCGGATCGGCGCTCGGCAACATTGCGCTGCAGACCGCGCTCAACGGGGCCCACTACAACCTGCTGCCCGCGACGAAGCGCGGCGGCCCGCGGCTGTTCGTGATGGACAACGTCGATCCCGTGCATTTCGGGGGGCTGCTCGACCTGCTGGGCGGCAGCCTGAACCGCACGCTGTTCAACGTCATCAGCAAGTCAGGCGAAACCGCCGAGACCGCGGCCCAGTTCCTGGTCGTGCGCGAACTGCTCGGGCGGCGGCTCGGCGCCAAACAGCTCGCCAAGCGCCTGCTGGTGACGACCGACCCGGATGGCGGCACGCTGCGCGAAATCGCGCTGGCCGAGGGCTACGAACAGTTGCCGGTGCCGCCGGGCGTAGGCGGGCGCTTCTCGGCGCTGTCGGCGGTGGGTTTGTTCTCCGCCGGCATGTGCGGCGCCGATCTGCGGGAGCTGCTGGCCGGAGCGGAAGCGATGGGCCGGCGCGCCGCGGAGCGCCGCGTGAATCGCAATCCGGCGGCGATGCTGGCGCTGCTGCTGCACGCGTTCTATTCGCGCGGCAAGCGCCTGCACGTGCTGATGCCCTACAGCCAGCAACTGCGCGACCTGGCGGATTGGTACTGCCAGCTTTGGGCGGAGAGCCTGGGCAAGCGGCTCGATCGCGACGGGCAGGTCGTCGGCTGCGGCCCGACGCCGATCCGGGCGCTGGGCGCGACCGATCAGCACTCGCAGATTCAGCTTTATCGGGAAGGCCCCAACGACAAGGTGCTGCTGCTGGTCGAGGTGGACAAGTTCTCGCGCGACGTAAAGATCCCCAAGCGCGCGGGCACGCCCGAAATCCTGCGCTACCTCGAAGGCTCGACGATGGGCACGCTGCTGAACGCGGAGAAGCGCGCCACAGAACTGGCGCTGGCGGCGAGCCAGCGGCCCAACCTGACGATCCGCTTCCCGGCGGTTGACGAGCACTCGGTCGGGCAGTTCATGATGCTCTGGGAAGCGGCGACGACGATCGCCGGCAACCTGCTGCACATCGATCCCTATGATCAGCCGGCCGTTCAGCTCGGCAAGGACTACACCTACGCGCTGATGGGCAAGAAGGGCTACGAGAAGACCGCCCGCGAACTGGCGAAGGCGTCGCGCGGCCGCGCCTACGTGGTCTAAGACGACAACCGGGGAAGGAGCGACAACGTGCGTCACGCCGTGATCATGGCCGGCGGTTCGGGTACGCGGCTCTGGCCGCTCAGTCGCCGCCGCCGCCCCAAGCAGCTCCTGCGGCTGTTCGACGGACGATCGCTGCTGTGGCATGCGCGCGAGCGCCTGCGGACGTTGTTTGCGCCGGAGCGCATTTGGATCATCACGTCGGCGGCGTACATCGACGACGTGGCGGCCGAGCTGCCCGACGTGCCGCGCGAGAACCTGATCGGCGAGCCCAGCGGGCGCGACACGGCGAACGCAATCGGGCTGGCGGCGGCGCTCATTCAGCGGCGCGACGCCGACGCGACGATGGCCGTTTTCACCGCCGATCATCTGATCACGCCGATCGAGGCCTTCGCTTCAGCGATCAGCGCCGGGCTGACGGCGGCGGAAGCGCACCCCGCGAGCCTCGTGACTTTCGGCATCCGGCCGGCCGAGCCGCACACCGGCTATGGTTACGTGCATCGCGGCGAACCGATCGCGGCGGGCGTGCATCGCGTGCGCCAGTTCAAGGAAAAGCCGACGCTCGATGTCGCGAAGGAGTACGTCGCGTCGGGCGAGTATTACTGGAACAGCGGCATGTTCGCGTGGCGCGGCGCGGCGATCGACGCGGAGCTCCGCCGACAACTCCCGGAGAATCATGCGGCGCTGGCGAACATCGCGGCGCAATGGGTCGGCGGGGCGCTCGCGCCGGCAGTCGCCGACGCGTTCAACGGACTGAAGAAGATATCGATCGACTTCGGCGTGATGGAACACGCGTCGTCGGTGCTGGTGGTTGAGATGAACTGTCGCTGGCTCGACCTGGGCTCATGGACGTCGATCGCCGCGACGCGCGCGCCGGACGCGAATGGCAACGTGTCGCTCGCGGCGAGTTCGATGATGCTGAGCGCGCGAGACAATATCGTCGTCAGCGAGAGCGATCACCTGCTGGTGGTGCTGGGCTTAAGCGACGTGGTCGTGGTGCACAGCCCGGATGCGACGCTGGTTTGCGCCCGCAGCGCCGTCGAGCGCATCAAGGAGATCACCGAGGCGCTGCGCCGCGAGTACGACGCCCGCTACGAATAGCTGGGACAACGCGGAACAACCAGCGCGGGGCTCAGTTGTTCTGAGGCGGAACGACGCAGACCACGCGGCCGCGAAACTCCACCGTGCCCTCGGCGACGGCGTAGAGTGTGTCGTCTCGCCCGCGGCGGACGTTCAGACCGGGTTTGAACGGCGTGCCGCACTGGCGGACGATGATGCCGCCGGGCAGGATCGACTGACCGCCGTAGACCTTTATCCCGCGGTATTGCGGGTTGCTGTCGCGGCCGTTCTTGGTCGAACCGCCGCCCTTCTTGTGAGCCATGTGCTGCCTCCGCCGCGTACTGCGAACCGGGGAATGTAGCTGAAAGCCCCGCGGCCGGCAAGCGGGGCCTGCCGGCGCTGCTGGGTCGGTTTTCTCTGGCGCGGCGGGGTCGCTACGCCAGGTTCATCGTCATCAGGAATACGGCGTTGGCGGGCGTCTTTTCGAGCCGGTTGCGCAGCAGTTCGACCGCTTCGACCGGGTTCATGTCGGACAGCACACGCCTCAGCATGTAGACCTTTTCGAGCTCCTTGGGGTCGAGCAGCAGCTCTTCCTTGCGCGTTCCGCTGGCGGCGATGTTGATGGCCGGCCAGACGCGCTTGTCGACCAGGCGGCGATCCAAGTGCAGCTCGCTGTTGCCGGTGCCCTTGAACTCTTCGAAGATGACTTCGTCCATCTTTGAGCCGGTGTCGACCAGAGCGGTGCCGATGATGGTGAGGCTGCCGCCTTCCTCGATGTTGCGGGCGGCGCCGAAGAAGCGCTTGGGCTTCTGCAGGGCGCTGGCGTCCACACCGCCGGTCAGAATTTTGCCCGAGTGCGGCATCTCGGTGTTGTAGGCGCGCGCCAGGCGCGTGATTGAATCGAGCAGGATGACGACGTCGTGGCCGTATTCGACGAGGCGCTTGGCCTTGTCGATGACCATCTCGGCGACCTGCACGTGCCGGCTGGCGGGTTCGTCGAAGGTCGAGCTGATGACCTCGGCCTTCGTGTTGCGCTGCATTTCGGTCACTTCTTCCGGCCGCTCGTCGATCAGCAGGATGATGACCTTGGCGTCCGGGTGGTTGTGCGTGATGGAGTTCGCCATCTTCTGCAGCAACACGGTCTTGCCGGTGCGCGGCGGCGCGACGATCAGCATGCGCTGCCCCATGCCGATCGGCGTGACCATGTCGACGATCCGCATGTTCAGCTCTTTCGGATCGGTTTCGAGGAACAGGCGCCGGTTCGGGTGCAGCGGCGTGAGGTCTTCGAAATTGGTCTTTTCGGTGAGCGTGCCCGGCGGATGGAAATTGATCGCCTCGACGCGCAGCAGCGCGAAGTAGCGCTCGCTCTCCTTGGGCGGACGAATCTGGCCGGCGATGATGTGCCCGTTCTTGAGCCCGAAGCGCCGAATCTGCGAGGGGCTGACGTAGATGTCGTCGGGGCAGGGCAGGTAGTTGTATTCCGGGCTGCGCAGGAAGCCGAAGCCGTCGGGCAGGATTTCGAGCACGCCCTCGCCCAGGCAGCCGTCGCGATTGATGCGTCGCTTGAGGATCTGGAAGATCAGTTCCTGTTTGGGAAGGCCGGCGAACTCCTCGATGTTCTCGCCCTTCGCGAGCTCGTGCAGTTCGTGCACGGTCATCTTCTGGAGTTCGGTGATGTACAGCTCGCCGCGCTTGACCTTCTCATATTTCTCGTGGGTCTCGCGGTCGATCGCGGTGTCTTCTTCGCCGTAGTTTCGGCGGCGCTGCGGCTCGTCGGCATCGGAACTCGGCAGCGGCGGCTGTGCGTCTTCGTCGACGTCGGCCTCGACGAACTTGCTGTCGGCCGGCTCGTCGGGCGGTTGGGTTTCGAGATCGTCGGGGATGCTGTCGATCACATCCTGCAGCTTTTTCTTGGCTGGCGTGCGTGAACGAGGCGTGCTCTTGGCCATCTCAGGCGTGCTCCGGGAACCGCCCGCCGGCGCGAGGATGCGTCCGGCTGGACCGGTTCGGTGTGCAGGTCGCGGCGTTACTCCACCGAGGAGTCGCGTCCGACCAGATTTTGATACAGGTTCGTGACATTTCGTCGCAGATCCGCGAGGGATCCATCATTCCGCAGGATGAAGTCGCTGCGAGCGCGCTTTGCGTCGACCGGCAGTTGCCAGCGCGCGCGTCGCTCAAGCTCTTGGACGTTCCACCCGCGGGATTCAATCAACCGATCTCGACGCCGATCTTCGCCCGTCTCCACGAAAACGACCTTATCGCAGCGCCGATCGAGGTTGCTTTCAAACAGGAGCGGGGAATCAAGGACGATGATCGTTACCGCTGGATTCTCAAATCCGCGCTTAATCATATCCTCGCGAAGTTCCGCGATCAAGGGGTACACGAGCCGCTCCAGCCGCTCGCGCTCGGCCGGCTGCTCGAAGATGCGCTGCGCCACCCGCCCGCGATCAACCGCGCCATCGGGTTGAAGCACCTCGGCCCCCCACCACTCGGCGAGCTGCCGCGCAACCTCCGGTCGTTTCAAGATTTGGTGATTCAGCTCGTCGGAAGCGATCACGAGCGCGCCGTGTTCGGCGAGCAGGCCGGCCACGGTCGACTTGCCGGCGCCGATTCCGCCGCACAGTCCGACGATCGGCTTCATGCGCGAATCCTCCGGGGCGAAATGCGCGTCACCGGCGCAGTCGGGCGCAACTTCCGCTAGATTTTCGCTCCCGGTCCGTTCGGGCGGGCCGGAAGCGACACCCGCCGGGAGCCTGCATGAACCGCCCTATCCGCATCCTGCTCTCCAAGATCGGTCTGGACGGGCACGATCGCGGCGCCAAGCTGATCGCTCGCAGTCTACGCGACGCAGGCATGGAAGTGATCTACACCGGCCTGTGGCAGACTCCCGTTTCCACCGCGCACGCGGCGATGCAGGAAGACGTCGACGTCTTGGGCGTCAGCCTGCTGTCGGCGGCGCACATGACCGTGATGCCCGAAGTGATCCGCCAGTGTCACGCAATCGGCATCGGCGGCACGCCGGTGATCGTGGGGGGCATCATCCCGGAACAGGACAAGGCGCCGCTGCTCGAAGCGGGCGTCGCGGGCATCTTCAACCCGGGCACGTCGATGAGTTCGATCGTCGAGACGCTGCAAAACCTCGCCGCGGCGCATCGCGCCCGCATCGCCGCCGATCCCAGACCGCTCGATCTGAGCGCGCCGCAGGGCCTGGCGCGCGCGATCACGCTGCTGAATCTAGAGCAGCCGCAGCGCGTCGGCGCGATTCCGGCGAACCCGCGCTGTGCACTGATCGGCGTGACCGGTGCGCCAGGCGTCGGCAAAAGCACTTTCATCGGACGGCTGGCGCGCGAGATTCGCACACGCGGGCACCGCGTGGCAGTGGTGGCGGTCGACCCGAGCAGCCCGATCACGGGCGGCTCGCTGCTGGGCGATCGGCTGCGAATGATGCGCAGCGAGCCCGACGAGGGGCTGTTCGTGCGCAGCATTTCGTCTTCGGGGCTGGCCGGCGGGCTTGGGCCGCACTGCGCGGAGATCGCGCGGCTGCTGGCTGCCAACGGCTATCCGATTGTGTTGATTGAGACCGTCGGCGCCGGACAGAACGACGTCGAAATCCGCCATGTGGCGCGCGAGGTACTTCTGCTGCTCATGCCGGGCGCCGGCGACGCGGTGCAGTTCACCAAGGCGGGCGTGGTCGAGATCGCGACCGGTTTCGTGGTGAACAAATCCGATTTGCCCGGGGCCGACCAGACGATTCGCGATCTGCGCGACAGCGTCGGCGACAATCGCCCCATCTGGTCGGTCAGCTCGTTGCGCGGCGAAGGACTCGAACCCTTGTGCCAGTGGATCGAAGAGCGCATCGCCTGAAGCGCAAACGGAAAGGGCGGACCCTTCGGCCCGCCCCCGCCTTCCCCCAATCCCGCCGGCGTCGAAGTTTGACCGACGGTGCTAGACGTGCGAGCCGTAGTTCGCGAGCACGACGCCCAGGTCGGACAGATCGACGTCGCCGTCGTTGTCCAGGTCGCCGTCGTCGCGCGTCGCACCGCTGGTCATGCCGAAACCGGCCAGCACCACGCCCAGATCGGACAGGTCCACAATGCCGTCGCGATTGATGTCGGCGATGTCGAGCTGGCGGCCGACCCAGGCCTGCAGTTCGTCGAGTTCATCACGGCCGTTGCCGACGGCGTAGACGCGGGTGAACGTCGTGTCCACCCGGGCCACCGCGTCATTCACCACGCGCATCTCCGGGGCGGCATCGTCAAAAACGATGGTGTTCAGATCGAGCGCGTACGTCGTCGCCCCGCTTTCGAAAATCCAACCGTACGCATGCTCGATGTCCAGCGAGTCGATGGCATGACCGAAGCTGTAGATCGCGTCATCGACAACAATCAGCTTCTCGACCGTCGCGTCGTCGAAACCCGGCGAACCCATGTCCTGCGGGGCGATGAGGTCGCTGCCCCAGCCGACCGGACGCATGTTGCCCGCCGAGTCGATCGCGTTGCCGGCAAAAATCTTCAAGCCCAGCACCGTGCCCATGGTGTACGCCTCTGCGCCGTCGCCGCCGGAGAGCTCGAGCAGCTCAACCGGGGCCGGCGTCAGCGGCAGATCCCAGTAGACGGCGCGCGGGGTGTTGGTGCCGTCGCGCGACCAGCCGACGATGCGGGTCTGCCCGTCCGGCGCCAAACCAATGTGCGACGCCCCCGAGTCGTAGGTGTTGAGCGGCTGCATCAGGGCCCAATACGTCGCACCGCTAGTAACGTCGAGCGTCCAGTAGCAGGCGAACTGCACGCCCGAGCCGGCGATCGTCGTGCCGCACATGGCGTAGACGTCGGCAACCGGGTCCCAGGCGACGTCAAGAACCCTGCCGCCGCCGGGCAGCATGGGCAGCAGCCAGAGAGTGAAGGGCGTTTCCCAGAAGATGGGCTGCTCGAGGTCGTTGGCGTCGTAGCAGAACCCGCCGCCGCGAATCTCGGTGTCGTAGAAGACGTCGCGCACGTTTCCGCCGGCGCCGAGGCATTCGAGGATGGTCGGCTCTGACTCGGGCGTCTCCCAGTAGACCGGCGTCCAAACGCCGTTCTCGCGGATCGAGCCGCCGGTGATGACATGCAGCGCGGTGTCGACCGTGACGGACGTCGCGCGGCTGGCGCTGCCCGGCCCTTCCGACAGCGCAAGTACGCCCCACTGCTCGAACGAATCGGCCGCCGCGGCGGCGGTGCAGACGATGGCGAGACCGGTCACCGAGGCTCGCCGCCAGGATGCAGAATGAAATCGGAACATGTCGCTCTCCTCGGGGAGCCGAGCATCCGAGTGCGCCGGCCCGTGTGGTCCCGCCGATCGGTGCGAACCAAGTCCGCCACCACGGCTTCACCCGTACTCGCGAGAATTTCGGCGACGAGGGACAGAAGTTTCGGGGGATTTTCGGAGACGGAGAACGCGGCACGGGATCGGCGGACGGGATACCCTATCCCGGCATCGGCCGCCCTGCGGACGCGTCCGCGTCGGGACAGGAGCCTCTCGTGAGTGCAAGCCCCCAGCCGACTGCGCCGGCGACGGCGATCGTGCTGCTCTCCGGCGGGCTGGATAGCGCCACCTGCCTGGCGATCGCAAAGGCCGATGGATTCGCGCCGATTGCGCTGAGCTTCCGCTACGGGCAACGCCATGCCATCGAACTCGAAGCAGCTTGCGCCGTCGCCGCGGCGGCAGGCGTCTCAGAACATCGGATCGTCGAAATCGACCTGCGCGCGTTTGGCGGCTCCGCGCTGACCGACGACCTGCCGGTGCCCAAGGACGGCGCCGCGCTCCAGACGTCGGGCGATGCGCGGCAAACCATTCCGATCACCTACGTGCCGGCCCGCAACACGATTTTCCTGTCGTTTGCGCTGGCGCTTGCGGAGGTGCGCCACGCCCGCGCGATCTACGTCGGGGTCAACACGCTGGATTACAGCGGCTACCCCGATTGCCGGCCCGAATACATCGCCGCGTTCGAGCGACTGGCGGCGCTGGCGACGCGTGCCGGCGTCGACGGGGCGCCGATTCGGATTCTCACACCGCTGCTGCACCTGACGAAGGATCAGATCATTCGCCGCGGGCTGGCGCTCGGCGTGGACTACGGCCTGACGCGCAGTTGCTACGACCCCGACCCGGTGGGCCGCGCCTGCGGCCTTTGCGACAGTTGCCGACTGCGCCGGGCTGCGTTCGCGCGGCTGGGGCTGAGCGACCCCGCGCCTTCGCTTTGATCCGAGTCGCGCGCGTGAGCAACCGGTCGCTTTGCTTTGATCCGAGCCGCGCGCGTGAGCAAGCGGTCGCTTTGCTTTGATCCGAGCCGCGCGCGTGAGCAAGCGGTCGCTTTGCTTTGATCCGAGCCGCGCGCGTGAGCAAGCGGTCGCTTCGCTTTGATCCGAGCCGCGCGCGTGAGCAACCGGTCGCTTCGCGCCTTGGTATTGTCACTTGGGTAGCATGGGCCTCTGGCCCGTGCCCCTATTCCCGCGCAGCGGGAACCGCCGCGCG
>CAYMBL010000006.1:63834-111285 GCA_964388675.1 uncultured Planctomycetales bacterium
TAGCATGGGCCTCTGGCCCGTGCCCCTATTCCCGCGCAGCGGGAACCGCCGCGCGCAGCACACAGAAGCGAACCCTCACTCACGTCCGGGCCTCGTATCAGGTCATGCATGTCGGTGCAAGAAGGGATTCTCGCACCAGATCCGAGTCGCGCGCGTGAGCAACCGGTCGCTTCGCGCCTTGGTATTGTCACTTGGGTAGCATGGGCCTCTGGCCCGTGCCCCTATTCCCGCGCAGCGGGAACCGCCGCGCGGCGCGAGCTTTCAATCCTTGCGAATCTCGCGCCGGTCGACGGCGCGCCGCGACGCCGCGGCTACACTTCCGTTTGAAGTGGGAGAACCGTCAATGTCCCAGGTGACGATGCGGATCTGGCGCGGCGACAAGGATCGCGGCGAGTTCAAGAACTACACCACCAGCTTCGAGCACGGCATGGTCGTGCTCGACGTCGTGCACAAGGTGCAGGCCGAGCAAGCGCCGGACCTGGCGTGCCGCTGGAACTGCAAGGCGGGTAAGTGCGGCTCGTGCAGCGCCGAGATCAACGGCACGCCGAAGCTGATGTGCATGACGCGGATGGACACGCTGCCGACCGATCAGCCGGTGACCGTCGAGCCGATGCAGGCGTTCCCGCTGATTCGCGACCTGGTGACCGACGTCACCTGGAACTTCCGCGTGAAGAAGCAGATCAAGCCGTTCAAGCCGCGCAAGCCCGACGCGGCTGACGGCACCTGGCGCATGAAGCAGGAAGACATCGAGCGCGTGCAGGAGTTCCGCAAATGCATTGAGTGCTTCCTGTGCCAGGACGTCTGCCACGTGCTGCGCGATCATCACAAGCACGAAGATTTCATCGGACCGCGCTACTTCGTCTACAGCGCGGCGCTCGAGATGCACCCGCTGGACACCGAGGATCGGCTGGCCGACCTGAAGCGCGCCCAGGGCATCGGTTACTGCAACATCACGAAATGCTGCACCAAGGTGTGCCCCGAGCACATCACGATCACCGACAACGCGATCATTCCGCTGAAGGAACGGGTGGTGGATCGCTTCTACGACCCGATCGGGATCGCGCTGCGCGTGCTGACCGGCGCGCGCTAACTCTTGCACGGGCGCGGGACGCCGATGCTCCCCGCTTCAGATGGTGTGATTGTTTCGAGCTACTGCTTGAGAACCAGCTTCAATTGTCGGGCGACGTCGGGATCGACGCCGGGCCCCACTTCCTCGCCGCGATCCTTAAAGCTCGCTCCAAGCCCGTAGAAGTAGTAATTCACGTCGTCGCCTTCGCGTACGCGAAGCACCACGCCGCGCGGGTGGATCAGCACCAGCTTGCCGTCGGCCACCTCGTCGTTCAGGCGGCGTGGCGCCGGCGGATCGGTGCGCTTGGATTCGTCGATGTACGCGAGCGGCTCGCCATTCAGCGAGACCGTCGCGACCAGGTGGTGGTCCGGCCGCGCCTTGGGCCGCGGCTTCACCGCGACCTCGCGGGTCGGTGCGCTGGCCGGCGCCGATTCGGGCGTCGGCTTCACGGCGACTCGCGGCTCCGGCTCGAACAGCTTGAACGGGTTGATGCGCACGATCTCGTCGTACGCCTCCGGCTCCTGCGGCAGCGCCAGCGGCTCGAACTCGCCGGGTTCGCGCGGATCAAAGCCGGCGGCGGCGGGGATTGCCGTGCGCGGCAGGTGCAGCGCCACCAGCGTCATCGTGATGTTCAGGCGCGGCTCGCCGCGATTCTTGCCGCGCTTCTTGGGATCGACCGCGGCGGCCAAGCCGCCCTCGACGCCCAGCGTGATGCGGGCGACGCGCTTCTCGTACGGCCGCTGGTAGAGCTCGCGCAGAAAACCGACCAACTGCTCGAGCTTGCCTTTCACGCTGACCTGCAGCGAGAGCTCGGTGAAACCGCGGCGGGCCTCGGCCTTCTCCTCGACGCGCTGGCCGCGCGGGCTGGTGGTGAGGTCGGCGGTCAGGCCGTGCTTGTTGAGCAAAGCCGAAACGTCGTCGCGGAAGGCGATCGCGGCTTCGTTCGCCTCGCCGCGCAGGGTGCCACGCACGCGGTCGAGCCAGCGCGACTGAACCGTAAGCTCGCGATTGAGGTGGTTCTCGAGGTCGGCGGCGCGGCGTTCCTCGGCGGCGAGCTGGGCCAGCGCCGCGCGCCGCGGCTCGAGGAAGAGCGCGCGCACGCCGCCGAGCAGCGCGCCGACGCCGAGCACGCCGACGATTCCGCCTGCCAGGATTCGTTCGCGCTGCGTCATGTCGCTCTCACAGTGCTCATCGGACCTCGTCAATGCGTTTTTTGGCCGCGATGTCGCGCTGCTTGAGACCGGCGACGTGCAGCGCGAGCGCGGGCAGCTCGATGGTGAGGTCGACCTCGCCCCGGAACTTCGCATCGCTGACGCGCGTTTCGCGCCAGGCCGCGGGCCGCACTTCGTACAGCGGCTTGCCGCCGTCTTCGAGCTTCTTCAGCTCATCGACGTATTTGGTCACCGTGTCCCAACTGTCGGCCGCCACCTTCAGGATGATGCGCGCGTTCTCGGCGTCGGCGGTGACGTCGGTGATGATCATCTTCTTGCCCGGCTCGATGCCCGCCCGCGTCAGCCGCAGCACGTGCTCGATCCAGATCGCCTGCGCCGCCTGATCGCCCCAGTCGCGGGCGGAGGTGGCGCGTGCGTCGACGCGCACCACCTCGCGCGCCCGCGCGGCGCGCTCGTTGTTCGCCTTGCGCAGTTCGTTCGTGCGGCGCAGGATGCTCATCTGCTCCGACCACGCCCAGGCGCCCAGGCAGATCGCCACCGTGGCCGCCGCCAAACCGCCGACGCGCAGCCGGCGATAAAGCGACTCGCGCGGCGGCGCCGGGCGCTTCGGATGCAGGAAGTCGAGCGGCAGCCGTCCTTCGCTGATTCCCCAGGCCAGCCCAAGACACGCCGAAAACGAGCGCAGTTTTACTGCGTCCTCGGCGCGCACCGTGAGCACCGGCGACGGATCGTAAAGCGCACCCGGCAATGAGAATTTCGCGCACACCGCCGCGAGCAGTGCGGGCTCGATGCCCGTGCCGCCGGCGACCAGAATCTGATCGATGATCGCGTTGCTCTCGGTGGCGCGATAGGCCTGCAAGGAACGCGTGATCTCCACCAGCAGCTCATCAACCGCCGCGTCGCGCGTCGCCTCGGCATTCTCGAGTTCCGCGACCTCGCCCTTCGCCGACAGCGGCGGCAGCGGCTCCATCGGCGCCGGCGCCGACACGGGCGCAGTGCGCGAGAACGCGAGCTGTCCGGCGCGCAGTACGTCGATCTCGGACTGCGTCGGTCCGACGTCGATCATGAGCACGCGTCGCTCCCCCAGCCCGGGCAGGCGAATCGCGCTCTCGAGGTTCGCAAGCGGCCGCAGACCGATGCGGGCGGGTGTCAGCCCCGCGGCCACGCAGGTGCGGCGTATGCGCTCCAGCGTCTCCTTACGCACCGCGGCCAGCAGCACTTCGCTGGTGGCGCCGGACGGATCGCGCTGCAGCACGACAAAGTCGATCTCGGCCTCGTCGAGCGGGAACGGCAGCTCGCGCATCGCCTGAAACCGCACCGCGGCCGCCAACTCGGCAGGCGGCGTCGGCGGAAGCCGCAGACGGTTGATCACGGCGCGCTCGCGCGGCACGCTCACCACCACGCGCTTCTGCCGCAGGTGATGTCGCCGAACGATGCTCGCAATGAATTCGCCGAGCGCCGCGGGGTCGTCGCAATCGACGTTGGCGGGGATCGCGTGGGCGTGCGCGTCTTCGAGGTTGACGCGGCCGCGAGCGACACGGGCCTGCACGAGGCGCAGGCTGCGCCGATCCCAGTCGAGGCACAGGACCTTGTTCGTCATGTTCAGCAAGCGCCGGCTCCCACGCCGCGAGCGGCTACTGCGAGACGATCTGCGTCTCGCTGTCGATCGGCCAGGCCAACCCGAGCGACGACAGGTCGCGATCGTACCGGATTTGAGCCATGGGGCCGATCATCTCGATGATCCATTCGTGCCGCCGGGACAGGCGAACGTGGTCCGCGTAGCCGACGACTTCCACGTGAAACTGATACGACTTGGTAGTGATGTAGAGCGCGATCGCTTTGAAAACACCGGGCTCGATCGCGCCGGTGGTCAGCGGCCAGGCAGTCGTGCTCAGCGTGGCGGGGTCGAGCGTCGCGCGCGTCGACGCGATGGCCGCGGCCGCCTCGGGCGTGATGCCGGGGATCAGCGCCAGAATCCGCGCCGGCGCGGCGTTGATGTTGATCAACCCGGGGATGAGCCCGGCGGCGCCCGGCGCAGCCTGCGCCGCGGGTCGCGTCGTGAAGCGATCCATCAGCACCGGCATCTCGGCGAGCGTGACGGGGCTGTTGCGAATCAGTTCGCGAATGTCCGGTGCTTCACCGCGCCCGCCACCGCGTCCGCCGCGCGGGTTGCGCGTCGGGGCCGGAGCGGGCTGCTCGCCTGCCTGCTCGTCGTCGGATTCCTGCTCTTCGCCTTCCGGCTGAGGGTCGGCTTCTTCGCGGCGACCCGGCCTCGGATTGCGCGGCTGCGCGTCCTGGCTGCGGAGCTCGTCCTTGTCCTCGTCGGCCTCGTCGCCTGAGTCGTCGCCCTCGTTCTGAAGCGTGTCGCGTCCGCCGCCCGCCCCCTCGCCCGCCGCGCCCTCGGGCGCTTCGCCTCCCGGCTCGCCGGTCGATTCGCCGACCGGATAGAGATCGGCCGGGCTGGCCAACTGCGAGAAATCCGCGTTCTGCGATTTCAACTGGGTGAGAAACGCGATCGTCGCTTCGCTCAGTTCCCCCTCGGTCAGGTACTTCTGCATCTGCAGCGTGATGATCGCCGCGTCCGAGTTCAGATTGATGCGCGGCTTGTTGTCGAGCGCCGTGTCGGGTTCGCGCGAGCTGACCGTCAGAAACGGTGCGACGCCGAAGTTCAGCAGCCCATCCTGATTGTCGTACACGGGGATCGTGGCGTCGCCGTCGTTTTCGTTGGAATCGAGGATTCCGTTGCGGTTCGTGTCCTCGCCGTACAGGATCGCGGCGCTGAAGCCGCGCACGAGCAGCAACTCCTCGACCGTGTCGAACGGCGCGTCCTTGGTGCGGTAAGGCGGGTCGAGCGTGTTGTAATACTCATTCTCCGCACCGCCATCGCGCGTCTGGTCGTCGCCGTCGCGCCAGTCAAGCAGAGCCGCGATCAGTTCGGCGCCGTTCTGCACATTCAACTCGAACAGCAACGGCGTGAGCAGTTCCGTGATCTGGCCGTCGGTCGCGGTGTTCAGATTCAGCCGCGCCGATTCGGGCGTTACTCCGAAGCGAATCGTGTCCTCAGGCCCGTCGAGCCGCGCGGCGACGACGCTGAAGCGCCACGCAGGCGCCGGCGACGAGCCGCGGCTCAGGTACTCGGCGCGCGAGCCGGTCTGTCGAACGGGATCGCTCTGGCGATCGTAGCCGTCGGCGAACACGAGCGCGTGCCGCCAGCGGTCGGGCGCGTCGGACCAGCTTCGCACGCCGTGCTTGTCGAGGCGAAGCTGCGCGACGACCTCTTCCAAACCCGATTCCGTCGCCAGTCGCGCCTGCTGACCGTCGCTGTAGGCCTGAATGCCGGCGGTCTCGGCGCGGACGAAGAACAGAAACCCGGTCATTGTCAGTGCGAGCATGCCGATGATCATCAGCACGACCGGCAGGATGATGCCCCGGCGCGACGCGCGTCTCATGGTCCGCCCTCGACGCCGAGCTGGCTCGTAAGCTGCCGCCCGAGCCGTTGAATGCGGCTGCCGAAGAAGCGATCGGCGGCGGGCAGCTTGACGATCGTTCGATAGCGGTCGCCGTGCTCAAGTTCGTCGCCGAAGGGATACTCGGCGACCGGATAGCTTGTCAGGTCGCTGTCGTCGTACTCCTCCATCGTGATCGACTGGAAGCCGACCGTCACCTGCACGAGTTGCGGCAGCGAATTGCCCTCGGTGATGTCCCAGGCCGTGTCCCACTCGACGCCGTCGAAATAGCGGAATTCCAGATACGCGAGCTCATGCGACCAGAGGTCGTTGCGCACCGAAAGCGGGTCGTCTTCCTCGACGACGAACTGGTTCAACGTGCGCTTCTCCGTGCGCACGATGCCGCCAACCAGCGGCTCGCCTTCTTCGGTCGTGTTCTCTTCATCGACCCAGAGCGAATAGCCGATCTCGCGCAGGTCGTGCGCCGCGGGCGGCGGCTTGTCGCTGGGGCCGCGAATCTCGTAGTCGGATTCGTCCGGCAGCGCGGTGGTCAGAAACGTGATGCTGCGGCGATCGCCCTTCAGCCGCTGCTCGACCGGGAAGCCGATCTGTTCGGCGCCGACGCAGCCGCGCAATTCGCGCTCGATCCGCGCCAGCACCTGTCGTGCGATCTGCGTGCGGTCGGCCGCGGAGGCCGCGGCGCGGCGCGCTTCCACCACCTGCCAGAAGAACGCAAAGCTGACCGCCAGAATCACGACCATCAGCGCCAGCGCGATGATCAGTTCGAGCAGCGTGAGCGCGCGACGCGTGGCGCTCGCGCGCCGCGTGCGACGGCAACGTGTCACGGCTGCCTCCCGCCGCCGCGCTGTCCACGGCCGCCGCGCAGCCGGTTGAGTTCTTCGATTCCGAGGCGCTCGGCACCACCGGTGTCTGAGCCGCCCTCGGCTCCGCGACCGGTTCGTCCGCCGCCTTGACCGCCGCGGGGCAGCGCGGGTCGTCCGGGATTCGCCGCGGGTCCGCCGCCGGCGGCGCCGTCGAAGAGCGAATTGAGTTCGTCGTCGGAAATCTGGTCGGAGAGCTGATTGCGGATGAAGTCGCGGAGGAAATTGTCGGACAGGTCCCCGCCGCCGCCTTCGCCGCGCCCGCCGCCGGGCCGGCCGGGCAACCCGCCGGGCAGTTCGCCGTTCTGCAATCCGGCGAGCAGATCCTGGAGCGCGTCCGGCGACATGTCCGTCGGCAGTGCGGCGCCCGGAAAGAACTGCTGCAACAACGGCAGCAGCGCGGGCAGCAATTCCATCAGTTGCGCCGGGTCCATCGAGACCAGCGCCAGCGGGTCGAGGTTGTCCGGGTCGAAGCCCGGGATCGGCACCGTGCTGACGATGGTGTCGATCTGCTCCTGATCGACGCCGAAATCCGCAGCCAGATCGATGCGACCGGGCGCTGCCTTGAGCATGCGCAATTGGCGCACGACGTTCGCGCCGTCGATCGACTCGCGTCGCTCGGGGTCGGGCTGGTGCAGCACCTGCACGGTGAGCAGGCCGAGTCCGTCGACGTTCACCGGCTCGACCACGACGCGCCAGAACCAGCCGGGGTGCGCATCGCCGAAATCACCATCGCTCGTCTGTTCGTCGATCAGACGCTGCACGGAGTCCGGATCAAGCTCGATCAGGGCCAGCACGCGATCCGCAAGCTGCGCGGCGCGCGTCTGCTCGTCGGAATAGCCGACCATGCGCAGGCCCGCCACAAGCTGCTGCGCCAGCACGCCCATCGAAGCCACGAGGATCGTCAGCGCCATGACAACTTCCAGCAGCACCGCACCGCGCCGCCAACCGCTTCCGCGTCGTCGCGTCATTGCTTCGACTCCCGCATCTCGCGCTCGCGCGCGAATGCCTCGGCGTCCGACTCGGCTTCGGAGGGCAGCGCCGCCGGACGCTGCAACGTGCTTGCTTCGACGGGTTCGAGCGGCGTCGTGGTGACCCGCCCGAGCCGGCCGTCCAGCGTCAGCTCGATTCCGCGACCGGACGCGTCGCGCAGCACGAACCGCAGCGAGTTCGACGTGCCGTCGGGCGCGATCTCAACCGTCACGCCTTCGTCGAACGTCGCGATCGAGACCGGCTCGTCCTCGACCTCGCTGAACTCAATCTCGTCGTCGTCGACCAGCAGCGGCGGCGGCCCGTCGCTCAGCGGCTGGACCGCGTCGACCCACACGTCGTCGAGCAGCACGAGCTCGCGTCCCCAGTCGTCGGAGATGGGGATGTACTCGTGCGGCGCCCCAAGCGGGTCGAGCTGACGCAGCGCCTTGATCGAGCCGTCCGGGCGAATCCAGACCCGGTAGCGGCGCGACTCATTCATCGCCTGCGCGCGGCACATGCTCAACAGCGCCTTGCAGCGCGCGCCGGATTCGGGCAACTGCTCGGCCGAAAGCGCCCCCGAAAAATCGGGCAGCGCCAGCCCCAGCAGCACGACGAGCACGCCGACCACGAGAAGCACCTCGAGCAGCGTGAACGCCCGGCGGCGCGGCGAACGTCGCACACCGCGCGCCACCCGAGACATCGAGGCCGGCGGCGGTGCGATCACTACGTCTTCGTCCAGTTCGTCAGGTCGTCGTCGGTGCCTTCCTGGCCGTCCGGACCGACGCTCCAGATGTCATAGCCGGTCTCGTTGTACTGACCCGGCTGGCGGTACATGAGTTCCTTGCCCCAGGCGTCCTTCGCGGCTTCCTTGATGTACGGACCCGCCCACTTTCCTTCAAGCGATTCGTCGTCGGGCTTCGCGAGCAGCGCGCCCAGGCCCTCGTCGGATGACGGGTAGCGGCCGCAATGCAGCTTGAACAGCTCGAGCTGCGACGCCATGCCCTTGATCGTGGCCGTGGTCGTGTCGCGGAAGGCCTTTTCCTGCGTGCCGGAGAGCTGCGAAATCACGACCGCAGCCAGCACACCCAGAATCACGATCACCATCAGCACTTCGAGCAGCGTGAAACCCTTGCGACGGCGAACTCGATGCAAGCTCTTGCGCATGTTCCCAGAGTCTCCTTCGTGGCCTCAAACCTGCCGCGCCTCTAGCGCAGCCCTGACGACGTCAGTTTCAGAATCGGCAGCAACAGCGCCACCGCAATGAACATCACCATCACGCCCATGACCAGCAGCATCATCGGCTCGAGCAACCGCACGAACAGGTCGATCTGCCGCTCGGTGCGCGCCTCCTGCGTATTCGCGATCTCGATCAGCACCTTCTCAAGCGAGTTGCTCTCCTCGGCCACCGCGATCATGTCGATCATCGCCGGCGGAAAGATGCGGCTCTGCGACAGCGGCGTGGCGAGCGGCTCGCCGCGGCCCACGCTCTCACTGGCCTGGTCGATCGCCGCCGACAGAATCTCATTGCCGGTGGAGTCCTTCGCGATGCGCAGCGCGTGCAGAATCGGGATGCCGTTGGCCAGCAGCGTGCCGAAAATACGGCAGAACCGGCACAGCGCCACCATCGTGTAGATCTTGCCGATGCCCGGGGCGCGCAATTCGAGCTGCGCCCAGATCTGCCGCCCGGCGCGACTGCGGAAAAAGCTCGACAGCACGACGACCAGCACCAGGATCACGCCGCCAAGCTGCAGATAGTGCTGGCTGAGCAGATCGCTGAAACCGAACACCAGGCGCGTCGTCCAGGGCAGCGTCTGGGTTTCGAGCAGCGAACGGATGCGCGGCACCACGATCACCATCAACGCGGTGACCGCGACCACGCCCGCCAGCAGCAGCACGCACGGATAGATCATCGAGCCGATGAACTTGTTGCGCAGCGCGTCCTGTCGCGCGACGAACTCGGAAAGGCGGGTCAGCACGTCCTCGAGGAATCCGCCCTTCTCGCCGGCGCGCACCATCGAGACGTGCAGCGGCATGAACGCATGCGGATGGCGGTCGAGCGCATCGGCCAGCGTGTCGCCGCCGGCCACGTGGTCATGCACCTCGCGCAGCACGCGCGTGAGCGCTCCTGACGAGCTTTGCCGCGCGAGCACCGAAAGCGCCCGCAGCACTGGAACGCCGGCGCGCAGCAGGTCGGACAACTGCTCGTACACCACGCCGACCTTGCTCTGGCTGATTCGCGCGGCGCGACCGGTGATCATCGACTCGCGGTTCTTGAGTTCGCCGATCTCGATCGGCAGCAACTGCCGCTCGTCGAGCATGCGCGCCGCGGCCATTTCGGTGTCGGCGACGAGGGTTCCCGCCACCGCCTGCCCGCTGCTGCTGCGCGCTTTGTATGCGAACGTCGGCAACCGCCAGCTCCCGGCTGACCACTGAGCCTACCGGCGGCTCCCGCCGGCCCGGACGGTCAGCCTGATAACCGCGCCGGGTAGAACGTCTCTGCGAGGGTATACCCGCAGGACCCGGCTTGGATGCGGCCGCGAGCTTGTGCTCGGAACCAACCGGGATACAGTATCCGTAAGGAAATCGTAGCGGAAGCTTGAAGACTCCGCCCGAGCGGGCGGCCTTTGGGGGATCACGCAAAGATGCAAGACCGGGACGGCGCGGTTGACGCGCACGAAGCAGCTTCATTCGAACAACTTGGAATCCTGCCGGAGCTTGCCGAACTGCTCCGACGAAACCGGCTGGACGCGCCCACCGCCGTCCAGATTCGGATGGTGCCCGCGGTGCTGGCGGGAAAGGACGTGCTGACACGCGTTCGCTCCGGCGCCGGCAAGACGAACGCCTACATCCTGCCGATCGTCCAGAACGTCGTGGCTGGCGGCGGACACCAGGCCGTGGTGATTCAGCCCAACCGGGCGCTCGTCACGCAGCTTGAGCGAAATTTCAGCCGCTATACGCCGCTCCGCGGCCTGCGCGCCGAACAGCCGGCGCTGAGCCCGCAATCGCGCGAGGCGCGGCCGATCGGCCAGAGCAAGCCCGGCGAGGCCGAGATTCTGGTTTGCACGCTGCGCGCGTTCGAGGACTACATCGACGAGTTCGATCCCGCGCTCGACGGCATTCGCTACGTCGTCATCGACGAAGCCGAGGTCGTCGTCGACGAGTACACCGCTGAACGCGTCCGCGAGTCGCTGGCGCGCATTCCCGGCAAGCCGCAGATTCTGCTGCTCGCCGCGAGCCTGGAACCCAGCCTCGTCGAGTTCGCGCGCGAATATCAGCGCGACGCGGAACTGATCGAGATGGATGTGGCCGGCCTGCGGCTCGACCAGCTCGATCACGTGTACATCCGCATTCAGGACGACAAGTTCGACGCCCTGCTCACTCTGATCAAACAGCAAAAGCCGCGGCTCGCCGCGGTGTATTCCCGCGACGAGGAGACCGGCCGGCGCATTGCGGAGCGCATGTCGCGCGCCCGCGTCGACGCACGCTGGATCACCGAGCCCCCGCAGCGCCGCGGTCGGCGCGACGCCGGCGGCCCCCCCGCTCCGGGCGTGGTCGTAACCGACGATGCGAACGCAGCGCGGCTGTCGGGCCTGCCGATCACGCAGTTGCTGCAATTCGACGCGGCGCGCGACGCGGACGGCTATCGCCGGCGCGTCGAGGCCTGCCCGCGGCTTGCGAAACAGTCGCTGTGCCTGACACTGCTGGAACCCGACGACGAGCACCTGCTGGCGGCCATCACGCCGCTGGTCGGCGCCAGCCTGCGCGAAATGCCCGCCCCGCCGCCATACGAGCGCGCCGGCGGCCGGGAGCGCAGCGGCGGCGGCGAACGACGCGAACGCGGCGGCCGCGGAGGACCGCGCCGCGGCGACGGACCGCGCCGCGCGGAGCGCGCGCCCGAGCACACTGCATTCGACGGCGAGACCGGCCACTCGGCCGGCGAGCTCGCGGAAACCGGCACGGCCACCGCGCCGCCGCCGCCGCGTCCGGCTCCGCCGCCCGGCTCGCCGTTCGCGCGCTGGATGGAGCCGCTGCGCCGCGACCCGGACCTCGAAGCGCGGGGAATCAAACCGATGCCGCGCACGCTCGGTAGCCGCTTCCGCACCAATCGGCGCTAGCCTTCGCGGAGAAACCGCATGACCGGCATCGAGTGGTATTACCACCGCCCCGGCTGAGAGACCTGCCGAAAGTCGCTCAAACACCTGACGACGCGCAGGCTCGCGGTCGGCGAGCGGGTGGATGCCAAGAAATCGCCGCTGGAGCGCGACGCCGCGCTCGCCTTCGCGCGCGGTTTTCAACAGATCATCGCAATCCGCGGCCGCAGCGTTGTCGAGTTGGATCTTCGTCGCGCCCCTCCCGACGACGCGGCGTTGACCGCTGCCATCATCGGCCCCACCGGGCGGCTGCGTGCTCCCAGCTTCCGCATCGGCCGCACACTGGTGGTCGGCTTCGATCCCGGCGTCCTCGGCCGGCTGCTGTCGCGGTAACGTTTCGCGGCTCGGTCGCGGATCACCCGGCGCCGGGTGCGGCGGCCGAGCGCTCGCTCAGGGCCACCCATGCTCACCATTCTGTTGCTGACGGCCGCCAACATCTTCATGACGTTCGCGTGGTACGGACATCTCAAGTTCAAGCACGTCGACATGTGGAAGGTGATACTGATCAGTTGGCTGATCGCGCTGCCCGAGTACATCCTGCAAGTGCCCGCCAACCGCTGGGGACATCGGCAGTTCACGGCGGCGCAGCTCATCACGCTCCGCGAAGTGATCTCGCTGGGGGTATTCTGCGCCTTCGCGGCGCTCTATCTCGGGGAACCGCTGAAATGGAACACGTTGCTGGGATTCGGGCTGATCGTGCTGGCGGTGTTCGTGATCTTCCATAAATAGCGCGCACCCGCGCCGGTCTCGCCTGCGCCCGGCTCTTCGGCGACAATCGCATCCCATGATGATCGCCCCGGCAGACACGCTGCTCGTAGCCGACGTGGGCAACACGCGCGTCGGCCTGTCGATCTGGGACGCCGACGGCCTGCGCCCGACGCAGCGCTTCCCCGCCGACGACGAACCCGCCTGGACATCGGCCCTCGAATCACTGTGGGGTCAGTCGCCCGCCGCACGCCGCGCCGTCGTGGTCGGCTCGGTGAACCCGCCCGTCGCCGCGCGGCTCAGCGCGGCGGTCGAGCGCGTGACCGGCGTCAGCGCCCTGCGCGTCCGTGACGACCTGCCGTTGCCTCTCTCACTCGATCGCGTCAACGCGCGCGAGGTCGGAGTCGATCGCATCTGCTCGGCCGCGGCGGCCTATGAGCGCTTTGGCGGGGCCTGCGCCATCGGTTCCTTCGGAACGGCGATCACGGTCGACTGTGTGTCCGAAGACGGGCGGTTTTTGGGCGGCGCGATCATGCCGGGGCTTGCGATGAGTTGCCGCGCGCTGCACGAATTCACCGCGGCGCTGCCGCGCGTTCAACTCGCCGCACCCAGCGAGCCGTTCGGCAAGAACACGTTTGAAGCCATTCTGCACGGCGTGGTGCATGGCGCGGTGGGCGCGTTGCGTGAGATCGTCGAGCGCTACGCCACCGAACTGCGTTCCTGGCCGACGCTCGTCATTACCGGCGGCGATGCGGCGCTCGTCGCGTCGCAGGCGGATTTTCTGGACGCCGTGATTCCCGACCTCTGCCTGCAAGGCATCGCGCTCGCGCACCGCAAGGCCGCGGGCTCCGACGCGTCGTGAACAACGGGCGCTATCGACGGCTCAGCGCGGCGCGCCCGGCCGCGATCGCCCTGCTCGGACTAAGCGGCGGCGCGGCCCGCGAGTTCCTGGGCAAGCATCTGCCCGCGGCGAACTCGTGGCGCGGGCTGCGCGATTCCGGCGCCGTGCTGCACGCCACTCTGCTCGACGCCGATGCGGCGCCGCTCGACGACGTGCTGCTGTCGAGCCACTCTGACGCGGCGGGAGGCGTGCATTGGCGGCTGCATCTGCACGGCAGCCCGGCCGTGCTGGCGCGCGTCGAAGAACTGCTGATTGCTGCGGGCCTGCATCGGGACCACCGCCTTGTTGTGTGGCCGTCCGAGGATCCGATCGCGCTGGCCGCTTACACCCTCGTACCCGAGATGCTCACCTATGCCGGGGTGCGCTGGCTCTCGCAGCAGCCCGAGCGGCTCGCGGCCTGGCGCGCCGCGCGCAGCGCGGCCGGGGCGCGCGCGATCGATCCGGTCTCGCCGCGGCGAGTCTGCGACAACCGCGCGATCCTGGATTGGTTTCGCAGGCCGCTGCGCGTGGCGCTCATCGGGCCGCCCAACGCCGGCAAGAGCACGCTGCTGAATGCTCTGCTGGACCGACCGGTCAGCATCGTGTCGGCCACGCCCGGCACGACGCGCGATTGGGTCGAAGCCTCCAGCGAGCACGCGGGATTTCCGATCACCTGGCTCGACACGGCCGGCTGGCGCGCGACGGACGATCCGATCGAGTCGCTGGGCGTCGCGCGCTCGCGCGAGCTGGCCTCAAGCGCCGATTGCTGCGTGTTGGTGCTCGACGCCACGCAGCCGCCGCCGAGCGCCACCCCCCGGACTTCGACTTTTCTCGAAGCGCTCACGGGACGAACGTGGGTGCTGGCGTGGAATCAGGTCGATCGGACGAACGCGCTCCCGACCCCGACTCTCGACGGCGCGCGTGCCGCGGCTCGCACCTCCGGCGTGACGCGCGACGGCTTGAGCCGGCTCGCCGACGCTGTTCTGCACGCCGCCGGGCGTCGCACCGACCGTCTCTCCGAGCCGGCGGCATTTACCGATGAACTCGTGGCGAAACTTCGCAATTTGAACATAACCACATGACCCGTGGCATGTTAAACTACGATCGACCGGGTCGCGGCCGGGGTGAGCATTGCGCTGCGCGGCCCGGACAGTATTGTTCCCCCCGGACGCGTTGCGATATATTCCCCTTGAGATGCCGACAGATGAAGTCGAAACCGGCCCTTCCCTGGGGCTGATGCTGCTCATCGGAGCCGTGCTCGTCACGCTCACGGCGGTGACTTCCACCCTGAGTTTTGTGCTCCGCACCTATTCGCACGCTCGCCTCGTGGCCCGGCTCTCGCCGACCGCGAGCCGTGGCTGGGCGGCGCGGCTCGAATCGCATGAAACACAACTTCGCTTATTCATTGGATTTATGCGCGCCGCGGCCATCGCTGGCTTGGGCTTTTGGGCAATCGCGGCCAGCGCCGCGGCGTTCGGCAGCCCGCTCGCAGCCGCGCACTGGATCCTCGCCTCGTTGATCAGCGCCCCCCTGCTCGCGCTGTTTGCCATTGCCATCCCCAACGCGCTCGCGGCCCACGCCGGCGAAGCCATTCTCGCACGTCTGCTGTCGCTGCTATGGCTGCTGCGACTCCTGCTGTTGCCCATCGAATGGCTGCTCATGGGCGGCGATGCGCTCACGCGCAGGCTCGTGCAGGACCGGCGCGGTAGCCGCGAAGAGCAACACGAAATGCTCGAACGCGAAATTCTCAGCGCCGTCGATGAGGGTGCGCAGATCGGCGCGGTCGGCGCCGAAGAGAGCGAGATCATCCGCTCGGTGTTCGAGCTGGGCGAAACGCCGGTCAGCGCCATCATGACGCCGCGCACCGACATCTCCGCGATTTCGCTCGAGTCGAACTACCAGCAGGTGCGCGACTTCGCCGTCCACGAGGGGCACTCGCGCATTCCGGTGTACGACGGCACGCTGGATCGCGTCGTCGGCGTGCTCTACGCAAAGGACCTGCTGCGCGTGTCAGACCCCGCGAGCTTCGATCTCGCGGAGTGGATGCGCAGCGTTCCGTTCGTGCCCGAGAGCAAACTCGTCGACGAGCTGCTCGCCGAATTCCGCCAATCGAAAATCCAGATCGCGATTGTGCTCGACGAGTATGGCGGCACGGCGGGCCTGGTCACGATCGAGGACATCCTTGAGGAACTCGTGGGCGAGATCGAGGATGAATACGACATCTCCGCGCCGCCGACGATTCGGCACGTCGACGACCAGACGATCGACGTCGACGGCCGCACATCGATCTCCGAGATCAACTCCGAGCTGTCGCTCGAGCTGCCTGAGGACGACGCCTACGAGACCATCAGCGGATTCGTGTTCGCGGTGCTGGGGCGCGTGCCGCAGTCCGGCGAGGAATTCGTGCACGATCATCTGAGCTTTCGCATCCTCAGCGCTGAGCCGCGCCGCATTCACCGGCTGCGGATTCGCGTTCTGCGCGGCGGCGAGGCCGCTTCGCCCGCGCGGCCGGTCAGTCCTTCAGCGAAAACGGCGTGAAGTCGGTCTGCCGGTCGAAGTAGTCCTCGTTCTCGGCGCGTTTCAGGAAACCCACGATCGCATACGTCGCCGGCGTCATCACAACTTCGACGCCCACTTTGATCGTCCAGTTCATCAGCACGGTCTTCGCGACGGTCTCGAATTCCCAGCCGTTGAATGCATTCAACCACGCGGGATCGGTGACGCCGAGCGCGCTGAGAAGGGGCCGCAGGTCGGCCAGCCCGAGCGGATAGAACACCATGCTGTCGACGCCCTGTCCCACCAGCGTCGAGCCGATGGTGCGCGTCCACAGATGCCGGCCGTTCGTCAGCAGCTTCAGCTTCGCCAGCACATACGAGTTCACGAAGTCGCCGAGCCAGAACGCGAGGATCGACGCCGCAACAATGCGCCACCCGGCGCCGAAGACGACCTCGAGCGCCGGCTGATACAGTTCGTTGAACTTCTCCTCGGGATTCGCCGGAATGTTCAGCACGACCTGGCTCATCAGGACGTAGAAAATCATCGCCCCGAAGCCCGCCCAGATCACCTTGCGCGCCCGCGCGAAGCCGTATACCTCCGTCAGGATGTCGCCGAAGATGTAGCTGATCGGAAAGAACAGATTTCCCGCGCCAAAAATCAGCAGGCTGCCCACCAGCGGAAGCGCGAACGGCAGTTCGATCGCACACGACTTGGCCGGCCCGATCATGTTCGAACACAGCAGGACCGTAACGAACCCGGCCATCACCAGGTCATAGTATTTGTAGTGGCGGGTGTTATGAACGATCGTACGCGACATGGAGGCTCCCGCGGACCGGCGACGTCGCCCGCCGACACGGCGACGACATCTGCCGCTAGTGTAGATGCAGACGCCGCCGGGGCGTTCAGAAATTTCGGCGCGTGCGACTGACCGCGCCCTCGCGGACGCATCGCGCCGGTGCTCGAGCCGCGCCGCCGATCGGCGCCGCGCGGCGGAGCCGCACCAAGCTTTTTCGGAGGAACGCGATGGCCGGCCGCATACGTGCAACGATGCTTGTCCTGGTTTCCATCGGCGCCGCGCAAGCCGCCGGCGCCGACGACAAGACCACCTTCGATCACTCGCGGCTCGACGCGCTGCTGCGCGCTCACGTCCGTCCTGACGGCGTGGCGTACGACGCGCTGCGCGCCGACGCCGCGAAGCTCGACGAGTACCTGACGCAGATCGCCGCGGCCCGGCTCGATCCGCTGCCGCGCGACGAGCGGCTCGCGCTACTGATCAACGCCTACAACGCCTGCACGCTGCGGCTGATCCTCGATCACTATCCGCTGAAATCCATCCGTGACATTCCCGAGGCCAAGCGCTGGACGGACCGGCGCTGGGTGGTGGCCGGCCGCACGCTGAGCCTCGATCAGCTTGAGAACGAAGTCATTCGCCCCGAATACAAGGAACCGCGCATTCACTTCGCGATCAACTGTGCCAGCCACGGCTGCCCGCCGCTGCGGGCGGAGGCGTTCGTCGCGTCGCGGCTCGACGCGCAACTCGCGGAGCAAACGCGCAGCGCTCACGCCGACGCGAGGTTCCTGGAGCTGACGCCCGACAGCGTGCGGCTGACGAAGCTCTACGAATGGTTCGCGGCGGACTTCACCGCGAGCGCGGGCTCAGCACTGCAGTTCGCAGCCCGCTATTCCGTACCGTTGGCGACGCGGCTGAAGACCACGCCGGCGCCGAAGATCGAGTGGATCGAATACGACTGGACGCTGAACGCCGCGGCACGGTAGCGCTAAGTGATCTGACCGTCGCGCTGCGCGCGAACGAGTGACGAGCACGGAGCGCTTTCGCCTCCGTCACTCGCCACTCGCGAGTCCCACGTTTTTCGATCGCGGGTCGCTACTTCACATTCTTGCCCAGGAAGACGCGAATCTTCTCCGCGATGACGGCCCCGTCCTCCTCGAGCGCGAAGTGCCCGGTGTCCAGCAGGTGGTATTCCAGATTCTTCAGATCACGCTTGTACGGCTCAGCGCCGGCCGCCGGGAAGATGGCGTCATTCTTGCCCCACACGATCAGGGTCGGCGGCTGGTGCTTGCGAAAGTACGCCTGCCACTGAGCGTAGAGCGGCGGGTTGCTGCCGTAGCTCAGGAACATGTCAAGCTGAATCTCGGCGTTGCCCGGGCGGTCAAGCAAAGGCTGGTCGACGTTCCAGTTGTCGGGGCTGATGACCTGCGGGTTGCGCACGCCGTTCGTGTATTGCCAGACGGTCGCCTCGCGGGTCAGCAGACCGCGCAGCGCGTCGCGCTTCGACGGCTGCGGATCGGCCCAGTACTGCTTGATCGGCTTCCAGAAGTCATTGTCGAGGCCCTCGTCGTACGCGTTGCCGTTCTGCACGATCAGGGCCGTCACGCGCTCCGGGTATTTCGCCGCCAGCCGGTAGCCGATCGGCGCGCCGTAGTCCATCACATACAGGGCGTAGCGCTCGAGCCCGATCTGGGAAACGAACTGCTCAACCACGCCCGCGAGATTGTCGAACGTGTAGGCGTATTGATCGCGCGGCGGAGCCGAGCTGTTGCCGTAGCCGGGGTAGTCCGGAGCGATCACGTGATACCGGTCGGCCAGAGCCGGAATCAGGTCGCGAAACATGTGCGAAGAGGTCGGGAATCCGTGCAGCAGCAGGACCGCCGGGGCGTCCTTCGGTCCGGCCTCGCGATAGAAGATGTCCAGCTCGCCGATCTTCACCGTCTTGTGCAGCACCTGTGCGGGAGCCGCCGGCTCAGGCTGCGCGGACGCGATGGGCGCCACGGCGCTCGCGCCGATCAGGGCAACGAGGGACAAGAGGCGGGCGGCAACGAAATTGCGTTTCATGGCAGAGTTCCTTTCGTTTTGTTTCCGCGGGTGTTGATTCACAACGCGACGCGCTTAGAGCTTCGCCGCGGGCGGGAAGTCCACTTCCGTCGCGGTCACGTGGTTGAAGTAGTTCGTGAACAAATTCAACGCGACGTTGGCGACCACCTCGGCGATCGCGGCGTCATCCAGCCCGCCGCTACGAGCGGTCGCGAGATCGGCGTCGCTCACCAGACCCCGCGCGTCGACGATCCGCCGCGCCAGTTGCAGTGCGGCCGAGGTCGTTGAATCGACTGCCCGTCCATGGCGCGCGTCGAGGATCTGATCCGCGCTCAGCCCGACCATCTTGCCGATCGCCGAGTGCGCGGCCAGGCAATAGTCGCACGAGTTCGCCTGTCCGACCGCCAGCGCGATCTGCTCGCGCGCCTTGGCCGACAATTCGCCCTTGCCGAGCGCGCCGCTGAACTGCAAGTACGCTTCGAGCACGGCCGGCGCGGCGGCCATCGCCCGCGTCATGTTCGGCGTCATGCCGAGCTTGGCCTGCACGGCGTCGAGCAGCTCCTTGGCCTTTCCGGTCGCTTCCTGCGGGTTTATCTTGTTGATGCGGCTCATGTTTGGCTCCAGATTTAGCGGATCGTTTCATTCATCGAGCGGCCACACCGGCCGTTCTTGCTCTGCGTAGTGCACGGGCCGTGCCGCATCGCGGTGATGCCGAAGAATGGCTATAACATTCTGTCGGAAAGGTGGTTGAGACGACGAGCCTTTCAGGAAACGATATGACGATATTTCGTTGTTCGCGAAATCTCGTGCCTGAGCAGCGAAAATTCGTTACGCTTCCATCGTGGCCGACGCACCAAGTCCGTCTCTGTTCGCCGATCCGAAGCGCGTGCTGCTCGAGCTCGCCGAAGTGCGCTCGCTGCCGGAACTGCTCGATCTGATCGCCCTCCGCGTCGCCGAGGCCCCGACCGTCTGCCTGGCCCGCATCTGGCTGGTGCGGCCCGGCGGGCCGTGCCCGAGCTGTCCCATGCGGCGCGAGTGCCCCGACCAGACCCGCTGCTTGCACCTCGTCGCCAGCGCCGGCCGCTCTCAGGTCGATCCAACGAGCGACTACGCGCGCCTCGATGGCGCGTTTCGGCGATTCCCCATCGGCGTCCGCAAAGTCGGACAGATCGCCGCCACCGGCCAGCCGCTCGAATTCCCCGCGGTCGGCGAGCCGCCGGCTTGGGCCGCCCAACCCGACTGGCTGCGCGCCGAAGGCATTCAGGGCTTCGGCGGCCAGCCGCTCATCCACCACGGCGAAGTGCTCGGCGTGCTGGCCGTCTTCAGCCGCGCCCCGCTGCAGGAGGCGTGCCTGGATTGGCTGCGCATGGTCGCCAACCACGCGGCGGCCGCGATCGCGAGCGCGCGCTCCTGGGACGAAATTCAGAGCCTTCGCCGCAAGCTGGAGCAGGAGAACGAGTACTTGCAGCAGGAGGTGCTGGAGGCGGTGGCTTTCGGCGATCTGATCGGCCAGAGCGCGGCACTGCAGACCGTCACCCGACAGATCGAGCTCGTCGCGCCGACCGATTCACCCGTGCTGATTCTGGGAGAGAGCGGCACGGGCAAGGAGCTGGTGGCGCGCGAGATACATCGCCGCAGCCGCCGGGCCGGTCGGTTGATGGTCACGGTCAACTGCGCCGCAGTGCCGCGCGAACTGTTCGAGAGCGAGTTCTTCGGGCACGTGAAGGGCGCGTTCACCGGCGCGCTGCGCGATCGGGCCGGGCGGTTCGAGCTGGCGAGCGGCGGCACGCTGTTGCTGGACGAGGTGGGCGAGATTCCGCTCGAACTGCAGAGCAAGCTGCTGCGCGTGCTGCAGGAAGGCGAGCTGGAACGCATCGGTGAAGAGCGCACCCGCAAGGTCGACGTGCGCATCATCGCCGCGACGAACCGCAACCTGCGCGACGAAGCCGAGGCAGGCCGCTTCCGCAGCGACCTGTTCTACCGGCTGAGTGTCTTTCCGCTGGAGCTCCCGCCGCTGCGCCGCCGCAAGGAGGACATCCCGCTGCTGGCGGAGCACTTCGTGCACGGCATCGCGCGCCGCCTCGGCCGGCCGGCGCCGCGGCTGACGCTGGCGGCGGTGCAGCGCCTGCAGCAGTACGACTGGCCGGGTAACGTGCGCGAGCTGCAGCACGTGCTCGAGCGGGCGCTGATCACATCGCCGCCCGGCAAGCTGATCGTCGAGCCGCTGCCGGGTGCCAGGCAAGCGGCGCAAGTTGATTCGCTCGCGGTCCACTCAAACCGGACCGACGCCGGCAGTGTCACCGGCAACGATGGTGTCGAAAGCTACCGAACCGAGGCTGAGATGCGCGAGCTTGAAGCGGACAACATCCGCAAGGCGCTCGCGGCCGCGCGCGGAAAGGTCTACGGCGAGCATGGCGCGGCCGCCCGGCTCGGCATGAAACCGACCACGCTGGCTTCGCGGATGAAGGCGCTGCACATTCGCAGGGTCGAATGCCGAGACGACTGAGGCCGCCTCGTATGGCGATCGCGCTCGGCGTGGTGCGTACTGCCGCGCCGAATTTCCTTCTCACGGCGTGGTTGTCGGACGCGCCCCGCATGCTGGTGTGAAAGCCCCCTCTCGCACCTTGGCCGCGCGGGGAACGGCCGGACCGGCCTCCGGGCCGTGCCCCGCGGCAGTCCTGGTGCGAGAGTCCGTTCTCGCACCATCTTGGGATTGCGAATCACGCGGCGCTGGGGGACCGGCCTCCAGGCCGGTCGCTCGACCTAATCCACGCCGTAGTCGCGCTCGTTGTCCGGGTCCGGCGTGGTGCAGGTATCGCCGGAACCGCCGCACGTGAGCAGACTGCACGCCGGGTCGCAGTCGGTCGGCGTGGAGCCCGTGAACGACCCGAGTTGCCCGTCGGCCCAGGTCCAGACGGCCGTGTCCGCCGGATTCGGCCAGCGGTCTTCGCCGAGCGTTAGATAGCTGGCCAGCGAGCGCGGGCTGTAGAGGCCGGTGCCGGTGATGCCCAATCCTTCGCGCGCCAGGTCAACCTTCATGCAGCACTGCTGATCCTCATTGGCGAACGCGATCGTGCAGTGCACGTCGCCGAAGCCGACCTTCAGCGTCGACGTCTGTAACGCCGAAAGACTCGTGCGCAGCGTCGTCATCTCGCAGGTCTTGGTCTGCCACGCAGTGTTCAGGATGACGTCGGTCGTGCTGCCCAGGCCGAAGTTGTTCGCGATGCCGGTGTTGTACCCGCTGTAGTAGTTGTAGTTCGGGCCGTTGACGTCCTCCGGAAAGCGTGCCGTCACCGCCAGCGGGATGTTCGGAAACGTTGCGATGTACATGTCCCAGAAGGCCTTGGTCGCGATGGCGTATTTTCGGCAGGCCCGGCCTTCGGGAATGATCTGGCACGCCGAGTTCGCCCAGCGCAGGTAGGGCTTGTTGCCCTGAAACGCCATGCCGAGAGTCTCGAGCTGCGGTTTCAATTCGGCGGTCGCGTTGTTGTAGAAGCTCGGCTCGGTGGTTCCGACGCTGTAGCCCGTGACGCGGATGTATTCGATGTGATCGGTGTAACCCATCGTGTCGATGTGCGAAGCCAACTCAGTCAGGAACGTCTCGAAGTGGCTTTGGTACTTCTCGTTCCAGAAGATTGGGTAGCGCACGGTTGCACCGCCGCCGTGAGTGGTGTTGTTCACATACGACACGATGCCCGAGGGTTCATCGTCTTCCAGGTCGTCAAGTAACCAGTCAGGCGTCGCCGTGTTGTTCCGTTGCTTGCCTTGGAAGGGTCCTTGCCGTTGATCGGCATGATCACCAGCACGGCTTTTTTGCCGTTCGTCCCGCTGGTGACATCGTCGAACCAGTTGTCGAGCAAGGTCCAGTCGTACACCCCCGGCGTGTTCGGCTCCAGTTCCGACCAGTCGAACCAGCTCTGGATCGCGCTGATGTGGGCGGTGTTTTTCGCGCTCGTGATCTGATCAGTATCCCTGTCGTTGATCTTGGCCACGACCCCGTAGCCGCGGGGCTGCGCCTGCGCCGTTGCGCCGAGGAGCGCCGCGATCGTACAAACGAGCAAGCTGGATGTTCTTCGCACGCGAGACATGTTGAACTCCTTGCGAGAATGAGATGGTTCGGCCGCGAGCCGCTCGCGGCTCGCCCCGCATGCTGCGCTGCGAATGTTTTTTTTTTCGTTAAGATTGGTGGGAATTTTGATCCTCGCGAGGTAGAATCCGTTCGGTCGTATCGATCCCGGAGGTGCTCATGTCACTTGCGCGCGTACTCAGCATCGCGGTTTCGCTCGGCGCGCTCGCCATGCCCGCTTCCGCGCAATGCGAATGGCAGTGGCGGGACGAGGATTTCGGCGCGGACAACTCCATCATGACGATGGCGCAGTTAGACCCCGATGGTGACGGCCCCGCCGGCGAGTATTTTCTCGTCGCCGGCTGGATCACCGAGTTTGCCGGAATCCCGGTCAATCGGATCGCGGCGTGGGACGGCGCGCAGTGGTTCGACATGGGAAAGCCGGAGTTCGTAACGCTGTCCTTTGGTGTCACGGACTTCGCTGTCTTTCGCGATCGACTCTACTGCGTTGCGAGCGGACTCTATGAATGGACGGGAGAGGAATGGGTGTTCGTCGAGGGCTCCCCGTATCCGATCGACGGCCTGCTCGTCCACAATGACAACCTGATCGCGCACGGCCCTTTCTTTCGCTGCATCCAGCGCTGGGACGGCATGACCTGGTTCGACTACGGCCTCGGCATGGCCGATGGCTACCTCGGTGATACACCCGCAGTTCGGGGCGCTGCCGTCTACAACGGCGAGTTGTACGCAAGCGGAAATTTCACCGAGGCCGACGGCAAGGACTGCACATCGGTCGTGCGCTGGGACGGCACAACTTGGCTCAGCCTGCCCGGCGCGCCGCTGCCCGTGACCACCGATCTACTCGTGTACGACGACAAGCTCTACGCCGGCGGATTGTCGCGCAGCCCGTGGAAGCAGTCCTTCGGCTACTAGGACGGCGCCGCGTGGACTCACATCTCCGTGCTCACCGGCGCAGACCCCGATGTGACCGCGCTCTCCGAATTCAATGGCCGGCTCGTGCTCGGCGGAACGTTCGCCAGCCCGTTTCCGCGAGTCGCGTTCTGGGACGGCGAGACGCTCAGCGGACTCGGCGCGGGCCTCGGCCGCACCGCCGTGTTCGCACTGCAGGAATTCCAAGGCAACCTCTACGTCGGCGGCAGCTTCCGCGACGTCGAAGGACAGCCGATTCAGTACTTCGCCATCTGGGAACAAATCCTCGTCGGCGACATCACCGGCGACAAGCTCATCGACCTGACCGACCTCAGCCTCGTGCTCACGAGTTTCAAGACCTGCCCCGGCGACCCGGCCTACGACGACCTCGCCGGCACGCTCGCCGATGACGGCAACGACTGCGTCAACCTTGGCGACCTCGGCGTCGTCCTCGCTAACTGGGGCCAGACCTGCGACTAGGCCGCGAACCGGCCTCGGAGCCCCTGCCCCCTTATCCCAGCAGCCACCACGCCGCGGCCGCGAGCGCCGCCAGCGCAACCGTCACCGCGATCAACAGCACGCCGCCGCCGCCGCGCGGCTCTTCTTCGTCGCCGTCGGCCGACTCCGCGGTCGCCGCGGCAACCGGCTCATCCGCGAGCGGGTGCTCAAACGCGATGCCGATCAGGTTGCACCCCATGCCCGGCGCACAATAAACCACGTAACCCGGCAGCCAGGGATTCGACTCGTCCGGCGACCACTCGCGCACCGCCACGAACTCGTCGGGGTGAAGCTTGCAATTCGCGAGCACCGCGATGCCGCCGCCGGAGATCGAATGCATCGTGGCGGCCATCGGCGTGGGCTTGACGGCGCGGACCGCGCGCAGCTCTATCTGCGTCGCATGGTGATAGCGCGGCCAGCGCCGCTTGGCGCGATAGCCGTCGGCGACCCCTGAATCGCGCGCCAGCGCTACTTGCCGCGCAACCTCGGCCTCGCAGACGTGCGGCTCCGGCAATTCGAGCACGTCGTAGAGAATCGCGGGAGCGTCGGGCAGAGGCTCCGGCGTCGCCGGCGGCTGCACGATCAGCGCGTCGTTCGGCGCGACCCCACCAACGGCGGAGGCTGCGGGCGCTCCGGACTCGTGTTCGGCGTCGAGACGGTTCATGCCGTTGTATCGGCTCGTGGCGGGCGAGCCTTTCGCTCAACCCGCCACGAAGGTCCGATTACCCTCGCACACTATTCCTCGTTCGGCAGCCCGTCCTCGCCGGACTCGTATTCGCCGAACACGTCGTCGTCGCGGCGCGTGTTGCCCGCGGCGCGCGCCTCGCGCGCCAGGTTCAGGCGATTGAACTTCTGCACGCAGCGCGCCAGCCGCATCAATGTCATCCGGTTGTCGGGGTCGGCTTCGAGCCCCACGAATTGCAGCGCCACGCACAGATTGCCTTTGCGATCAAAGCGCGTACCGCGATAGTGCGCGTTGACCAGCAGCGGCGGACGCCCGTCCGGCAGCCGCAGCTCGACCCCCAGCGTCTGGTTGTCGACGAACGGCGGCGTCGCGAGTCCCTCGATGCGCATCAGCGAACCGCCGCACGAGAGGTCCATCGCCGCGCCGTTGATGGGCGTTACGGCGAGCGAGCCGCCGCGCGCCGCCACGCCGCCCGACCACACCTGCACGCCGAGTTCGACGCCCGCCGGCAGCGGCGTTCGCTCGTAGGCACGACGTTGCATTTCAGTCAGCGAGTCGGGCCAGCGGTAGCGCACCGCAGCCACCGTCTGCCCCGGCGCGACCAGGAACTTGCCCTTGGCCTCGACCACCGTGCCGAACAGCAGCTTGCGGCTCTTATGGCGGAAACTCAGCCCCAGATACTGCCCGGGCAGCAGCGGCGGCGGAGTCGCACCGTGCGTTTCCTGATAGTCGAGCACGAAGAACCGCTGCTTGGGATCGCGCTCGAGGAAGCGGCTCTTGAAGGTCACCCATTCGTCTTTGTACTGGCAGCACAGCACCGCCAGCGCGTTGCAGTTCACCGCCGCGTCCAGCATCTGCGCGGCCTCGGTGCGCGACTGGATCATCCTCGTGCTCATCAATCGCCCTCCAGGTCCAGGTGCTGCGCCGACATTTCGTACAGCGCCGCCACCAGGCGTTCGATCTCGCGCTCTGCCGGGCTGCCCGGGGGCGGCGTCTGAAATTCGAGCCCGACCGACAGCACGGTCTTGTCGCGATTGAAACTCTTGGTGCAGATCACCACCGGCAGCTTGAACTCGCTCTCCAGACCGGCCAGCTCGAACTCCACCCGCGCCGGGTCGCCCACGTAGAGCCGCTCGTCGAGCTGTGTACCCGGCAGCTCGCACGACAGCCCGCCGATGCTGACGCTGCCCAGCAGTCCGATGTGCGGCGGCGCACCATCCTCGGGGAAGAGCCGCACCTGGCTGCTGATCACGCCGTTGGTGCGCTCGAAGCGCCGCCGGTTGATCGCGTTGATCAGATCGGGTTCGGTCAGCAGCAGCCGCGGCGGATTCTGCTCGTCAACCACGTCGAGCACGCTCGTGCTGAACAGATAGAGCTGATCCTGCAGCATGAATCTCGCTTCGGCGCACGCTCCGACCAGATCCAGCAGCACGCCCCCCGCGCCGTCGCAAAGCTCGAGCGCGAGCAGATGGTCCTCACGGCCGGTCAGCACCCCGCGCAGCGGCTCGTTGCCGACGCGGTTGCGCGGTTCAAGCTCGATGGCAGCGCGGCAACGCACGGCCTGCTCGATCAGGCGCGCGGTCTGCTTGGGCTGCAACGGCATCAGATATTGCATGGCTCTACTCCTCGGCGCGCTCGATGTCCGCCGCCGCGTCTTGAACTCCGAACCGGCTTCTCACGAACTCCTCGAGCCGCGCGATGCGCCGCTCGCGCCCTGACGACTCCTCGCCCGATTCGAACGAAAAACCCAATTCGCACTCCGCGGATCCCTCGACCTCGCGACAGGCCACGCAGCGCGCGATCAGGTCAAAGCCCCGTGCCGGCGGCGGAAACCGCACGTCGACCCAGCACCAGGCTCCAACCTCGAGCGTCCCCGCCTCGCCGAACGAACGCCCGCCCAGCCCGGTGAGCGAAAAATCCCGCAGGCGCAGCTCAAAGCCGCGCGTGTTCCCGCGCAGCGGCGTAATGCCGACCAGAAACTCGGCGCACTCAGGCAGGAGCACGCGCGGATGTCGCCGGTGCTCGGCGCGCTCGATGCGCAAAGGCACCTGCAACGACAGCGCCGGCCCTGCCTCGGCCTCCTCACTCGCCATGCCCCGGCTCGCGGTGCTGAACACGTACGCCCGCCCGTTCTCTCGAAATCGAACCTGCAGCGCGGTTCCGTTGCGCTCAAACGTCCCCGGTCCGCCGCCTTGATCCCAGTCGACCAGCAGCGCTCCGCTGCGCAGTCCGGCGAATCGCGATTCGGCGCGCAGCGACGGCGAGCCGCGCCGCGCCCGCAGTTCCAGTCGTGCCCGCCGCGCACACGCGGCCGCCAGCAGCGCAAGTTGCGACTTGCGCGAAACGATCGTGCTTCCCGCCGCCACTCTCGCTTCCTTTCCCCGCCTTGCACCCGTACTCGGTACTCGGCCGGCTCGACTTTGGCCCATACCGGCGACCTGCGCCGGGCTCCCATCGCCGATGCACGCTGCGCGCGCAAGCGTCCCAGAATGAACGCCGCGCCGCCGCCGGTCTGCGCCCCTCGCGACGCCCGGCTGACGAAAGCATGCGAAACGCCGTCGCGAGCGGCACGCGGAATGCGCCCCAGTTATTCGACCTCAAGACCTGATAATCGCGCTTGACGCCGGAAGCGCTCCGCGTCCGAATACCCGCAACCCGGATGCGGAGTCTCGCGCCATGCGCGTAGGTCTGATCGCTGACACGCACGACCGCCTGCCGACGTTCGCCGCCGCGCTGCAGCGCTTCCGAGAGCTGAGCCTCACGCACATTCTGCACGCCGGCGATCTGGTGGCGCCGTTCGCGGCACGCCTGCTCGCCGCTCACGCCGGCCGCGTCTTCGTCACCTACGGCAACAACGACGGCGAGCGCGTCGGCCTGCGACAGGTGCTGCCGCAGATTCAGGACGGCCCGCTGCGCGTCGAACTGGCCGGGCGGCGCATTCTGCTGCATCATTTCCGCGAGTGGTGCAAGCCCGAGGACGTCGATTGGGCCGAAGTGGTCGTCACCGGCCACACGCACATCGCCGGCATCACGCGCGAGCGGGGTCGGCTGTTCGTGAATCCCGGCGAATGCTGCGGCTGGGTGCACGGGCGCTGCACCGCCGCCGTGCTCGATCTGAACACGCTCGACTGCGAGCTATTCGAGGTGAAGGAATCATGACAAGCTTGCCCGCGCGCGCCGCCGCCCTTCACGCCGTCGCCCTGCTGGCGCTGCTGGCCGGCGTCGGGGGCTGCGTCGAGCGCACGCTGAAGATCTCGAGCCAGCCGCCGGGGGCGCGCGTCTTCGTCAACGACGAGGAGGTCGGCGTCACGCCGCTCAAGTTCTCATTCACCTGGTACGGCGACTACGACGTCATCTTGCGCAAGACGGGGTACCAGACGCTGAAGACGCATCATCGGGTCGCGGCTCCGTGGTTCCAGTGGTCGCCGCTGGACTTCTTCTTCGAGATTCTTTGGCCGACGACGCTGCGCGACGAACAGGTGATGCCGGAGCTGGCGCTTCAGCCAGCCGCGGAACCGACCAACGCGGAGCTGATCGACCGCGCGGTCGAGCTGCGCGATCGCACGCTGTTTACGAACGAGTAGCGACGAACTCGCGCCAACTCTGAGGGAGATCTCGGGAGCCCCCTGAAGGACCGCCGGGGGGTTCCCAGAAGTGGCTCTCGGGGAGCCTCAAGGGCTTCTCGGGGGATTCCCCGGGGGACCGGCCTCCGGCCGGTCTAGACCGCCTAGGGCGTGGCTCGTGTGGCGTGCTTTCGCGGCACTCCGCGTAAGCATGCAGACCGCGCGTTGGGTGCCACGCCGACCCAAAGGTCGCATGCAACGCGCGACCAGCCGAACATGCCGACGCAAAGGCCGTCGGCACGGCACGCGGCAACTTGAAGGACCTCTTGGGGATTCCTTGGGGGACCGGCCTCTCCTCCAAGGCGGTGGTATGCATGCCCCCCGGCAACTGGTTTGTCCACAGTTGTTACGGTGGTAGCTGTTCATTCAGCCAATGCTGAAACTCCCGGCTGCGACCAAGGATACTGTCGAGCTTCGAATCCGGGAGCCCAAGATCTAAGAGCAGATTCGCCACGACCAACACACGCAACCTCTCGGCCGCAACCAACGCACTCCGCCCTGACCATACGTTTTTTTGTGAAGCATGATCGTAGTGCGTATAAAAATTGCGCGTATCCGCTACTTTTGAGATGAAGCGGCTCGTACTCCCGCCATCAATTCTCCGCCGAACGGCAGGGGGCAGGCGCTTCAGCAACCCCATGAGCCGCGTTCGCAGTGAGTACTCATTACCATACCGCAGGCGGCTCTTCAGGCTCTGCCGGTGGTCTTGCGTGATGGCACTTGGTATAGCAGAAATGAATTTTGTGATCACTTCGTCATACGTCTGTTGATTCATGTACACGCCGCTCCCGAGCGACCGATGGTAGGACTCGGCTGCTTGGCAAATCGCGAGAAACTTGACATTCACCGTCGATTCCTTGAGCAGCTGAGATCCGAAGAATATGTTGCTGGCAAGGGTGGCCTGCTCCGATCGGTTGTACCATTGCCGCACAGCTCCCGAGAACTCTTCCCTTATCATCTCGTATGGGAGTAGCATTTCGAAAGGATGTACGTCCGCCTGGTCGTGCTTGCCACGTTGTTGGACGCGCAATTGCAAATGCTTGGCGGCGTCGTCACGTTCAGTGGCTTCTATCGTGATCGACCGAATGCTCAGCTGCCTACCTACCAACAGAGTCATTAGACTCTGGCACTGCCATGCGGCCCCGTTCGCCTCCCGAAACAGAATGTCAGTGTTCGCTCTCACGACGAGCGCCGCGCTCCACGCAAGGGTTGTAGAGCAGCTCGATCGCGAACAATTAAATCCATGCGCGATTTCAACGTCGAAATTCCGCTCCGGCAGCGTAACGCGAATCGGCCCGGCGAAGCGCCAACTCGCTTGAACTCCCAATAGGCGACCGCCGTCGCGATCCTCTTGCATTTCGATCGGCGACGAACCGGTCCAATTGTGCAGCGACGAGAGTTCTACTGAATAACTCTTGACGCGCACCTGATCTAGATCGGCGACATGTGCGCCGAACAACGCTTGATTGGCAAAGATAGTTGTTGGCGATCCGATCCCGAAACCAAGTTGCATCGCGGCCGCTGTGACGTGGCAACCGGAAAGCGTCACGCGGGTTCCGTCGACGAGTTGGCCGTACAGTATTGCCGGGCTGGGGAAGGTCCCCTGGGCGAACTCCTTGAGTCTCAGGCTGCCCGATGGGTTCTCTGCGAGTTCGACGCTTATGCCCCTATCAGGCGTGTACGAAAGTCGGCCGTAGATAAGCGAACCGTCCGGCGTCGCGCTGAATCCGCCCCAACTCTCGAGTGAGGTATCAAGTCGCGCGTGCATCGTCCTAGCCGTTCTCGGCGCCTCACCGAATCCTGCCACCAGAGACACTCACCGACTGAACTTTTCATATCCAGCGTCGCGTGTGTTCTCGATATCTCTCGTCTGTGCCGCCTCGTTGCAACTCCCACCCCCGCCCCTACGGCGCCTCGTCCGCCGGGCGGCCGAACTCCTGCACCCAGTACGTCCCGAACGAGCCGCCCGTCATGATGCCCACGCCCAGTTCCGTGAAGCGCTCATCCAAAATGTTCTCGCGATGCGACGGGCTCGCCAGCCAGTCGTTGAACGCCTGCAGCGGCGTCGTCTGGCCCGCGGCCAGATTCTCGCCCACCACCGCGTAGTCGTAGCCGAATTCGTCGGTCCGCTCGCGCAGCGTCGTCCCCGTCACCGGGTTTTCGTGGGCGAAGAAATCGAACTGGATCATCTCGCACGCGTAGGCACTCGCCTGGGCCTCGAGCTGTGCGTTGCGGCTGACCGCGCCCAGCCCGAACTGCGCCCGCTCCTCGTTCACCAGCCGAAAAATCTCGCCGCGCCATTCATCCAGCGACAGCGGCTCCGAACAGCCCGGAAACTGCGGCGCGGTCGCCGCCTCGTCGGCGCTGGCGCCCGCCACCGCGGAACCGTCATCCGAATCCGGCTCGGCCGGCACAGACGGCGTCGGCGGCGCGCCCGGCGCCGGCGGCCCGACAACGTCCGGATCGGCTGACGGCGAACCGTCGCTCGTGCTGCCACTGCTTCCGCCGGCGTTGCCGATGGGGGTCGTGTCCAGCGCGTCGATCGAGGATTCGTTTGCGGGGCAGCCCGCCAGCAGCAGCGCGCTCAGCGCCAGCAGCAGGATTGACGAAGCGGGGCCGATCGATCGGGCGAGGCTCATGTGCGCTCTTTCCGACGGCTGCACGCCGACTTATGAAATCGAACCGTTCACCGGGCGGCTTTTCTCGACCGCGAAACGCGACCCGCCCCCTTGATGCGACTATTTGTCGGTCTCATACTTCGGAACGGGCGTACTATGCGCCCGACGCTCAGGAGCATTGTATGCCCGGAACCGGTCGCTTTGGAACCCGCGCCACCACCCTCTGCCTCGCCTCGATCATCGTGTCGACGCTGGGGTGCACCGGTCTGCCCACCGGGACCGATAGCCCATTCGTTTTCAACCTGCTGCCCACGCCCGTCATCACGGCCGACGTCGTGCGCGGCGTCGCACCGCTGCGCGTGCAGTTCGATTCCGACCGCAGCACCGACGACGGAGTGATCGTTTCGAGGGTATGGGACTTTGGCGACGGCACCGCGACCAGCGAAGAACTCGCCCCGCTGCACACCTTCGCAAGCACCGGCGAGTTCACCGTCCGCCTGACGCTCACCGACGACCTCGCGGCCGTCGCCAGCCGCACGGTCGTCATCGTCGTGACCGAGGCGCCGGTCGCCGTGCTCAACATCGATCGCACCGTCGCCGAGTTCGCACCCGCGGTGTTCAACCTCGACGCGTCGGCTTCGTTCGACCCCGACGGCGAGATCGCCTCCTTCCGCTGGGACTTCGGCGACGGCTCCGTCGAACTCCTGCCCACGGTGCAGCACCAGTACGCTTCGTCCGGCGTGTTTCGCGTCGTGCTGACCGTCACCGACGACGACGGCGTCGCCGGCCGCGCCGAGACGATCGTCTCGGTGGGCATCCCCACGCCCGTGGTCACCGTGCGCACCCCGCCGGCTGCCTTGAATGACATGATGGTCTCCTCCGACGCCCCGCTGTGGGTGCAAGCCGACGTGTCGCTCGCGTCCGGCGTTCCCTTCACCACGCAGGCCGGCATCGACGCCGACCAGGACCCGTGCGACTCGCAGGCGATCATCTACGACCGCAACAGCGGCGTGGAGCGCATCACCCTGACCAGCGCCGGCGTCGGCATGGACGTCGACGGCATCACCGACGTCGCGTACGCGCCGGACGGCGCCACGACCCTGATGTCGGGCGAAGACGGCTCCGTGCTGCGTCATGACGCCGCCAGCGGCTCTGTGCTCAACAGCTACGAAGCCGGAGTCGCGGTAAACGCAATTGCAATCGCGCCGAACGGATTGACGTTTGCCGCGGCCCAGGCCGATGCGACGGTCGTCGTCCGCAACATCGCCGACGGCGCGATCGTCCGCACGCTCACCGGTCACAGCGCCGGCGTGCTCGACGTCGCGTTCTCGTCCGACGGCACGCAGATCGTCAGCGGCGGCTCGGATCGGCGCGCGATCGTGTGGTCCGCCGCCGACGGCTCGATCCTGCGCGACTTCGAGCACCCGCTCGCGGTCAACGCCGTCGCCTGCTCGCCGTCCGATCCGACGCTGATCGCGACCGGCTGCTCCGACTCGCTCATCCGGCTTTGGAACATCACCGGCGGCACGCTGTCGAGCACCCTCGCCGGGCACGCCGAGTCGGTGAACGCGCTCGCGTTCAGCCTCGACGGGCTCGTGCTGATCTCCGGCAGCGACGATGACACCGCCCGCGCCTGGAGCCCCGGTCTGGGGATGCAGGTCGCCACCTACTCCGGTCACGACGACAACGTGATCGCCGTCGCCATCTCGCTCGAGAACGGGCAGGTCGCGACCGGCAGCGCCGACGGCTCGCTCCGCACGTTCACCAGCGTCACCGGCGCGCTGCAGCGCGAAATCACGCCGTGCATCTCGCCGATCTCCGGCGTCGCTTACGCGCCGAACGGAACCGAATTGGTCGCGACCGTCGCCGCGCGCAACGCCACGCAGCTCGACACGAACTCCATTGACGGCGTGCTGGTCAACGACCTTCCGATCAACGTCCCCACCGCGCTCGACATCAGTGGCGTGGTTCCGGGCGAGTATTTTGCTTGGATGCAGGTCGACACCGACCGCACCAATCCGATCCGCGTCTACGCCAACCCGCTGATCACGATCGTTGATTCGTTCCCGACTTCGCTGGCTTCGGCGCCGCCGGTGATTCCGGCCGACGAAGTCGCGGTCGTCACCGACGAAACCAGTGATCGTCAGATCGTCGATCTCGGGCGGCTCGAGCGCGGCGATCGGCTCTTCGTCAGCTTTCTGCCGACGCCCGGCTTCGTCGAGACCTACAGTTCGACGAACGACTTCGCGATCACCATCCTCGACCGCAACCTCGACCTGTTCGCGTGGTACACCCAGCGCTCCGACGCGTCGTTCGTCGGGGTAAACCCGATCGAGGCGTTCTTCACGCGCGATTCGCGGCTCATCATCGGACACACCAGCGAGAGCTACTATCTCGTGCTCGACGGCGGTCTGAGCGCCAGCGTCCGCATCCAGCGCGGAGCGGCCGTCGGCGAGTCGCCCGTCGCCGCCACGTTCCTGGTGGATTTCCGCGGAGCGGCCGACGTCAGCGCGGGCATTCATCCGCCCATCGACATTCCCGAGTTCGTCGGCAACCTGTTCGACGGTTCGTGGGGCGACACCGAGACCGCGGTGCTCAAGAGCGCGATCATGAACCGCCTTACGACCACCTACTCCGGCTTCAACGTGAACTTCGTCTCGTCCGACGACGTCACCTTCGACCTGAGCGGAAACCCCGTCGATCTGCCGCCGCCTTTCCAGACGATTTACGTCGGCGGCGTTTCGAGCGAGACGGTGGCCGACGGCCAAAGCTTTGACACGCTGCTCGGCATCGCCGACTTCGTCGATCCGCGCAACGAGACCGCGACCGGCTCCGGCATCGTCTTCGCCGGCACCATCGATGCCCGCGCCGACGACGGCGCGTTCCTCAACGACCCGATGTCGGAAGGCGAGCTCGGCGATGCGCTGGGCCGCGTTGCAGCGCATGTCGCCGGTCTGCTGCTCGGGCTGCGCCCCACGGACGAGGACGGCGACGTGATGGAAGGCGGCGACCTGTTCATCGCCGACCCGACGGTCTCGCGCACGCTGAGCGCTAGCGGCCCGTTGGCGGATTCGGAGCAGATCCTCGACCCGACGCGCTTCCCGCCCATCGGGCAGCAGAACGCACCGGTCCTGCTCTCTGAGCTTGTCGGCCCCTGACGCATCCGACGGCCGGACTTACCCGATCGCGGCTACGGCACACCGCCGTGAACGTTGCCGTGCATCCACACGAATCCCGCGAGCGCCGCGGATAGCAGAATCTGCCATGCGGCCTGTGCACGTAGGATTGCAGGCTGCGCGTGCATCGCGAAATTCATCAGCAGGATCGGCGCAATGTAGTAGCGCGGGTCGGCCAGCCAATGCACGCCGACGTACGCACACGCAAATGCCGTCAGGGCGAGCCAGCGAACACGCCGCGGCTGCTCGGCGGATAGCGCTGCCCAACCCCCTAGGCTGACGACGATCACCGCCGCGCAGACCATGCGAAACACCGCGTCAGTCTGCAACGCAACCAGCACCAGATTGCGCAGGTAGTTCGTGTCGCCGTTCCACGGGTGCGGGTTGAGGAAACCGAGCCAGACTGCGCCCACCGCCGCCAGCAGCAGCGCCGCCCGCCAGCCCGAAGACAGCAGGTTCAGCAGAATGCGCCGCTGGCGCGCCAGCGCAATCAGCAGACACGGCGCGAACACCACGGCCAGCGTCAGCAGATACAGGTAGATTTGAGCGACATTCAGCCGCGCCTGATTCGGGTCGTTCGGCGGCGGCACAAGGCGCCGGCCAAGCGCAAGCGGCGCCAACGGCAGCAGGAGCACGAGCGCAAGCGGCGCCAGCGCGAGCGCGAGGGTGCGAGCACGCTGCGTTTGCGGGGCACGGCGCCACGCGGAGTGTGCGATCCACGCGGCGACGAGCGGAATCCACGCCAGGTTCGACTGTCGCGCCGCCGCGGAGCACGCCAATCCGGCGACGGCAAGCCACGGCCACTCTCGCGCCAAACCCAGCAGGATCAGCGCGAGCCCCAGTTGAGCCGCGGTTTCGGTGTACGCGAGCGGAGCCAGCGCGAACCAGATCGGGTTGAACACCAGAGTCAGGAATCGCGCGTGCGTGTCATCTTCTGCGAGCGCACGGGTTCGCGCCGCCGCCCAGAGTGCCAGAATAGCGCACGCAGCGAGCGCCGTCGTCACGCCGCGCGTTCGGGCTAGGTTTGCGCCGCCGAGTCGGCTGCTCACAGCCGCCACCAGATAGTGATAGGCGGGCAGCATCGGCAGGTTGGCGGGCGCTGGTTCGCCGGCGGCAATCTTCTCGATCACGCCGTGGTGAATCCGCTCGTCGGCGATGAACTGCGGCTGTCGCGCCTGGATCAGCAGGCTCCACGCCAGCAATGCGCCGAGCGCCGGCGCCAGCCACAGCCCGGCGGAAATCCAACGAGCCACGAACCGTCCTCAGCGTGCTAGGATCGAGCGACGCGACGCACGAAGGCAGCGTACACGGAACCCATGACCATGCCGACAAAAGCGAACCTGCCGGCAGCCCTGCGCGAGGGTGCGCTGGTGCTCGACGGCGCCACGGGCACGGAACTGCAGCGCCGGGGTTGCCCTACCGACCTGCCGCTGTGGTCGGCGCGGGCGCTGCTCGATTCGCCGGAAACAGTCCGCGCGATTCACGAGGACTACTGGCGCGCCGGAGCGCAGATCGTCGTCGCGAACACCTTTCGCACGAATGTGCGGACGCTCGCCGGAGCCGGGCTGCTGTCGCGCGGCCGCGAAATGAACGCAACCGCCGTGCGGCTGGCGCGGGAGGCGCGCGAGCGTGCCGGCGGCTGCGGCTGGGTGGCGGCGAGCGTCGCCCCGGTGGAGGACTGCTACTGCCCTGAGCGCGTTCCGCCGGACGATGAGCTGCGCGAGGAGCACCGCCGGATGGCGGAATGGCTGGTCCAGGCGCAACCCGATTTGATCTGGGTCGAGACCATGAACACGGTGCGCGAAGCTCACGTCGCGGCGCAGGCGGCAGCGGAAACCGGACTGCCGTTCGTGGTGTCGCTGGCGCCGCGCGAGGACGGTCGGCTCCTGGGCGGCGAGCCGCTGTCGGACGCCGTGGCCGCGATCGAACCGCTGGACCCGCTCGCGATCGGGGTGAATTGTGCTCCGCCTCGCGGAATCCTGGCGGCGCTGCGGACGTTGAGGGAAATTTCCGCGCGACCGCTCGCGGCGTATGCCCACATCGGAAATGCCGAGCCGACCGCGGGCTGGAGCTTCAGCGAGTCAGTCGCTCCCGACGCGTATTGCGATCACGCCCGAACCTGGCTTGCAGCCGGAGCGGCGATTATCGGCGGGTGCTGCGGCACGGGGCCTGAGCACGTGGCGGCGATGGCCGGTCTGGTTCGGGATGCATGAGCCACGTATCATGCCGCCGCATCTTCACGGAATTGCAAGGCTTGCGTTTTGTGAGGACATAGAGGGCTAGCCGATGGGCGGACCGCCTCTCGAAGGGCCGGGCAGCTCCCGCACCGCCGAGGTGCGCGCTGAGTTTTCGGCCTTGTTTCGCGAAGCGCACCGTTCGGCGTGGCTGACGGCGTTCGGGCTGACGCGCGATCGGACCTTGGCGGACGACGTGGTGCAGGAGGCGGCGATTGTCGCCTTCGGCAAGTTCGCAGAGTTCGAGCGCGGCACCAACTTCGGCGCCTGGCTGTCGCGAATCGTGCAGTTCGTGGCGCGCAACGCCAATCGGTCGCACCGACGGCGACGCGGCGCTTCGCTGGATGCGACGCCGCTGGAGCCGGAAGCGGCGGCGCCGCGGGCCGAGCATCAGGAGTCGAGCATGCTCAGCGCCTCGTTCACGTTGTCGAAGGACCAGGAGCTGTTCGACGATGACGTGATGGCGGCGCTCGGCGAGGTTCAGGAGACGGCGCGGGCCTGCCTGCTCCTGCGGACCGTGGACGGGCTGGAGTATTCGGAGATCGCGAGCCTGCTGGGAATTCCGGAGGGCACCGCGATGAGCCACGTGCATCGGGCTCGGCAGTTGCTTCGGGCGCGACTGTCGACGGCCGTTGCCGGCGGCGAGAGGGAAAGAAGATGACCTCCCAGGACGCGCAGGCGCAACTCGACCGTTTCCTCGACGGTCTGATGGACGAGCGCGAGCGGTCGGAATTCGAGCAAGTGCTGGCATCGGACGCGGAATTGCAGCGCGCTGCCGCGCTGCAAAAATCGATCGACGCTTCGCTGTCGCGTGCGGCGCGGCCGGAGGCGGTCGAAGCCTGCCTGGCGGCGCTGCCGCTCGGGCGCGTGACTCGATCCGTGCCGAGCCTGTACCGGCTCGCCCCGCTGGGAATCGCCGCAGCCGTGCTGGCCGTGTTGGCGACGTGGGTCTGGTCGTCGCAATCGACCCCTGGTCACCGGCCGATCGCTCTGCCCACGCCGACAACGCTGGTCGCGGCCTATCGACAGGCAATCGAGACCGGCTTTCGCGCGTACCACGAGTGCAAGGACCCAAGCGAATACAACGATCGCTTTCGCGAGCGCTTCGGACAGGGTCTGGTCGCGGCGGCGCCGCCGGTGGCGGTCACGCTGCTGGGATGGGGCACCTCGGAACTGCCGTCGAACCGGGCTTATACGCTGTTGCTGAAGCGCGACGGCAAGCCGGTGATGCTGTTCTTCGACGAGCTGAGCGCGGATCGCGCCCCGATTCGCGAACCGGCGGCCGACGTGCACATCTATCGCCGCGAGATCGGTCGCATGGTCGTGTACGAAGTCACGCCGTTCGATGCGCCCGTGCTGCTGGATTCGTTTCGCGATCCGGCGGGGGCGTGACGGCGAGTTGCCTCAGGAACCCGGCGCGCGGTAGAGCGCGACGAACAGCGGGCAGCGGTCGAGCAACTGCTCGCGCGTGCCCGAATCGACAACCCGCCCGCCGTCCATCACCACGATGCGATCCGCCATGTCCATCACGGTGTGTCGATGCGCGATGAGGAACGTGGTCTTGTCGCGGCGCAGACGGTGCAGCGCTTCGTGAATCTTGTGCTCGCTGTCGGCGTCAACCTCGCTGGTGGCCTCGTCGAAAACCAGCACATCGGCCGGCTTGAGGAACGCGCGGGCGATCGCGAGCCGCTGCCGCTGACCGCCTGAAAGCGACGTGCCGAACTCACCGATCACCGTGTCGAACCCCTCGGGCAGCGCCTGGATGAACTCGATCGCGAAGGCGGCCTCGGCGGCGGCGCGAATTTGCGCGTCGCTCGCATCGGGCAGGCCGTAAGCGATGTTCTCGCGCACGCTGCGGGCGAAGATCGCCGGGCGCTGCGCCACGACCGCGACCCGATGCCGCAGGGCGCGCAACGGCAGGGCGCGCAGCTCCTGTCCATCGAGGCGCACCTGGCCGCTTTCGGCGTCGAGGAGCCGCGGCAGCAGCTTGAGCAGCGTCGATTTGCCGCTGCCGTTGGGACCGACGAGCGCTACGCATTCGCCGGGCGCCACGCGCAAACTGACCTCATCGAGCGCCGGCGGAATCTGCTGCGGCGAATAGCGAAACACCACGCGGTCGAACACCACCTCCGGCGGGCCGGCAGGCGGCGCGGCGCTCGCGCTGAACGGTGATCGCTCTTCGGGTTGTTCGAGGAACGCCAGCACCCGGCCGCAGGCGGCGCCGGAGCGCTGCACCATGTTGTAAACGTTGGCGACTTTGCGCACGGGGTCGAGCAGCGCGGCCAGCAGAATCACCATCGTCATGAAGTGGCTGGGCGACAGCTCGCCCGAGAAGGTGCGCGAAGCCAGCCACACGATCGCGCCCGATGCGACGAGCACGCCGACGACTTCGATCAGCGGGGCACTGAAGGCCTCGATCCACGAGAGGCGCAACTGCTGTTTCATGAGCTGGCGCTCGAGTCGCCACATGCGCAGCCGTTCGTGGCCCTCGCGGGCGTAGACCTTAACGGTGTCGATGCCGTGCAGCGTCTCTTCCAGTCCCTGCACCATCACGCCGTAGCCCGAGAGCAGGCGCACGGTGGCCTTGCGCACGCGGCGGCCGAAGAACCAGAGGATGCCGATCGCGGCGGGCGCGATGGTGACGACGGCGAGCGTGAGCCGCCAATCCAGCGCGAGCGCGACGCCGAGCACGAAGACGGCTTTGAGCGGCTCGCGCGCGACCTTGCCGAAGAGCGTGGTGACGCCGAGAAAGATTTCGCGCGTGTCGGACATGAACTGGCTGACGCGTTCGGCGACGTTTCCCGTGACCTGCGACACGGGCACATGAAGGCTCTTGCGATAAAGCCGGCGCCGCAGGTCCATCATGGCGCGATGCGACGCAAAGAGCACGAGATATTGCGAAACGCAGCGGCACGCGTTGCCGAGGACGTTGATGAACAGCAGCACGCCCATCACGCCGAGCAGCGAGTTGAGGCGGCCGGTGGGCGTCGTGTCGGCCGGAAAGAGCAGCGCGAGCGAGCGCAGCGTGGGCGAGTACCAGGCGGCGTGGGCGTCGGCTTTCTGCATCAGCCAGTCGCGGAGACTTTGGTTTTCGACGACGACCTTGAGCACGGGCAGGATGCCGCCGAGGCTCGCGGCGTAGGTGAGCGCGACCCCGGCCCCGAGCAGGAGTCCGATAAGCATGGGCCGTCGATGCGGCCAGACGAGACGGATCAGCTCGCGGACGCCTGCCTTGGGCGGTGGCGGCGCGCCGCGGGCACGGGCGCGCTGGGCGAGCAGACCGGATTGTGACGCCGGCGTGAACTGGTCGAGGGCCCGTTCGCTCATGTGCCGTCGAATCGTAGGCGAAATCCTGAAAAATCGGGAGTTGCGCGTCATCCGAAACCGCTCGGCCCGCGTTTGTCATACCGGCGGCGCGACAGCCCGGAGCGGGCTCCGCGGCGCAAGATCACGAAGGAGACACACACATGGCACGGTTTTCCACCGCGTCGATCGCGACGGTCGGCGCACTGGCGATGCTGCTCGCAGGTTGCCTGGAGCGCAAAGAGACGATTCGCGTGCATCCGGACGGCGCAGCCGACGTGCGGCTGGAGTTCCGCGGCGACGTCGGCGATTTCTCCGGCGGCGACGCGCTGCCCTCCGAGGAGTCGGGCTGGAACGTGACGAGCGAAAACCTGAAGTCGGAGAACAAGGAAGAGCGCGTGCTGCGCGCGGATCGTACGGTCAAGGCGGGCGAAGACCTGCCGGATTCGTACGCGGTCTCCGGCGACCCGGAGCACGAAGCCGCGCTGCGGTTTCCGGGACATGTGAGAGTCGAGAAGCGCGAGGATGGGACGTATTACCACTTCTTCCGCGAATACCAGTCGCGCGAGCATCAGCGATTCGAGCACGCCAAGAAACTGTTGGGGGCGGAAGAAAAGCTGGGTGGTCTTGAAGGCGACCCGGCTGAGATGAGCGACGAACAGCGTGCCACGCTGCTCGAGCTGCTGCGTGGCCTCGAAGCGCACAAGCGCAGCGAGTTCGTGATGGCCGCGGCGCGGTCGATCGAGGAATGGCCGCAGGATTATGCGCTGCGGCTGCGGGCGGCCCTGCTGGACGAATTCGACCGCGCGCCACTCGAGCCGCTGTTGGCGTTGCTGTCGCAAGAACAGAGCGGCGCCCGTGATGAGCGGATCGACGACATCGCGAACGATCTGTTCAAGGACGTCGACCAGCGGCTGGACGCGGAACTGACCGAGCTGGGCGTCTCGCGCCAGCAGCGCGAGAAGTTCGAGGCGGCGATGGACCTGCAGGAGGCGCGGCGCGCGGCGACGGAAGACATCGGCGACGAGCGCTTCGAGGTGCGCATCGAGCTGCCGGGCGAAGTGATTCTGCACAACGGAAAGCTGTCGGACGACGGATTCGTCACCTGGGAATTCGACGGACAAGCGCTGTACGATCGCTCGGAGCTGCTGATGGCGACCAGCCGCGTCGAGCGGCGATAGGAACCCACCGTGGGATTGGACGCGCAAGCGTGTTTTGAGGCGTATCGCGGCCTGGTGTATCGCTGGGCGCGGGCGATGTGTCGACACGACGCGGATGCGGCTGACCTGTTGCAGGAAGTGTTCCTGCGGCTGGTGCGGTCGCAACCGCTTTTTGCCGACGAAAGGGCGGCGCTGGGCTGGCTTCGCTCGACGACGAGCCGCCTGGCGATCGACCGCTGGCGGCAGCGCGATCGCGCGACGGCCGGCGGCGACGGGATTGAAGACGCTGCATCGGGCGCTGCGACCGGGCCGGCGATCGCGGCGCAGCGCGAGAGCGCCGATCTGGCGCGGCAAGCGCTGCTGGAATTGAGTGAGCAGCAGCGGCTGGTGTTGCTGGCGCGCTGTTTTGACGACCGCACCTTCGCCGAGATCGCGGACGAACTTGGAGTGTCGGCGCCGACCGTGAAGACGCATTACGTGCGCGGGCTAAGGGCGCTGCGCGATCGGTTGAGACTGCAGGGCGGAACGGGAGTAACCGAATGAACTCGCACGATTACGAACAACTGCTGGCGGGCGCTCTGGCGGGCGAACTGAGCACCGAGGATCGCGCGCGGCTGGAGCTGGCGCTCGCGGCCGATCCGCAGCGGGCGCAGGAATTCGCCGAGTTGGCGCGCGTGCGCGATCTGCTGCAGGCCGCGCCGATCGTGACGATGAAGGCGGAGCATGCTGCGGCGCTGCCGTTGCGAGCACACACTTCGCCACCGGTGATTCCATTCTCTCGGCGCTCGGCGGGCGTGCTTCGCTACGCGGCGGTGGCGCTGCTGGCGTTTACGATCGGATTTTGGGTTCGCGGAGGCGGCGGCGCGGAGCGAACCAGCGCCACGATTCCGGACGCGACCGAGCGATACGGCGGTTCATCAGGCGGAACGATCGCGATCGAGTCCCGCGGCGCGATCGAGCGGCAATACGCACATGCCATGTCGGCGTTCCCGGCTTCGCGATCGTTCACGCACGCGCTGCTGTCCATCGCGCGGAATTAGGCTGCACCGGACGACGCCGCCAGGTCAACTCTCGGTCACGGCTGGCTGGCGCAGGCCCGGCGGGTCGTTAGAATCCTTGCGAGAGGAAGCTATGGGCGCCACAACCCCCCTGCCGGTGATTTCTGACGCCAACGCCACGCCCCAGCGACGCCTGCCGCCGTGGCTCAAACGGCCGATGCCGCAGGCGGAGATGTTCGAAACGCGGCGGCTGATCGACGGATTGAAGCTGAACACGGTGTGCGTCGAGGCGCGCTGCCCCAACCTGACCGAGTGCTGGAGCCGCGGCACGGCGACGTTCATGGTGCTGGGCGATGAATGCACGCGGCGCTGCGGTTTCTGCGCCGTGGGTACGGCCAAGCCCCAGCCGCCGGAGGCCGACGAGCCCGAGCGGCTGGCGCAAGCCGCGGCGCACCTGGGCCTGCGGCATGTCGTGATCACATCGGTGGCGCGCGACGATCTGCACGATGAAGGCGCGACGCACTTCGCGCGCTGCATCGCCGCGGTTCGCGCGAAGTTGCCGAGCGCGACGGTCGAGGTGCTGGTGCCGGACTTCCACGGCAAGCGCGAGTTGATCGGGATCGTGACCGAAGCGCGGCCCGAGGTGTTCAATCACAATCTCGAGACGGTGGCGCGGCTTCAGAAGCGCGCGCGACCCGCGGCGCGATATGAGCGATCGCTCGACGTGCTGCGAACGGCCAAGGATCTCGATCCGCGAACGATGACCAAGAGCGGCGTGATGGTCGGCCTGGGCGAGACCCGCGAAGAGTTGTCGCAGGCGCTGCGCGATCTGCGAAGCGCGAACTGCGACCTGCTCACGATCGGGCAGTACCTGCGACCCGGCGCGAATTACCTGCCCGTCGAGCGCTATTACCCGCCGCAGGAGTTCGACGAGCTGGCGGCGGAGGCGCGGTCGCTGGGTTTTGGCGCCGTGGCCAGCGGGCCGTTTGTGCGCAGCAGCTACTTCGCCGAGACGCTGTTCGCCGAGACGGATTTTCTGCGCCGAGCGCCGGCCGGCGCCTGACACGGCGGTGGGCGGGCACGACCTCACTCCCGAACAAATCACCGGCGCCGCGCGACCGTGGACGATTCGGCGCGCCGTTGATAGCGACGCAGCGCAGCTCGCGCCATTCGCGGCGCGGGTATTCCACGAGACATTCGCGGCACTCAGCGACCCGCGCGACATGCAGCTTCACCTCGAACGCGCGTATGCAGTAGCACACATCGCGGCGGAGATTGTCAACCCGAAGAACGATTACTTCCTGGCGCACGTCGACAGCGAACTCGCAGCGTATCTAAAGCTGCGGCACGGCTATGTGCCGGAGTGCGTCGAGGATCGAGCTGCCTTCGAACTGAACCAGCTCTATGTCGATTCGAGCTGGCACGGGCGCGGGCTGGCGGCCGATCTCATGGAGCTGGCCCTCGCGGAGACGCGGCGCCGCGGTCACCGCACGCTGTGGCTGGGCGTGTGGGAGTTCAACCCGCGAGCGCGGGCGTTCTACGAGAAGTGTGGATTTCGCCATGTCGGCGAGCACCCGTATCAGTTCGGCAACGACCCGCAGACCGACATGGTGATGATTCGCGCGGTGTGAGCGCGCGGCAATCCGCGTGCGCTAACCCGGCTTGCGAACCGCGGCCCGCTGCTGCAGCGCCTCAAGGATCGCGGCCGGAATCTCCTCCGGCGCCCGGGTCAGCTCGGCCGCCCCCATCTCAATCGCCGCCTTGGGCATGCCGTATACCACGCAGGATTCGCGCGATTGCGCGACCGTCAGCGCCCCGGCGCGCCGCAGGCGCAGCAGCGCCGCCGCGCCGTCGGCGCCCATGCCGGTGAGGAGCACACCGATGACGCAGCGCGCATGCAGCGCGGCGGAGTCGAACAGCGGCTCGACGCTGGGGCAGTGCCGATTGACGGGGGTCTGGTTGGTGTAGTGGGCGCGCCACATGCCGTCGACGCGGCGCACGGTGAGATGCGTGTCGCCGCGCGCCACCACCGCCGAACCGGGCGTCAACGGACCGGCTTCGACGGCCTCCTGCACGCGCAGCGGCGTCAGGCGATTCAGCCGGTCGGCGAACGACGCCGTGAACTGCACCGGCATGTGCTGCACGATCGCAGTCGGCGGGAAGTCGGCCGGCGCGCTGCGCAACAGCGACAGAATCGCTTCCGTGCCGCCGGTGGAGGCGCCGATGACCACCAGGAACCGCGCCGGGTTCAGCCCAGCCTCGCGAAACGCCTGCGGCACGACGCTCATGCGCACCGGCTGGCTGCGGACGAACGGCCGGGCGTGTGCGACGGCGGCGCGGATGCGCGCGGCAAGATCAGCGAAGAGCGCATCGCGCGCCGTGCGGTCCATGCCGCTGGGCTTGATCATCACTTCCAGCGCGCCGAGCTCGACCGCCCGCAGCGCGGCCGGACCGTTGCGCGGCGTGGTGCCGGTGCAGACGATGACGGGAACCGGGTAATGCTCGCGCAACTGCCGCAGGAACGAAAGCCCGTCGACCTTCGGCAGCTCGAGGTCGAGGATGATGATCTCGGGGTGCTCGCGCAGGATGGCGTCGCGCGCTTCGAAGGCGTCGGCGGCGGCCGCGACGACACGGATGCCCGGCTGACGGTTCAGCGCTTCGGCGAGCATGCGCCGGAAGATCGCCGAATCCTCGACGAGCATGACGCGGATGGGGCCTTCGCCGCGCACGCGGCCTCCGTCGCCCGGCTCTTACGCCGGTTTCTGATACGTGGTGGGCATCACGTAGGTCAGCGGGTGCGAAATGTTGTTGAGGCTCTCGCTGTGCCCGATCAGCAGATAGCCGCCGGGCGTCAGCGCCCGCGCCAGCTTGTTGACCAACTTTTCCTGCGTGGGCCGATCGAAGTAGATCATCACGTTCCGGCAGAAGATCACGTCGACGCCGCCCTGAATGGGCACCGCGTCGGACATCAGGTTGTAGCGCTGGAACGTGATCATGCGGCGCAGCTCGTCGCACACCGAGTGCCGGGCTTCGCCGTCGACGGTCACTTTCTTGAAGTAGCGCTTCTGGAAGTCGGCGGGCACGTTCGCGAGCTGCTGGCCGCTGTAGACCGCGGCCCGCGCCTTCTCGAGCACCCGCGTCGAAATGTCGGTGGCCACGATCTTCGCGACCACGCCCTTCCTGGCGCGCAGCACGTCGTCGACGGTCATCGCGATCGAGTACGGCTCCTCGCCGCTCGAGCAGGCCGCGCTCCAGATGCGGATCTGCGCGCGGTGCTGGCGTCCGGGTTCGCACCACTTGCGCAGCGTTTCCGTGAGAAACTCGAAATGCCGGTTCTCGCGAAACAGATGCGTGGTATTGGTTGAGATGGCGTCGATGAGCTGCTCGAGCTCGCGGCCCGTGGCATCACGCTTCACGTAGTCGTAATACTCGCGGTAGTTGCGAAACTTTCCGTCGCGCAGCCGCTTGCCGAGCCGGCTCCGCACGAGCTGGGCCTTCGAATCGCCGAGATTGATCCCGACCTGTTGGTAGATCAGATCGCGGAACAGCTCGTATTCTTTCTGCGACAATTCGACGATTTCAGTCGGCAGCATGTGATTTCACCCTACGCCGCGCCGCGGAACCAGAACCGCAAGGACTCGCCGGCAATCGACAGCGTGCACTCGGCCGTCGGTCGGGTTGCCGGCTCGACCACGCCGCTGACGATGTTCGGAATCGTGAGATTGAAGACGCCTTCGTGTCCGTGCACCGCGGTCACGAATTGCCCGCACAGCACGTTCATGAACTCGCGGACGGCGTCATGCGCCGACGCCTGCGCCGCGGGGTCCGCGGGATCGAGCCCCAGCAGGTTGGCCGTGAGCTGGCGCGCGAAGTTGGGCGTGCAGCGACAGCCCAGTTCTCCGCTGACCGGGCCTTGATACTGAATCGTGCAGGTGAGTGCGTCGGCGCGATTGACCGGCGCCGCGGCGTCGACGTCATCGCTGACGAGGAACGCCAGGTTCCCCAGCACGTCGCTGACAATGGTCTGGAGGTCCGTGGCGCTGCTGATCCCGGTTGGGCCGTTCATGAGGCGCTCCGTGCAGCGGCGGCGCCCCCGTCCAAGAGGGTCGAGCCGCGGCTACCCTCGGTATCGGATCGCCGGGCGAAGCGTTTCAGTGTGCGGCGGTGCGCGGGCGGCGAGGTCCCAGAATGAGCGTGTCGATCGCGAAATGCGGCGGTCAGAGCCCGGCGCGCATCAGATCCAGCAGGCGCAGCACGCCGATCGGGCCGCCCTCTTCATTGACGACAACGAGGCTCGTGATTTGTGCGTCGCGCATGGCTTGCAGGCACTCGACGGCCGGACGAGCCGGCGGGACGGCCGAAATACGAACCGCGGGAGCTGTCGCGGAGCGGCGACTCTGGGCGTAGGCGGCGCCGGCGTCGAGCCGACGCACATCGGCCGCGCGCTCCAGCAACCGCCGCAGGTCGCCGTCGGTGAACGTGCCGAGCAGATGTCCGCTGGCGTCGACGATCAGCGCCAGCCCCAGCCCCTGCCGCGTCATTTCCATCAGGAGCTGATCGAACGGCTGGTCAGCGCGCACAAGCGGCAGTCGCTCGCCCTCGTGCATCACGTCCGCGGCTCGCAGCAGGAGGCGGCGGCCGAGCGCGCCTTCGGGGTGATACTGCGCGAAATCCGCCGCGCCGAAACCGCGCGAGTGCAGCAGCGCCATCGCCAGCGCATCGCCGAGCGCGAGCATCATGCTGCAACTGGTCGTGGGGGCGAGGCTCAACGGCCCGGCCTCGGGCAGATCGGGTAGCGCCAGGACGTGAGCGCTGAGCTCCGCCAGCCGCGACTGAAGCCCGCAGGTCATTCCGATCACGGGACCGCCCAGTCGGCGGAAATGCTGAACGAAGCGGACGATCTCGTCGGTGTTGCCGCTGCGCGAGAGCGCGAGCAGGCAATGGCGCTCGGTCACGATGCCGAGGTCGCCGTGCAGCGCCTCGACCGGGTGGAGAAAGACCGCGGGCGTGCCGGTGCTGGTGAGCGTGGCGGCGATCTTCTGCCCGATGATTCCGCTCTTGCCGATGCCGCTGACGATCACCTGCGTGCAGCCGCGGACGGTGTTCAGCACGGCCTCGAAGCGCTCGTCGAGCGCATCCGCGACGGCGCGCAGGGACTCCGCCTCGTCGAGGATGACCTGTCGTGCGACTTTGAAATGCTCGGCCACCGCGATTCTCACTTGCCGCCGGACGCCGGCGCGACTGCCGGCTTGCCGCCCGATTCGAGCAGCTTGAGCTTGGCCTCAACCCGGCGCAGCAATTCCTCGTCCGCGGGCGGTGCGTCGGCCGCTTCTTCGACGAGCACCGCACGCGCGCGCTGCCAGGCTTCGCGCGCCCCGGCCGAATCGCCGATTCGGTAACGTGCGTCGCCCCAGTGATCGAGAATCGTGCCGTCGCGCCCGGCGCGGAGCCGCGCGGCACGCGACAGTTGCTCGGCCGCGGCCGCGAAATCGCCGGCCTTGTAATAGGCCCAGCCCAGGCTGTCGAGATAGGCGGCGTTCCACGGCTCGGCCGCC
>CAYMBL010000007.1:0-108886 GCA_964388675.1 uncultured Planctomycetales bacterium
TCTATACGCGCGTGCGCGCTCCCGGCGCAAGGGCTTTTTTCAAACCGCTCTAGTCCAAACCCCTACGTTCCGCGCTCAAAGCGCATTCCGTCGGCGCTGACATCGATCACAACCTTGTCGCCGGGCACGAACTCGCCTGCCAGAATGCGTCGCGCCAGCGGATTCTCGATCGTCTGCTGAATGAGGCGCTTGAGCGGCCGCGCGCCGTAGACCGGGTCGTACCCGTCGGCAGCCAGCCGATCGCGCGCCGCCGCGCTCACTTCGAGGCCGATTCCGGCGCCCGTCGCCGCGGCGCCCGACGCGTCGGCCTTCGCAACGCCGTGACCGATCGCAGCCAGGCGCGCCGCGAGCAGATCAAGCTGTCGATCGACGATGGCGCGCAGGTCGGCGCGAGTCAGGCGGTGGAAGATCACCGTCTCGTCGATGCGGTTGAGGAACTCGGGCCTGAAGTGGCGCTTCAACTCCTCCTTGACCCTGAGCTCGATCTCCAGCTCGACCGCGCTGGCGCCTTCGCTGAGCGCGGCGATGTGGTGTGAGCCGATGTTGCTGGTCATCACGATCAGCGTGTTGCGGAAATCCACCGTGCGCCCGTGGCCGTCGGTCAGGCGGCCATCGTCGAGCACCTGCAGCAGCACGTTGAACACCTCGGGGTGCGCCTTCTCGACCTCGTCAAACAACACCACGCTGTACGGTCGGCGATGCACGGCCTCGGTCAGCATGCCGCCCTGCTCAAAGCCGACATAGCCGGGCGGCGCGCCGATCAGCCGCGCAACCGCGTGCTGCTCCATGAACTCCGACATGTCGATGCGCACAACGGCCTGCTCGTCGTCGAACAGGAATTCGGCCAGGGCCTTGCAGAGCTCGGTTTTGCCGACGCCCGTGGGACCCAGAAACAGGAACGACCCGATCGGGCGCTGCGGATCGCCCAGGCCGGCGCGCGCGCGGCGCACCGCGTCGCTGACGGCGCGAACGGCGTGCTCCTGTCCGATCACCCGCACCTGCAAGCGCTGCTCCATCTGCAGCAGCTTCGCGCGCTCGCCCTCGAGCATCCGGCTCACAGGAATGCCGGTCCATTTGCTGACCACCTCGGCGATCTCCTCGGCGGTCACCTCCTCGCGCAGCAGCCCGCCGCCGCGTGCGTGGAGCTCCGCCAGACGCTTCTCGGCGTCCTGCAGATCGCGCTGCAATTGCGGGATTTCGCCGTAGCGCAGTCTGGCCGCGGCCTCGAGATCGCCGCGGCGCTGCGAGTCGTCGAGCCGATGCTCGCTCTCGTCGATGCGCTGCTTCACCGCCTTGATCTGCTGGATCGCGGCCCGCTCCGCTTCCCACTGCGCGGTCAGCGCACGGTCCTTTTCCTTCAGGTCAGCGAGCTGACGCTCCAGTGTTTCGAGCTGCCGGCGGCTGGCGTCGTCGCGCTCCTTCTTCAGCGCCTCGCGCTCGATCTCGAGCTGCATGATTCGCCGGCGCAGCTCGTCGAGCTCGGCCGGCAGCGAGTCGTTCTCGATCCGCAGGCGGCTGGCAGCCTCGTCGATCAGGTCGATCGCCTTGTCGGGCAACTGCCGATCGGGGATGTAGCGGTGTGAGAGCGTCGCCGCCGCGACCAGCGCCGCGTCCTGAATGCGCACGCCGTGATGGGCGTCGTAGCGGTCTTTCAGGCCGCGCAGAATCGCGATCGTGTCTTCCACGCCGGGCTGACCGACGAAGACGGGCTGGAAACGGCGCTCCAGCGCCTTGTCCTTCTCGACGTGCCGGCGGTATTCCTCGAGCGTGGTCGCGCCGATGCAGCGCAGCTCGCCGCGCGCCAGCGCCGGCTTGAGCAGGTTGCCGGCGTCCATCGCGCCTTCGGCCTTTCCCGCTCCGATCAGCGTGTGCAGTTCGTCGATGAACAGGATCACGCCGCCTTCCGACTCACTGACGGCGCGAATGACCGCTTTCAGCCGCTCCTCGAATTCGCCGCGGTATTTCGCGCCGGCAATGAGCGCGCCCATGTCGAGCGCGACCAGCCGTTTGTCCATCAGCGCCTGCGGCACGTCGCCTTTGCGAATGCGCTGCGCCAGGCCCTCGACGATCGCGGTCTTGCCCACGCCGGCTTCGCCGATGAGCACCGGGTTGTTTTTCGTGCGCCGCGCGAGCACCTGCATGCAGCGCCGAATCTCCTCGTCGCGCCCGATGACGGGGTCGAGCTTGCCCTGCCGCGCGAGCTCGATCAGATCGCGGCCGTAGCGTTTCAGCGGCTCGTAGGTCTCCTCAGGGTTCTGCGTGGTCACGCTCGCGGAGCCGCGCACGCTGCGCAAGGCGCGCAGCAGATCCGCGGAGCGCGCGGCGTTGACCTCCAGAATCTGGCGCGCCGCGCCCGGCGTCTCGGCGAGCGCCAGCAGCAGATGCTCGCTGCTGACATACTGGTCCTTCATGCGCTGCGCGGCGGCGTCGGCGGCTTCCAGCGCGGCCATGAACTCGCGGCCCGCGGCGGGCGTTCCGCCGCGCGTCGTCGGCAGTCGCGCGAGTTCGCTGTCGAGCATGCCGCGAATGCCCGCGAGATTCGCGCCGGCTTTCTCGAGCACCGAGATTGCGATCGCGCCGGCGGAATCCGCGCCGCGACCCGTCAGCAGCGCCGCGAGCAGGTGCAGCGGCGTGACTTCCGGGTGGCCGGCGGATGCAGCCGCCTGCTGCGCCGTCTGGATGGCCTCGGCCGCCTTGATCGTGAAACGTTCAGCCTGCATCGCGTGCGAACTCCCGACTCGCGACGCCCCGCGCCGCGGTCGATAGAGGCTGAGGCAAGGCGTGTGCCAATGACGTTGCGGGCGGGTTCGGTGCCGTGTATGAGCTGATGCCCGCGGGCAAGGCTGTCAGCGTGGCAGGTGTGGCAGGTAGAGCAGACCGGATCGCGCTCGCGCGATCGCTGAGCTTGAAGTGCGAAACGCGAAGGTGGGCACGGCCCAACCTACAAACCCGCCATCCTGCGGATCCTCGTTCTTCCCGGTGCGAGAATCGACGAGAACAAGCACCCTGGTGCGAGAATCATTTCTCGCACCACCTCTCGAGTTGCTGCCTAATCCAGACCGCCCTTGAGCGGCTTCTTGCGCGCCTTCGGCGCTGCTGGCGCCGCGGCCGGACCGCCGCGCTGGCTCGGTTCGGGGGGAGCCGGCTCCGATACGCGCATCGAGAGCGAGATGCGCCGCTGCTCGGGGTCCACCGCTTTCACGCGCACCTGCACCACATCGCCGGGCTTGCACACATCGCCGGCGGCGCGGATGCGCTTCTCGCTCATTTCCGAGATGTGCACCAGTCCTTCAACGCCTTCTTCGAGCTCGACGAACGCGCCGAAATCCGCCAGGCGCAGCACGCGCCCGCTGACCACGCCGCCGATCGTGTAGCGCTCGGCGATTCCCTGCCAGGGGTCGCTCGAAAGCGCCTTGAGGCTGAGCGTGATCTTGCGCTTTTCGGCGTCGACCGCCAGCACCGAGACGCGCACGCCGTCGCCTTCCTTGAGCACGTCGCGCGGGTGGCGCACGCGCTGGGTCCAACTGATCTCGCTGATGGGGATGAGTCCTTCGACGCCGTCGCTGATCGCGACAAACGCGCCGAAATCCATCAGCTTGGTGACCCGGCCCTCCATCGTCTCGCCGACGCGCACGTTGGCGGGCACGAGCGTCCACGGATCGGGCGCGAGCTGTTTCATGCCGAGCGAAATGCGCTCTTTCGCGGCGTCGATCTTGAGGACACGCACCTCGATCTCGTCGCCTTCCTTCAGCACGTCGCGCGGGTGCTTCACCCGGGCGTAGCTCATGTCGCCGATGTGCAGCAGTCCCTCGACGCCGCCGATGTCGACGAACGCGCCGAAATCCGTCAGCCTGCGCACAACGCCCTGGCGCGTGTCGCCTTCGGTCAACGTGGAAAGCAGTTCGCCGCGCGCCTCTTCGCGCTGGCGCTCCAGCAGCCGGCGGCGGCTGAGCACGAGCGTGCGCCCGCGCCGATTCACCTCGCTGATGCAGCATTCCATGCGATGGCCGACGAACGGCGCGAAATCGTCGATGCGGTTGAGGTCGACCTGGCTCTTGGGCATGAAGCCGCGCAAGCCGCGGATATCGAGCTCGAGGCCGCCGATGTTGACGCCGGTAACGCGGCCTTCGACCACGTCGCCCACGCGCAGATTCTCGATGTCGGCGGTCGTGCGCGCCTCGCGCAGCGACAGGCGCAGCATGCCGGTGTCGGTCTCGACGCCCTGCAGAACGAAGGCGTGGAGCTGCCCCGGCTGCGGTGGCTCGGCGGCGTCGAATTCGTCGAGCGGGCAGTAAGCCTCGCTCTTGCCACCGACGTCGACTAGCACGTCGGCGGCGCGAACTTCGACGATGCGACCGCGGAGCCGGCCGTGCTCATCCGCCTTCGGCGTGGACGGACCGCCGACCGCCATGCGTTCGAGGTCGGCCGTCGACATTTCCTGCATTTCCTGCGCGAGTTCGGCCTTCAGCGCATCGTTGTCAAAATCGAGAGGATCAATCGCCACTGCCACACCCGGATTCTGCCTAGGACGGCGCGCACACACGCGCCGATCGATCGGTTTTCGGTCGACGTTGCTCCGAATTCCGCCCGCGAACATGCTACCGCGAGAGCGTGGGTTCTCAAGCGAGACGGAGCGGATCGCGGATCGTGAGCGAGCCTGACCGGTATAATCGGGCGTTCGCGCAGGAGGTGTTTCATGCGTAGTTGGGCCGTTTTCTCGGCGATTCTGGCGGGTCTGCTCAGCGGCTGCGACTCAGCTTCCCCGCCTGCAACCCTGGACCCGGGCACCGAAGTTCGCGGGACCGAATTCCTCGCGCCCACCGCGGCGACGCCGACGCCGAACGCGACCGGCGACGCTCCAACGGGGCCGGCGGTCAGTGCGGAAGCGCCCGCGGCGGATTCGACACCATCGATAGACGCTGCGGCCCCGGCCGGCGCAACGCCGACTGCGGCGGCGCCAATCGTCGGGCCGATGCCCGAAGCCAAGCCGGCCGCGCGGCCGGCGGGCGGGTTCGGCATGGGGGCGGTATGGGGTTCGCCGCCGCCCGCACCCGAGCGCGACGGATTCCGCTCCATCAATTTCGATGAATTGGCAAGCTACGAATACGACCCGATCGCGGCCGGCGTGCCGCTACTGGGGAGCACCCCAAACCCGCAACAGACGACCGAACGCGTGGATCAGATTCCGGCGGCGATTCGCAAGCTGAACGGCACGCGCGCCGGCGTGGCCGGTTTCATGATGCCGATCGAGATGGAAAAGGACCGCGTGAAGAGCTTTTTGCTGATGCGCAACCAGTTGGCCTGCTGCTTCGGCATGATGGTCGGCTTCAACGAGTGGATTTTCGTCGAGCTGCCCGATGGGCGCCCGACCAAGTTCGTGCCGGATGTGCCGATCGTCGCCTACGGAACGCTCGAGGTCGGCGAGGAAATCGAAGACGGCATCGTGATGAGCATCTATCGAATGGCGGCCGACGACGTCGTGCCGCGTGGCGGCTTCTGAGCGCTGCCTAACTGGAAACGGGCCGCTTCGCCGTCGGCGAGGCAGCCCGTCTCCGCATATCTGGGTGAACCCGGCCTGGCGCCCCTAGGGGCAGGGGGTTGGGTTTCAAGCGAGGGTCCATCAGCGGATCGCATCGCGATTCGGTTGATGGGTTGGGTCGCCAAACCTGCGAATTCACCCAAGTTCGTCGCCGACCGGGGCCGGCGCTTGATTGTCGGGCACTGGCCCGCCACGTCCCTGCTAGGAACCAGTGCTTTGTCGGTCGTATTGCTCATCCCTGAGCGGCACCACCGACCGGGATCAACTTTCCACATCGGAACATTAGCACGCTGGTCCGTGAGGTAGAACAGCAGATTCGTTGTCAGAATTGACAGCGCGACGTTGAAATGGAGAGTTTTTCTCGGATCTGTGAAAATTGACCAAAACTTGGAACACAGATTTCTGCCGTGCCACTACGAATAGTAGTACGCGCACGCGATGAACTGATAGTTAATCTGGCAAAGGCGGCGCATTTTTTACCCAAATTTGCCAGTTTGCCCAGTTCTACTGAATGGCTCAGGGGGCGAGATTGCCGTTTGGCAGGGGGCGCCGGACTTTTCGCAGCGTTCCGTAGCTCTGGCCGCGGTAGCGCGAAATCTCAACCGTAACCACGAACTCGCTCGATCCGGCGGCGACGTCGCGTTCCATCAACTCCAGCCAGCCGTTGGGATTGATCGGCAGCACCGAGGGCAGATTCTCATCGTCCGCGACCTCGAGGTGCAGTTCTGGGCGATTGCCCGCCAAAACGTAGCGTGCCTTGCGCTCCTGCACGATTTCCTCGTTCTCCGGCACGTACAGCGCCGGCAGCGACGCGTCGGAAATCGCGGTACCCCCCGGTGTGTTTGAGAGCACGGTCGGCGGGCGCTCGGCTTGGCGGATCAGCTCTTCGAGCACGCGGGTCTGAATCGGGCGGCGCGGCTCGTTCGCAGGCGCGCTCGCGGCCGGTCGGCTCGCGGGCGGCGCATCTTGCACGGGCTTCAGCGTCTCCTGGCGCGCAGCAGCGGCCTGCAAACCGACGGCAGCGGCGAGAGACAGACAGCCGACCAGCAGCGCTCGGCGGTTCATGGAGTTCTCCTGCAAGTGATGACGATCCATCCTATCGACCGCGCTCGGCGCGTAGTCCGCGCCGACCTGCGAATGTTACCGATAGCTTCAATGGGAGGAACCCTGCTTGCAACCGGTGCTGATCTTCGGAGCCGGCGGACTGGGGCAGCTTGTGCGCGAGACGCTGCGCCAGGCCGGCGAATTCGAGGCTGTCGGATTCTGCGACTCTGAGCCGCGGCTGACCGGTCGAGTAGTCGACGGAGTTCCGGTGCTCGGCGGCTGGGACGCCGCTCTCGCGGCGCAGCGGCGCGGCGTGCGACACGCGGTGGTCGCGGTGGGCTTTCCGCCGGAACGGGTGGAATTGGCCGAGCAACTTGCGGCATCGGGCTTCGAGCTGATTTCCGCGATCCATCCGCTGGCGACAATCGCGCCCTCGGCGCGCATCGGGCCCCATGTCCTGATCGGGCCGCGCGTGACGATCTGCGTGCATGCCGAGATCGGCGCACACTGCATCATTTCCGCGGGTTCGATCGTCGAGCACGACAACCGGCTCGGCGTTGCGGCGTTTCTTCATCCGGCGGTGCGTCTGGCAGGCGGTGTGAGCGTCGGTGACTACGCGACGCTCGGCATCGGCAGTTGCGTGATTCCGGGTCGCAGCGTCGGAGCCCACGCGCACGTCGCTCCCGGGGCGGTCGTGATCCGCAACGTGCCTGAGTCGGGGCGCGTAGCCGGAGCGCCCGCGGTCGAAGTTACGCCGGAAACGCGCTTTGCGCCGTCTTCGCGCGGCGTCTGGCAAACCGCGGAATCGGCGCTGGCCTGAGTCGTCTACTGATTTCGCGTCGCAGTGCGCACGAACGTCGCCGGTGCTGGATCGGCCGCCGCCCCGTTTTGCGCGTCGAAGAAACGGACGATGAGCCGGTAGTAGTAGTCCTTCGCATACGGTGCGAATCCGACGTGTCCGCCGCCCGGCAGGACCATGGCTGCCACATTTGGGTTGTCCACGGACGCCATGAACTCAGCGAGCCGCTGCGAACTGCAGAGCGGGTCATTGATGCCGTTCAGGATGAGCACCGGCATGCGCGCGGACTCGAGCTTGTCGCCGCCCTGAAGGCCTTGGTACTCCGTTAGGCGAAGGAAGGCGCGCAGATCAGGGTCTTCGCTGGAACTCCGCAGTTCGGAACTCGAAAGGTCGCAGTCGATCAGGTGCCGCAGGTTCCCGGTCTGATCGGCGCATCCCTTTCGAGCGGCGCGGCTGGCGATGGTCTTCTGGATCGTGGCCAGCACCGGTTCCTGAATCGGGTTCTGCGCGACATCGAGCGTATCCATCACTTCGTCGTAATTCAGCACCGGCGAAATCGACATCACGCCCGCGGAAAACCGGCGTTTCGAGGAAGGCGGCGGCAGGAACTCGCGGAACTTCTCGACGACGAACGGATCGTTCTCCGCCCGACCCTCAAACCACGCGGTCAGCAGCGCCTGACTGCCGCCCCAGCAGAAGCCGATCAGACCGGTGCGCAGGACGTGCGGCTGGGATTCCGCCCAGTCCGAGACGTGCATCAGGTCGCCGACCTCGATCAGTCCGAAGGTGTAGCGGATGTCGGGATTGCGCAGCTCGGTGCGGCCGTGTCCGCGCATTTCGATCGCCAGGACATGCAGCCCGCTGGCGCGAAGCTGCTCGGCCATGTCACGCGTGCGCAGCCCGCTGGTGTCGCCGAGAATGCCCGGCAGGATGACGACGCAGTCGGCGTCGATCGGAATGCCGTTGCGATCGGCCAGACCGAGTCGCGCGAACATCTCGTAGTTGCCGAGCGGGATGGTGACGTCGCGGAACCCCGGCCACGGCGGCAGTTCCTCGTCGATGCGGAAGCGCCAGGATGTGGCCTGAGCACTGTGCTGGAGCCCTTCAAAATTCGAGAAAACGGACTTCTGATCCTCGAAGCGCTTGTTGAAGTGCGCGTAGACGTCGATCGGCTGACCGTTCGGAATGATGTCCTGGGTCAGCAGCGTGCGGTGTTCGTGCTTGGGGAGCAGACTCTCGATCGAAGCGTGAGCGCCGACGAGCCATTCGCGGGCGGTCGGCCGGCTGGGCTTCGCGTAGTCCGCGTCCGTCGCGACCGGAGTGACGGCGACCGCGACCGGCGCCGCGGCGGTGGTGGAGGACTCGACGAGAATCGGATCAGCGGGGGGAATTTGCTCGTCGACGAGCGGCGCCACGCGGAACGACCGTTCCATGAAGCAGCCGCCGGCGAGCGCGAGGACGGAAAACGAAGCGAGCACTCGCAGCGCGCGAGACATCCATGTCGATTGATTCAAACCTAGGTTCCTCCACACGCTTTCAGACGCGCACCATACGCGGCGCAAGTGTAGACGCAGTTCGGGCTTTTCGACAAGCGCGACGATCGTGGCCGATATAATCGGTCCGGGTGTTCGGAGGGCGGCGGTCGCGGTCGATCGCGGGCTTCGAGCAGCTTCGTTCCCTGGGGGTCGACATGGTTCGTCGCACGTTTCAGCTTGTATTGGGGCTCTCTGCGCTCGCGCTTGCGCCGTCGTTGTCGGCGGCGGGAGCTGAGTTCGATTTTCAGGACGCCAAGGGCGTTAATGCCATCTACTTCCTGCTGGATTCCGAACTCGAGCCGATCATGGGGCTCGCGTCGGGCATCACCGGAAAGGTCTCGTTCGATCCCGCCGCGCCGAACGCCACGTCGGGCAAGATCGTGGTTGCGGCGAACACGATCCACTTTGAGAACGAGCGCATGACCGAGAAGCTGTTCACCGAAGAGTGGCTCGATGTGCAGAAACACACCGAGATCACGTTCGAGTTCAAGGAGATCAAGGACGTCAAGAGCACCGACAACGTGCACAAGATGTCGGTCGTCGGCGATTTCACGTGCCGCGGTGTCACCAAGTCGATCACGGCGCCGGTGCAGGCGACCTTCCTGAAGGACCGCCTCGCGGATCGTCTCCGCGGCCAGAAAGGCGACTTGCTCGTTCTGCGCTCCGAATTCAGCATCAGCCGCAAGGACTTCGGCATCAAGCCCGACATGAACACGGCGGTCGTGGCGGACGAGATCCGCGTACGCGTGCTGATCGTCGGCGCGCACGCGAAGAACTAGGCGTGCCCGGACACGGACGCGTCATTTGCAGCGCCGTCGCGCTTGCGGCGGCGCTTCTGCTCACCGGCTGCGAGCCGGCGGCGCCGCGCAACCCACCCACGTCGGCGCCGGTGACAGGCGCTGCCGGCGGCGCGCCGGCGACCGTGCGGCAGATCGACGCCGTGCTGGGCGAGCTGGTCGTATTCGTGCAGACCGGAAAATCCCCGCTCGACGCCGCTTTCCAGCAGCAGGATCTGCCGTTGTTGCGTGCGGCGGCGGACGAATTGCGAGTGCCGCTGCGCGTCATTGACGCGCGGCAGGGGGCGCCCGCCGAAATCACGCTCACGCCGAGCGTCGCGTTTCAGAATCACCGCGGCCGCTCGCTGTATCTGGGCCGCTGGTCCACGCTGGATCGCGTGCGCACGTTTGTGCGCGCCGCGCGGCGATCGCCGCAGTCGCTCGAATCTCAGCGGCGCGAGGAACTGCCCGTCTGGCGAAACGGTCGCGCGACGATCGGCGCGCCGCTGAAGCTCGCCGGCCTCAGCGGCGCGCGGCCCGACGGACACGACGACGCGGCTTTCGAGACCGAGTCGCTGCGCGCGGTGCATGCCGGCCTGCAGCGATTTCAGCTCACGGCGACCGCCGAGTTTCAGCGCTCCGATCGCCTCTTCTACATGGACTTCTATCCGTGGCGTAGCGACGACGGGCAGTTGTATCTCACCGTGAAGCTCTTTTCGCAGTTCCACTGCCATGTGCCGGTGTTCAGCAACGAAAAGACGCCGCTGATCGGGCCGTGGGCGCAGCGCGAGCGGCTGTTTCGCGAGGGGGCGGCGCTGCTGGAGCGCGCGGTCGTCGAGCAGTTGGCGGAGTCGCGAATCGGCGACGGTTTCGATCCGCTGGCGGATTCGATTGCGAAACGGTCCTGGGAGGAGCTGGGGTTGTCGCTCCCGGCGGCGCCGCTTGCGGGGCAATCGTCCGCCGACACGGCTCCGATCGAGTGGCCTGTGCGCTGGGGGGTTGCGGCCGCGAATGCGGATGGCTCGCCGCGGCTGTCATTTCGGTTTGCGGCCCCGTTGGATTCGTACGCCGGCGAGGTGCGCAGCGTGTCAGGGACGGTCGAGCTCGGTCCGAACGGCGCGCTGACCGGAATGCGCGGCGAGTTCATCGCCGATCCGGCGTCGATCACGATGGGCGAGGCCGACCTTGATCGCGAGTTGCTGGGCAGCGACATGCTCGACGTAAAGCGTCACCCGCAGTCGCGCTTCGTGATGCAGTCGATCAGCGGCGATACGCGTCCGCTGGCGGTGGGCGAGGTGCGCGAGCTGCGGCTGGCGGGCGAGTTTGAGCTGAAAGGCCGGCGCGTGCCGCTGGAGTGCCGGGCGCTGCTGGAGCCAATGGTGGACGAGGCGGGCGCGGTTCGGCTGTCGCTGCAGGCGGGTTGGTCGCTGGACATTTCGGCGTTCGGGCTGGAGGGGCCGCCTGGTCCGAAGCAGTCTCAGAATCAGATGTTGTTTCAGTTGCTCGTGGAGTTTGCGCCGGGGTCGTAGCGGTGTCGGCGTGACGCCGGGCGGGCCGCTGCGGCGGCTTGTTCTAGGAAATATAGGTACGCTTGCAATTCCGGGTTCCGCGATCTAGACTGTCTAGGAAGTCGCGAAGAGACGCGGAATGTCGCGAACGGACGCCGCCGGAGAGCAACGATGGTCGACGTAAACCAGGAATTGATGACGCCGCACGAAGCCGCACGCTGGTTCCGCCGCTCGCCGTCGTGGCTGCGCCAGCAGCAGGACCTGTTGCGCATGGGCTCGGGCTACGCCCAGCCGCTGTTTCACGTGCGGCTCTGCCGGGCATTCCTGCTGGGAAAGGTCTGCGGATTGGAAGGCGAGCCGCTGCGGCAGTTGCAGATCGCGGCCCTTGCTGCCGAGTGTGGGCTGGCGCTGCGTGAGCTGCCGGTGCCGCCGCTGGGGATTCACGCAGGTGCGGAGGAGGGCGAGGAGATGGAGGACGCGGCTCAGCCGGACGCCGACGCCGATGCCGATGCCGATGCGAAGCAGGAAGACGAAGACGGAGACGAGGACGAGGACGAATGAGCGCGCCGGGCGCGCGGGGGGAAACGATGCGAAGATTCTTGTGGCTGCTGGTGGCGCTTCCGGCGGGTTGGGGCTGTGCGAGCGGGTATGAGCCGGGACCGCTACGGATGGACCAGGCCGAGGTGCCGACTCCGCTGGGTGTGTATCGCTTCACCGGGGAACGCGACACGAGCCTGACCATCTCCGGGATGAAGGGCGACGGCGTTCATTTCCCGAGCATTGATCAGCTCGTGCTGACGCGGTCGGCCTCGGGTCCGCTGGGGACTCGCGGCGCGGCGCAATCGGCGGTCATCGATGCGCAGGCGCTCGCGTTCGAGCGCAGCGTGGGCACGCTCGTGCAAGCCGCGGAGCGACTCACCACGCTGGCGGCGGGCTGGCAATCGCAGCAGGCGGCGATCGCCGCGGCCCAGCCGCAGCGCACTTCGCCGCTGGAGCAGTTGCTCACGTTGGTCCTGGCGCGCGAGCTGGGCGTGACGCCGGGCGGAGAGGAGGCGCCGAGTTCGCAGCCGACGCGCTGAATGGGGAGCCGCGTTTGCCAGAGTCGCTCGGCGCGTCGCATTCCGGCGCGCCGTGCGCTTGGCTACTGCAGCCGGCGGCCCCAGGTCTCGACGGCCTCTTCCAGTTCCGCCTTCAGGGTTTCAAACTCGGTGTGCAGCTTCGCGAGCCCCTGGAAATCGCGGGCCAGCTCGGGATCGGCGAAGCGCCGCGTGTATTCGTCCAGCCGGCGCTCGCCTTGTTCGATGAATTTTTCCAGCTCTTCCAACGGCATGCGCTCGAAGCGAGAACGCGGGCCCTTCGGCTTGGCGGCGGGGCGCGGCGCGGCGGCCGGCGGCGCTGCGGGTTTCGGCGGCGGGGGCGCGGCTTCGCGCTCGACCTGCTCGACATACGCCGAATAATTGCCAGTGAAGCTGCGGTGAGAGCCGTCGCGCATGACCAGCAGTCGGGTCGCGATGCGGTCGAGGAAATAGCGGTCGTGGCTGACCGCGACGATCGTGCCGGGATAGGCGGAGAGCGCCTCTTCGAGCACCTCGCGGCTGGCGATGTCGAGGTGGTTGGTCGGTTCGTCGAGCACCAGCATGTGCGGCTGCGTGAGCACGAGCTTGAGCAGCCGCAGCCGGGCGCGCTCGCCGCCGGACAGCGCGGCCATCGGCTTGAACACGTCTTCGCCGGAGAACAGGAACGACCCGAGCAGGCCGCGGATGGTCTGGTCGTCGAGATTGGGGCGCACCGACTGAATCTGCTGCATCAGGTTGGAATCGGGCGCCAGGTCGTCGGCTTCCTGGCTGTGGTAGCCGATGCGCGTGGTGCGATCGAGCGCCACGGCGCCGGCGTCGGGCGGGGTCAGGCCGAGGAGCGCCTTGAGCAGCGTGGTCTTGCCGGTGCCGTTGGGGCCGGTGATGCCCAGACGCTGCCCGGCGCTGATCTGCACGTCGAGATCGGCGAACAGCGGCCGGTTTTCGTAGCGTTTGCTCAGGCCGCTGCCCGAGACGACGGTTTTACCGGGCGTGATCTCGATGTCGAAATTCAGCGCGAAGCGGCGGCGCTCGCCCGGGCGCTCCAGCGTGAACGAACCCGCCGCCAGCTCGCGCTCGAGCCGGGTGCGCCGGCCCTTGGCCTGCTGGCTGCGCTGACCCGCGAGGTGGCGTGCGATGAAGTCGCGCTCTTTTTCGATGAAGACGCGGTCTTTCTCGTATTGGCGCTCCTGCGTGAGCCGCTGCACGCGGCGGGTCTCGGCGTACGTCGAGTAATTGCCTGAGTAGGCCGTGATGCGGCCACCCTCGACCTCGAGGATTTGATCGCAGACCTGGTCGAGCAGGTAGCGGTCGTGCGAGATGATCGCCGCTCCGCCGTGGTGCCCGGTCAGAAAGCGCTCCAGCCAGCGTACGGCGTCGATGTCGAGGTGGTTGGTGGGTTCGTCGAGCAGCAGGTAGCTGGAGTCCTGGATCAGCAGCTTGGCCAGAGCGGCCCGACATTTCTGCCCGCCGGAGAGAACCGACACGGGCAGCGTGAGGTCCGATTCGCGAAATCCCAGTCCGCTGACGACGGTCTTCACTCGCTGCTCGATTTCATACCCGTCGGCTGCGAGAAACTCAGCGTTTACGCGGTCGTATTGCGCCAGCAGGTCGGTCAGGTCCTCGCCGGTCGCGGATGCCATTTGATGGGAGAGATCGTGCATGCGCTGCTCGAGCGCCAGGACGTCGGCGGCGGCGGTCAGGAGTTCGTCGTGCAGGGTGTGGGTGAGGCCGATTGCCGGGATCTGGGGGAGATAGCCGACTTCCATGCCGCGGGTGCGCGTGACGGTGCCCATGTCGGGCTTGATGAGTCCCAATATCAGCCGAAATAGCGTGGTTTTGCCGGCGCCGTTGGGTCCGACAATGCCCGTGATGCGGCCGGAGTGAAGCTCCGCGGAGATATCGCGAAGCACCACCTGCCCGCCGATCTGGACGGTGACGCCCTGGATCGCGATCGTACCCATGAAAACTCCCCGGCCGCGACCGGCGTTGCAAGTGTAGTCGGCGTTCGCGACATGAAGCGAAGATGCCGGAACCGATAACGGCTGATTTGTCCGCCTCCGGGGGGATTTTCCGTTGACGCGGCCCGTTCAGAGGCGTAACGTGAGCTATTGGGGGGATTCCGTCGCGACCGATGCGCGGCGTCGGCTTGTCGAAAAGCCGGATCCCAGACATTGCTGATCGCTCGCGAGCACGATCGGCGCGAACTTCGGTGAGCGAACCGGCCAAGGGGAAGGCGGTCGGCGCGCGCACTACCAGACATTCACAGGGAGCGTTCATGAGCGTCAGAGCACGTTGGGGAGCGGCGTTTCTCGCCGCCGGCGGCGTCGCGGCCAGCTTCGCACAGGACATTCCGCTTGACCCTTCGGTGCGCACGCGCGCGCCGCTTTGGCACGTGATTCCCGGCAAACCGGAGCTGAGCACGCTCTACGCTGACGGCACGGTCATTGAGGTGCAAACCGAGCAGCGCTGGCGGTTCATGTGCGGCTCGGACCTGTCGAACGTGACCATCGATGATCTGCGGTCGGTCGCCGACGCGCATGAGGCGAGCTTCAAAGACGTCGTGATCATCGACAACGGCGGCAGCGGCCGCGCCGGCAATCTCGACGTGGTCTACTCGCTGGATTCATCCGTTCCCAGCGGCGCCGTGTCCGGATTCGCGCTAGCCGAGGCCTATCTCGAAGCGCAGTTCAGCGACGACATCACCATCACCAACACGTGCAGCTTCGCCAATCTGGGCAGCGGCGTGATCGGCGCGACGGGCAGCAACTACGTAAACGGCGTTTCGTGGTCCACGTCGCGCAGCGGTCTGCAGACCGGCAAGGACTCGGACGACACGCTTCAGGACTTTCTGCCCACCGGCACGACCATTCCGGTGCGCTTCGACGGCTCGTCGAGCACAATCACCAACCGCAGCACGGTGGATTGGACGCGGGCCGCCTATCGTGCGACGGTCGGCACAACCACCGGCAACGCCGGCAGCATGACCTACAACAGTACGTTCAATTTCGACTACGACCCGGCCAACGGCGTCAGCGGCACGTCATTCGTGGACATCGTGATTCACGAAACCGGGCACTCGATGGGCTTCACGTCGGGCGCGGACTTCACCTCGCAGCAGTTCGAGGTGCTGGACGTCTATCGTTTTGAGAACACCGGCGACGTGGCCGGTGAAGACCCGGCGACGACCTCGGACTTCCAGACGTTCGCGCGGCTGGTGGATTTCAACAACCCCGCCGACGACGTCAGTTCCGACCTGGTCACGGTCGAATACCGCATGTCAGACGGCGACCCCTACCAGGCCAGCCACTTCCGCGAGCAGACGCCGAACATCGGCATCATGGATCCGGCGTTTTCGGGCGGCGTGAGCTTCTGGCCCAACTACATGAAGGCGTCCGATCTCGCGATGTTTGACGCGATCGGATTCGATTATCCGCCGTGCGACGCGCCGGATATCACCGTTCAGCCCAACCCCAGCCAGAGCGTGTGCAGCGGCGACCAGGTCGTGCTGATCGTCTCGACGAACGCGGTGCTGCCGGCTTTCCAGTGGCGTAAGGGAAACACCGACCTGGTTGACGGGCCGAACATCGTCGGTGCGAATCTGCCGGCGCTGCTGATCCTCGCTGCGACGGCCGACGACGCCGCGGACAACTACAACTGCGTGGTGACCGATCTGGCGGCGAGCTGCTCGACCACTTCGAACGACGCGGAAGTGATCGTCGGCAATTCGCCGGTCATCGCGACGCAGCCGGCGAACCAGACCGTGAACGCCGGTGTCTCTTCGTTCTTCACGACCACGACCACCGAACCCAGCATTCTGTTCACATTCCAGTGGCGGCGCAACGGCGTAAATCTGGTCGACGGACCGAACATCCTCGGTTCGCAGACTAGCTTTGTGCTTGTCCTGTCCTCGCAGGAAGCGGATGAAGGAACCTATGACTGCGTGGTAACGCGCGTCGACGGCGGCTGCGACGTCATCACCGCCGGCGCCACGCTGACCGTGAACTCCTGCTCGCCGCCAACCATCACTCAGCAGCCGACGAACCAGACGGCCTGCACCGGCGATCAGGTCAACCTGAGCGTCGGCACCAGCACCGGCGGCGCGACGTTCCAGTGGCGGCGCGGCACGACGAACCTCGTCAACGGCGCAAACATCGCCGGCGCCACGACCGCGAACCTCACGATCTTCAGTGCGGGCGGCGCTGATGCCGGCAGCGATTACAACGTGATCGTGACCGCGGGCGGCTGCTCGACGACGTCGAACAACGCCAGCGTCACGGTGAACGCCGACCCGGTGATCACGGGCCAGCCCTCCGGGCAGCTCGTCTGCGAGGGTTCGGCGGCATCCTTCTCAGTGACGGCGACCGGAAGCGGACTGACATACCAGTGGCGGCGCGGCGCGACGAACCTTGTCAACGGTGCCAACATCACCGGCGCGACCACTGCCAATCTCACGATCCTCAGTTCCGGCCCTGCCGACGTCGGCAGCGACTACAACGTCGTCGTCACTGCCACCGGCGGCTGCGCCGTCGGCTCGAACAACGCGTCGCTGACCGTCAATGGCGATCCGGCGATCACCACGCAGCCGGCGAGCCAGACGGTCGACGTCGGCGATCCGGTCACGTTCAGCGTCGGCGTGTCGGAACCGGTCGGCAACTTCAGCTTCGCCTGGCGCCGAGACGGCGTCGCGCTGAGCGACGGCGGCACGATCAGCGGCTCCGCCACGGATACGCTTGAGATTTCCAGCGCTCAGGCTGCCGATCAGGGCGACTATGACTGCGTCGTCACGCGTCTGAGCGGCGGCTGCGACTCGCTGTCGCAGTCGGCGACGCTCACGGTCAACACGCCCAGCGGTTGCCCGAATCCGCAGCCGCAGTGCGATGCCAGCGACATCTTCCCGGCGGGCGACGGCGACTGCCTCGTCGACCTGTCCGACCTGGGCACGCTTCTGAGCCACTTCGGCGGCGCAGGCACGCGGGACGACGGCGACGTCTTCCCGGTGGGCGTCGGTGACGGCGTCATCGATCTGTCCGACCTCGGGCAGATGCTGAGCGATTTCGGCGCTGACTGCCGCTAGCCGCGGTCGGCGCTTTCGACGAACCCCCGGCGCTGTCGCACCACGCGGCGGCGCCGGCGATTTCTGCCCGCGCGTTTCGCGGGTCGCATTGGAGTGCCTGCACTTGTCGCATCCTCAATTCCACGCTCGTTCACAGGGAGGAACACGAATGAAGGTCTGTGCTCGTCTGTGCCTGATCGCGGGAGCGATCGGCTTCGCACCGTTCTCGCTCGCGCAGGATGTGAGCGAACAGTCGCTGATCGACCGCGTGAACGCGGAATTCCGCCTCACCGGCAGCGAACTCGTCGACCTCGACGTGGCGCCGCGTGCCGATGGCACGCTGAGCGTCAGCCTGCCGTTCGACGGCGAGTTGTACACGCTCGAGCTCGCGCCGCATTCGGTGCGTGCTCCCAACTATCGCGTCCTGCTGCAGATCGCCGACGGCTCGTGGGTGAACGTACCCGCCGGCCCGGAGCGCACGCTACGCGGCCAGGTCACCGAGTATGACGGCTCGCTCGTCGCCGGCGCGCTCGAAGAGCACGGAGTGCAGGCGCAAATCGTCCTGGCGGACGGCACGCGCATTCAGGTTGAGCCGGTCTTCGGCCGCGTCGACGGCGTTCGCCCCGCGACGCACGTCGTGTTCCGCAACGAACAGATTCTGCCGAACGGCGGGCAGTGCGGTGTGACGGACAGTGCGCCCACCGAGGACGTCGTGAAGACGCCTGGCGGCAGCACGCGCGCCGGCCTGTTCACGGCCGAACTCGCCTGCGACGTCGACGTGGAGTACTACAACCGTTACGGCTCGATTACTTCGGTTGAGAACCGGGTCAACAACGTCGTCAACAACGCGAACATTCAGTACGAGCGCGACGTCGAGATCACTCACGTGATTACGACGATCCTGATCCGTTCGGCCGAACCCGACCCTTATACTTCGACCGACCCCGGCACGTTGCTTGATCAGTTCCGGGATGAGTGGATCAACAACCAGACCGGCATTCAGCGCGACGTGGCCCATCTGTTCACGGGCAAGAGCCTCGCCGGCTCGGTCATCGGCATCGCCTGGACGATTGGCGGGATTTGCACGTCGAGCGGTTACTGCCTGTCGGAGGCGGATTGCTGCGGATCGCTGGCGTGCGCGTCGGACCTCGTCGCACATGAACTCGGGCATCTGTGGGGCGGTCAGCACTGCACCTGCTCGAACTCGACAATGAACCCGTCGATCACGTGCACGCAGAATTTCAATGCGACCTCGCAGGGGCAGATCATCGCCCACCGCGACTCGCGTTCGTGCCTCGATGAGTGCCAGGCCGGCACCATCCTCTCTCAGCCGCAGTCGCAGGATATCTGCAGCGGCGAACAGGCGTTCTTCGTCGTTGCGTCCGACGTGCTGTTCCCGGCGTACCAGTGGCGCAAAGGCACGACCGACCTGGTCGACGGCCCGAACGTCATCGGCTCGCAGACCGCGGCCCTGATCATCCTGAACGCGACCGAGGCGGATGAGGCTACGAACTACAAAGTCGTCATCACGGACATCATCACCGGCTGCGAGACCGTTTCCGAGAACGCTGAGCTGACGGTCGGCAATTCGCCCAGCCTCCTCATTCAGCCGGCGAATCAAACGGTCGACGCCGGCGCCGCGGCGTTCTTTACGACCGCGACGACCGAGCCCAGCATCCTGTTCACGTTCCAGTGGCGTCGCAACGGCGTGAACCTTACCGACTCGGCGAACATCATCGGTTCGCAGACCACGTTCCTGCTCATCGTGTCGTCGCAGGAGGCGAACGAGGGAACCTATGATTGCGTCGTCACGCGCATCGGCGACACCTGTGACGCGGTGACCAACGGCGCCACGCTAAGCGTCAACGAGCCCTCCGGCTGCGCGAATCCGCAGGACGAGTGCGACGCCAGCGACATCTTCCCGGCCGGCGGCGACTGCATCGTCGATCTGTCCGACCTCGGCAACCTGCTGAGCAACTACGGCGGAGCGGGCACGCGCGAGGACGGCGACGTGTTCCCGGTCGGAACCGGCGACGGCATCGTCGACCTGTCCGACCTCGGCCAGATGCTGAGCGATTTCGGCACTGACTGTAACTAGTCGCTGAACGCCTGTTCTTGAGGCAGAATCGAAAGGGGCGGACCGCAAGGCCCGCCCCTTCGTATTTGATCGCGCGGCGAGCGGCCTAGCTGCAGACCGTGTCGAACCGCGCCAGCACCAGTCCCAGATCACTTAGATCGATGTCTCCGTCGCCGTCGGTGTCACCATCCGCCAGCGTTGCGCCGCTCGTGACGCCGAAGTTGGCCAGCACGATGCCGAGGTCGGAGAGATCGGTGTCGCCGTCGCCGTCGAAATCGGTCGGGCAGACGAAGAACGCCAGGATGACTCGCTCGGGCTCGAGCGGAACGGCGACGCCGGTCGCGACCACCAGTCCGTCGCTTTCGGCGACCGTCGAGGCGCTCTGCAGAACGACGCCGCTGATCTCGTCGGTGACGGTCCAGCGCACGCCCGTGCCGGCGATCGGAAGGAACGTAGTCGTCTTGCGCGGCGCGACATCCATCACGATCTCGGAGTACGGGCTGTTGTCGATTGCGATCGCGGATAGTCCTGTCAGAAAGAGCTTGCATTCCCAACGCGTCTGTGACTCGATGAGGCTGCTCGCGTCCCAGTCGAGGTAGCCGGCCCAGGTGCCGAATGGGTCTCCCAGGTCAGGGTCGCCCGGACCCGGGTCGGGCTGACGGTCGGCGAGAACGGGGTCGGCATCGGCGTTGAACTGTCCCGGATAGCTGTCATCGTTCCGGTAGGTGTCGACCAGGTATTGACCCGCCGCGCGACCGCTTCGCGCCGGCGAGATCCACTGAGCGATGTCGGGCCACGGACCGGGGTGCCCATCCGTGGCGTCGTCGGTTTCGTCGTCCCACTTCTCGACGCCGTGTTCGCGCTCGTCCCAGAAGATCATGTAGCCGGCGCGCGAGTCATTCAGCGCGTCGACGACGGCGCGCTGGCTCGCGCTCCACGTCGCCGCGTCGTCCTCGTCGCGCTTGCCGTAGAAGAAGCGAGTCAGCGCGAAGTCGCGGAGTTCGGATAGCCGCGTGGTCAGCGTGAAGACGTCCGTCACTCCCAGCGTGCCCACATCCGATCGTGACAGGTTCGTCGCGAGGTTGTCGTCCCAGTCGCCGCGCAGAAAGTTCTCCGACGAATCCACGAACGAAAGGTCGCTATTCGGCGTGTGGCAGATCACGGCGCAGAATCGTTCGGGGCGCAAGCGAGTCAGATGCGATGTGCCGCGAGCGCCGCCGCTGTGTCCGATCATCGCCACGCGGGATTGGTCGACGGCGACGGGCGAGCGTGCGGACAGCAGCCAGTCGAGAACATAGTGCACGCGCCGCTGCGTGAAATTCACGACGATCGCGGCTGGATCCGGCGCCGTGCGCGGCAGAGCCGTAAACGGGTCGAAGTCCGGCGTGTAGCCGAACCACGAAGTGTTCGTTCGAGCAAGCACGCCTTCCACGTTGGCGTAGATTGAATCGTCAGGTGTCACGACGATCCCGTCGGTGAGCTCCAACTGCAGATTGGCGCGCGCGGGAATCCCCGGTCGAAAGAGTTCATATTCGCCGCCGCCGCCGTGGATCGCGAACAGGCACGAGGCCGGATCGGTCGGGGTGCCAGTGAGCGGCACGGTGATCGTGAACACGTGCGGCACGCCGTTCTTCTCGAAGCTGGCGAGGATCGGAACGTCAGGCCGGGCGTTGTCGTAATCGTCGCTGCCGTCGGCCCAGAGGACGTAGGCGCTGTAGGGGTAGCCGCCGCTGGTGAAGCCGTTGAATTGCAGTTGCGGGCGCACCGGGTCATTGACCGGGTCGTAGTTGAAGAACGCGGCCGTGCTATTTCCCGCGTTCACCGCGTTGGCGCCGGTGTCGACGACCGCGAAGAAGAGATTGCCCGCGGCGTGCGGCGTAAAGGCGAACACGCCTTCGTCTGGCAGGAGCCGATACGTACCGCCGAGGGGCGAGGGGACGGTGAGAGTCGCAGTGGGATCAAGCTGCTGCAGACGGCCGCCGGTGTATTCCGGATAGAACATGCGACCGATGAGGTCCATGTTCATCGTGTTCACCTGAGCGGCGGCGGAAGCGTAGATTTCCACTGTGTCGGTCGCTACGGCGGGCGGCGCCGGAAACTGCCAGACGACGAAAACCTGTCCATCGGCGTACCAGGCGCGCACGTTGAATGGTTGTGCCGCGCATAACGCCGGCGCGGCGGCGACGAGGAGCAGTGCGAGCGTCCTTCTGAACATGGCTTCACTCCCTTGAGGGTGGCGCGCAGTACGACCGCGCGCGATTCTCAGTGGATCGCGACAACGGCACGACCAGGTACAAGGCTTTACGAAGAATTAGCGCCGTCCGCCGCCGGGACGCCGAGCTGCGATGGCTATCGCCGCAATTCACGCACCTGCGACATGAACGAAGTGACGCGCTGCTCGTCCACGGGCGCGTGCGGGCGGCCGTCGCGCTTCAGCGCCGTGCCGACGATGAACCCGTCTGCCAGCGGCCAATAGGTCGCGAGGTTCTCACGATTCACGCCGCTGCCCAGCAGCAGCGCCGGGCGCGCGCCCGACTCGTGATCGACCATGCGGCAAAGCGCCAGATGCGCGCGCCGCACCAGATCGACGCGTGCCGCGTCGCCGGTATTCGGGCCGGAGACGATCACCGCGTCGGCCAGCCCACGGTGCACGACGTCGTCGATCTCGTCCTCGATCGGCGCGGGCGCGCCCAGCGGCTGCGATTCCTTGACGTCGACGTCGGCGAAGATGTGCACGCTTTCGGCATGCTGGGCCGCGCGGTCGCGCAGCAGGTCGTGCGCGATGGCCGTGATCACGCCCTGATCGGTGACGCGCGCTCCGCTCAGCACGTTCACACGAATGAAATCGGCCCCGGCGGCGACGGCGACCGCCAGCGCGGCGCGACCGTCGTTGCGCAACACGTTCACCCCCAGTGGGCGGTCGAATCGTCGACGCACGTCCGCCGCCATGACGGAGATCGCGGCGACGGTGGCAGGCGGCACGGCGCCGGGGAAGAACGGAGCGTCGCCGAAATTTTCGATCATCAGCGCGTCGACGCCGCCCTGCACGAGCGCTTCGGCGTCGCGCAGCAGAAAATCGCGCGCCGCTGCCAGCCCGCCGCCGGAATAGCGCGGCGCGCCGGGCAGCGGCGGGAGGTGGCACATTCCGATGACGGGCTTGATCGTTCGCAGCAGATTCATGGGTCCGAATGGTAGCCGGGGCGCCCCGTCGGCGGCGTCGCGGGGCGACCTGCCCCCCGGCGGGCCTTTTCCCTTTTGACAACCCGGCGGACCTTTATACAATTCTCAATCCGGCTTTGACGACCGGTCAATGACCGAGCTAGTCGGGATGCCGATGCCGCAGCTGCGGCCCTGGGCGAAATGCTGCTGTAGCTCAGTGGTAGAGCGCGTCCTTGGTAAGGACGAGGTCATGGGTTCAACCCCCATCAGCAGCTGTGGGTTGGGTCGCCGGCAGCGTTTGGGCGTTGCGGTGGCTGCGGGCGATTCGCAAACGCGGGTGGCGTGAGAAACGCGAGATAGCTGGAGAGTTTTGGAATGGCCAAGGGTGTATTTGAACGTAACAAGCCGCACGTGAACGTCGGCACCATCGGGCACATCGACCACGGCAAGACGACGCTGACCGCGGCGCTTACCGCCGTGAGTGCGGCGCGCGGCTTCGGCGAAGTGAAGACGTACGATCAGATCGCCAAGGCCTCCGAAAAGGACGGCCGACGCGATCCGACCAAGATCGTGACGATCGCGACCGCGCACGTCGAGTACGAAACGCCCAGTCGCCACTACGCGCACATCGACTGTCCCGGTCACGCCGACTACGTCAAGAACATGATCACCGGCGCCGCCCAGATGGACGGTGCGATTCTGGTGGTCAGCGCGGCGGACGGGCCGATGCCCCAGACGCGCGAGCACGTGCTGCTCGCCCGCCAGGTGAACGTGCCCAAGCTCGTGGTCTTCCTCAACAAGGTCGACCTGATCGACGATCCCGAGCTGCTCGACCTGGTCGAGATGGAAGTGCGCGAGCTGCTCAGCAAGTACGACTTCGACGGGGACAACGCGACGGTGATCCGCGGCTCGGCCACCACCGCTCTGCAGGGCGCCGTTGAAAAGAACATGGACAAGATGAAGTCCTTGGTCGAGCTGCTGGATGCGCTGGACAAGGACGTGCCGGAGCCGGTGCGCGACCAGGACCGCGCGTTCCTGATGCCGGTCGAGGATGTGTTCAGCATCAAGGGCCGCGGCACGGTCGGCACGGGCCGCATCGAGTCGGGCATCGTGAAGGTTGGCGACGAAGTCGAGGTCATCGGCCTGCACAGCAAGAAGAACTGGAAGGCCGTTGTCACCGGCGTCGAAATGTTCAACAAGACGCTCGACAAGGGCATCGCCGGCGACAACGTCGGCCTGCTGCTGCGCGGCGTTGAGAAGGCGGACCTGGAGCGCGGCATGGTGCTCGCCAAGCCCGGCAGCATCACCCCGCACACCAAGTTCCTGTCCGAGGTGTACGTGCTGAGCAAGGAGGAAGGTGGCCGCCACTCGCCCTTCTTCTCAGGCTACCGGCCGCAGTTCTACTTCCGCACGACCGACGTCACCGGCTCGATCGCCGAGCTGCTGACGCGCGAAGGCGGCAAGGCGGACATGTGCATGCCGGGCGATAACATTCAAATGCGCGTCGAGATCATCAGCCCGATCGCGATGATCGAGGGTCTGCGCTTCGCGATTCGCGAAGGCGGGCGTACGGTCGGTTCGGGCGTTGTGACCAAGATTCTCGAGTAGCGCTGCGGAAACACGGAAACGGGAGTCGGCTGCGGTCGGGCGCTCGGCGTCCGGCCGCCGTCGTCTGAGCCGGGAGCGTAGGGATGGCCAAGGCACAAAAACGCGAATGGGTCTGGTTGCAGTGCACCGAAACGGGTGACCTGAACTATCGCACCACGGTCAACGTGCTGGGCGGCGTGCCGAAGCTCGAGCTGATGAAATACTCGCCGCGCCTGCGGAAACGCACCAAGCACAAGATCAAGCGAAAGTAGGACGGTCACGTGCAGAGGAGCGTAGCTCAATTGGCAGAGCGGCTGATTCCAAATCAGCAGGTTGGGGGTTCGATTCCCTCCGCTCCTGATCGGAGCCGCGGTACGCGTGCGCCGCACCTGCGGCGCGGGGCACTCGCATGAGCATCACTTCCGCCAAGGACGCGCAGATGGCGCCCGAGCCCGAGCGCGGCGAACCGCGCAGCCCGGCGCCGCGAAAGACCGCCGGCGGCGGTCCGTTTGCGCTCTACAAGCCGAACCGCGGTGAATACGTCCGCTGGTCGACCGCGGCCGGCGCCGGCGTGATCGCGCTGTGCTTCGCCTGGTTCCTGAATGCGAATCTCGCGGTGTTCGGCGAAACCGTGCAGCTCGTGGCCCCGGTTGTGGCCCTGGTGGCCGTGCTGGCGCTGATCTTCCGCCTCGTGGGTCAATCCCCCAAGGTGGTTGATTTTCTGATCGACACCGAATCCGAGCTGAAGAAGGTGAACTGGTCCACCCGGCGCGAGGTCTTCGGCGCAACGCGCGTCGTGATCTTCCTCGTGCTGCTGCTCGGTTTCATTCTGTTTATAGTCGACGTGCTGTTCATCTTCTTCTTCGAGGAGATCGGCGTGTTGAAGGTGGGCATGCTTAAGAGCCTTTTCGGCTCCCCACCGACGGGAGAGTAAGTCGATGGCGGAGTCCACGACGCGCGCCGACATGAAGTGGTACGTGTTGCGCGTCGCGTCCAACAAGGAAGATCAGGTTCGCGAAGCGCTCGAGCGCAAGGTGCGCATCGAGTTGCTGGAGGAGCGCGTCGGACGCATCCTCGTCCCGACCCAGCGCGAGAAGCGCATGCGCGGCGGGGCGGCGCGCGTCTATCACCGCAAGCTATACCCCGGCTACGTCTTCGTCGAAATGAGCACCGAGCCCGACGGCAGCATTCCCGAGCACGTCTGGTTCGTCATCAAGGAAACGACCGGCGTGGGCGATTTCATCGGGTCGGGCGGCAAGCCGTCGCCCATGCCCGCCACCGACGCCGAGAAGATGCTGGCGGCGGTCACCAAGCCCGAGGATACGCCGACGCTGGCGAATCTGAATTTCAAGAAGGGCGACAAGGTGAAGGTGCGCGAGGGGCCTTTCGAGAACTTCGAGGGCGTGGTCGACGAGATCAACACCCAGAAGGGCACCGTGCGCGTGATCGTCACCATCTTCGGTCGCGCGACGCCGATCGACATCGAGTACTGGCAGGTGGAGCCGGTCTAACCGGGGACGCGAGGATTCGACCCGGCTGCACCGGGCGGAAAACGGATATCGAACATGGCCAAGCAGATCGTTGCCAAAGTGAAGTTGCAGGCGCCCGGCGGAAAAGCCACGCCCGCGCCGCCCATCGGCCCTGCGCTGGGTCAGCACGGCGTGAACATCGGGCAGTTCGTCACTCAGTTCAACGCGGCGACCAAGCAGTACGACGGCATGATCATTCCCGTCGAGCTCACGGTCTACAAGGACAAGACGTTCGAGTTCATCCTCAAGAGCCCGCCCGCCGCGGTGCTGCTGGTGAAGGCGGCCAAGCCGCTCGACCCGTCGCAGAACATCGTCGAGAAGGGTTCGGGCGTGCCCAATCGCAACAAGGTCGGGCGCGTCACGCACGCCGATGTCCGCAAGATCGCCGAGACCAAACTGAAGGACCTGAACTGTTTCGACGTCGACGCCGGCATGCGGATCGTCGCCGGCACCGCGCGCTCGATGGGCATTGAGGTGGTGGACTAACGCCATGGCCGACGCGCTCCAGATTCGACGCTACCAGATCGTCGCGCAGTTCCGCGACGGCGGCGTCAACTGGCTTTTTGAAGTCGAGACGGCGGACGGACAGCGCGCCAGCCTCGATGTGCGCGACGGCGAGGAGATTCCTCTGCTGCTCGACATCTGCCGCCGCGACTGGACGATCTACTTCCAGCGCGACACGCAGACGTTGACCACCGGCTGGAACATTCCGGGGAGCAAGACGGATCATTAGCCGCCGACGGTCGGCGGCGCGGCGGCGATTCGCCGCTCGCTACAACGCAGGGGCCGCACCACGGGCCGAATGAGTGGGAGCTTTGCGATGCAGCATCGCAGCAAGCGTTATCGAAAAGACCTCGAGAAGCAGCCGAGCAATGCGCTGCCGGTGCCCGACGCCGTCAAGCATTTGCGCGGTTTCGCCAAGACCAAATTCGACCAGACCGTCGACCTCGTCTGCTGGCTGGGCATCGACCCCAAGCAGGCCGACCAGGCGGTGCGCGGCTCGGTCAGCCTGCCCAAAGGCATCGGCTCAACCAAGCGCGTGATCGCCTTCTGCTCCGACGCTGACGCGGTCGCAGCCAAGGCCGCGGGCGCCATCGAAGCCGGCGGCGACGAGCTGGTCGACAAGGTCAGCAAGGGCTGGCTCGAGTTCGACGTCGCGGTCGCGCATCCGTCGTTGATGGGCAAGGTCGGCAAGCTGGGTCGCGTGCTCGGTCCGCAGGGCAAGATGCCTTCGCCCAAGAGCGGCACCGTCACGCCCGACATCGTCACGGCGGTCAAGGAATACTCGGCCGGCAAACTCGAGTTCCGCAACGACGCCGGCGGAAACATCCACGCCGTCGTGGGCAAGATGAGCTTTTCGGATGAGGACCTCGCCGCCAACATCGAGGCGTTTGTGGGCCACATTCGGCGGCTCAAGCCCGCCACCGCCAAGGGCCACTATCTCAAGAAAGTCTGCATCAGCGGAACCATGACCCCGTCGATCCAGCTCGTGCTGGGCGGGGGTGCGGAGTAATCCCATGAGCAAACCCGTAAAGAACCTGATCATCGAATCGCTTCGCGACCGCTACGCCGGGGTCGACACCGCGCTCTGGATCGAACTCGTCGGGGCCGACGGACTGCTGACCAACGAGCTGCGGCGCGAGCTGCGCTCGAATTCGATGCGGCTCGAGATCGTGAAATCGTCGCTCTTCCGCCGCGCGATGGACGGTGCTCCGCTCGGCGGCCTGGGGCAGGAGCTCGCGGGTCCGGCGGCGCTGGTCACCGGCGGCGACTCCATCGCGACGATGGCCAAGCTGATCGAGAAGTGGCAGCCGAAGATGCCGGGCCTCAAGCTGCGCGGCGCCGCTATCGAGGGTTCGTTCCTCGGCGAGCCGCACATGAAGGGCCTGTCGAAGATGCCGACGCGCCGCGACTTGCAGGCGCGCGTCGCCGCCGCCGTTCGTGCGCCGGGCGCCAATCTGGCCGCGGCGATCAACGGTCCGGGCGGGCGCATCGCCGCCTGCGTCAAGGCGATTGCGGAGAAGCTGGAGAAAGGCGAGACCATCGCCGCCGTGGCCTGACCGCCGCGGCGTGCTGGCGACTTTGATCCGCCCATGACTGCTCCCTCACGGGATTAAAGCGAGCCAACGGGGCCCGCGCTATCATGGCGATCGAAAACTGAAGTATCAGGGGAGTGTGTGGCATGGCTGATTCGGCAATCATGGAACTGGGCGACAAGCTCGTCGGCTTGACGCTCGTTCAGGCCAAGGAACTGACGGACTACCTGAAGGACAAGTACGGCATCGAGCCCGCGGCCGGCGGCGCGGTCATGATGGCGGCTGCTCCGGCGGACGGCGGCGGCGCCGCGGCCCCCGCGGCAGAACAGACCGAGTTCACCCTCATCCTCAAGGGTGCCGGCGATAAGAAGCTCCAAGTCATCAAGGTCGTCCGCGCCGCGCGCCCCGACCTCGGTCTCAAGGAAGCCAAGGAACTCGTCGACACGGCGCCCAAGCCGCTGCTCGAAAACGTCCCCAAGGCGGACGCCGAGAAGTGGAAGAAGGAGCTCGAAGACTCCGGCGCACAGGTCGAGATCAAGTAGTTCGTCGACAGCGCAAGCGTTCTGGAGATGCCCGGTGCTTCCGCGCCGGGCATTTTCATGCGCTACTCGCGCGCAGCGTCGCGTGGCGGCGGCGCTTCGCCGTTCAGCAGTTGATCGATGACGTGGGCCACGCCGCAATCGCGGTTGCTCGGTGCGAATGAACGTGCTGCGGCCTTCGCGGCCGGGCGCGCATTCTCGAGCGCCACGCCCCAGCCCGCGCCGGCCAGCATCGGCACGTCGTTGACGTCGTCGCCGATCGCAACGGTTCGCGACTCCGCGATTCCCCAGCGTTCGCACAGCCGTCGCAGTCCCTGCCACTTGTCGACGCGGCCCGCGAAGGTCTCGATCACGGTGAAGTCGTACGCCGGCACGTGAATCGTGTTGTGGGCCACGCGCGGCCCGAACGTCGTCTCCAGCGCCTGCGCCACCTCCGCCAGGTGCGTTGGCTCGTCGACCACGCTGATGCGCAGCGCCGGCGGAAACTCGTTGGGAATCGCGGCGACGCGCGTCATCGCCACCGGCGCTTCCGCCAGCCAGCGCGTGATCGCCGGGTGCAGGCGCGGTCCGGCGATCGCGAAACCGTCGGTGCCGCAGGCGTGTGCGTCGTGCAGCCAGAGCAGCGTGAAACCCTGCGCGCGGAACCAGTCGCCGACCGCCCGCGCCAACTCGCCCGAAAACGCGAAGCTCTCAATCGTGCGCCCGGTGCGCGCGTCGGTCAGCAGCGCTCCGCCGACGGTCACCGTCGCATCGAGATCCACCTCAAGCTGCTCGAGGATCGGCCGCGACTCGGTGAAACTGCGTCCGGTGCACAGCACCACGCGCAGCCCCGCGTCGTGGGCCCGGCGAATCGCCTCGCGATTGCGCAGCGGCACGTGATGGCGCTCGTCGAGCAGCGTGCCGTCCAGGTCGATTGCAATGAGCCGATACTTCACGGTGCCTGGCTGGTCGGGTGCTCGGTTGCCGCCGCGTACGCGAGCCCTCAGTATACGTCCGATGGGAGGGCGACGTGACGCCGCAGCGTGAATTGCGAATCGCGATGTGGTCGGGGCCGCGGAACATCTCCACCGCGATGATGCGCTCCTGGGGCAGCCGGGCGGACACGGCGGTCTGCGACGAACCGCTCTACGCGCACTACCTGTCGGTGACGAGGCTCGAGCATCCCGGCCGCGACGAAGTGATTGCGGCGCACGAGTGCGACTGGCGCAAGGTCGTTGACGAACTGTGCGGTCCGATTCCGGGCGGCCGGTCGGTCTACTACCAGAAGCACATGGCGCATCATCTGCTGCCCGAAATCGAGCGCGGCTGGCTCGACGGCTTCGCGCAGGCGTTTCTGATCCGCGAACCGCTCGAAATGCTGACCTCGCTCGTGAAAAACGTGCCGCAGCCGCGCGTCGAAGACACCGGCCTGCCGCAGCAGGTCGAGCTGTTCGAGTCGCTGCGCGCCCGCACCGGCGTCACGCCGCCCGTGCTCGACTCACGCGACGTGCTCGAGAACCCGCGGCGTCGCCTCGGGGCCTTGTGCGAGTCCCTCGGCGTGCCGTTCGACGAAGCCATGCTCTCGTGGCCGGCCGGGCGGCGCGCCACAGACGGCGTGTGGGCGAAATACTGGTACGCCGCGGTGGAGTCGTCGATCGGATTCGAGGCCTACAAGCCCAAGAACGAGCCGCTGCCCGCGGCGCTGCGCGGGCTGTGCGACGAATGCGAGCGGCTCTACGCCCTGCTGCACGCGCACCGGCTCACCTGATCACTCGCCGCGCGCGTCGCGGTATTCCTCGAGCCAGGCCATCTGAATCGCCTCCAGCTTCGCTTCGTTGCTGGAGCGCGGTTCGTCGCCGAACTCGGGCAGCGCGCAGACCCACGCATGCAGATCGGTGAAGCGCACGGCGAGCGGATCCTGATCCGGGTACTTCTCATGCAGCGCGAGCGCGATGTCTTCGCTGTCCGTCCACTTGAGCTTCCGGGGCATGTGCACCTCCGCCAGAGCGTTCCCGCCTATTCTATTCGTGCGGAGCGCGGCGACGGCTCGTCCGTGCGCGCGGAAGGCGCCAGAACATGGAGATTTTTCGGCACTTCACGTTTGAAGCGGCGCACCGGCTGCCCAACGTGCCGCCCGGGCACAAGTGCGCCCGGCTGCACGGTCATTCGTTCGGCGTGACGATCGTCGTGGCCGGCGCGGTCGACGCCCACACCGGCTGGGTGGCGGATTTCGCCGACCTCAAGGCCGCGTTCGCTCCGCTGTACGCGCAGCTTGACCACCACTATCTGAACGAGATCGAAGGCCTCGAGAATCCGACCAGCGAGATGCTCGCACGCTGGATCTGGAGCCGCCTGAGGCCCGCGCTGCCCGGGCTGGCGCGTATCGAAGTCCGCGAAACCTGCAACAGCGGCTGCATCTATCGCGGCGAGGCCGGCTAGAGTCGGCGGTCGGCGGCGGCGCGCGTCAATGCTTCGAATAGCGCCAGATGTTCGCGCTGGTCGAGCATGTCCTCGGGATGCCACTGCACGGCCAGCAGAAACGATCGCTGCGCGTCCTCGGCCGCTTCGATCGCGCCGTCCGCTGCGTGTGCGACCGCGCGCAGCCGTGTGCCGATCTGCCGCTCGTCGATGATTTGGTGATGCCGGCTGTTCACGCGCAGCCGCGTGCGGCCGACGATCCGCGCCAGCCGCGAATCGGGCGCGATGTCCACCTCGTGGTAGCGGCTGCCGCCCGCGCGGTCGTAGTGCTCGACCCGGCGCTCGGCGGGCCGATCGTCGACATGCTGCACCAGGCAGCCGGCGCGGGAAACGCTCGCGATCTGACAGCCCAGGCAGATCGAAAGCAGCGGCAAGTCGGCGGCGTCCGCGGCTCGAAACAGCGCGATGTCGAACGCGTCGCGTCGCGGATGAAGCACCTGCGTTTGCGCGTGGCGCTGCTGACCGTAGTGCCGCGGATCGAGGTCCGGTCCGCCCGTGAACAGCAGGCCGTCCACCCGCCGCAGAAGTTCGTCGATCAGTGCTGGTTCAGCCGCGGCCGGCGGCGCGATCGGAAACGGCGTCCCGCCGGCGGCATACACGGCGTCGCAGTACGCCGCATTCAGGAACATGCGCTCGCGCGGCTCGACGCCCGCGACCGACTCAAAGCTGCACGAGATACCGATTAACGGTCGCACCGGCTTGCTCCCGGGCCGTGCACTGCACGCGGTTGCACGGCTGAAGCGCGGCAGTATAGTGGCCGTTCATCAGGTATTGGCGCGGTTTCGGTCGCGGTGCGGCGCGTCCTGTCCAGCGAGTGAGAAAGCGTGCGAGAACTCTCGGCCATTGGCGTAGGCGTTGCGCGGCTCTTTGTGCTCGTTTGGCTTGGCATGCTGGTCGCGGCGCCCGCCGCGGCGCAAGGCGTGCTCGAGCCGATTCCAAACCCTCAAACACAGCCCGCCGCCGCGGCTCCGGGGGAGCCCGCTCCCGCCGCTGCCGACGCCGAGGAAGTGGCGGACGAGCCGGTCGCCGCGCCGGCCGAGACGCAGCCCGTCGCGCCGCCGGTGCGTGGCTTTTCAAGCGACGTGCCCGACGGCACGACGGTGCGCCGCGTCGATGTGCGCGGCCTGTCGACCCTGAGCGAAGCCTTTGTTCGCCGCACGATCAAGACCCGCGAATCGCAGACGTTCCGCGAGAGCGAAGTGCAGGAAGACGTTCGCGCGCTGCTCGCCAGCCGCAAGTTTCTGAACGTGGTGGCCGAGGCGGCGCTGGATGGCGAGCAGGCGATCGTCACGTTCACGCTCGACGAAAAACCGCAGGTCGCCGAGATCGTGATCGAGGGCAACTCGCGCTTCAAGACGGAAGAACTGCTCAAGGAGCTGGGGTTCGCGACTGGCGACGTGCTGGACCAGTTTCAGGTGCAGACGGCGCGGGACGAGATTCTGCGCAAGTACCGCGAGAAGGGTTACTACTACGCCGAGGTCGCACTCGATGAGGCGGCCCTGGTTTCGGGCCGCGTTGTGCTGTCCGTGAGCGAGGGGCCGCGCGTCAAGGTGCGGCGCGTCGCGTTCGAGGGCGTGCGTGCCTTCTCCGAAGTGCAGTTGCGATTCCTGATCAAGACGCAGAGCGCCATCTGGATTCTGCGCAGCGGCGCGTTCGACGAGGAAGTCGCCGACCGCGACGCGCTCGACCTGCAGACCTTCTATCGCAACGAGGGTTTCCTCGACGCGCGCGTCGGCTACCGGCTCGATTTCGGCGCCGTCGAGCGCAGCGATCTGGTCGTGACCTTCGTGGTCGAGGAGGGCGTGCGCTATACCGTCGAGTCCGTCGAGTTCGAGGGCGCGTCCGCGTTCGACGAGGAACGGCTGCGCTCGACCGTCGTGCTCCTGCCGGGCGAGTTCGCGCGCAACGACGCGATCAAGGCGGACACCAAGCGGCTCGACGATCTCTACGGCGAGATCGGCTATGTCGAGGCCGACGTGCGGCCCGCGCTGGATTTCCAGGAGACGCCCGGCGTCGTAAAGCTGCGCTACCGCATCAGCGAGGGACTGCGCTCGCGCTTCGGGCGCATCACGATCCGCGGCAACGCCAACACGAAGGACGAAGTAGTTCGGCGCGAGCTGCGCTTCTTTCCCGGCGAGGACTACAACACGGTCAAGGCGACAAAGGCCGAGCAGCGCCTGCGCGAGACGACGCTGTTCACCAGCGCCACCATCACCCCGCTCGCCGACGTAAACGGCGAGCGCGAAGCCCTGGTCGAGGTCGAGGAAGCCCAGACGGCGAACTTTTTGTTCGGTTTCGGCGTCAGCACCGACAGCGGCCTGATCGGCAATTTCGGCATTGAGCAGCGGAATTTCGACCTCTGGGACTGGCCGCGCAACTGGGGCCAGCTCTTCCGCGGCCGCGCGTTTCGCGGTGACGGTCAGCGGCTGCGCATCTCGATCGAGCCCGGGCTCGAAGTCTCGCGCTTCCGCATTTCGTTCACCGAGCCGTACGCGTTTGATCGACCGATCCGCTACGACCAGTCGCTCTATTTGTTCTCACGCGAACGCGACTCCTACGACGAGGAGCGCATCGGCTTCACGCCGTCGTTGGGCTATCGCTTCGAGGACGGCATTCTCGCCGGCTGGGCGATCGAGGGCGCGCTGCGGCTGGAACGCGTCGACATCGGCGACGTGCGCGGCCTGGCCGCGCGCGACATCAAGGAGGTCCGCGGCGAGAGTTTCCTTAGCACCATCAAGGGCACGATCGTCCGCGACACCACCGACAGCGTCTTCGCTCCCAGCGAGGGCTATCGCCTCAGCATGAGCTGGGAACAGGCCTTCGGCGAGTACAGCTTCAGCAAGCCCAGCGGCAGCTTCTCCTGGTACCGCACCGTCTCCACCGACGAGTACGATCGCAAGAGCGTGCTCGCGCTTCGCGGCGACGCCGGCTTCATCACCGGCGACGCCCCGGTCTTCGAGCGCTTTTACGGCGGCGGTTTCGGCTCGATCCGCGGATTCCGCTTCCGCGGCATCAGCCCGCGCGAAGGCCTGTTCAACGACCGCGTCGGCGGCGATTTCATTCTGCTGGCCGGAACCGAATACTCGTTCCCGGTCTACGCGGAGACTGTGCGCGGCGTCGCATTTCTCGACATGGGAACGGTCGAGAAGGAGTTCGGAATCGAGTCGTGGCGCGCCTCGGTCGGCTTCGGCTTGCGCATCAATGTGAATTTCTTCGGCCCGGTGCCGATCGTGCTTGACGTCGGCTTCCCGATTGCCAGCCAGGAAGACGACGACACGCAGGTGTTCAACTTCTCGTTCGGCGCGTCCTGGTAGTTTAGGGAACTCGCGCCGCTGTCGCACTCACGCCGCGCGACGGCCCTGCCGCGCCGAGTAGCTCCAGCACGCCCGCCGTGGACAGCAGCTCCGGCAAGCGCAGGGGCGTATCGGGCCGGCCGGCCGGGAAGATCAAATTCAGCGGCACCGAGAGCGCCCCGTGACGATCCAGGTCGCGGCGGATGTCGATGTCCTCGGCCGAGTAGTCGGCCTCGATGGGAATGACCCCCAGCTCGCGCATCCGTTGTCGCACCGCCCCGGTCTGCAGCACGAATTTCAGATTCCACTTGCAGTTGAAGCACCAGTCCGCGGTGTAATCGACGTACACGGTATGCCCGGCGGCGGACAGCGCTTCGGCCAGCCCCGGTTCATACTCGACCCACGGAATGGTCTCCCAGTTCGACGCGCCGACTGGCGCAACGAGCGCGACCAGATCCGCCTGAGACCATGTCCTGGCTGTGCGCGCCTCGCGCGGCGCCGGCGGCTCGTAGAGCCAGCGCAGCGTCAGCACGAAGCCGCCGACCCCGACCGCCGCCGCCGTCGCCCAGAGCGTGGCGGCGCGCGCCATCGACGCGCCGGGTCGAATGCGGCCCACGATCCACGCCGCGAGCGCCACGAAGCACCAGAACCCGACAACCAGCACCACGCCGTCGGCGCCCATCGAGCGCCGCAGCACCCACAACAGCCAGATCGCCGTGCCGACCAGCAGAAATCCCATGAGCTGCTTGAATGAGACCATCCACGGTCCCGGTCGCGGCACGTAGCGCAGCCAGGCCGGGTTCGCCGCGAGCACGACGTAGGGCGCCGCCATTCCCACGCCCGCGACGGTGAACACGAGAAATGTCACCGGCAGCGGCTGCGACACCGCGAACGAGAGCGCGCCTCCGATGAACGGCGCGGTGCAGGCCGTGCCCAGCAGCGTCGCCAGGAAGCCCTTCGCGATGGCCCCGGGGTAGCCCTCGCGCCGCGAGGCAGCGTCCAGTCGACCCGCCGCGGCGCCGGGCAGCTCGAGCTCGAACACGCCGAAGAGATTCAGCCCCATCACAAAGACGAGCGTGCCGATCGCGAACGCGATGGTGGGGTTTGCGAGCGGATTCTGCACCTGCGAGCGCAACTGCAAACTGCCGAGACCCGCCACCGCCGCCAGCACCCAGAACCACAGCAGCACGCCCAATGCGAACGCGAGCCCCAGGCGCAGCACGCGGCCCGGATGGTCGCCGGCTTGCTGCACGAAACTCAGCACCTTGATCGAAATTACCGGCAGTACGCACGGCATGACGTTCATCGCCAAGCCGCCCAGCAGCGCAAAGACCAGCGCCACGAGCAGCGAGCCGGACGGCACACGCCGCGCCGCCTGTCCACCTGCGGCCGCTGTCGGCGGTTGCGGCAGGGAGGTGGTCGGCGCGTCGACCGCGACGGCTTGCGGCGCCGCCGGCGCGTTGGGAGTGGCAGCCTCGAAACGAACCTCGGTCGCCGCCATCATCGGGGCGAAGCACTGCCCGCTTTCGTTGCACGCTTGGTATTGCAGCAGTGCCCGCAGCGTCACCGGCCCCGACGCGAATTTGTCGTCGATGATCTCAATCGGAATTCGGATGATCGCCTCGCCGCTGTGCTTGCTGATCGTGCCGATCCCCTCGAATTCCGTGCTTTTCGCTTCCGGCCAGATCTGTTCGGCGGGCGCTGCGATTTTCACGCCGTCGCGCGCTTCGAAGAACCAGCGCGTCGCCACCAATCCAAGGGCACCGGGAGTGCGGTCCATCACGTGATGCCCCGCCTGCACGCGCAGCGTCGCGACGAGCTCGGCCGGCTCCTTGATTCCGAGCGTCGATTTGGAAACGGTGAGCGTGCTGCCGACGAGATACTTGGCGTCTTTCAGCGGCGAGGGCAGCCGGCTGCGAGCCGCGCGAAACAGCTCCTCCGCCGCCGGCGCGCCCGTCTCGGCAGTCACAGCGAGCCGCAGCGTGCCCGTGGCGCTCACCGGCACGCATTGCTCGATGCAGGCCAACCCCTTCGCCCGCGCTGTGATCGCCAGTTCGCTGCCCACCGCCACGCTCGCGTCGACGGTCAGCGTTCCGATCGCCACGAACGTTCCGCTGAGCTCGAGGTACTCGATCTCCGATTTCGATTCGAACCTGGGCGCCGGAAACTCGAGCGGGCTGATCGTCACGCCGGCGGGCAGCTCGAACGCGATCGACGTTGGAATGCCCGTGTCGAGCACGATCGGGTGGTACATGTGCCACGGGCGGTTGATCGTCATCTCGACCGCCAGCTCCGTGCGGCTGCCCGGTGCGACGCTGGCGTGCGACGCATGCAGGCGGAGCGAGAAACTCGGCGGCGGCGCCGCGGTCTGGGCTTCCGTCAATGCCGCTAGCGCCAGCCAAAGACACGCGGCTCGAAGCATGTTCACCACCTGTACACCTCCCGCATCGCCCCGGATTCAGGCCCAGCCGTGCGTTCTGAGTAGGATACGCGGGCGATGCAACCCGCGCTGCGAATCGTCGCCGCACACGAGCCCGGAACCGCGCCGCGCGTGCGCGCCCTCTTTGAGGAGTACGGGCGCAGCCTTGGATTCAGCCTGTGCTTCCAGGGTTTCGACGAAGAGCTGGCCGGCCTGCCGGGCAAATACGGCCCTCCGGCCGGGGCGATTCGAATCGCGATTGTCGGCGAGGAGGATGCGGGCTGCGTCGCGATCCGTCCGCTCGAAGTCGGTTGCTGCGAGCTGAAGCGGCTGTACGTCCGCCCGTCGTTCCGAGGCCTGGGCCTTGGTCGCAGCCTGACGCTGGAAATCATCAACGCCGCCCGCGATGCGGGTTATCGACGCATGCGGCTCGACACGCTGTCAACCATGCTGGCAGCTCGCCATCTTTACCGAACGCTCGGCTTCCGCGCGATCCCGCCGTACTGCCACAATCCGCTGGCCGACGCCGAGTACATGGAACTGGACCTCACGATCCAGGGGCCCGGCTAGGGGTCCTGGTGCGAGAATCGCTCTAGGTCGAAGTCCCGGTGCGAGAATCGCTCTAGGTCGAAGTCCTGGTGCGAGAATCCCTTCTCGCACTTCCCGTCGAGCACGAGCAGGCCCTGGTGCGAGAATCCCCTGCGGCGGGGTGCACTTCCGGCCGTTGGTGGGTGCTGGGGGTATCCGCCTTCGGTTGGTCTGTGGCCCCAACGGGGCCACTCAGCCTCAGCCCAGGGCAACGCCCTGGGAAAACGATCCCCCGTCCGCGCAAGCCCTGAAAGGGCGACTCAATCTCACGCCGATTCACTCGATCAATCCGCCAATCGGCTCGCCCCCCGGTCCCCTAAACCCTCGCGGGCTGAAACCCCGAACTCCAACCGGGCACTACATCTATGTCGCGGCGAGCCCCGGGGGCGGCCGCGAAGCATTAGGGAGTAACAGCCATGTCGAAAGCCGCCGAACACTACGACGCCTGGCCGGCCGCGGTTGCGGCGATGAAAGACGCGACGCCCGACGTGGCGCGGGCGTTTGGCACGATGTTCCAGAAATTGATGGGGCCGGGGGCGCTCTCGGTTCGTGAAAAGGAGCTGATCGCGCTCGCGATCGGGCTGGCCTTGCGCTGCGAGGCCTGCATCTACTCGCACCTCGAAAAAGCCCTGCACGCCGGGGCCACGCGCGAGCAAATCCTCGAAATGGCCGGCGTGCTGGTTGTCATGCAGGGCGGTCCCGGATACGTGTACGTGCCGAAGCTCGTCGAAGCGCTGGCCGAACTCGAGCGCCGAAGCGCCACGCCGGCCTGACGCGCTGCAAGAGGCGCATTGATGGACCAGGGACCGACGTCGCCGGACTCGGCCATGCTCTTTCAGCAGGTGCTGGACAAGCTGTCTGCCATCGAGAGCCGTTTGACGGCCCTTGAGGCGCGCGGCGCGGGGGTTCCGGCCGAGGTGACCGACCTGCTCGCGCAGGCGCCGCACATCATCGCCACTGCCGCGGATGTCCTTGACGACGAGGTAGCGGTCGCCGCATCCGGCGGTCTCGACGTCGATCGCGCCGTGCGAAACGGGCTGCGCGCCGCGCTGCAGTTCGGAAAGAACATCTCTCCGCAGCAACTCGATGCACTCGACGCACTGCTCGCGTCGGACGCGCTGCACCCCGAGGCGATTGCGGTCGTCGGGCGGCTCGGCTGCGCGCTGGCCTCCGCGGCTCGGCAGCCGGCGGGTTCGACCGGGCTGTTCGGGGCGCTCGGCGCGCTGCGCGATGAACGCGTGCGACGCAGTCTGGCGTTCGTGCTCAATGTGGCTAGAGCGCTGGGTGACGAGCTGGGGCAGTCGAGCGCGAAATCGGGGGCACAGCGATGAAAGAGCACTACGACGTGCTGATCGCGGGCGGCGGAACGGCCGGACTCACCGTAGCAGCGCAGCTCCGGCTGGCCGACAAGGCGCCGAGCGTCGGCATCATCGAGCCCTCGCGCGAGCACTACTACCAGCCGCTCTGGACGCTGGTCGGCGCCGGCGTGTTTCCGCGTGAAGAGTCGCGACGGGCCGAGGCGGACTTCATCCCGCCGGGCGCGGACTGGATCGTCGATTCGGTCGCCGCCTTCGAGCCGGATCACAGCGCGGTTCGCCTCAAGAGCGGCGCGAAAATCACCTACGGCCAGCTTGTGGTCGCGATCGGCGTGCAACTCGACTGGAACGCCATCCCCGGCTTGCAGGAGTCGGTCGGCAAAGCCGGGACCGGCGTCTGCAGCAATTACTCCTTCGAAACGGTCTCAAGTACCTGGGACGCGATCCGCAATCTTCGCGGCGGAACCGCGCTGTTTACCGAGCCGGTCGTGGGCGTGAAATGCGGCGGCGCCCCACAGAAGATCATGTACCTGGCCGAGGATCACTTCCGCCGCAGCGGCGTGCGCGACAAAACCCGCGTCGTCTTCTGCAACGGCAAGGGCACGATCTTCAGCTCCCCGCACTACGCCGAGGCGCTGCTGCGCGTCATTCAGCAGCGCGGCATCGAGGTTCAGTATCAGACCAACCTGGTCGAGCTGCGCCCGGCGTCGCGCGAGGCCGTCTTTCGACGGACGGACACGAACGCCGAGAGCGTCATCCGCTACGACATGATTCACGTGACGCCGCCGATGCGCGCGCCCGACGTCGTGCGCAGCAGCCCGCTTGCCGACGCGCAGGGCTGGGTCGACGTGGACAAGCACACGCTGCGGCACGCGCGCTACCCCAATGTCTACTCGCTCGGCGATTGCAGCAGCCTGCCGACCTCGAAGACGGGCGCCGCGATTCGCAAGCAGGCGCCGACGGTCGTTGCCAATCTGCGGGCCGCCGCGGGCGCCGCGCCCTCGGCGTACGACGGCTACACGTCGTGTCCGCTCGTCACGGGCTACGGCCGGCTGATCCTGGCGGAATTCGACTACTCCAAGGAGCCTCGTGAGTCCTTCCCATTCGACCAGCGCCAGGAGCGTTACAGCATGTACGCACTGAAGGCGTATGCGCTGCCGCGGCTGTATTGGCATGGGATGCTGCGCGGCCGCATGTAGGGGCGCGGAGCGAGATTCGAGAAACGAGAATCGAGAAACGAGATCGGAACGCGCCGCGGCCTGCGAACTGCCCCCGCGTCCATCTGATCCGCGCCCCGAACGTGAGTGAGGGGTCTCTTCGCGTTGCGTCTGATCCGAGCCCCGAACGTGAGTGAGAGGTCTCTTCGCGTTGGGTCTGATCCGAGCCCCGAACGTGACGCGCGGGGCTCGAATCGCAACCTGACGGCCGCGCGGGGCTCGGATCAAGACCCATCGTGTCGCGCTAGACGCGGCGCAGGCGCGTCACGCGCCCGATCTCGACCCATTCCACGACAAAGATGTTTCCGTCGCCGTCGAAGCACGCGCTGTGCGGCGCGATGAACTTGCCGGCGAGGAACTGCGCGCGCGGCTTGTCACGCAGACCGAAATTCTCGCCGTCGCCGAGGTGCGCCACGAGCTTGTCGTCGCGGTCCAGCAACGTCACGCGCGCCTCAAGATCAGGAACCAGCAACAGTCCGCCGCGCTGATCAAAGTGGCACGGCGAGCGCAGCTCGTCCTTCACGAAGCCCGCGTGGCGACCTTCGAGCGTGAAATACTGGATGCGCCGGTTGCTGCGGTCCGCCACGATCAGCCGCGGGTGGCCGGTTCGGCGGTCAAACGCAATGCCATGCGGGCAGGACGTCTGGCCGCGCTCCGCGCCCGCGCCGCCGAACGAGCGGATGTAGCCGCCGCGCGCGTCGTACTGGTGAATCCACGACTTCCCGTAGCCGTCGGCAATGTAGACGTGACCCGCCGCGGGGTGCGGCTTTCCGTCGTGCATCAGGTCCTGCGGGACGACGGCGACGTTCGTCGGGCGGTACTGCTCGCGCGTCTCGTAAAGTCCTGAAGCCTCGGGCCACGCGAACTCGAGCGCGGCCTCGCCGTCGAGCGTCGTCTTTCGCACCACGCCGCGATTGCAGTCGGCCAGGTAAAGGAAGTCTTCGCGCGGCTCGCGTACCAGCGTGAGACCGTGCGCGCCGCCGCGAAACTCCGCGCCCCACGAGCGGACGAACTTGCCCGTCGGATCGAAAACGCAGACCGCGTCGCCGGACTGGCTGCCGCTGTGCACGGTGTGCTTCACGTGCACGAATCCGTTTCGGTCGACGCCGACGCCGTGCGTGTTGCCGAACGCGTGCGAGTCGGGAAGCTGGGCCCAGTCGTGCTGCACCTCGTACGTGTGTTCACCCGCGCCGACGGTGATCGGACTGCGTCGCGCGGCGCGCACCGGTGTCAGGAGCGTGCTCGCGGCGAGCAGCGCAGCGGACTGCCGCATCAGTGTGCGGCGCGTTATGAGGATCTTCGAAGGCATCGGCAACCTCGCAGTGAAATCGGATTCGGGCTGTAGCGGCGTCGTGCTATCGCTACACTGTCGCGCAATCGGCGCGCGGTTCATGTCCGGCATCGTACCGCGCCCCAAGAGGGCTGCGCGTGATCTGGCGCTATGTGCCGTTGTTTGCCGTCGCGCTTTGCGCATCGCTGCCGGCGGCCCCGCCCGCCGACCGCGAAGGCAGTGCCGCGGATCCCGTTCGCTACTCGCGCGACGTGCGGCGAATCCTTTCGGATCGATGCTTCCAGTGTCACGGGCCCGACGCGTCGAAGCGCGCCGCGGACCTGCGTCTCGACGAATTTGCGGCCGCCACCGCGCCGCGCGACGGCGGCGCAGCGATCGTCCCCGGCGACCCCGGCGCGAGCGAGCTTTGGCGGCGCATTTCTTCGGACGACCCCGATGAGCGCATGCCACCGGCTTCAGCGAACAAGGCTCCGATCACCGCTGCGGAGCGCGAGGTGCTCCGGCGCTGGATAGAGCAGGGCGCCGAATACGAAGCGCATTGGGCGTTCGTTCCGCCGCAGCGTCCGGAGCCTCCGGCGGTCGAGTCGCCGACATGGGCGCGCAATCCGGTCGACGCGTTCGTGCTGGCCCGGCTCGAACAGGCCGGCACGCGGCCGTCGCCGGAGTCCGACGCCGAGACGCTTCTGCGGCGGGTGTTTCTTGATTTGACCGGATTGCCCCCGACGCCGGCCGAGCTCGATGCCTTTCTGGCCGATGGCGGTGCGGCGGCGTACGAACGTTGGGTCGACCGCCTGCTGTGCGAGGAGCCGTACGTCTCGCGACTCGCCGAGCGCATCGCCGCGCCGTGGCTCGATGCGGCGCGCTACGCCGACACATGCGGCATTCACACCGACAACGGCCGTCAGATGTGGCCGTGGCGCGACTGGGTGCTGCACGCGCTGCGCGATGGCATGCCATACGACCGCTTCCTGACCGAGCAACTCGCCGGCGACCTGCTGCCCGACGCCACGCAGTCGCAGCGTGTCGCAAGCGGATTCAACCGCAATCATGTGACAACCGACGAAGGCGGAGCGATTGCCGAGGAGTATCTGGTCGAATACGCGGTCGATCGGGTGAGCACGACGTCGGCCGTGTTTCTCGGGCTGACGATGGGTTGCGCCCGTTGCCACGATCACAAGTACGACCCGATTTCGCAGCAGGACTTTTTCTCGCTGGCCGCGTTTTTCAACTCGATCGACGAACCCGGTCTTTACTCGCAAACCGCCGACTCGAATCGCGCCTACGAACCGTTCCTGGCTGTCCCGTCCGCTGAGCACGAGCGCGTCTCGCAGGAACTCGCCGCTTCGCTGATCGCGGTCGAAAAGCGCATGAACACGCCGGCCCAGGGCGAGGACGCCACGCGTGCCGAGTTCGAGCGCTCGATCCTGCGGCAGGCCGCGCTTCAGTGGTCGCTGCCCGAGGTGATCGCCGCGGCCGCGGGCGACCCGCAGGTGACGCTCACGCCGCAAGCCGACGGATCGGTTCAGGCAAGCGGCCCGGTGCCCGAGACCGAGGAACACCTCCTGACGCTGCGCACGTCCGAGCGCGGGCTGCGTTTGCTGCTGCTCGAGGCACTGCCGACTCCCGGCGGCGCAGCCGGCGCCGGGCGCGCGTTCAACGGCAACGGCGTGCTGACCGGGCTGACGATCGAGTCCCGGCGGGCAGGCGGCGACGCACCGTGGGAGCCGATCGCACTGCGCTGGGCATGGACCGAACACACCCAGAAGAACGGCGACTTCGAGCCGGGCAATGTGCTCGATGTGTCCGACAACCTAGGCTGGTCGCTCGACGGTCACCAGAAACCCGGTTCGCGGCTGCTGCTCGTGCTCACCGAGCGCGAGTTCGGCGGGCCGGAGCTGACCGAGCTGCGCGTGCGGCTGTCGTATCGCTCTGAATACGTCCAGCATTCGCTGGGCCGCGTGCGAATTCGCGTCTCGCCGCTGGCGGAAAGCGCCGTGCCGCTGCTGCCGGTCTGGGCCGGGCGCTGGTACACGGTGGGGCCGTTTCCGGCCGAAACCGAGGCGCTGTACGACACCGCGTTCGGCCCCGAGAGCCTGCCCACGATCGACCGCACGAACAACTTCGGCGCCGGGAATCAATACTGGCGGTTCGACGAGCGGCTTGCAGATGAGCGTGTTGTCGCGCTCGCCGAGGGACAGAATGCGAGCTACGTCGGCCGCACCGTCTGGTCGCCCGACGAACGCGAGTTGGAGGTGTCGCTCGGCAGCGACGACGGCTGGCAGTTGTTCGTGAACGGTGCACGCGTCGCCGAGCGACGGATCGAGCGTTTCCCCGCAGCCGACCAGGACACGGCGCGCGTCCGCCTCAAGCCGGGCCCCAACGCGCTGGTGCTCAAGATCATCAACACCGGCGGCCCGGCCGCGTACTACTTCCGCGCCCAGCGCACCGAAAACGCGCTGGGTTCTGATACGCTGGCGTATCTGCTGCCGGGCGAAGCGCTGAGCCCCGAGTTGGTCGAGCGCCGCAGCGCCGGCTGGCGCCGCCTGCATTCGCCGATGTTCCTGGCCGCCGAGACCGAGTTGTCGGAATTGCGACGACAGCAGGCCGAGCTCGACGCGCGCACTCCGCGCACCATGGTCATGCGTGAGCTCGATACGCCGCGCGAGACGTTCGTTCTGTTGCGCGGGCAATATGACAAACCCGACCGCCAGCGCCCGGCGCCGCGCGCCGTGCCGGCTGCGCTCGGACGACTGCCCGACGGCGCGCCCGCCAATCGCCTGGGTCTGGCGCAATGGATGGTCGATCCGGCGAACCCGCTGGCCCCGCGCGTGGCGGTGAATCGCTTCTGGGAGCTGCTCTTCGGTGCGGGGCTGGTTCGCACGTCAGAGGACTTCGGGCTGCAGGGCGAGTGGCCCTCGCATCCCGAGCTGCTCGACTGGCTGGCGGTCGAGTTCCGCGAGTCGGGCTGGGATTGGAAGCGCCTGCTGCGCCTGCTGGTCACGAGCAGCACCTATCGCCAAAGCTCGACCGTGCGCATCGATCTCGCCACGCGCGACGCCGACAACCGCTGGCTGAGCTATTACCCGCGCCGCCGCCTGTCGGCTGAGCAGATTCGAGATCAGGCGCTCTACGCTTCGGGTCTGCTGAACGAGCGCCTCGGCGGCCCCTCGGTGAAGCCCTATCAGCCCGACGGCCTCTGGCCCGAGGTCGCGATGCTGCAGTCAAACACCCGCAACTACGAGCGCGGCGTCGCGGCCGACCTCTGGCGGCGCAGCCTCTATACCTACTGGAAGCGCGCCAGTCCTCCGCCGTCGCTGCAGACTTTCGACGCGCCGACGCGCGAAGCCTGCGTCATCCGCCGCCCCAGCACGAACACGCCGCTGCAGGCGCTCGTGCTCTGGAACGACGAGCAGTTCGTCGAAGCGGCGCGCGTGCTCGCACAGCGCACACTGGCCGAGACCGCGAGCGACGCCGAGCGGCTCGAGCGGCTGCTGCGGCGCTGCACCGGTCGCCGGCCGACGCCGGCCGAGCGCGACCGGCTGGAGCAGGCCCTGCGCGCGTTCCGCGAGAGTTTCGCCGCCCGGCCCGCCGAGGCGCAGGCCCTGCTCGCGGTCGGCGCCGCGCCCCGACCGGAGCTCGATGCGCCGGCCGAAGAACTTGCGGCCTGGACGATGGTCGCCAGCGCCGTGTTGAATCTGCACGAAACCATGACTCAGGATTGAGCATGCATCCGATCGAAGAACACTACCTCGACCTCACGCGGCGCCGCTTCTTCGGTCTGTGCGCGCGCGGCGCGGTGGGAGCACTCGGCGCGGCGGCGCTGTCGTCGTTGCTGGGTTCGCAGGCGGCGCGGGCCGACGTCGCGACGCCGCGTGTGCATCATCGGCCGCGCGCCAAGCGCGTGATCTACATGCACATGGAAGGCGCGCCGAGTCACCTCGACCTGTTCGACTACAAACCCGGTCTGCGCCGCCGCTACAACCAGGACCTCCCCGACTCCATCCGCCAGGGCCAGCGCCTCACCGGCATGACCAGCGGCCAGACGCGCTTTCCCATCGCGCCGTCGCTGTTCCGATTCAGCCGCTACCCCAATCGCCAGGACGGTGTCTGGATCAGCGAGCTGATGCCGCACACAGCGTCCGTGGCGCGCGAGCTCTGCTTCGTGCACTCGATGCACACCGACGCCATCAACCACGAACCCGGCATCACCTTCTTCCAGACCGGCAACCAGCAGCCCGGCCGGCCGTCGTTCGGCTCGTGGGTCAGCTACGGCCTCGGCAGCGCCAACGCCAACCTGCCCGCGTTCGTGGTGCTGATCTCGCAGGGTTTCGGCAACATGCAGGCGCTCTCGGCGCGCTTCTGGGGCAGCGGCTTTCTGCCCAGCGAACACCAGGGCTGCCGGCTGCGCAGCGGCGGCGACCCGGTGCTGTTCCTCAAAGACCCGCCGGGCGTCGAGCGCGCCGATCGTCGCCGCATGCTCGATCTGGTCGCCGATCTCAATCAGCTCGAAATGCAGCGCTCGCTCGACCCCGAGGTGCGGGCGCGCGTGGCGCAATACGAGATGGCGTACCGCATGCAGATGTCCGTGCCCGACCTCGTCAACCTCGCAGACGAGGACGAAGAAACGCTCGCGCTCTACGGCCCCGAGGTGCGCAAACCCGGCACGTTCGCCGCCAACTGCCTGCTGGCGCGCAGGCTGGCCGAGCGCGGCGTGCGCTTCATTCAGCTCTACATGCGCGGCTGGGATGCTCATAACAACCTGCCGTCCGAAATTCGCGCGCAGAGCGCCGCCGTCGACCAGCCGCAGGCCGCGCTGATTCTCGACCTGCGTCGCCGCGGGCTGCTCGACGACACGCTCGTCATCTGGGCCGGCGAGTTCGGCCGCACCGTCTACAGCCAGGGCGTGCTCAGCGAAACCAACTACGGCCGCGACCACCACCCGCGCTGCTTCACAATCTGGATGGCCGGTGGCGGCATCAAACCCGGCGTCACCATCGGCCGGACCGACGACTACGGCTACAACATCGTCGAGAACCCGATCGACGTGCACGACCTGCATGCCACGCTGCTACACGTGCTCGGCTTTGAGCACGAACGCCTTACGTTCCGGCACGAAGGACGCGATTTTCGTCTGACCGACGTCTTCGGGCGCGTGCGCCCGGAGCTGCTCGCGTAGCCGCGCCGAGGATGTACCTGTGAACGAAGCTCTTCTGCTCCTGCTCGGGCGTCTGCACCCGCTGGTGCTGCACCTGCCGATCGGACTGCTGACGGCGCTGCTCGTGCTCGAATCGCTCGCGATCCTGCGGCGACGTCCGCAAGACGTGTTCACGCGCCGCGTGCTTTCGTGGCTGCTGCTGCTCTCCACCGTCGCCGCCGTCGCCAGCGGACTGGCACTCAGCCGCGAGGGCGGCTACGCCGAAGGCGTGCTCAACACGCACAAATGGCTCGGCATCGCCTTTGCAGCCGCGTGCGCGGCCATTGCTCTCTTCGGCGGCCGCGTGCGCGTGTTCCGCTGGAGCCTTGCTGCCGCCGCGGCGTTGCTCGTTCCGGGAGCGCATTTCGGCGGCACGATGACGCACGGCGCCGATTTTCTCACCGAGCCGCTGCGAGAGATTCTCTCCGCCGCGCGCGGTGCGGAACCGCGCCCCGCGACGCAGCCGCGACAGCAGCCCGCCGCAAGCGCCAGCGCTCCGTCGTCCGCCGCGAGCGGCGAATTCGAGCGCCGGATCGCGCCGATCCTGGCGGCGAATTGCATCGGCTGCCACGGCCAGGACAAGCAGAAGGGGCGACTCGCGCTGCACACGCCCGAGGCCATCCGCGAAGGCGGGCGGCGCGGCGCGGTTATCGTGCCCGGCGCACCGGCCGAAAGCGAGCTGCTGCGCCGCATGCGCCTGCCGCTCGACGACGAGCAGCACATGCCGCCGGAGGGCAAGCCACAGCCGAGTTCGGCGGATATCGCGACAATTGAGGCGTGGATCGCCGCGGGAGCCGCATTGCCGGGAGGTCCGCCTCCCGCGCGGGCCGCCGGCGATCCGAATGCTCCCGGCGCGGCCGATGGCGCCGAGACGCGCGAAACGCCGCCGGATTCACCGCAGCCCACTTCCGCATCCGCCCCGGCCGAGGAACCGCCGCCCGAACGCGCGGCAGCGCCGGCGGCCCTGCCCGCCGACGCGCTAGCGGCATTGCGCGAAGCTCAGATCCACGCGGAGGTGATCGATCCCGCTGGCGGCTGGCTTTGGATCGACGCGGCGGCCGCCGCCACGCTCGATGAGCCGCGCCTGATTGAGCTGCTCGCACCGCTCTCGGCCCACGTGATCGAGCTTTCGCTGGCGGGTTCGCAGGCGGGAGACGCGCTGCTTTCGGCGCTGCACGGGTTCGATCGGCTGGAGCGTCTCGATCTCTCCGGCACGCGCGCGACGATTGCGGGGCTGCGCTCGTTGCGCGCGCTGCCGATGCTGCGCGAGCTGAACATCGCGCGGCTGGCGCTCGACGACGGCGCGATCGATGTGCTCGCGGCGCTGCCCGCCTTGCGAACGCTGCGCGCGTGGCAAGCCGGGTTCTCCTCCGACGCGTTGGCCCAGCTCGCCGCGCGGCGCACCGATCTGTCGATTCTCGCGACGGCCGAACCCGCGGCGCCGCTCGAGACCGAGCCCACGATCGCATTCACCAGCGACGCGCCGGCGCCGGAGGGCGAGGCCGCGCTGCCGGCCGTGAACGCCGTCTGTCCGGTCAGCGGTCAACCCGTGCAGCCCAGATTCCGCATCGTGCACGAGGGGCGCGTCATCGGCTTTTGTTGCGCGGAATGCGTCGCGAAATTCTGGGCCGGCCCCGAGGCCTACCCGCTGCGTCAGCCGTAGCGGCTACTGCGGTCCGAGCTGCGCCAGGCGCTGCCGCGCCAGCGCCACCGGCCATTCATCTCGCGCCAGCTCGATGCACCGCAGGTAACGCGCCCGCGCCGCGGCCGTATCGCCCCGGCGGCGCGCCGACTCACCGGCGAAGAACTCGACGTCGTCGCGGTAGTTCAGCCACTGCTCGCGGACGAGCTTGAGCACCGAGCTGAGAAGTTGTCCGAGTTGGTTCTCGTCGCCGCCGAGCAGCAGGTTGCCGCTCATCCGCGCCGCCAGCATCTCGGCCAGCTCGCCCGTGCTGTTGCTGAGTCGCCGCCGCTCGAGCCGCTCGAAGCGCCCGCGCGCGTCGGTCGCTCGATCCGCGAGCACCAGCGAAGCGATGGTTGTCAGCTCGATGCGAGTCTGCAGGCCGCGCGGCAGGTCGTCTCGCGCCAGCAGTTTTTCGAGCGACGCCAGCGCCGCGGCGGGTGTGTCGATCGCGTACACGCACTGCGCGTGTCGCCAGGCGCTCTCCGCGTCCAGCCGCGCTCCGCGGTGGATCGCGCGCTCGAACAGCTCGCGCGCCGTTTCAAAATGCTCGCCTTCGTACGCGGCTCGTGCCAATCGAATCCACGTCGCGGCGCTGGCCTCCTCCACCACGCGCTCGATGCGCTCGCGCGGCGTGGCGGTGTTCTTGCGGCGAAGCTGCCGCGCCAGGACGGCTTCGAGCGTGTGGCGGCCGCGGGCCGCGTCGAGCTGCGAAAGTCGTTCGCCTTCGGCCCACGCCGGCTCGAGCCGGCCGTCGGCCATCCAGCCCGCCGCACGCCGCGCCATCGCGGCGGCCCGGTTGTCGCGGATGCGCGCGTCGACTTCGTGATAGTCGATGCGCAGCAGACCGCGCTCGTCGTTGATGAGCAGCGAATCGGATTCCATCCAATTGCCGCCGGGTTGCATCGGCGCGCCGCCGGGCGACCAGTTCATGACGCGTAGCAGGCTGCGCGTTTCCAGCGCCGCGGCCAACCCGTCCGCCCAGCGCACCAGCAGCAGATCGCCGCCGGAGTTGAACGCGAGGGAGCGCACCGCGCGGCCCAGGTTCTGCTGGCGCTGCAGTTGACCGTCGGGCAGCGAAGCGAGCCGCAGCATGCCGTCGTCGCACGCCGCCGCCAGCAGGTGCCCTTGCTGCTCAAACGCTAGCAGGTACGCCGGCGACTCCAGCGTGCAGACGACCGCCGGCGTGAGTGCGGCGCCGGGCTTGGCGTTCTCGACGTGCAGCGCAGCGACGGCGCCGTCGGAGCGTGCGATCAGCAGGTCGCGCGAATGCGGCACGAAGGCCATGGCGCGCACCACGCCGCCCACAAGTTCGAGCGGTGCGCAGAGCGGCGCAGTCCGCCGACCGTTCAGCGCCAGCAGCGTCAGCGACTGCCGGTCGCCGCCGGCGCTATCGGTGTGCACGGCCAGCACGCCCCCGTCTTCCGAAAGCGCCACGCGCCGGATGGTGTCCGCGGGGTCCCCGCGCCAGCGCAGCGCCTGCCAGCGGCTGCGCGGCGTGTCGCGATACCAGATGCGATTGCCCTGGGCGACGATCGCCGTCGATCCGCTTTCATCGAGCGCGAGGTGAACCGTGTCCGGGTCGCGCCCGGTGATCCACGCCAGCACGTTCGGAAGCAGAACAGGCACGGCCGCAGGCCGGCCGGCGGTGTACTCCAGCAATTCCCCGTCGCTGCTGACCAGCAGCGTGACCTGGCCGTCCGCGGACGTCACCCACTTCGCAACCGGCGCGCGCGCGATGCGCTGCTCGGCGTTTTCTCGCGGCGTCGCGGCGAAGCGGACCAGCGTTCCGTCGCGTTCCAGCGCCCACAGCAGGCCGTCGCGGCCGAAGCGCATGTCCTGCAGGCCCGCCGCCGGCGCCGGGCGGCGCGATTCTTCGCCGTTCGCGCTGCGCATGACGATCTCGCCGCCGCTCGACAGCCACGCCACGCTCGCATCGCGATCCGAGAGTGCGAAACGCACCGCGTCTGCCGGCAGCGGCGCCGCCGAGCCCGCGCCCTCGCCCATCGGATCGACGATCTCGAGGTGATCGGTCAGCAGCGCCAGACCGCCGCCGGCCGTGAACTCCATCCAGCGCACCGGTTGATTCTCAGCCGTCGGCGCAGCCAGCGCGCGCAAGGCGCCTTTCTCGTCGAGCGCCAGCACGCTCGGTCCGCTCCGCAACGCCAGCGCAAGCCAGCCCCGTGCCCGATGCAGACACGGCGGCGGTTGCGACTCAAAGACGCCGCGTGCGACCGCCGCGGGAACGGCCTGGCCCGGCAGAAACGTGCGCACGCTCTGCTCGTCCACCAGCACCAGCGTCGAGCCGTGCAGATGTACGGAGATCGGCGTGCGTTCGTCCGACCATTCCAGCGCGTGCGTCGGCTCGATCGAATCGACCGGCCAGGCGCGCGCCCACCCGCGCCCGGCCGCCGCCAGATTGCCCGCGTCGTCGACGTCGAGGGCGCTCACCGGTCCCGGCGCGGGCAGCGACCAGCGCGGCACGCCCGAGGCGGCGTCGTAGAGTCTCAGCGTGCCGTCCGGCTCCGCTGCCAGCGCCAGCCGTCCGTCTTCCGACACGCGGATCTGCGACGCGTCGTAGCCGATGCGCACCGCGTCGACCTCGCCCGTCGCCTGATAGAACTGCCGTAGACCCCAGCGCGGGGCGGCGCTCTGCGGCGCTTCCAGGTAGGCGTCCCACAGCGCGTCGCGCGCCTCGCCCAGGTCGCCGCGCGCCAGCGCCAGTTCGCCGCGCTGCAGTTTCTGCTGCACGAGCGCGGTCCGCAGATCGTCCGCCGCGGCCCGCGCCTCGCGCGCGTTCTTTTCCGCTTCGCGGCGCGCCGTGGCCTCGCGCTGCTGCGCGGTCGATGCCGCGTCCGCCGCTTCCGCGGCGCGTTCGGCGCGCAGACCGGCGATGGTGCGCAGCCGCTCCATCTCCGCCCGCGCCAGCCGCTCCTTCTGATACAGCACTGCGAATGTCAGCAAGAAACCGAACAGCAGCAGCAGGAACAACCCCGCGGCGCTGGCCTGCCAGCGGTAGCGCTTCAGCGTCTTGCGCAGCACGTAGAACGCGCTGGCTCGTTTCGCCTCGATCGCTTCGCCGCTGCGATAGCGCCGCAGGTCCGAAGCCAGCTCGCCGGCGCCTTGATACCGGCGCGCCGGCTCCTTCTCGAGCGACTTCAACAGGATCGTTTCGAGTTCCTCGTCCAGATGCCGCTGGTACGCCGACAGTCCGCGCACCGATCGCGGCGAGACCGGGTCGTCCTGCGCGATGCGCGTCAGCACGTCGGCCAGCGGTCCGGTCACCGGGTAGGGCGTCTGCCCCACCAGCGCCTCGTAGAAAATCACTCCCAGCGAATACACGTCGCTGCGCACATCGACGTTCGGCTGTCCGCCGGCCTGCTCCGGCGACATGTACGCCAGCGTGCCGACGACCTGCCCCGTCATTGACAACACCGCCACCGTCGTCTGAAACGGGTCCACGCCGCGCTCGGTCTTCGCCAGCCCGAAATCGAGAATGCGCGGCTGGCCCGTGTGATCGACGAGGATGTTGCCGGGCTTCAGATCGCGGTGAATCACGCCGCGCTGGTGCGCGTAGTGCACGGCGCTGGCCACCTGCTCGAACAGGTCCAGCACGCGGTCGATCACCAGCCGCTGGCGCTGGATGTAGTGGTCGAGGCGCTGCCCGTCGATGTATTCCATCGCGAAGTAGTAGCGCCCGTAGCTGATGCCGGAATCGAGAATCGTGACGATGTGCGGGTGGTCGAGCGACGCCGCCAGTTCCACTTCGCGCTCAAACCTTCGCCGCGCCGTCTCGCTCGCGTACGGACCCTCCAGCAGCACCTTCAGCGCCACCTGCCGTTTCGTGCCGCGCTGAATGGCCCGGAACACCACGCCCTGACCGCCGCGGTGAATCTCCTCCAGCAGCTCATAGCCTTCGATCTGCGGTCGCTCGAACGCGACCGGCGAAACCGGTTCATTCGAAACGCGCGTCGGCTCGTCGGCATGGCTGCCCGAATTCAGCGCGGAAACGGCGTCCCCCGCCGAGCTTTCGCTCGGGCCGACGGCTCGACGTGGATGCGGTCCCTGCATCGACAATCTTCGCTCTGACAAGCGCTTGTGGAGGTCGACCGCGCATCGTACACTCGCGGTCCGCTGAAAATCAAAGACGCTCGGCTCAACCGCGCCCTTCGGAATCGGCGCGTGCGGCCAAAAGGGAATCCGAACATGTCCGTATACGCAGAAACCCTTCGAAGGTTCACGTTAGCCGCTTTCGGCGCTGCCGGCGCCGCCGCCTTCGCCCAGAACGCCCCCGCCACGGACGACGAGAACCGCTGGCTACGCAGTATTCGCCAGGTCACCAGCACAACCCACGGCCTCGATCGCGCCGGCGAAGCCTATTTCTCGCCCGACGGTCGCCGAATCTGCTTCCAGGCCTATCCCGCCGGCAAATCCGACTACCAGATCTACGTCATGGACTTGCCCGACGGGAAGCCGCAGATGGTCAGCACCGGCAGCGGCGCAACAACCTGCGCCTACTTCCATCCCGATGGCAACCGCCTGCTCTTCGGCTCCAACCATCTCGACCCGCGTCCCGTGGCTCCTCCCGGCGGCGAATCGCCCAGCGGCACCCGCAGTTACGCCTGGTCGTTCTACCCCGGCATGGACGTCTTCGAATACAACCTTGCGACGCGCGAACTGCGCCCATTGATCACCGCCCCGGGCTACGACGCCGAGGCAAGCTACTCGCCCGACGGCAAGCACATCGTCTTCACCTCGATGCGCGACGGCGATCAGGAAATTTACGTCTGCCACGCCGACGGCGCAAACCCGCGCCGCATCACGAATTCCAAAGGCTACGACGGCGGACCATTCTTCAGCCCCGACGGCCAATCGCTGGTCTACCGCTCCGACCGCAAAGGCGACGGCAACTTGCAAATCTTCCTCAACACCATCGCCGGCGATGCCGAACGAGCGATCACCGGCGACGACGTGCTGAACTGGTGCCCCTACTGGCACCCGTCCGGCAAGTGGCTGATTTTCACCCGCGCCGATCACCGCGGTCGACCCAACTACGACCTCTATCTGCTCAGCGTCGACGGCAAACAGACCCACCGCGTCACGCACGACGCCGAGTTCGACGGCCTGCCTGTCTTCTCGGCCGATGGCCGAACGGTGCTCTGGACGTCCAAGCGCGGCGGTCTCGAAGGCGCGCAGATCTTCATCGCGGATTTCGTCGGACTGCTGCCGACGGGCGAACTCAGAGCCGGCGACTGAGCATCTTTTTTTTTTGGGGGGGCATGGGCGTCCGGCCCGTCATCTGGGGGGCATGGGCCGGGGCATGGTCCTTTGGCCCGTGCAGGATTTGTCTTCTCTCTTTTCTCGCTCTTGGTGGGGGGCATGGGCATCCGGCCCGTGCTGGATGTGTCAGTCCTGGTGCGAGAATCCCTTCTCGCACCATCGTCACTCTCTGATCCGAGCCGCGAACGTGAGTGAGCGGTCTCTGGCTCTCGCCGCTAACGACGGTCGGTCCGCGCTGGGGGACCGGCCTCCGGACCGGCCTCCGGCCGGTGCCCATACTCCCGCGTAGCGGGAACACGCTTACGCGCGGCGCTCTATTCAGACGAATACGAAGAGACCCCTCACTCACCTTCGGGGCTCGGATCAGAGCCCGACTACGGATAGATGCGCCCCATCGTGCGCGCGAAGGGAATCGTCTCGCGGATGTGCTTGAGCCCGCAGACCCAGGCCACGGTTCGCTCGACGCCCAGGCCGAAGCCGCCGTGCGGCACGCTCCCGTAGCGCCGCAGGTCGAGATACCACTCGTACGGCGCGGAATCGAGTTTCTCATCGGCCATGCGCTCGAGCAGCGCCGACAGATCGTCTTCGCGCTGCGAGCCGCCGATCACCTCGCCATAGCCCTCGGGCGCCAGCAGGTCGAAGTTGTTCACCACGCGCGGATCGTCGGCGTTGCGCTTCATGTAGAAGGCTTTCACCTGTCGCGGGTAGTGCGTGACGAAGACCGGGCGGTCGTGCAGGCGCGCGATGATGGTCTCGTCGGAGCCGCCGAGGTCGCCGCCCCATTCGAAGTTCGCCGCCAGCTCGATGTGATGCGGGATGTTGCGGACCTCTTCCTCGCGATCGGCGAGTTCCTCGCGCAGGTCCGCGATCTCCTGCACCAGTTTGTCCGCCTGCCATTTCTTGACGTTGGGCGCGGCGCGCTCGGTTTCCTTCTGCTGCAGGAGCGCCTGAATCTCGGCCACGCGCGCCGTTGACGCCCGTAGATCGTTCTCCAGCATCTCGCGCGCCTGCGGCCCGCGCACCAGCTCAGCCGCCTGCGAATACGTGATGCGATGAAACGGTTTCCGGATGCTCTCGAGCCGCGCGATGTCGCGCCCCAGCGCCTCGAGTTCCGGCCGGCGCTCGGCCAGCACGCGCTCGACGATGGCGCACACGAAGTCCTCGGCCAGTGCGATCACGTCATCGAGGTCCGCGTAGGCCATCTCGGGCTCGACCATCCAGAACTCGGTCAGGTGCCGGCGGGTCTTGCTCTTTTCCGCGCGAAACGTCGGCCCGAAGCAATACACGTTGCGGTGCGCCATGCACGCCGACTCGACGTACAACTGCCCGGTCTGCGCCAGATAGACCTTCTCGCCGAAGTAATCGACCGCGAAAAGCGTCTGGTGCCCCTCGCCGGCCGAGGGCGCGAAGATGGGCGTGTCGATCAGGATGAAGCCGCGCTTGTCGAAGAACTCGCGGATCGCCGCCACCACCGTGTGCCGCACGCGCAGGATCGCCCACTGGCGCTTCGAGCGAAACCAGAGATGCCGGTTGCGCATGAGGAAATCGACGCCGTGCGGCTTGGGCGAGATCGGGTAGCCTTCGACCGCCTGCCCGATGCGCGCGTCCTCGACGGCCAGCTCGTAGCCGCCCTCGGCGCGCGGCTCGGCGCGCACGACGCCCGTGATCTCCAGCGACGATTCCTGTCCCAGGCCGACGATCTGCTCGAACAGCGCCGCGCGCTGCTCGCTCTTCTCGAGCACGCACTGGCACAGGCCGGTGCCGTCGCGCAGCAGCACGAACGCGATCTTGCCGCTCGAGCGCAGGTTGTAGACCCACCCCTGCAAGCGCACACTCTGTCCGACGTGCGCGTGCAGCCGATCAATCGTCGTGGCCGAGGCCATGCTCTGGTCCTTCAGGGATTCGCTCTACGCGCAGCCTACTCGGAGGCGCCGGCAGCGCCGCTCGTGCGGCAGCCCGCGTCAAGCTCCCGCAGCGCGTCTTCAATCAGCTCGAGGCCGCGATCGACGTCGGCGCGATCAATGTCCAGCACCGGCCGGAAGCGGATCGAGCGTTCGCCGCACGCCAGCACCAGCAGCCGCCGCTGCTGACAGAGCGTGCGGAACGCGTTTCGCGTGGCGGCATCGGGCAGGTCGAAGGCGCACAGGAGGCCGCGGCCGCGCGGCGCGGTGACGCACGCGTTGCGCTCCGCGAGGCGCTGCAGGCCGTCGAGCAGGTGGGCCCCGGTATCGGCGGCGCGATCCACGAGCCGCTCGTCGTCGATGATCCGCAGGTACTGCGTCGCCCGCACCATGTCGGTCAGATTGCCGCCGAAGGTGGAGTTGATGCGGCTGGGCACCTTGAAGACGTTGTCGACGTCGTCGATGCGCGGGCCGGCCATGATGCCGCAGATCTGCATCTTTTTGCCGAAGGCGAGAATGTCGGGCAGCACGTCAAAGTGTTCGCAGCACCAGTTGCGTCCGGTCAGCCCCATGCCGCTCTGCACTTCGTCGAAGATCAGCAGCATTTCGTGCCGGTCGCACAGCTCGCGCAGCGCTCGCAGGAATTCGCCGCGGAAGTGGTTGTCGCCGCCCTCGCCCTGAATCGGCTCGATGATCAGCGCCGCCAGGTCGTGGCCATGCTGCGCCACCGCCTGCTCGATCTGCCGCACCGTCTCGCGTTCGCGCGCCGCGGCGTCCGCGTCGCGATCCGCCTCGGGCAGCGAGTAGTCGATGAACGGCGAGTCGACGCGCGGCCAGTTGAATTTCGGGAAGTGCATCACCTTCACCGGGTCGGTGTTAGTGAGGCTCATCGTGTAGCCGCTGCGGCCGTGAAACGCGTGGCGGAAGTGCAGGACCTGCGTGCCGAGGCCCTCGCCCCGACCGGCGGCGATGTTCTTGCGCACCTTCCAGTCGAACGCGGTCTTGAGCGCGTTCTCGATCGCCAGCGCGCCGCCGTCGATGAAGAAGTATTTGTCCAGCGGGGGCAGGCCGACCACGTCCGCGACGGTGGCGACGAACTCGGCATAGGCCCGCGTATAGACGTCCGGGTTGGCCACCTTGAGCGCCGCGGCGTTCAGTAGCCGCGCCAGAAACGCCGGCTCGCGCATCCGCGGATGGTTGTAGGAGATGGGCTGCGAGGCGTAGAAGCTGTAGAAGTCGAGATACTCCTCGCCGCTGGCCGCGTCGTGAAGGTATGCACCGTGACTGGCCTGAGCGTCGAGCACCAGGTGGAAGCCATCCACCAGGATGTGTTCCTTCAGCACCTCGATTGTGTTCGCGGCCGTGATTTCCCGCTCGTTCGTCAGCATCGTCGTCATGGTCGCACCCCTTCCGAACGCCTCGTCCAAAGCCCCGTAATGCTAGCCGTTCGCGGGTCCGCCCCGCAAGCGCAAACGGCATCACTGGCGCGGTCGCCGCGGCAGGCTACACTGCCGCCTTCCGCCGCGTCGCGCGCGTCGGCGGTGGCATAGAAAGGGACCCGCGACGTGAGCATTCTGGTCAACAAGTCGTCCCGCGTGATCTGTCAGGGCATCACCGGCAAGGCCGGCGCGTTTCATACCAAGCATTGCCTCGAATACGGCACGCAGATGGTCGGTGGCGTCACGCCTGGCAAAGGCGGGGCCAAGAGCGAGCACGGCCTGCCGATCTTCAACACCGTGCACGAGGCGGTGGCCGCGACCCGGGCAGACGTTTCGATGATCTTCGTCCCGCCGCCGTTCGCCGCTGCCGCGGCGATGGAGGCCGCGGACGCCGGCATCCGCGTGATTGTGCTCATCACGGAAGGCGTGCCCACGCTCGACATGGTCAAGGCGCGCAAGTATCTCGACGACAAGTGCGCGCTTCTGGTCGGTCCGAACTGCCCCGGCGTCATCACGCCCGGCGAATGCAAAATCGGCATCATGCCCGGCTACATTCACCTGCCGCCGAAGCCCGGCGACAAAACCGTCGGCATCATCAGCCGCAGCGGAACGCTCACCTACGAAGCCGTCTGGCAGTGCACGCAGCGCGGAATCGCGCAGACGACCTGCGTCGGCATCGGCGGCGACCCCGTGAAAGGCCTGAACTACATCGAGCTGCTGCAGATGTTCCAGAACGACCCCGCCACGCAGGCCGTCCTCATGATCGGCGAGATCGGCGGCACCGACGAGGAGAATGCCGCCGCCTTTGTGCGGAAAAACGTGAAAAAACCGGTCGCCGCCTTCATCGCGGGCCAGACCGCGCCGCCCGGACGCCGCATGGGACACGCTGGCGCGATCATCTCCGGCGGCGAGGGCCGCGCCGAGACCAAGATTGCCGCCCTGCGCGAGGCGGGAATCGCGGTGTCGTCCAGCCCGGCGACGCTGGGTGAGACCGTCGCAAAGCTGTTCTGAGCTGCACCGCGCCGCGATCAGAGGAAACAGACCTTGAGTGCGCCGACGGAAGCAGCGCCGCCGCTCGCGCCGCACTGGCAGCTCGTGATCGTCTCGACGCTCGCGGGCCTGGCGCTTCGCGGCGTAAGCGTCTACTTCGCGCCGCAGAATTCGTACATCCCCGACCACATCGCCAACATGGCGTGGGCCCGCTACGCCGCACAGAACGGCCCGTGGAACCTCTACGACATGCCGCTCGGCTGGCCGCTCATGCTGCGGGCTGTCGATCGTCAGAGCTCGGCGCTTGCGAACGTCCCCGTGCACTCGCCGCACGATTACAACTATCCGCCGGGCAGCGCCTGGGTCTTCGGCTTCAGCGGTTTGGCCTGGCAATGGCTCGACGGGGTCGAGCTCGACGGCCGCGTCCATCCGCAGAACGCGGCGCGTTACCAGTTGCCGCCCACGTTTCGGTCGCCACTGCTCGACACGCACGCGTCGCGCTTCGCCAACGCACTGCCCGGAATCATTGCTGACTTCGCGCTGGCGCTGGCGGTCGCGTGGCTGGTGCGCCGCACGCAGTCGCCGCACCTCGGCCCCATGCCCGCCGCGGCCGGCTACGCGGTCGCCCTGGTAGCGCCGCCGATCTTTCTGGATTCCTCTTTCTGGACGCAGGCTGACTCGTGGGTGATGGCGCCGCTGGTGGCGACGCTCGCCGCCTGCCTCGCCGGCCGTTGGACGATTGCCGGCGCTGCGTACGGCATCGCCGCGATGCTTAAGCCGCAGGCGATCCTGCTCACGCCGGTCCTGGCGTTTCTCGTCCTCGCGCAGCTTCTGTCGCCGGCACGCCGCTCCGTGCTGCCGCGGCTGCTGCGATTCGCGTCGTCGGCGCTCGTCGTGACCGCGATCCTGGCAGCGCCGGTGATGTTCGCGGATCGCGACGCGCCGGGCGGCGCCTGGCGCTGGCTGCAGCGCAGCTACGGCGAAACCGTCGGCGGCAGCCTCTATCACCAGACCACGCTCAGCGCGTTCAATCTGTGGTGGATTGATTGGATGGCTCGCGGCGCGACGCGCGACGCGCTCGACTCCGCGCGCCCGCTGGCCGGCGTTCGCCGCGACGTCATCGGCAAGATGCTGCTCGCCTGCGCCGTAGTGGCGGCGTTCGCGATCGCTCTGACACGCTGGCGCGGACTCGCCGCGGCGGGCCTGATCTGCGCGTTTCTCGTGACGTTTGCGGCGTTCGTGCTGCCTACGCGCGTCCACGAGCGCTACATCTACTACTGCCTGCCGTTCGCGATCGCGCTCGCCGCGGTCGACTGGAAACGCTGGCTGGCGCCGCTGCTCGCGCTGCTGCTCGTCGGCGCGGCGGAAATGCTCAGTTTCCGCTGGTTGCCGCTGCCCGGAGGTGCGCTCTACGCCACGATCCTCGCGGTCCTGACGCTGGCGTCGTTCGCGGCCTCGTTGATCCTGTCGCTGCTGCCCGCACGTTCCCGGTATCGCGCGCTCGATCCCGCCTAGCACCGACAAAATCCGGCAATCGCCCGTGCCGCCGCATGCCGATTCTCGTTACGTTCGCGCCAGGAGCCGCCGCATGCCGACGCACGTCGCCTGGATCCGCAAGCCGCTCGCCGACGCGCTGCTCCGCGGCCGGAAGCGCGTCGAATCGCGTTTCTCGCGCACACGCCGACCGCCGTTCGGGTGCGTGCGTGTGGGCGATCGTGTTTGGTTTCGCGAGGTCGGCGGCGGCTGGATCGGCGTCGCGAGGGTCGCGCGCGTGCGGCAATACGAGCGGCTCACGCCGTCCGCCATACACGCGCTGTGCCGCCGCTATCAGCACGAGATTGCGGCTGACGCGAAGTATTGGCGTTCGCGCCGCGATTGCCGATTCGCGACGTTCCTGTGGCTGACGGATCTGCGGCCGGTTCGCGGTGCGCCGGCGGCGACGCGGCAATACGGCGGAGCATGGCGCACGCTGGCGCAAAAATGAACCCCCGCGCGGCCGAAGCCGGCGAGGGTTCCCCCCGAACGCGATTCTTACTGCGGCTTTACAGACAAGGCACGCCAAACGCCGCCAGCACGATGCCGAGGTCCGACAGATCGACGATCTCGCTGCCGTCGGCGTCGCCTGCGCAGCCGTGGCCGCTGCAGCCCCAGTCGGCGAGCACGATGCCGATGTCGGATAGATCGACGACGGTGTCGCCGTTCAAGTCGCCGCTGCACGAGGTTCCCGTGCTGATGCGGACGATCAGCGGCGCGGAGTCTGAGAAGATCCCGTTCGAATCCCAGGCCACGAGGTGAATGTCGTAGGCGCCGGAATCCAGCACAGCCATGCCCTGCGCGTGTACGTGACCGGCGACACCGGACGCGAAGCTGCGCTCCTCGCGGGTTGCGCCGTCGCTGACGCCGTCCGCGTTGAAAGCGCCACCCGTGCCGAACGTGCCAAGCGCGAATTCCGTCGAATGATCGTGTGCGCTGACGACTTCAACGATCTCATACTGCACGAACGCGCCGTCGAGCCGTCCGGTTGCGAAGTAGAAGTCGCTCGTCAGTACCATTTCATCGCCGCCGGTCCAGCCTTCGAAACCGCCTGAAAGCGGCTGCGTCAGCAGATACTCATGAATTTCGCCGTCGTGCAGCAAGCGGCCGTCGACGTCGACCGAGAACGCGGTCTCGCCGCCGAGGTAGCCCACGCGGATGAGCAGCGGCTCGCCGGGCGTGCCGGAAGCCGTGTCGACGGTGATGTGGTTGTGCTCGGCCAGCGCGGGCAGTGTTGCGCAGGCCGCGACAATGGAAGCAAGAAAAACTCGCATGTTGCGATCCTTTCAAGGTTGGCCCGGCGCGGCTACCACGCCGCCACCGGGTTCAGGAAATTGCGTTCTGCCGAGAAATTCGCCTCGACGATCGTCCAGGCGATGCTCTCGGCGTGTCCGTCGCAGAACAGATAGCTCGCCGCGCCGCGGTGCCGATCGACCGCGATCGACGCGGCGACCTGTTGCGGCGTGGTCCAGCCCACGGAATGCAGGTGATCGATCGTTCCCTCGCCGAGCGGCTCGACGGCGTAGACCGTCGCAGCCGGCCGCGGCAGTGCGGAGACGCGCGTATACGCCTTTTCGCGACCGCCGGGCAGCGTCTTGCCGGAGAAGGGGTCGAAGTCGATCCCCGCGACCAGCGGCTCGAGATGGTCGTTCGGGCAGTAGCTGGTCAGCCGCTTGTCGCGGAATTCGTCGGCCGGGCACTTGCGTGAGGCCGGCAGCACGCCGCAGGGAATAAGCGTCTGAAGCCAGCCGGCGCTGCTGACCAGCGAGCCGGTGGTGTGGCTGGAAAGCGGGAACCAATCGCGGTTGGCGTTGTGATAAATCGTCAGCGCGTGTCCGATGTTGTGCTGATTCGCCAGGCACGCACTGCTGCGAGCCGACTCCCGCGCCGCCTTCAGCGACGGCAGCAGCAGCGCAAGCAGCGCACCGATCACGCCGACGACGACCAGCAGCTCCAACAGAGTGAAGCCGCGCATCGATCGATTGAAGCGCATGGACGCGCCTCCTGATGAGATTGCCGCGCGACGCGCGCGCAGCGGCCGCAACTCAATCCAAACAAAATCGACGAAAACGAAGGGTTCAGGCGCGGCGTGGAGGCGGCGGTTCAATCTGCAGCGCCGTCGAGACGCAGGCGGCGGCGGGTGGGGTCGAAAATCCGCACGGCGGTCGCGGCAGTTCGCCGTCCACGACCGACGGCAGCGTGAGTACGGTGATGGCGACCCAGACCGTGAGGTTGGAGCACTTGAGCGGGCCGATCGCTGCTCCGTTCGACCGCTTCGGCGCGGGCGCGCCCGGCGCGTTCGACGACGCCGCGCTCGACGAGCAGCATGACGCCGCGGCGTCGACCGCGGCGGTGAGTCCGGTCGGCGGCGTTACGCCGACTTCGCGCGCCCAGGCCAGCCTTTCCGCGGGGGATTGGCAGCAACACGTTGTCCAGCAGGCGGTTGCGCTGACGCAGCCGCACCCGTGGCCTTCGCACGGAAAACGCTCGTTCGCGGGGATGCGCGGCAGCAGAAAAGCGGGCTGAAAGCCGCCGATGGCGCTCAGGTAACCGAGCAGGCCGAGAATCGCGACAAAACGCCGTCGCATGACGAGAGCATCCGGGCCGGCGTCTCGGCCGTCAAGGCGGCGCCGCACGAAACGCCGTTTTGGCGCTCGACGTTTTCAATCGCACGAGCGCCTTGCCCGCTGCGACGGCGCGGCTATACTGCGAAGTTCCCCGTGCGCCAGGCGGACGGGGTGGGCACTGGGAACGAGAGGACTATGCCGACATTCAATCAGTTGATCCGCCGGCCTCGGCGGCCGGTCGTCGCGAAGTCGAAGGTGCGCGACCTCGAGCAAAGCCCGCAGCGCCGCGGCGTGTGTCTGATCGTAAAGACGCAGACCCCCAAGAAGCCGAATTCCGCGCTGCGCAAGGTGGCGCGTGTGCGTCTAACCAACGGCCGCGAAGTGACCGCGTACATCCCCGGCATCGATCACAACCTGCAGGAACACTCGATCGTGCTGGTGCGCGGCGGCCGCGTGCGCGACTTGCCCGGCGTGCGCTATCACATTGTCCGCGGCAAGCTCGACTGCTCGGGCGTGTCGAAGGACAAGGAAGGCAAGGAACGGAACCGCAGCCGCAGCAAGTACGGCGTGAAGCGCAAGAAGAAGTAACGAGCGGAGAGAAATCAGCGATGGCGTTCAAGAAGTTCACCGCGTCCGAACGGCAACTGCAGCCCGATCCGCGCTTCAACAGCAAGCTGGTCAGCAAGTTCGTGAATTGCCTGATGAGCGAGGGCAAGAAGAGCGTGGCGCAGCGCGTCTTCTACGACGCGATGGAGCAGATCTCCTCCAAGATCAAGGACGCGGCGCCGCTCGAGGTCTTCGAGACTGCCGTGAACAACGTCAAGCCGCACGTCGAGGTGCGCAGCAAGCGCGTCGGCGGCGCGAACTACCAGGTGCCGATGCAGGTCGAGCACCGCCGCCAGCTTTCGCTCGCGATCCGCTGGATTCTGGAAGCGGCCCGCGGCAAGAAGGGCAAGCCGATGTGCGATCGGCTGGCGGGCGAGCTGATGGCCGCGTTCCGCCGCGAAGGCGACGCCGTGCAGACGCGCGACAACGTGCATCGCATGGCGGACGCGAACAAGGCGTTTGCGCACTTCGCGTGGTAATCCTGCTTGCCGCTCGGTGAGCTTCGGCGTCTTGCCGAATATGCGGTTTTTGTAGCAGACTTCGCGGGAATCCGCGTAAGCATGCGATAGTCACTTCGGCGAGCTTCTCGGATCGACCATCAAGTCTGGGCCTCAGGCAGTGATTGCGTTCGCGTTTTAGGAGCACCGCGAACAGCGCGCAGACTCGGCGCGCCGACACCCAAGTCGCAGGAACATGCACACAAGCCGCCCGTCCGCGCGCAGAAAAACACAGCGACCCGCCGATCGATTGCGGCGGGTCGCTGGCTCAAGCAGTCGCTTCTACAACGCGCGTTCTACGGCGTGCAGCCGAAGTCGGCGAGCTGGATGCCCAGATCGCTCAGATCGATGCAGCCGCTGCTGTTGATGTCCGCGTCGGCGGAGTAATTCATGTCACCGCTGCACGCGCCAAACGCCGCCAGCAGCGCGCCCAGGTCGCTCAGGTCGGTGTCGTCGTCGCCGTCGGCGTCGCCGACGCACTGGCACTCGTCGGGCACGCCGTCGACATTCTGGTCCTGGCTGGCGCCGGTCGCGATGTCACAACCGTCAGCGACGGTGTTGCCGTTGCAGTCGACGATCGTGGCGGGAATGATCTTGAAGATCTCGCCGCCGGCCTGATCGCAGATGTACAGCTCGCCGAGCGCGTCCTCGCCGAACGACGTGATGTTGGCGATGGCCTGCGAGCCCGGCGGATCGAGCTCCGTGGTGCGGTTGGTGAACTCGGTGACGGTCGCGCCGTCGTAGCGCAGCGACCAGATCGTCGCCGAGCAATAGTCGGCGTAGAAGTAGGTGCCGCGCAGATCGGGGATCGCACAGCCGCGGTAGACGTATCCGCCCGAGATTGAGCAGCCCAGCGAGTGCGAATACTCCTGAATCGGCTCGACGAACGTCTGATTGGGGCAGTCGTCGCCGAAGTTGAAGTTGTGAGCGCCTTCGCGGCAGCGCCAGCCGTAGTTCTCGCCGCCGGTGCTGGTCGAGGGCTGGAAGCTGATTTCCTCCCACGATCCCTGGCCGACGTCGGCGATGTACAGGTCGCCGGTCTCGCGATCAAAGCTGGGGCGCCACGGGTTTCGCAGGCCGTAGGCCCAGATTTCGCCGAGCGCGCCGGGCGTGTTCACGAACGGGTTGTCGCTGGGGATGTACGGCGCGGCCGCGTCGACGTCGAGCCGCAGAATCTTCCCGAGCAGTGTGCCGAGGTACTGCCCGTTTCCGCCCGGCTCGAAGTGGCCGGTGCCAATGTCGTTGAAGTTGCCGCCGTCGCCGCTGCCGACGTAGAGATACCCGTCGATCGGGCTGAAACCGATCCAGCCGCCGTTGTGGTTGCTCTGCGGCTGGTCGAACGAAACGAGGATGAGTTCGCTGTTGGCGTCGGCGACGTTCGGGTCGGCGGTGACGGAGAAGCGAGAGACGCGCGTGTCGCCGCTGCCGACGGCCGCGGTGTAATTGACGTAGAAATAGCCGTTGTTGGCGTAATCGGGGTGGAATGCCAGGCCGAGCAGTCCCTGCTCGCTTTCGGTCGAGGTGCCGCCGGTGACGCGCGGGTCGATGTCGATGAAGGGCGTGGTCAGCAGCACGCCGTTCTCGATGATGCGGATGCGTCCGCGCTTCTCGATCACAAACAGGCGGCTGGCGTCGCCCGGCGCGTGGGTGACGTAGATCGGTCGCTCGAGGCCGCTGGCGAACCGCGTGGTGGACAGCGGCGTCTGCGCGTTTGCGGCCGCGGTCGCGCCAAGCGCGAGGATCAAACCGGACAGTATGCGACGCATGGCTTCCTCGGTAGTGGGTTAATCGCCGGCTCGGGCGTGCGTCTGCCCCCCAGACGTCTCGCGCGCCGCGCCGGATCGCTGGCAGCCATGCTATCGACCCGCGCGCGTCGAACCAAGCAGAAAGTCAGTTGCCGAACTGAACCGGGATTCGCGCGCGGCGAACGGCTTCCGAACGCCGGATTTGCGGCGCGCAAGCATCACCCCTATACTGCCCCGACTCAGGCGAACTTGGCGCCCGCACCGCGGCCGGTGCGGCAGGTGCTCGGTTCCGCCCCAGATAACAGAGGATCGGCCGTGTCGATCACCGCGACTCGCAGGACGGAAATCGTTCAGGGACACCAGCGCCATGGAGCCGATACCGGCTCGGCAGAGGTTCAGGTGGCGCTACTGACGGAGCGCATCAACCAGTTGACCGAACATCTCAAGCTGCACAACAAGGACCACTCCGCCCGGCGCGGACTCCTGAAGATGGTCGGGAAGCGCTCGGCTCTCCTCAAGTACCTGGCTCGCGAAGCACGCGAGCTGTACCTCCAGACGATCCGCAAACTCGGCCTGCGCAAGTAGGCGTTTCGTCCGCGCGTATCGCGTGTCGTTCGACCCCGCCCCAGACCGGGGCGCGGGTGGAGGCGTTGTTGTTGTCGGACAGGTTGGTTGTCGGATGGGGTTCGGCCGCGTGTGCCGGGTTTTCCTCCGGTGCGTGGCTGGGCCGCGAATGGCGGCAGGCAAGGGTGAATAGATGGTACTAAAGTGTGAAGGTGAAATCGGCGCTCTGAATCTCTCGATCGAGGTCGGCAAAATCGCCAAGCAGGCGGCCGGATCGGCGCTGGTCCGCTACGGCGAGACCGTCGTGCTCGGCACCGTGGTGACGGCGAAACCGCGCGAAGGAATCGACTTCTTCCCGCTCACGGTCGACTATCGCGAAAAGATGTCCGCGGCCGGCAAGTTCCCCGGCGGGTTCTTCAAGCGCGAGGGACGTCCGACCACCAAGGAAATCCTCACCATGCGGATGATCGACCGCCCCATGCGGCCGCTCTTCCCCGAGGGCTTCAAGGACGAAGTGCTGATCCAGGTCATGGTCCTCTCCACCGATCAGCAGAACGACCCCGACATCATCGGCGTCATTGCGGCGGCCGCCGCGGTCGCCGTTTCGCCCCTTCCGGTCGTGGCGCCGATCGCCGCGGCGCGCGTGGGCCGCATCGAGGGGCAGTTGGTGCTGAACCCGACGCGCGCTCAGTTGGAATACTCTGATTTGGACGTCGTCGTCGCCGGTCATCGCGAGGCGGTGACGATGATCGAGGTCGGGGCTCGCGAGCTGTCCGAAGAGGTCGTCGCGGACGCGATCGAGTTCGGTCACAAGCACGGCATTGTCCCGGTCTGCCAGATGCTCGAAGAGCTGCGCAAGCACGCCGGCAAGCCGATCACCTGGGTTCGCCCGCCGCGCAACGAGAGCCTGGTGGCCGAAGTCCGCAAGTTCTGCTGGGACAAGTTCGTCGCCGCCAAGAGCGTGAAGGGCAAGCAGGAGCGTTCCGCCGCCGTCGACAAGGTCTACGGCGACGCGGTGGCCAAGTTCTGCCCGAACCCGGATCAGACCGACCCCAGCGCCGACGACGTGAAGTCGTTCGTGGGCCAGATCGAAGAAGCGGTCGTCCGCCATCGCATTCTGAATGACAAGATTCGCCCGGACGGACGCGGCCTCGAGGACATCCGCCAGATCACGGCCGAGGTCGCCTGGCTGCCGCGCGTTCACGGTTCGAGCCTGTTCACCCGCGGCGAAACGCAGGCCATGGTGACGACCACGCTGGGCACTTCGTCGGATGAGCAGATCATCGACGACCTGCTCGAGGAATACAAAAAGAAATTCCTGCTCCACTACAACTTCCCGCCGTTCTCGGTCGGCGAGGTGCGACGCATCGGTTCTCCCGGCCGGCGCGAGATCGGGCACGGCGCGCTCGCCGAACGCAGTCTCGAAGCGGTGCTGCCCGCTCCTGACAAGTTCCCCTACACCATCCGCCTCGTCAGCGACATCCTCGAGTCCAACGGCTCCAGCTCCATGGCCACCGTCTGCGGCGGCTCGCTGGCGCTGATGGACGCGGGCGTGCCCATCAAGGCCCAGGTCGCCGGCATCTCGATCGGCATGGTTGAGGAGGGTGATCGCCACGTGCTGATCACCGACATCCTCGGCGAGGAAGACGGCTTCGGCGACATGGATTTCAAGGTCGCCGGCACGCGCGACGGAATCACCGGCGTGCAGCTCGACATCAAGTCGCACGGCCTGAAACTCTCGATTCTGCGCGAGACGCTCAAGCGCGCTCGTACGGCGCGCCTGCACATTCTCGATCAGATGGACGCGACGCTTGCGGAACCGCGCTCGGACATCAATCCCAACGCCCCGCGCCTGCTCACGATCCAGATCAACCCCGAGAAGATCGGCAAGGTCATCGGCCCCGGCGGAAAACAGATCCGCGCCATCCAGGCCGAAACCGGCGCTCAGATCGAAATCGAGGACAACGGCACGGTCTTCATCTCCTGCACCAACTCCGAAGGCGCCCTTGCCGCGCAGCAGTACGTCAGCCGGCTCACTGAGGAAGTCGAGATCGGTCGCATTTACGAGGGCAAGGTCGTCAGCATCAAGGACTTCGGCGCGTTCGTCGAGCTCTTCGATGGGCAGGACGGCCTCTGCCACATCAGCGAGCTTGACGAGGCCTACGTGCGCTCGGTCACCGACGTGGTGCGCATCGGCGACACCATTCAGGTGAAAGTGATCGCGGTCGACGATTCCGGCAAGGTCAAGCTGTCGCGCAAGGCCGCGATGCGTGACAAGGCTCCGACCGCCTAGCTCCGTTCGAATCAGGCGGCGCGCGAAGCTCGGATTTCGCGCGCCGCCGCTGTCTTTGGCCCGCGCTGCGGGCGTACACTACGATGGGCGTGCGTGCGGAAGTCCCGCCGACGTCGCCGGCAACAGTCGATTCATCGAACCATCGTGCCCACGTTCCACGTACTTCAGGGACCGGATAAAGGCCGCACACTGCGCGGCGACGACGATCTGCTTGTCATCGGGCGCGGCAGCCCTCAGGTCCCGCTCAGCGATCAGACGGTCAGCCGTCGGCATTCCGAGCTGCGCCGCGAAGGCGCTCACTGGGTGCTGCGCGACCTCAACAGCGCCAACGGCACCTATCTGAACGGCGTTCGCCTCCAGCAACCCGCGCGGCTCAAGCACGGCGACCAGGTACGTCTCGGCAGCACGATTCTTGTCTACTCCGGCGACGAAGGGGGGCAGCAGCTCTCCGGCGCCGGCATTCCGCCGGACCTGGTCACGCTCGATGCCGGCAACGCGCGCATCGACGCCGCCGTCGTCGCCAGCGTCGCCTCGAACGATGACTCGGTGATCATGGCCGCTCCCGACACCGCCTACGCCGTCAAGGCGTGGAAGGCGATGCGCGAGCTGTCGGCGGTGCTCGGCACGTTGATCTCGCCCGAGCAGTTGCTGCCGCGGGTGCTCGACATCCTGTTCGAAGTGGTCGAGGTCGACCGTGGCGTAATCTTCGTTCGCGACGATGCCGCAGGCGACCTGCTGCCCGAGGTCGTGCGCTACGCCGGCGTCGGCAATCGTGAGCGGCCGGCGATCATCGCGTCGCGCACGATCATGAACCAGGTCGTCGAATCGCGCGAGGGCGTGCTGAGCTCCAATGCCGAGGCCGACCAGCGCTTCCGCGCCGAAAAAAGCGTGCACAGTCTGGGCATGCGCTCGGTGATCTGCGCGCCGATCGTCTCGCGCGAGCAGGTGCTGGGCGTGGTGCATCTCGATTGCCCGATCACGCGCCACACCTACAACGAGCAGGAGCTTCGACTCGTCACCGCGATCGGCCGTCAGACCGGGCTCGCGATCGAGAACGCGCGGCTGATGCAGTCGCTGGTCGAGCGCGAACGCCTCGCCGCCGCCGGCGAGACCGCGGCTCATCTGTCGCACTCGATCAAGAACATCCTGCAGGGTCTGCGCAGCGGCGGCGACGTACTTGAGCGCGGTCTTCAGAAGCAGGACTTTGGCGCAGCGCAGCAGGGCTGGCGCATCCTTGATCGCAATCTCGACCGCTGCTACGCCCTGATGATGAACATGCTCGCCTTCAGCAAGCCGCGCGAGCCGCAGCTCGCCGCCATGCAGGTCAACGAGATTTTGCGCGACGTGGTCGACCTGGTGCAAAAACAGGCCGACGACGCGCGCATCGTCGTGCTGAGCGATCTCGACGCCCAGGCGCCGCTCATTCCGGTCGACCGCGACGGCATCCACCAGGTGTTGATGAACCTCGTCACCAACGCCATCGACGCGGTCCCGCGCGGCAGCGGCGTGATCAACGTGCGCAGCGAATTCGATCCCGCCGCCCGCGCCCTGCTCATCACCATCGCCGACAACGGCCCGGGCGTCCCCGAGGATCAGCGCGAGCGCATCTTCGAGCCTTTCCACTCGACCAAAGGCCACGGCGGAACCGGCCTGGGTCTCTCCGTGGTCCGCAAGATCGTGCAGGAGCACGGCGGTAGCGTCGAGCTGCATTGCCCCAAGAGCGGCGGCGCTGAGTTTCGCGTCCGGCTGCTGCACGCCGACGCGCGCCAGCTTTCGCCCGGCGACACTCAGGGCCCGGGGTTGCGACGATGAGGCCGCGCGCGATGCGGCTCGCGCATGCGGTCGGTGCTGCGCTTTCGGTCGGCCTCGCCGGCTGCGAATCGCTCCGCCCCAGCCCGATCCCCGCGATTGAAGCGCTGCAACTCGACGCCGACGGCGTGCGGCTGCGCGCGTACCCGCCTGGCGAGCGCGGCGGATGGCAGCTCCTCTACCGCTCCGAGATCGTCAGCGCCGCCGACGTGCGGCGCGGCGACGCGTTCGCCGTCTGGGACGGCCACTCGATCAGCGATTGGTATCAACTAATCTGGTTCGACGATCAGGTCGCCACCTTCAAGCGCACGCGAGTCGTCGACGAGCGCGGCGTCGACGGTTCCCTACGCTCCACCAGCGAAGTCATCCGCATTGCGCCGTATGATCTGAGCGAAGAGGAGCCCGCCGGCGGCGCCGGCCAGACGGATGGCGACGCTGCAGCGCCGCCGCCCGCAGCGCCGACCGCGCCGTAGGTACGCGTGAGTCGCATGGAATTTCAGAGCCCTGAGCGCGAGCGAGCGGGTCGAGCGTCCGGTGGGAGGCATGGGCCTCAGGCCGGGTGGCATGAGCCTTCGGCCGGGTGGCATGGGCCTCCGGCCCGTGCTCAGTCGGGTCAACCGTCCGGCGAGCATGAGCCCTCCGCGCCTGCGGTCACGGTGACTTCTCAGTCGGATCTGCTCATCGACGCCGAAGCCGGGCGTGATCTGCAAACCGAGGAAATGCTGATCAACATGGGGCCGCAGCATCCGTCGACGCACGGCGTGCTGCGGCTCGTGCTGCGCACCGATGGCGAGCTCGTGCTCTCCGCCACCCCGCACATCGGCTACCTGCACCGCTGCGCCGAGAAGCTCGGCGAGAATCTGCAACCCTACCAGTGGGTGCCCAAGACCGACCGCATGGACTACGTCGCCGCGATGAACAACAACCACGCCTGGTCCATCGCGGTCGAGAAACTCTGCGGGCTTCAGACGCCTGAGCGCGGCTGCTACCTGCGCATCATCGCCGCCGAGCTGAACCGCATCGCGTCGCACCTGGTGAGTTTCGGCACCTACGGGCTGGATATGGGGGCGTTCACCGCGTTTCTGTACGCCTTCCGCGAGCGCGAATACATCCTCGACCTGTTCGAAGCTCTGTGCGGCGCCCGACTGACGTATTCCTACATCTACCCCGGCGGCCCAAGCCATGACACGCCCGACGGCTGGGTCGAGCGCTGCCGCGAGTTTTTAGATTATTTCGAGCCGAAGCTCGACGAATACAACCAACTGCTGAGTTTCAATCACATCTTCCTGCAGCGCACCGCCGGCGTGGGCGTCATCCCCGCGGAGCGCGCCATCGCGTATGGCCTCAGCGGACCGTGCCTGCGCGGCTCCGGCGTCGCGTGGGACCTGCGCCGAACGCGACCCTACGACCTCTACGACCGGTTCGAATTCGAGATTCCGGTCGGCGTCGACGGCGGCAGCGACGGAATCCCCGAGGAAGTCGTGCTCGGCGACTGTTGGAACCGCTACTTCGTTCGCATGCTCGAAATGAAGCAGTCGATTCGCATCGTGCGCCAGGCGCTGGATCAGATGCCGGCCGGGCCGTTCCGCACCAAAGGCGCCAAGAACGTCAAGCTCCCGCCCGCCGACCTCTATTTCGAAGCCGAGAACCCGCGCGGACAGCTCGGTTTCTACCTGCGCGGCGACGGCTCGGCCATTCCCGCGCGCGTCAAAGCCCGCGGCCCCAGCTTCTGCAATCTCGCAATCACCAGCGAAGTATGCCGCGATGTGCTGCTAGCCGACATTCCGGCCATCATCGGCAGCATCGACGTCGTGATGGGCGAAGTTGATCGCTGATCGCGCGGCGCGGCTCGACGCGCCGTCAGACCTGAAACACGCCCAGCTTCAACGCCGGCAGCTCCCCCGGATGCGCCACCGCCTCCAGCGCCACACTCAACGCGCGTCGCGTCTGCGCCGGCGCGATGATCGCGTCGACCCAGCCGCGCGCCGCCGCGTAGCGAATGTCCATCGAAGTCTCGTAGTGCTCGGTGATCGTCTTCTCGAGCAGTTTCATCTCGGCGGCGTCGGGCTCGTGCCCCTTTTTCTTGAGCTTGTCGACTTCGAGCTGCAGAAGCGTCTTCGACGCCGCCGCACCGCCCATGACCGCGTACTTCGCCGTCGGCCAGGCGAAGATGAACCGCGGGTCATATGCTTTGCCGCACATCGCGTAGTTCCCCGCGCCGAATGAGCCGCCCGTGATCAGCGTGATCTTCGGCACGATGCTGTTGGACACCGCGTTCACCAGCTTGGCGCCCGAGCGGATGATGCCGTCCTGCTCGCTGTCGCGGCCCACCATGAATCCGTTCACGTCCTGCAGGAAAATCAACGGGCACTTCATCTGGTTGCAGGTCAGGATGAACCGCGCAGCCTTGTCCGCCGAATCCACGTAAATCACCGAGCCGAATTGCAGCGCGCCGCGCGCCGGCTTCACCTGCTTCTTCTGGTTCGCGACGATGCCCACCGCCCAGCCGTCGATCCGCGCGAAGCCGCACACGATCGACTGCCCATACTCCGCCTTGTATTCGCTGAACGACTCGGCATCGACCAGGTGCGCCAGCAGGTCGCGCACGTCATACTGCGCCGCGCCCCAGTTCGTCGCCCCGTCCGCGCTGCGCGCCTGCCGCGGCAGGCCCGCCGCCACAACCTCGAAGATCGCCGACGCCGGGCGCGCCGGCTCCGCGGGCGCGCTGCGATCAAAGGGCGTTGCCCGCGGCGGTCCTAGCTTGCCGACCAGCCGCCGCAGACGCTCCAGGCACAGTTGATCGTTGGGCTCGCGATAGTCGATCGTGCCGCTGATGGCGGCGTGCATCTTCGCGCCGCCCAGCTCTTCGCTCGACGCTTCCTGTCCGATCGCGGCCTTCACCAGCGCCGGCCCCGCCAGATACAGCCCGCTGCCCTCCGTCATCAGCAGCGCATCGCACATCACCGGCAGATATCCGCCGCCCGCCACGCAATTCCCCATGATCGCCGCCAATTGCGGAATGCCCTCGGCGCTGATCACGGCGTTGTTGCGAAAGATGCGGCCGAAGTCGTCCTCGTCGGGGAAGATCTCGTCCTGCATCGGCAGAAACACGCCCGCGGAATCGACCAGGTAGAGGATGGGCAGCCGGTTCTCATGGGCCATGCGCTGCGCGCGCAGCACTTTCTTGCACGTCGCCGGAAAGAAGGCGCCCGCTTTCACCGTCGCGTCGTTCACGACCAGCACACAGAGCCGCCCGAGTACGCGCCCCAGCCCCGCGACCACGCCCGCCGCCGGCACGCCGCCTACGTCGGCGTACATGCCGTCGGCCGCCCAAAGCCCAAGTTCAAAAAAAGTCAGCGCGGCGTCTCGCCCCGGCCGATCGCACAGCAGGTCGATCCGTTCGCGGGCCGTCAGCCGGCCGAGCTTGTGCTGCCGCTCGATGCCTCGGGCGCCGCCTCCTTGCCGAATCACAGTCTCCTGGCGCTCAAAATCCGCCAGCAGCGGGTCCAGGACGCTCGGCGGGGCCTTCGCGGGCGGGCTTTGGGTTGACTTCATGGTCGCCGATTATCGGTATTGCCGCACCCCCACGCAATCGACCACGCCGCCGCGCGCAAATTCTCGCTCCATGCGATTGTCCTATAACGACTTGCAAGAGTCTGTCACAACTGTGACAATTCACGCGGGCGATTCGTCACGCGATCATCCGCACGAACGAAATGTTGCGCATTGCGCGGCCTAGAATTCATGCGGACGCCCGAGAATCACTCGGGTGAGACGCGCAGGGGGCAGGGGGCTCCGCTGCCAAGCAGATGAATCGATAAGCGTTACGGCCCGCGCCGACCTCGCGGTCGACGCCATGGCCTGCGCACGGGGGCGAGCGGTGAACACGAATTCAACAGGCTGCGAACGCTGCGGCGCCGCGCCGGAATACGTGTTGCTCACCGGTTACGACGCCCGCGGCAGCGCCGTCTTCCGCCGCTGGTGCCACGGTTGCGCCGACCAGGTCGACACGACTCGCGTCGCTGCCCCCGACGCACCGGCACGCACCGCGCTCGTTCTCGCCGGAATTTCGCTTGTCGTGGGGTTGCTGCTCGGCGGCCTCTCGCTCGTGGCGGATCACGTCGGCGCGAGCGGCCACCCGGGTTTCGGCATCTACCAGCGCACCGGAGTCATTCTCGGACTGATCGCGCTCGCCGTCGGCGCCCTCGCGCGCGTCGCGCTGCTCGAAATCATCGGCCTCGTTGTGTTTGCTGTCGCCGCGTTCGCCGATCTGCTGATGCTGAAGTTCCGCCCGGGCTTCGGCTGGAAACAGCAGTTGGTCGCGCTGCTGGCGGCGGGATTGCTCGCGCTGGCGCTCACCATGCGCCGCCGCGTGGGGCAGACTGCGCCGTCCGAGGTGAAACCGTGACGCAGCAGATTGCGGGCATCGCGCTCGCCGGAGATCACGTCTGGCAGGACTCGCCGCTCGGCGAAGACCTGCCGCGCACGCTGCTCCCGGTCGCGCAGTCGCCGCTGCTCGCCTACTCGCTTGCGGCGTTTCGCCGCGCGGGCGCCGGCGCGGCGGGCGTCTGCGCCAACGGCAACACACGCGCTGTGCGGCGCGTCTTCGGGGCCGGCGAAGCACTCGATCTGGCGCTCGTTTACTACGAAGACGGCATCCCGCGCGGCCCGGCCGGCTGCATTCACGACGCCGCGCAGCACCTCGCCGCCGATCTGTTCCTCGTCGCGGAGGGCTCGACCGCTCCCGCCTGCGAGTTCAACGACATGCTCGAGGCGCACGCGGCATCCGACGCCGACGTGACGATCGCGGTCGCGGGGTCTGTCGACGGCGGACAAACCGCGTCGCGGCTGAATGAGCCGTGCGGCGCCTACGTGCTCTCTCGTGCCGTAATTGACTCGATCCCGCCCGCCGGGTTTCAGGATCTAAAGGAAGGGCTTCTGCCGCGGCTCATCCGCGAAGGCCGCCGCATCGCGACCTTCCCGATCCGCAACACCGCGCCCCGACTGAACGACTACAGCGCCTACCTGGCGCTCAACGAATGGGTTCTCCGCCACGCGCGCGAGTCCGACTTCGCCGCCGCCGGCTATGCCCCGTCGGGCGATGCCTGGGTGCATCATTCGGCTCAGGTCGATGGGTCGGCGCGGCTGCTGGGGCGCGTGCTGATCGGTCCCGGGGCGAGAATCGAGCGCGACGCCGTGCTGATCGGTGCGAGTTGCGTAGGTGCGGATAGCGTGATCGAAGCCGGCGCAATTCTGAGCCGCACCGTCCTGTGGGACCGCGTCCGAATCGGTGCGCACGCCCGTCTTGACCAGTGCATCGCCGTCAGCGGCGTGGCGGCGCCGGCCGGGGCTCGCTATTTCCGGACGCTGCGCGTCGCGATCGACGCCGCGCCGCCCGGTTACGCCGGCGGCCTCGCCTTGCCGCGCGTGCATTCTGAACAATCAAGCGCCGGAAATTTGCGCCGCGGCGCGGCGCGCAATCCGGCGGCGAACTCCGGAAGTCTCGCGCCGCTGCTCGGGGGATCGACGGGATGGCAAAGATAGACACCAATGCGCTGGCGCGCCCGGCGGCGGCCGCGCCGCTTGAAGCGCACTCGCCCGAAGCCGAGGTCGTCGTCACGACGACGGCCGAGCCCGCGGCGCAGTCGCGCTTCTCGATCCTTGGCCTGCTGCGCCACTGGAAGCTCATCTCGCTGATCGCGGGGCCGATCGCGGTGCTGGGCTGCGCCGCGGCGTGGGTGCTGTTTACGCCGGAATACGAAGCCACCGCCACGCTGCTCGTCTCGCCGACGCAGAGCCGCGTGCTCTACCAGACCGAGGACGATCAGCGCTGGCGCTTCTTCCAGCAGTTCCTCAAGAGTCAGGTTGCGATCATCGAGAGCCGCACGATTCTCGAGCGCGTGCTGGCCAACGCTGAGGTCCGCAAGACCAATTGGTTCCGCTCGCCCGAGACTTCGCCGCTGGGAGCGCCGCGCACCGATCTCGAACGCCTGATCGACACGCTCGACGTGACCGTCAGCCCCGGCACGTTCCTGATCTCCATCACCGCGCGCACGCGCAGTCCGCTCGACGCCGTGGTGCTGGCCAACGTTACGCATGACGAATTCCTGAAGTATTCGGCCGAAGAACGCAGCGGCGACACCGAGATGGTGTTCGAGATGCTCACGCCCGAGGAGCAGCGGCTGCGCAACAGCATCGAGGACCGCTCACGCCGCGGCGCCGAGGCTCTGCTCGACCTGCGCGTCACCTCGCCCGAAAGCCTGGTGCAGACGCGCGGCGTACGACTCGACGAGCAGCGCATCAAGCTGCAGGAGTTGGAGCGCGAGCTTGCCGTGCTCGAGCGCCAGAAGGCCCAGATCGACTCGCGACTGAACAGCGACGCCGGAGCCGTTACCGGCGACGCCGCGGAACAGACCTATTTCGCGGCCGACCGCGAGTGGCAGAACCGCCGCGACGAGCTGCAGAAATCCGAACAGGCGTACTCCGACATGCTGGCCTGGCGCGGCGAGAAACACCCCAGCGTGGAGGCCGCGTCGCGCCGCGTCGCAAACGCCCGGCAGGAGCTGGAAAAGCGCGAAGGCATGCTGCGCGAGCAGCGCCAGTTGCCTCAGGCGCCGGTTGCGATGACGCTCGACGCCTCCGGGCGAACGACCGTTCCGCTCGATCCGCAGGCGCTGGAAGACGCGATCGTGCAGCGCCGATTCGAGGTCGAGCAGTTGCGCACCGACGTCGAGCGCGAGGAAAACGAGTTCGTCGCCGACTTCCAGAAAGCGCTTCAATTCTCGCGCGATTCCGAGACCCTGCAGCGCGACAAGAACAAATATGGCTTGATTCGTCAGCGGCTCGACGAGCTCCAGGTCGAGGGCGCCGTGGCGTCCATTCGCGCCGCCGCCCGCGCCGCGCCGCCGTCGCGTCCGTCCAATTGGAAACAGCCGATCATGGTCGGCGGGCTGGCGGTCTTCGGCGGACTTGGCCTGGGCTGCTTCGTGGCCGGCTACCGCGGCACCACGCGTCCCGTCGCGCACGACTTCAGCCGCCAGACCGGCACGCCGGTGCTCGGCATGCTGCCGCGTGCCCGCAGCGGCGCGCCGCTGTCCGACGACGAACAGCCGATGCAAAGCGAGTACATCCGCATCGTGCGCACCAGCATCCTCCAGCGGCTCGCAAACGTCGCCAGCGGCACGATTGCAGTCACCAGCGCCGGACCCGCGGCCGGCAAGACTACGGTCTCGATCATGCTGGCGCGTAGCCTGGCCGCCTCGGGCAAGCGCGTGCTGCTCGTCGACACCGACCTGCGCCGCCCGAACGTCGCCAAGTCGCTCAAGCTCTCGCCGCGGCTGGGCATCGGTGAAGTGCTCAGCGGCATGGCCAGCGACGAGGACGCGATCCTCGCGAGCGAGTCGCCGAACCTGCGCATTTTGCCGGTCGGTCCCCTGTTCGGCCGCCAATGCGTGGAGCTGCTCGCCAACGGCGCCCTGACCACCGCTCTGCGCCGCTGGCGTCAGAACGCCGACTTCGTCATCTTCGACTGCTCGCCGGTGCTGCCCGTCGCCGACGCACGCATGCTGCTGTCGCACTCCGACGGCGTGATCCTGGTCGCGCGCGAGGGCCGCTGCCGTCGCGAGGAGCTGCTCGAAACGCTCGACTGCATCACCGAGTCCGGCGGCAAGCTGCTCGGCACGGTGTTCGTCGGCGCCGAGCACGTCTCGTCGTACCGCAATCGCTACTACGAGTACTACACCAGCTAAGGGTCGCAGCCGATGCGGATCATCCCGATCGCCATCGACGGTCGACCCGCGGCGCTGGGCGAGGGCCCGGCGTGGCTTTCGCTGGCGACGCTGCCGCACGGAACCGGTCAACTGATCGAATCGCTCGCCGACCGCGCCGCGGCGTGGTTTTCCGAACCGCTGCGCGTGCTGCTCGCCGCCGAGCCTGACCCGGTTGCGGCGCGTGCGGTGATCGCCGGCGCGCTGGGTGATCCGCAGCGCGTGCTCGATCGCGGCCAGTTGTTCGCGCTGGTTGAGCAACTGGAGCCGAGCGACTGGCTCGTCTGGTTCGACTTGCAGTATTTGCCGCCCGCCGATTTCGACTCTCGGCTGCTGCGCACGCACGCACACTCCGAGACCGACGCGCTCTATCTCGTCGCCGCGCAAAACATCGCCGGCGGAGCGCGCGAGTACGTCCGCACCGCGGTCGATGGGCGCGTCAGCTCGATTCGCCGCTATTACGAACACATCACACACCAGCGAACCGCCGGCGTCGCTGCGGCGCTGGTCCCCGCCGCGGCGCTGCACCTGGCCGAGCGGGCCCGCGTCGATTCGCTGAGCGACCTGCGCGCCGCGCTCGCCGTGCAGGGCGTCCCCGGTCGTGACCGCGTCGTTGCCGGCCTGCTGGCGCTCGACACGCCGGCAGGACTGTTGGCGCTCGCGGAAAGCAGCGCCGCGCAGGCCGCGCCGCACACCGATTATCGCAGCCCGGCTCCGAACATCCTGATTCATCACACCGCGGATGTCGCCGCGGATGCGCGGCTTGTCGGCCCGATCGTCATTCAGTCGCACGCGCGCGTCCGCGCCGGCGCGACGATCATCGGCCCGGCGCTCATCGGCCGCTCTGCCGAGGTCGCCGCCGGCGCAACGGTCGCACTCAGCCTGCTGCTGCCCGAAGCGACCGTGCCTCCCGCCGGCGTGGTCCACTTGCGCGTGCTCGGCGGCGACGCCACGCTCGCGGAAACGCACGCCCCCGCCGCCCCCGTCGCACCCGAGCCGAACGCGCCCTGGCAGGTCGTCGACGAGCGCGGCGAACAGATCGAATCACACGCCGTCTACGAGACCGTCAAACTCGCGTTCGATGTCACCGTCGCCGCCGCCAGTCTGCTCGTGCTCGCACCGCTGCTGGCGGTCGTCGCCGCGCTCGTACGCCTCGACTCGCCCGGACCGCTCTTCTTCGGTCACCTGCGTGAAGGCCGCGGCGGCCGCACCTTCCGCTGCTGGAAATTCCGCACCATGCGCAAGGATGCTCACGCGCAACAGCGGCAGATGTCGCAGGCCAACGCCGTCGACGGCCCGCAGTTCAAGATCGACAACGATCCGCGCGTCACGCGCGTCGGCCGCTGGCTGCGCGCCCTGAACATCGACGAACTGCCCCAGCTCTGGAACGTACTGCTCGGCGAGATGAGCCTGATCGGCCCGCGGCCCTCGCCGTTCCGCGAGAATCAGATCTGCGTCCCCTGGCGCCAGGCGCGACTGTCCGTCCGCCCCGGCATCACCGGCCTGTGGCAGGTTTGCCGCCACCAGCGCGGCGCTGGCGACTTTCATCAGTGGATTCACTACGACATTCTCTACGTCCGCCATATGTCGGCCTGGCTCGACACGAAGGTATTTCTCGCCACGCTCGCAAGCCTCGGCGGGCGCTGGGCGGTGCCGGTCGAGTGGTTGATCCCGCGCCGCCGCGCCGCGCGTCCGCGGCCCGCGCCGCTGACCGGAGCCCCGGCATGAGCGCCGCGCCAACCGCCGCCAATCGCTACGCCCCGGCCGCAATGCTGGCGCTGCTCGCGCTGCTGAGCTGGAGTCACTGGCCCACTCTGCGCGAGCTCGCGGAATTCTGGCAGAACGAGGCGGATTACTCCGTCGGTGCGCTGGTCCCGTTTGTTACTGCGTGGATGATCTGGTCGCAGCCTGCGTCGTTCTGGCGCGAGGCGCGCTTTGCACCGTGGGCGCTCGCCGCGCTGCTGGTCGCACAATTGCTCCGGCTGGCAGCGCTCTACTACGACTACGCCTCGTTGGAACGGCTGGCGCTGGTCGGTTCGATCGCGTCGGTGATCTGGTTGGCGCTCGGCAGCGCCTGCACGCGCCGCATCGCGTGGCCCGTTGCGTTCCTGGTGCTGATGGTGCCGCTGCCGGTCAGCCTGCACAACACGCTCAGCGTCTGGCTGCAGGACCTCGCGACGGGTTCAGCCGTCTTCCTGCTGGAGCTTGGCGGCTACTGGGTGCGCCGCGAAGGCAACGTCATGCTGCTCGATAACGAGATGCGCGTGGCCGTGGTTGAGGCGTGCAGCGGCCTGCGCATGCTGACCGCGTTCGTCGTCGTCGCCGCCGCGATGGCGCTGATCGCCAAACGCCCCGGCTGGCAGCGCCTGACGCTGCTGGCGGCGGCGCTGCCGATCGCGCTGGCCTGCAACAGCCTGCGCCTGATCGCGACCGTCGTCGCCATGCACGCATTCCGCAACGATTTCGCCGAAGTGTTCCTGCACGATTTCGCCGGCGTCGCGATGATGCCGATCGCGGTCGGATTGCTGCTGGCGCTGCTGCGGCTGCTGGCCTGGCTCAGCGACGAGCCGCGCCGCGCGCCGTCGCCTGCCGCCGCCAAATCGCCGGAGGCTGTGCGTGTCGCCTAACCCATCGAGAACCGGACTCGCGTCCGCCGGCCTGACGCTCGCGCTGGCGGCAGCGCTGCTGCTGCTCGGCGGCTGGAGCCACCGTCTGCTCGCCGGCCGCATCGACGCCGCGCTCGGCGAAACGCTGGCGCCGTCGCGTCCGCTGGCGCAGATTCCGCTGAAACTCGCCGATTGGCAGGGCGTCGACGTCCCGCTCGATCAGCGCCTGTTCAACGTCAAGAACTTCGACGACGAGTTCATCAACCGCCGCTACCTGCTGCCGCGCGAGCGGCGCGAGGCGATGGTCTTCCTGGGCTATGTCGGCCGGCCGCGTACGCAGTTCGGGCACCGTCCCGACGTCTGTTACGCCGCGCACGGCGCCGAGCGCGTTTCAACGGATGCCGTCGAATTCGCACTGGCCGACGGCGCCATCGTCCGCGGCCTGCTCTATGAATTCCGCGCGAGCGACCTGATGGAATCGCGCGTGCTCGTGCTGGCGACTTATCTCATCAACGGACGCTTCTCCGCCGACCCCGACGACTTCCGCCGCTACAACACGCGCAATCCCGGCCTGCTGGGCGAGAAACGCGCCTACCTGGCGCGGCTGCAGGTTTCAGTCCCCGGCACGAGTGACCGATCGGCCGATGTGGCGGCCCTGCGTGACCTGGCGGCGCGCCTGTGCGTGCCGATTCTCGAATCGATGCCCTATTCGGCGGGAAGGCCGGCGCCCTGAGCGGCGTCGCCTGACGAGGCCTGGCGTGAGCAGCGATCTATTGACGATCGAATCCGCGAGCCGGGCGTCGACGCCGCCTCCCGCTGCGCCCGGAAACCTGCGCCGCCGCGCCGTGAGCGGCGCTGCGTGGAGCGGAGCCGGTTATGCCGCGTCGCAGGCGCTGCGCCTCGCGGGCAACCTGATCCTGACGCGCTGGCTGTTCCCCGAGGCCTTCGGTCTGATCGCGCTGGTGCAGATCTTCCTGCAGGGTCTCGAAATGTTTTCCGATATGGGCGTCGGCCCCGCGCTGGTGCGCGATGCGCGCGGCGCTGAACCGCGCTTCGCCAACACCGCCTGGTCGATGCAGGTCACGCGCGGCGTAGCGCTCTGGCTGTGCGCGCTGGCCGCAGCCGCACCGCTGGCCTGGCTCTACTCCGAGCCGCTGCTGGCGCAGTTGCTGCCGGTGGCGGGACTCAGCGCGGTGCTGGCGGGATTCGCGGCGACCGACCTGTTCATCGCCAGTCGCCGGTTGAACGTGCGCGCGGTGGTGCTGGTGGAGTTTGGCGCCCAAGCGTGCGGCCTGACGGTAATGCTGGCTTCCGCCTGGCTGCATCCGTGCGTCTGGGCGCTGGTCTGGGGCGGGCTGGCATCGTCGGCCGCAAAAACCGCGCTGAGCCATCTGCTGGTCGCATCTCAACGCAACTGGTTCGCGTGGGATCGCGAAGCGGCGCAGGCGTTGATGGGTTTCGGCAAATGGATCCTCGCGAGCAGCGCCGTTTATTTCGTCTCGCTGCAGCTTGATCGCCTGCTGCTGGGCTATTTCGTCGCGCCGGCTCTGCTCGGCGTGTACACGGTCGCCGTGCTGCTCGCCGAGTTGCCCGTCGCGCTCAACAAGCGGCTGACTCGGCAGGTGCTCTATCCGCTGCTCAGCGCGGCGCATCGCGAGCGGCCCCAGGCGCTGGCTGCCGATTTCGCGCGCGGCCGCCGCTGGCTCGACGTCGTTTTTCTGCCGGCGCTGGGCGCGCTGATGGCGCTGGCGCAGCCGGTTGTTGATCTGCTCTACGACCCGCGCTACGCCGCCGCCGGCTGGATGTTGTCGTTGCTGTGTCTGCGAACGGCGATGCGCTGCCTGCTCGAGCCGGCCGAAACGGCGCTGGTGGCGCTGGGCGCGCCGCGCTACGCGCTCTGGCAGCATCTGGTGCGTTTGGGCTGGATCGCGGTGGCGTTGCCGCTCGCGTGGCACGAGTTTGGAATACACGGGCTGGTCACTGCCGCGGCGTTGTCGGAAATCCCGGTGCTGCCGGTGCTGTGGAGCGGCCTGGCGCGGCACGGGCTGCTGCGGCCTGTGCTTGAATGCCGGGCGATCGCGCTGTTTGCGGGAAGCTGGCTGCTGGTGGGCGCGCTGTGGCGCCTGGGGAGCGGATCGTGACCGACGCCACTCAATCCCGTCGATCCGATGCCGCGAGGACGCCGCGGAGCGGCGCAGCGTTGCCGCCGGCGCGTCGGCTATTGGCGGCGCTGATGCGTCGCATGCCGACCGACGTGCGGCGCGTCGAGGCGATCTGGCGCAGTCTGTATCAGAAGCTGGGCGGAGGCGGTTATTGCGAAGACGCCGAGCTCGACGCACGCTGGCCGCGCGGGTTGCAGCCGGCGGTGCGCGTCAAGCCGCACGGCTTTCGCGTGGCGCTCGATCTGCATGACTGGTCCGATCGGCGCTCGTATTTTCACGGGCGGTTCTACCAGGAAGACGTGGACCGGCTGATCTGGGCGCTGGCTGCGCCCGGTGATCACTACTGGGACATCGGCGCCAACATCGGCATGATCCTGCTCACCGCGGCGAGACGCATCGGTCCCGCCGGCCGCGCGCTGGCGTTCGAACCCAATCCGCTGGTGCTCGAACGCCTGAATCGCACGATCGCCGACAACCGGCTGCGCCGCGTGCGCGTCGTTCCGGCGGCTTTGGGCGCCGCCGCGGGCAGCGCGACGCTGGCCCTGCCCGGCGAGCACAGTGGCATCGGCACATTGACGCAGACCGAATCCGCGCCGGCGCGGACGATTCCGGTGCGCGTCGAGACGGGCGACGGTTTCGCAAGCGAGCTCGACGCTTCGCGGCCGCTGGTGGTGAAGATTGACGTCGAGGGGTTTGAGACGCTCGCCCTTCGCGGCATGCCGCGCGTGCTGGAGCGTCCGGAGATCGCGCTGGTGATCGAGGTCACCGATCGCTTCCTGCGGCGCACCGGCAGCTCCGCGGCCGATCTGCACGGCCTCCTGGCCGGCTTCGGCTTTTCCGCGTGGCAGGTCAGTGCGGCGCGCTCGCGCTGGCGCGTCGTGCCGCTGTTGCGGCCGCTGAGCGGACCGCTTGAGCGCGGGCAGTACAACGCGCTGTTCGCGCGCCCGGCGTCGCATCTGTTCTCACGCGTGTCGAAGTTCGCATCCCCGGCCGGAGCGCCGCGATGAACGCCGCGATCGAGCGACCGGCGACGAGCAGCCCTACGACGCGCGCGGCGCGGCCGGCGTTGCGTGTGGCGTTCGTGGTGCCCGGCTGGCCGGCGACGGAATTCGCAAACGGCATCGTCACCTACGCGACACAGCTCGGCGCGGCTCTGGCGGACGCGGGCGTGGAACGATTCGTCGTCGCGCGGCGGATGAACAACGCACCGCGCGAGTCGTTCGTGCTCCATGCCGGCGCTCCGGGTGCAGCACCCGGGTTGCTCGGCCGTGCGCGGGCGGCGCTGCTGCGCCGGCTGGCGCCGCAGCGCTGGTCGATCGAGCAGTATGCCGAGCCGACCGTGCGCGTGCTGCGACAACTCATCGCTGGCGGACGGATCGACCTGGCGCAAATGGAGGAGACCTGGGGCTGGGCGGGGCATGTCGCGACGCACATCGACGTGCCGCTGGTCGTCCGGCTGCACGGGCCGTGGTTTCTCAGCGGCGCCGCATACGGGGCGAGCGGACGTGAGTTCGAGCGCCGTGTGCGCCTGGAACGGGACGGGCTGACGGCGGCGGCCGGAGTGACGGCTCCCAGCCGCGACGTGCTCGAGCAAACCCGCGCCTGCTACGGCCTGGCGCTGGCGCACGCGCAGGTCATCGCAAACCCCATGCCGCGCGCCGAGCCGCATGAGCTTTGGCAGCCGCAGGCGGCGGACCCGCGGCACCTGCTGTTCGTGGGGCGCTTTGATCGCACGAAAGGCGCCGATCTGGTTCTGCAGGCGTTTGGTCGGCTGCGGCGTGAGTTCGGCGATCTGCGGCTGACGTTCGTCGGTCCCGACAAGGGGCTGCTCGATGACGCCGGCCGGCGCTGGTCGCTGCCCGAGTATCTGAATGAGCGGCAGTGGAGCGCCGCCGATCGCGCGGCGCTGACCGTGCTTGATCGGCAGCCGCCGGCGCAGCTCGATGAACTGCGGCGCGGTGCGGCGCTCACGCTGGTCGCGTCGCGCTACGAGACGTTCGGCAACGTGGCGCTCGAGGCGATGCGGCTCGGCTGCCCGACCGTCGTTCCCGAGGTCGGCGGGCTGCGCGACATCGTCGAGCACGATCGCACGGGACTGCTTTTCCCGGTCGGCCACCTCGACGGCCTCGTCGCGGCCGTGCGGCACTTGCTGCTCAATCCGGGGCACGCGGCGCAGCTCGGCGCCGCCGCGCGGCAAACCGTCGCGCTGCGCTACGCGCCCGAGACGATCGCGGCACAGACGCTGAGCTACTACCGCGAGACGCTGGCCCGCGCCGCTTGCGCGCCACGGGAGAGCCGCGCATGAACGGCATGGTTCCGGTGGCGATGTTCGGCTGGATTCCGGTGGCGCTCGGGATTCTGCTTTCACTGCCGATTCGAAAGGGCATTCTGGCGGCGTACCTGGCGGGATGGTTGTTCCTGCCGCAGGCGAGCTACGAAGTCGCGGGCCTGCCGGACTACACGCGCATGACGGCGGTGAACGGCGCGCTGCTGGTGTTTCTGCTGATGATCGACGGGCGCACGTTGCTTTCGCAGCGGCCGCGCTGGTTCGATCTGCCGATGCTGGTCTGGTGTCTGTGTCCGATTCCCACCTCGGTGGCGAACGATCTGGGCGTGTACGACGGGCTGTCCGGAGCGCTGGAGCAGATGCTGGCGTGGGGCGTGCCGTACTGGATCGGTCGCTGCTATTTCAACGATTGGGCGTCGGTGCGATTGCTGGCGATCGCGGTGTTCATCGGCGGCCTGGTCTATGCGCCGCTGTGCCTGTTCGAAATTCGCATGAGCCCGCAATTGCACCGCTGGGTGTACGGTTATCACCGCGCCTGGGGCGGCGAGCGGCTCGGCGGCTACCGGCCGGCGGTATTCCTGAATACCGGTCTCGAGCTGGGCCTGTGGATGTCCGCCACGGCGCTGGTTGGCGTTTGGCTGTGGCGCAGCCGGGCGCTGCGCGAGCTGTGGGGCGTGCCGGTGGGCGTGCCGACTGCCGGTTTGTTCATCACTACCGTGCTGTGTCGGTCGCTGGGTTCGTTGGCGCTGCTGCTGGCGGCGCTGGCCGCGCTGGCTGCGCTGTGGGCCACGCGCTGGCGCTGGATCGCGCTGGCGTTCTTTCTGCTGCCGGCGGCGTATGTCGCGGCGCGGGCGCCGCAGGTCTGGAGCCCGCAGCGCGTCGTCGGTCTGGTCGAGAGCTTCGATGCCGAGCGGGCGCGGTCGCTCGCAAGCCGGCTGAATCAGGAAGAGGTGCTGACGGCGCGCGCCTGGCAGCAGCCCTGGTTCGGCTGGGGCGGCTACGGCCGCAACCGAGTGTTGAACGAATTCGGCCTCAGCTCGACCGTGACCGACGCGCTGTGGCTGATCACGTTCGGAATCTACGGCCTGGTCGGGCTGACGGCGCTCGGGTTGGCGCTGGCGCTGCCCGGGCTGCTGCTGTGGCAGAGATTGCGCGTCGATGAATGGTGGTCGCCGGTGACCGGGCCTGCGGTCGCGCTGGCGTTCGCCGCCACGCTCTACGCGCTCGACGGCTTGATGAACGCCATGCTCAATCCGATTTATCATTTGATGCTGGGCGCGGTGACGAGCGTGGCGGTCGGAGCGGGCGCGCGAGCCGCGCAGACGCTGCGCGTGCGGCGGGTTGTGCGCGTCGTGCGGTCGGCTGCTGGGGCGGTCGCTCCGCCGAGCATGCAGGACGCAGGCAGCAACGGGTGAGCCTGATGACCGGGGTCTCCGACGAGCGATCCACCGTGCGCTGCGCCGTTGCGGCGCCGCCGCTGTTTCTGGTGGGAGCGGAGCGCTCGGGCACGACGCTGCTGCGGCTGATGCTGGATCACCATCCGCAGCTCGCCTGGCTGCAGGAATTCGAATACGCGGTCGATCTGGTGAGCGACGACGGCCGCTGGCCGGACTTGGCGCGCTATCGTGCGCATCTCGAAGTCGACCGCATTTTTCGCGCCCGCGGCTTCGCGGTCGATGCGGTGCTGGACTATCCGGCGCTGGTGCGCGATTTTCTCGAGCAGCGCCGCCGGCGTGCGAACAAGCCGATCGCGGGCGCGACCGTGCATCGGCACTTCGATCGCCTGCTGCACATCTGGCCGGACGCGCACTTCATTCACATCTTCCGCGACGGGCGCGACGTGGCGCGCTCGAATGTCGGCATGGGCTGGGCCGGGAACGCGTATTTCGGCGCGACGCGCTGGATCGATGCGGAGCGGCTCTGGGATCGCGTTGCAGCGCGGCTGCCCGCGGGCCGCTATCTCAATGTGCGCCAGGAAGACCTGATCCGGCAGACGCAGTCGACGCTGACGCGCATTTGTGCGTTCATCGGCGTGCCCTACGACGATGCGATGCTCGACTACGCCGGGAAGTCGAGCTACGAGCGGCCTGATCCGCGGTTGGTCGAGCAGTGGCGCCGCAAGGCGCGCCCGGCGGAAATTCGCGCCATCGAGTCGCGCTGTGCCGAGCTGCTCGCGGCGCGCGGCTATGAGCCGAGCGGTCTGCCCCCACTCACGATCGGGCCGTTGCGCAGCCTGTGGCTGCGCATCAGTGATCGCTGGGGCGTAATGCGCTTTCGCCAGCGGCGCTACGGACTGGGACTATGGCTGGCGGCGGCGATTGCGCCGCGGCTCGGCGCGCGGCAGTGGGAACGCAACCTGCGGCTGCGCATCAACGCCATCGATGAGCAGCACCTGCAATGATGACGTCGCCGGGCGGTCCGGCGCGGCAGCGGGACAGCGTGGAGAACGGACATGGCAACTACAGCGCCGGGCGACGTGCCGGTGTTCGTGCTCTGCGGCGGGCTGGGCACGCGACTCAAGGAGCAGACCGACCTGATCCCCAAGCCGATGGCGCCGATCGGCGGCCGGCCGATCCTGTGGCACATCCTGCGCAGCTACGCGGCGTATGGATTCAAGCGCTTCGTACTGTGCCTGGGCTACAAGGCCGACGTGATCAAGTCGTACTTTCTGAACTACGCGTCGATGAACAGCGATTTTACGGTGGCGCTGAAGACCAACGATGTCTCGGTGCATTCGATCGATCACGAGGATGACTGGTCGGTTACGCTCGCTGACACCGGGCCGCTGACCATGACCGGCGCCCGTGTGGCGCGGGCCGCGACGAAGTATCTCGGCGGCGCCGAACACTTCGCGGTGACCTACGGCGATGGACTGACTGACGCCAACCTGCACGCGGAGTTCGAATTCCACCAGCGCCACGGAAAACTCGGCACGGTGCTGGGCGTCAATCCGCCGTCGCGCTTCGGCGAAATCGTGCTGCGCGGGGACGATGTCGAGAGCTTTCAGGAAAAGCCGCAGTTCCGCGACGACTGGATCAACGGCGGCTACTTCTTCTTCCGCCGCGGATTTCTGCCGTATCTGACGACCGACGAGGCCTGCGTGCTCGAGCGGGCGCCGCTGGTGAAGCTGGCGCGGGACGGGCAACTGGCAATGCACCGGCACAGCGGATTCTGGGCCTGCATGGACACGCAGCGCGACTTTGACGAGTTGAACAAGACCTGGGCCGGCGGCGCGGCGCCGTGGGCCCCGCGGCGCTGAACGCAGCGACAGGAGACAGCCATGCGCATCTTTGTGACGGGGCATCGCGGCTACATCGGGGCGCATCTGGTGGAGCTGCTGAAGGCGGCGGGCCACAGCGTCACGGGTTGCGACCTGGCGCTCTTCGAGGGCTGTGAGTGGGGGCGCGTCACTCCGGTCGACCGCGAGCTGCGCAAGGACGTGCGTCAGTGCAGCGCCGCCGACCTGGCCGGACACGACTGCGTGATGCACCTGGCCGCGATCTCGAACGACCCGATGGGCGACCTGGATCCGCAGATCACGCTGTCGATCAACCGCGATGCGTCGGTGCGGCTGGCGCGCGTGGCGCGCGAGGCCGGCGTGGGGCGGTTCCTGTTCGCGGGCAGTTGCTCGGTGTACGGCGCTGGCGCCAAGCTCGATCTGGACGAAGACGATCCGCTGAACCCGTTGACGGCCTATGCCCGAAGCAAGATCGAAGCCGAGCGCGACATCCTCGCCATGAATTCGCCGGCCTTCACGACCGCGTCCCTGCGCAACGCCACCGCCTACGGCGATTCGCCGATGCTGCGCATCGACCTGGTGGTCAACAACCTGCTGGGCTCGGCGTTGGCGTACAACCAGATTCGCATCATGAGCGACGGCTCGCCGTGGCGGCCGCTGATTCATTGCCGCGACATCGCCCGCGCGTTTATCGCATTTGCCGAGGCGCCCGCCGCGGCCGTCGCCGGCCGGGCGCTCAATGTCGGCGCCAACGAAGAGAATCACCAGGTGCGCGGCGTGGCGGAGCAGGTGGAGCGCCTGATTCCCGGCGCGAGCGTCGTGTTCACGGGTGAGGTCGGCAACGACCCGCGGAATTACCGCGTCCTTTTTGACCGTCTGAACGCCGCGCTGCCGACGTTCAGGCTCGAGCACACGCTGGCGCGCGGCATGGAAGAACTGTGCGCCGCCATGCGGGCGCGCGGCTTCGCTGCGGCTGATTTTGAGTCCGATCGCTACGTGCGGCTGCGGACGCTGCGGCATCGCATGGATCGCATCCAGCCCAGCGCGGTCGCCGCGTGCGCGAAATGACGCGGCCCGACTTCGGCGCATTCGCGCCGGCTACGGAGGAATCGCCATGATTTTTCAGCCCACGCCGCTCGCGGGCGCCTACCTCATCGAACTCGAGAAGCGCGGCGACGAGCGAGGCTTTTTCGCGCGCGCCTTCTGCACGCGCGAATTCGCCGCACACGATCTGGTGCGCAATTTCGTGCAGGTCAACAACTCGCTGAGCGCAGAGGCCGGCACGCTGCGCGGCATGCATTACCAGCTTGCGCCGCACGCGGAGACTAAGCTCGTGCGCTGCATCCGCGGGGCGCTGTGGGATTGCGTACTCGATCTGCGCCGCGATTCGCCCACGTTCGGCCGCTGGTACGGCGTCGAGCTGAGCGCCGAGAATCGCCGCATGCTCTACGTGCCCAAGGGCTTCGCGCACGGTTTCATTACGCTGACCGCCGATGTCGAGGCGTTCTATTTCGTCGACGAGTTCTACGCCCCGCAGGCCGAGCGCGGCGTGCGCTGGGACGATCCGCGATTCCGCATCGCGTGGCCGATGAGCCCGGTCGTGCTGTCCGACAAGGACCGCGCTCACCCCGATTTCGACGAAGCGTTTCACTTGGGCGCCGCGCCGGCGCGCGTCTAAGACGGCGGAGGGCGCACGATGCGAATCCTGCTGACGGGCGCGAGTTCGTTCACCGGAGCCTGGTTCGCGCGGGCGCTCGCCGAGCGCGGACACCAGGTGACGGCGGTCTTTCCGCGCCGGCAGGCGGAGTACGCCGATCTGCGCGCGCGGCGCGTGGCGTGGGTCCGTGAACGCGCCGAGACCGTGTTCGAATGCCGATTCGGCGACGAGCGATTTCTGGCAGTGGTGGCCGAGCGCGGGCCGTTTCAGCGCCTGTGCCACCACGCGGCCCAGGTCGAGAACTACAAGAGCCCTGATTTCGACGTCGTCGGCGCGCTCGCGGCGAATACGCACCAGGCGCGGCGGGTCGTCGAGGCGCTGGCGGCGCAGGGCGGCGCTCTGGTCGTCACCGGGTCCGTCTTTGAGCCCGGCGAAGGCGCCGGCTCACAGGGGCTGCCGGCTTTCTCGCCGTACGGTCTGTCCAAAGCGCTGTCGCACCAGGTGCTGGCGTACCACGCGCGCAACGCGAATCTGGCGTACGGCCGCTTCGTGATCGCGAATCCGTTCGGCCCGCTCGAGGAGCCGCGGTTCACGCATTACCTCGTGAAGAACTGGTTCATGGGGCAGACGCCCGCCGTCAACACGCCCGACTACGTGCGCGACAACATCCATGTTTCGCTGCTGGCGCAGGTCTACGCGCGCTTCGTCGAGACGGAGTTTCGACCCGCCGACGCGTCCGCGCGCTGCGGTCCCTGCGGCTACGTCGAGACGCAGGGCGCATTCGCGCAGCGCTTCGCCGCCGAGATGCGGCCGCGCCTGGGATTGCCGTGCCAGGTCGAGCTGCGGCGTCAGACCGAGTTCCCGGAACCGCGAATTCGCATCAACACCGACCCGCCCGACGCGGCGGCGCTCGGCTGGAGCGAGTCGCAGGCGTGGGATGAGCTGGCGGGCTATTACCGGGGTCTGTTCGGCGAAGGCTCGCGCGGATGAACGCTCCCGCGCCAGTCGGTTCCGAGGTCGCCCCGCGCTGCGAGGCTCTGCCGCGCGCGCCGCGGACGCGCCTGCTGATCGTAATCGTCTGTTATCGCGCGGCCGACCTGGCGATCGACTGCCTGCGTTCGCTTGCGCCCGACGTCTCGCGGCTGCCGGGCGTGCGCGTGGCGCTATGCGAGAACGGCACCGGCCCCGAATCGGTCACCGCCCTGCGCGGGGCGATCCAGCGCGAAGGCTGGAGCGAATGGGTCGAGCTCACCGAGATCAGCCCCAACCGCGGATTCTCCGGCGGGAACAACGCGATCCTGCGTCCGTGGCTGGCGCGACCTGCGGATTTCGTGCCCGACTACGTGCTGTTGCTCAACGCCGACACCCTGGTCCATCCCGGCACGATCGAGACGCTGCTCCGCACGGCGGACGGCCACCGCTACGCCGGCATCGTCAGCCCGCGGCTCGAGTGGCCCGACGGCACGCCGCAGGAAAGCTGCTTTCGCGACTTCCGTCCGCTTGACGAGCTGATCGCCGCCGCCCGCACCGGCCTGGTCTCGCGGCTCTTCGGCCGCGACGGCGTTGCGCTACCCGTCAGCGCCGAACCGTGTGAAGTGGAGTGGACGAGCTTCGCCTGTGCGCTGATTCGGCGCGAGGTGTTGCAGGCCGTGGGCGTGCTCGACGACGGGTTCTACCTGTACTTCGACGACCCTGATTTCTGCCGGCGCGCTCGTCGCGCGGGCTGGCGCGTCCTGCACTGGCCCGCGGCGCGGGTGGTGCACCTGCGCGGCCGCAGCAACCCGGTCAAATCGCTGCAGGCCGAGCGCAAGCGCCGCCCGGCGTACTGGTATGAATCGCGCGCTCGCTACTACGCCAAGCACTACGGCTGGCTGGGTCTGCTGCGGGCCAACCTGTTCTGGCACGTCGGCCGATCGATCTCGTGGCTACGCGAGCGCCTCGGCAAACCGCTGCACACCTGCGAGAATGAGGGGCGCGACATCTGGATCAACTGGCGCCACCCGCGCAATCCGCCGTCGCGCTCGGTGCAGTCATGAGCCGCAGGCCCGATTTCGTGATCATCGGCGCCATGAAGTGCGCCACCACCACGCTGCACGATCAGCTTGCGCAGCAGCCCGGCTTCTTCCTGAGCACGCCGAAGGAGCCGAATTTCTTCTCCGACGAATCGCAGTTTGCCCGCGGAATCGACTGGTATCGCGGCCTTTTCGCCGCGGCCCCGCGCGATTCCCTGTGCGGCGAATCCAGCACACACTACACCAAGCTGCCCACACACCCGCGCTGCGTCGAGCGCCTGGCCGAGCATCTACCGGACGCGCGCTTCATCTACGTTATGCGCCACCCGTTGCAGCGGCTGATCTCGCACTACGTGCACGAATGGACCGAGCGCACCGTGCCGGCGCCGATCGACGCCGCGGTTCGCGCGGCGCCGCGTTTGGTCGACTATGGTTGCTACGCGATGCAATTGCGGCCTTATCTCGATGCCTTCGGGCCGCAGCGCGTGCTGCCGGTGTTCTTCGAGCGGCTCACGCTCGAGCCGCAGGCGGAGCTGGAGCGAATCTGCCGCTTTCTCGGCTATTCCGGCGCGCCGCGGTGGCAGGTTGCGCAGCAGGCCAGCAACGTCTCGGCCGAGCGCCTGCGCACCAGCCCGCTGCGCGACGCGCTGGTCTGGAACCCGCTATCGACCTGGCTGCGCCGGCGGCTGGTGCCGCACGCGGCCCGCGAGTGGGTAAAGGGCTGGTGGCGCATGAAAGAGAAGCCGCGGCTCTCCGCGGGCGTGCGCTCCGAGATCGAGGCCCGTTTCGACGCCGACCTCGTCGAGCTTTCGCAATGGCTCGGCCTTTCGCTGACGTGCGCGAACTTCGCCCAGATCGCCGCGCGAACTCCGGCCGCGTTTCACGGCCTGACGGCAGGCGCTGCGCGATGAGCACGATCTCAGAGGCGGTCGTCGGCGCAGTCGTGATCGGACGCAACGAAGGAGCGCGCCTTGTGCGCTGCCTCGAATCGTTGCGTTCACAAGTCGAAGCGCTGATCTACGTGGACTCCGGTTCGAGCGACGGCAGCGTCGCGGAGGCCGAGCGCCTCGGAGCGACCATCGTCGAGCTGGCGCCGGATCAGCCGTTTACGGCCGCCCGGGCGCGCAACGCGGGTTTCGAGCGGCTGCTGCAAATCCGTCCGCAGGTTGCGTTCGTGCAGTTCGTCGACGGCGATTGCGAGGTGCACGACGAGTGGATCGCGCGCGCCGCCTACGAGTTTGAGTCGGCAGCCCAGGGGCCGCCGCTTGCGATCGTCTGCGGGCGGCGTCGCGAGCGCCACCCCGACGCCAGCATCTACAACCGCCTGTGCGACCTCGAGTGGGATACGCCGGTCGGCGATGCGCTGTATTGCGGCGGCGACGCGCTGGTGTCCCGCGCCGCGTTCGAGCAGGTGGGTGGATTCAATCCCACGCTGATCGCCGGCGAGGAGCCGGAGCTGTGCGTGCGGCTGCACCTGGCGGGTTGGCGCGTCCGCCGCATCCCGAGCGAGATGACGCTTCATGACGCGGGACTCACGCGCTTCTCGCAATGGTGGCGGCGCATGCTGCGTTCGGGGCACGCTTACGCCGAGGGCGCTGCCCTGCACGGCCGCACGCCGATTCGCCATTTCGTGCGTCCTGTGCGTACGGCGCTGCTGTGGGCGGGCCTGATTCCACTAACGGCGGTTGCGCTTGCACCCTCGACTCGCGGTTTCAGCTTTGCCGTAGCCGTGGCGGCCTATTTCGCGCAGTGGCTGCGCATCGTGCGCTGGGCCGCGGCGCGGAGGTGGCCGGCGCCGCATCGAGTGCTCTATGCGACATTCACGCAGCTCGGCCGCTTCGCCGAATTGCTGGGTATCGGTGTCTATTGGCTGCGCCGCTGGCGCCGTCGGCCGGCTACGCTGATTGAGTACAAGTCTGCGAGGGCCTGAGATGCATGCCACGGAACGTCCGACCGGCAGCGCCTTTGAGACGATCGATACCTTCGCGCTCTGGGACGAGCAGTATTACACGCCACTTGCGAATCGCTATTACGACCAGGCCATCGCGCACATGCTGCGCGAGCTGAAAGCGCGGCCCGGCGACACCGTGCTCGACGCCGGCTGCGGACCGGGCGTGCACTCCATCCGCGTCGCCCGCGCCGGCTTCGAGGTCGACGGCGTCGACATTTCGCCGGTCGCGCTCGCGGAGGCGCGCCGCCGTGCCGAGGCGGCGGGGGTGTCCGACCGCGTACACTTGCGCGAAGCGGACCTGACGCGGCTGGACATTCCGGACCAGAGCTACGATCGGGTGTTCTGCTGGGGCGTCGTGATTCACATCCCCGACATCGAGGACGCCGTCAAGGAACTGGCGCGCGTGGTACGGCCCGGCGGCCGGCTGGCGCTCTATGTCACCAACCAGTCATCCGCAGACTACGCGTTCACCGGCGCGGTGCGCCGCTTGCGCGGGCGCGCCCCCCTTGCGCTGCAGCACGGCCGACTCGGGGCCGGCTGCTGGTACGAATCGGGCGAGGGCCGCCTGTGGGTGTGGCGCGTACACGTCGGCGCGCTGACCGAGTTCCTGAGCCAGCTCGGGTTGCAGCGGGTCGCGCGCCGCGCGGGTACGCTCACCGAGCTTCACTGCCGCATGCGCAGCCGCCTGGGCCGCAGCGTGCTGCAGCGCTTGAACAACGCGTGGTACGGCGCGGGCTTGCCGGCGGGGCCGAGCGTGACCAATCTGCTCGTGTTCGAAAAACGCCGCACGCCCTGAGGCGTCGAGGCTTGCGCCACGGAGGTCGCCTTGCCGATCCTGACGCCGCCGCCGCAGCCCGCCGTCGTGCTTGGCGCATCGGTCGAGCACGCGCCGGTGCGTCCGCTGCGGCTGGCCTATCTGACCACGCAATATCCCGCCGTCAGCCACACGTTCATCCGTCGCGAGCTGCTGGCGCTCGAGGCCCGCGGTCACACGATCCTGCGGCTTGCGATCCGGGCGGCGGATGCGCCCCCGGTCGATCCGCTCGATGAGGCGGAGCTTCGCCGCACGCTGCATTGCCTGGCGCAGCCGGCGTCGCGGTTTGTCCGCGCGGGGCTGGCGTGCGCACTGGCGAATCCGCCGCGCTACCTGCGCGCCCTGGGGCTGGCCGTGCGAAGCGGGCTGCGCAGCGAGCGCGGCGTCGCGCGGCATTTCGCCTATCTCGCCGAAGCGTGCCTGCTGCTGCGCGAGCTGCAGCGCGCCGCCGTGCAGCATGTTCACGTGCATTTCGGCACCAACGCCGCCGACGTGGCGCGACTGGTGCATCGGCTGGGCGGACCGCCCTACAGCTTCACCGTGCACGGCCCCGACGAGTTTGACGCCCCGCGCGCGTTCGACCTGCAAGGCAAGGCCGCGGACGCTGCCTTTGTCGTCGCGATCAGCGATTTCACCGGGGCGCAACTGCGGCGCTGGGTGCGACCCGAGCACTGGGACCGCATTCACGTTGTGCACTGCACCGTGGGGCCTGAGTTCTTCGCGGCGGCGCGGCCCGTCGACACGGATTCACAGACGCTGGTGTGCGTCGGGCGGTTGGCGCCGCAGAAGGGCCAACTGCTGCTGCTCGACGCCTTCGCCGAAGTGGCGCGCGAATTCAGCCGCGCCCGGCTGGTGCTGGTCGGCGATGGCGAGCTGCGCGGCGCACTCGAGCAACGTCGGGCCGCGCTCGGGTTGCAAGGGCGCGTCGAGATCACCGGCTACCTGCGCGAGTCTGACGTGCGCTCCTGCATTCTGGCGGCGCGGGCCATGGTGCTGCCGAGCTTCGCCGAGGGGCTGCCCATGGCGATCATGGAGGCTTTCGCGCTGGGGCGCCCCGTGGTGAGCACCTACATCGCGGGCATCCCAGAACTCGTGCGCGACGGCGAGACCGGTTGGCTGGCGCCGGCCGGCAATCGCGAGCGGCTTGCGGCCGCGTTGCGGGCCGCGCTAACGGCGCCAGCGGCGCAGCTTGACCGGATGGCGGCCGCCGGCGCAGAGCTGGTGCGCCGTCACCACGATTCCGCGACAGAAGCCGCGCGGCTCGAGCAACTGATCCTTGCCGCGCTCGACGCACCGCCGCGCGCCTGAATTCGACAATCCCGCACACGCCGCGCTGCAGCGAGGCGCCCTTGCCTACAACCTCGCGGGATGGCGCGCCAACCGACCTTAGATCGCTCGACGCCGCGCGTTTCGCGCTGCCTGCGCTGGGCGCAGCGCCATCTGCCTGACTATTTCTCCGACGCTGCCGCGGCGTTTCACGACGAGCTGCTCGCCGAACTGGAGCAGGGGACGCGACTGGTGGCGCGGGTTGCGCCGCGCGGCCACGCCAAGAGCACGTGCGTGGCGCTGGCGTACCCGCTGTGGTGCATAGTGCGCCGTCGCCGTCGCAACATCGTCGTGCTCACGCATGAATCCGGCCTCGCGCGGCAGTTCGTGCGCGACATCCGCCACGAGTTGGAAACCAACGAGCGCATTCGCGCGGCCCATGGCGAGCTCTGCGCCGCGCAGCCCCGCTCGGCGCGACGAAAATGGACCGAGTCAATGTTCACCGCCGCGAACGGCGTGACCGTGCAGGCTCGCAGCGCCGGCGCGAGCTTTCGCGGCAGCCGCGTCGGTCCGCAGCGACCCGACCTCGTGATCTGCGACGACATCGAGGACGACGAGCAGGTGGCGTCGCCCGAGGGCCGGCGCAAGCTCGAGCTGTGGCTGCGGCGCGTGGTGATGCCGGCTCTCGCGCCCGAAGGTCAGATCGTGCTGGTGGGGTCGCTGCTGCACTATGACTCGCTGCTGGCGAATCTCGCCAACCGCGCGCGTTGGCCGCGCTGGGATTATCGCGTTTATCGCGCCCTCGAAGCCGAGCCCAGCGGCGCTGACGGTTTCGAGTTGCGTGCGCTGTGGCCGGCGCGCTGGCCGGTCGAGCGGTTGCAGGAGGAGCGCGAGCGCATCGGCACGCTCGCCTTTGAGCAGGAGTATCAGGCCAACCCGATCGACGACACGCTCCGCGTCTTCCGGACCGAGTGGCTGCGCCGCTGGAAACCCGCGGAGCTGTCAGATCGCCGGCTTGTCACGCTGCTGGCGATCGACCCCGCGACCGGCGCCAGCGGCGGGGACTTCTTCGCCATCTGGGTCGGCAGCGTGGACGTCGACAGCGGCGTGATCTACACGCGGGCGCTGACGCTCGAGCGCATCGGCATCGTCGAGCAGGTCAAGCGCATCGTCGCCGCGTGGGAGCGCTGGAAGCCCGCGCGCATCGGCATCGAGGTGAACGCCTATCAGGCGGCGCTGCGCGACGTGCTCGAGGACTACGGCCGGCGGCATCGGCTCTATTTGCCGCTGACGCCGCTGCACACGGTGTCGAACAAGCGCGCCCGCATCGAGGGGCTCGCGCCGCTGCTGGAAGCGGGCACGCTGCGCCTGCCGGAGCAGCTCGACCCCGAGGTCGAGGCCCAGTTTCTGCAATTCCCCAAATCGCGGCATGACGACGCGCCCGACGTCTGTACGCTCGGCGTCGAGCTGGCGCGCACGCTTCGCGGCGGACCCACCGAGGCCCAGACCGCGTCGCGGCCGCTGTTTTCGCGCGGCGGCGCCTGGTGACGCATCGCGCGTCACGCGGGTCTTGCGAACCAGTGCGCGACGCCCCACGCGTTCACGAGCACCCCGAAGAGAATCAGCCCGCGAAACCACCATCGCAGGCGCGGCTCGAGGCCGATCGCCGTCAGCAGCAGCAGCGGCACAATGAAATCGAGCTGAAAGCGATAGCCGAACTGCTTCCAGCCGGTGTTGTAGTAGAGCAGGATGGGTGTCAGCAGTAGGCCCAGCGCCAGCCACGCATGGCGCGTCAGAAAATCGCGACGCCGAGCAGCCGCGATCGCCAGGAAGGCGGGCGTCGTGAGAATGATGCTCATGCCGCGGTCGTCGGGTCGCGGCAACCACGCGCCGCGGTCCCAGATCGCCGACCCGAACAGCAGGGTGCGGACGTTGCGCCGCAGATAGTGCAGGCTGAATTGTCCGTGCGTGTGCAAATCGCCCATCACGCTGGCGTCGACGCGCTGGCGCGAGTAGCCGAAGTCGAGCGGATTCTCGAAGCGCGCGGCGTTGTACGCCATCAACCCCGCCACGGCCGCGGCCATCGGCAGCGCCGAGACCGCCGCCCAGCGGCTCAGGCGCGGGGCATCGAGTCGCTGGGGGTTGTCCGCGCGGCGCAGGCGCATGGCCGCGATTCCCACCAGCAGGGGGGTGAGCAGCAGCAGATTCGGCCGCCCGAGCATCGCGCACGCCAGCGCGCCGCCCGCCGGCAGCGGGTGTCCGGGCGTCACCGCGAGCAGCGTCGCCAGCAGCATCCAGAACACGGTGCAGACGTGCCCGAGAAACCAGACATTGCCGTCCAGCGCCACCTGCCAGTGAACCGTGCCCAGCGCAAACATCAGCGTCAGCCAGCCGCGATCCAGCGCAGCGAGCCGCAGCCAGTCGCGCCGTGCCAGGGCCGCCAGCAGCAGCCAGACCAGCCCCGCGCTGGCAGCGCCGAGCGTGATCGAGAACAGCACGGTCGACACCGCGTGCAAGCCAAGCGTCGCCACGAACGGCAACAGCATCAGCGCCGGCAGCGGCGGAAAGGGGACATACCAGCGGTCGCGATAGGGGCTGAGATCGTGGTGGCCCGGCGGATCGGGCAGATCCAGCCGCCCCTCGAGGAACGCCGCCGCCAGGTGATTGAAATACGCGTGCTGCGGCGCGCCGCGCGAACCGACGATCTCCGCCGAGGCGTAATAGACCGCGAACGCGGCGGCGAACGCGAGCAGTGCGCCGGCGTAGTCGGCGCGTCGCAGCGTCGGGCCAGCAAGCGGCGGAGACACGCTCTCACGGTACGGCCCGGGCTGCGCTTGGGCAACGCGAGCACGCGGCGAACAGGCCGGTTGGACGCCTCCGCCCGGATGGGATAGTTTGCCAGCGCTGTCGGTCGCGCGGCGCGCGATCCTGGAGATTCCCGCGCGTGTACAAGCTCTTTTTGCCGGCCCGGTATCTGCGCAGCCGTCGCATTGTCTACTTCGCCATCGCCGCCGTCACGCTCTGCACGATGATGGTGCTGATCGTGATGTCGGTGATGGGCGGGTTTCTCGATACGGTGCGCCAGCGGGCGCGCGGCATGCTCGGCGACGTCGTCATCGACAACCGCACCTGGTCCGGCTTCCCGCTCTACGAAGAGTTCATTCAGCGCGTGCAGCAGTGGCCCGAGGTGGTTCGCGCCACGCCGGTGATCTACAGCTACGGCCTGCTGCGATTTCCCAGCACGGGGCAGGACGGCGCGATTCGCGTGGTGGGCGTGCGCTTTCCGGAGATCTGCGAAGTCAATCAGTTCCGCAACGGGCTGTATTACGAGCGTTACTACCCGGGCTTGACCCACCTGGCGCCGCAGCAGCAGCCGTTGATGGGTTTCGACATCGAAGCCAAGCCGATCCTCGAGTCGGACGGCCGCGAGATCGCTCCGCCGTTGCTGCCGCCGCCCTACATGACCGCGCTGGCCAAGGCGCGCGACGAGGCTCGCGCGCGCGGTGCGGACCTCGGGGACCCCGATTCGGTCGAGAACGGTCTGAACGAGTTGCTGACGCGTCACGGCCGTGAGACGCTGCCGGGCTTTTACAAGATCCACCCGGACGAACTGACGCCCGGCATGTCCGGCGACGAGCTGCCGGGGTTGATCATCGGCCGCGATCTGATCGCGAAGCGCGAGGCGGACGGACGATACGACCGCTTCTATCCGCGCGGCAGCATCGCCCAGTTGTCCATTGTGCCGGTCTCGCTGTCCGCGAACATCGACAGCCCCGTGAAGCAAGCGTTTCGCTACGTCGACGACTCGCGCACCGGCATCTACGACATCGACAGCCAGCACGTCTACGGCGATTTCGACCTGCTGCAGAAGCTGCTGCAGATGGACGCGGCGGATCGCGTCGACGCCGATGGCAATGTCACTGGCCGCGCGCCGCCGCGCTGCTCACAGATTCAGATCAAGCTGCGGCCGGGGGCCGACGCCGTCGCGATGTGCCGGCGCTTCGCAGAGCTTTATCAGCAACTGGGCGCCGACGAACAGTTCGATCTCACGCCGCGCGAGCGGCAGTTGATCGGCTTTGTCGAGGCGCTGACGTGGGAGCAGTCGCAGGCGCACGTGATCGGTCCGATCGAGAAGGAGCGCGTGCTGGTGACGCTGCTGTTCGGCATCATCTCGCTGGTCGCGGTGGCGCTGGTGCTCTGCATTCTGTACATGATCGTGCTGCAGAAAACGCGCGACATCGGCATCATCAAAAGCGTCGGCGGATCGGCGACCGGCGTGGCGCTGGTTTTCGTTATCTACGGAGCCGCGGTCGGCGTCGTGGGCGGCCTGCTGGGCACGCTCGCGGGGACGCTGTTCGTCACCAACATCAACGAGATTCAGGAGCTGCTGATCCGGTTCAGTCCGCGATTCCGCGTGTGGGACCTGAGCGTCTACTCGTTCGACCGCATCCCGCAGCAGGTCGCGCCGCTCGACGCCGCCAAGGTCTTCCTGATCGCCGTGCTGGCTTCGACGCTCGGTTCGCTGGCGGCGGCGTGGCGCGCGGGCTCGATGCAGCCGGTGGAGGCGCTGCGCTATGAGTGACGCTGCAACAATTGACTCCGCGGCCGGTGCGGGTGCAGCGCCGCCCGCGGCGCAGCCGCTGCTCCGCGCCAGCGCGGTGACGCGCTTCTACACGATGGGCGCGGCCCGCCTCAGCGTGCTCGAGAACTGCGATCTCGCACTGGCGCGCCGCGAGTTCGTCGCGATCATGGGCAAATCCGGCAGCGGCAAGAGCACGCTGCTGCACATTCTCGGCGCGCTCGACGTGCCGCAGGGCGGCCAGGTGTATTTCGAAGGCGAGCCCGTGTTCGCGCCCGCCGAGTCGCGCCGCATGCGCAACGGCGTGGGTGACGTATTCTCCGCCGCCGAGCGCCGCCGCAACGAGCTGCGCCGCACGGCGTTCGGGTTTGTGTTCCAGTTTTATCACCTGCTGCCCGAGCTCTCGGTGCTGGAGAATGTGCTGTTGCCGCGCATGGTGTCCGCGGGATTGCTGACGTGGCCGTCGGTGCGCCGTGCAGCCCGCCGCGCCGCGGAAGAGCTGCTCGCGCGGCTCGGGTTGCAGGGTCGACTGCGCCACCGGCCGCAGCAACTCTCAGGCGGCGAACGGCAGCGCGTTGCGCTGGCGCGGGCGCTTGTCCATCGGCCGCGCGTGCTGCTGGCCGACGAGCCGACCGGCAACCTCGACGCCGAGGCCGGCGAATCGATGATGCAGATTCTCGCCGAGCTGCACGAGCAGGGTCAGTCGATCGTGATGGTGACCCACGATCCGAGCGTCGCCGCCCGCGCCGATCGCCGGCTGCGGCTGGAAGGCGGCCGCTTGAGCGAGCCGCCGGCGCGCTAGCGGGGAGCATCGGCGTCTCGACGGTGGGGGGCATCGGCGTCTCGACGGTGGGGGGCATCGGCGTCTCGCCGGGGGAGCATCGGCGTCTCGCCGGTTCGAAGACCGAGCTTGCCGCCGCGCGTGGGCCGCGCGGCGCGTCCACGCCGGTTCTGCGCCCGTCTTCAGTTCGCGATCCGGGCGTCGCCGATAGCTCCTGCATGGCGTCTACCGTGACCGCGACCCAAACGTCCCTGTTTCCGCGCAGCACGACTCCGGTCAGCCGCACGTTCGGCCTTGATCGTGGGACCGCGGTCGACCGCTACTACATCGAAGGCTTCCTTCATCGGCACGCGCACGACATCCGCGGCGCGGTGCTGGAAGTCGGCGACGCACGCTACACCGAGCAGTTTGGCGAAGGCGTTCGCGCGAGCGACGTGCTCGACATCAGCGCGTCGCGGCGCGCCACGCTCGTCGGCGACCTGGCCGGCGGAGCGGGTCTGCCGCGCGACGCCTACGACGCGATCATCCTCACTCAGGTGCTGCCGTTTGTGCGCGAGCCCGCCGCGGCGTTGCGCAACGTGTGGTCGATGCTGCGCCCGGGCGGTGTGCTGCTCGCCACCGTGCCGGGAATTTCGCAGATCTCGCGCTACGAAGCCGACCGCTGCGGCGACTATCACCGCTTCACGCCGCAGGGACTCGCGCTGCTGCTCGATTCCGCGTTCGGCTGCTCGCGCTACGAATTGACGAGCTTTGGGAATGTGCTGTCGGCGGCGGCGCTGCTGTTCGGACACGCGGCGCAGGAGCTGCGCGCCGAGGAACTCGACGCGCACGATCCGGATTACCCGGTGATTCTTGCGGCGCGCGCCGTGCGCTAGCCGCCGCGGCCTCCGCGTCACCCACCCGAGAGGGCCTGCATCACGTACACCTCGCTCGCGGGCGGCGTCGCGTCGGCGAGCTGCGCGCGATCGCGGATCGGCCGGCCGTCCACGAAGATGACGATGTGCTTGCGCACGGCGCCCTGCTCGTCCAGCACGTAGCCGCGCGCGCGCGGGTTTGCGGAAAAGTAGCCGTCGAGCACCTTGGCCACGGTCGCGCCCGCGACGTCCGCGTCCGGACACGCCACGTGGCGCTGAATGTTGGTCGTGAAGCTGACGCGCGCCACGATCACCTCCGCGAAGTCCTCGCTCAGACGAACTGCGTGACCGCCTGCTGGAACATGTGCAATCCATCGCCGACCGCGGCCTCGCGGCTGGTCCAGCACGGGTGCTGCGTCGGCTCGGTGAATCGATCGGGGTGCGGCATCAGCCCGAAGACGCGACCGGTGGGGTCGCACAGCCCCGCGATGTCGAGCTCACTGCCGTTCGGGTTGGCCGGCGCACCCGGCGGTCCGGCCGGCGCATCGCAGTACGTTACGGCGGCCAGCCCCGCGGATATCACGCGCTGCCGAACCGCGTCGCTCGCGAATCGCACGCGACCTTCGCCGTGCGCGATCGGCATCTCGTAGCGCCGCCCGGGCGTGGTGAAGACACAGGGCGACGGCTGCGCGTCGAGCGCGATCCAGCGATCCTGGAAACCTGCCGGCGCGTTGTAGGTGACCGTGCAGCAGCGCTGCGCCGCGGATTCATGAGGGAACGGCAGCAGCCCCGCCTTGACCAGCACCTGAAACCCGTTGCAAATGCCCAGGATCAGCCGGCCGGCGTCGATGAACGCCAGCAGGTCGTCGCGCAGGTGTCGCTCGATCTGCGCTGCGAAGATGCGGCCGGCGGCGATGTCGTCGCCGTAGCTGAATCCGCCCGGAATGGTCAGAATCTGGAACTCGCGCAGCCGGTCGGGTCGTTCCGACAGATCGCGGACGTGCATCGGCTCGACGTGCGCGCCCGCGCGTTGCCACGCGAAGGTGCACTCCCGGTCGCAGTTGGTTCCTGCCGCCCGCAGCAGCAGCACTCGCACGTTTGCCATCGGCCCGCGTCGCTCCGTCAGAGAATCCACGATAGGGCCGCGGCGTGTCGCTGGCAAAGCCGCGCGCCGCCGCACGCCGGCCGCGAACCCACTAGAATTACCCGCGAACGGAGACTTGAGAATGCGTGTCTGGGTGAGCATTGGATTCGCGTTGGTGCTCGGGCTTCGCGCGGCGGCGCAGGACCCCGCCCCCGAAGAGCGCCCGCCGGGTGGATTCGAGCAGAATCTGGCCCGGCTGCTGAGCAGCCTGCAGTCGTTCTCCAACTGGGACGAGCACTCGGGCTACATCATGGATGCGATGGAGACGATGTACGAGCGCAACGGCTGGACCGGCGAGTCTGATCTGGCCTCGCTCGACGTGCTCGAACGGGTAGAAGCCGTGCCGCCGTGGGACATGATGGGGCGCTTCGGCGCGTTCGCCGATGCGCTGGGCGAGCGCTACAACCTGACCGAAGAGCAGCGACTTACGCTCGAGCAGATGGCACTGGACCGGGCCACGGCGATTTTCCAGAAGAACCACGAGAACATCATGGGCTACGCGATGGAGGCAATCCAGGTGCGTGCCGCCGGCGAGCCGTTCAACGCGCAGCAGGTCGCGCGCTGGGCGCAGCTCGCGCAGCCGGTGCTCGCCGACGCGCGCAAGTCGATCTTCGAGGGGGCTGAGGAGTTTTCGAAGACGCTCTCGCCCGAGCAGCGTGAACAGGTCGAGGCCGATCTGCAATCGGCGCGAAAGCGGCTGGAGCGCGTCGAAGCGATGCGCGCCGAGTGGGCCGCCGGCGAATGGGAGCCGGAGCACTGGGGCCTCGACAACGATCCGATCCAGAACGGCGAAAAGATCATGGAGCGGCATCGGCTTGCCGAAGCCGGAGGGGCGGCTCCGCCGCCGCAGGGCACGCACGAAGCGCAGGGGGCTCAGGGCCGCGCGCGTGGCGAGAGTTCGCCGATGCCGGAGAGTGCGCCGAATGCTGACGGCGCGGAGCGCGGAGGCCGCAAACCCACCGCCAGTGCGCCGGCCGACGACGAGTGGACGCGCTACGTGAATTCGTTCATTACGAAGTATGGCCTCGACCCTGACCAGCAGCAGCGTGCATGGCAGTTCCACGCGCAGGCTCGCCAACGCGCCGAGCAGATCGAGCTGCGCCACGGTCCGCGAAAGCCCGCGCCGCGCGGCCGGCGCGGCAACGCCGCATCGCAGGACACGACGAACGACGACGTCTCAGGCCGATTGCTGGACGCGACGTTCGAGCAACTGAAGAATCGCCTGCAGCGGCTGCCCACGCGTGCGCAGCGCCGCGCCGCCGGCGGCTGAATTCGTATCGAGCCATGCCGCTCCGCGCCGTCGTCTACCGCGGCAGCCGCCCCGCGTCGTACGCCGCCGTCAGCCGTGTGTGCGCTTCCTTCAGCACCAGAAACCGCAGTTGATGCTCGCGCCGCGCGGCGTCGTCGGGCGCTTTGTCCGGGTGCCAGCGCTGCGCAGCCTTGCGCCATGCGGCCTGAAGCTCCTCGCGGCCGGCCTGCGAGGCCAGATCGAACATCGCCAGCGCCTCTTCATCCGACAGGTTCTCGAGCCGCCGCGCCACCTCGCCACGCAGGGCCTCGACTTCATCCTCGCGCGCGGCGCGCAACCAGCGCCAATCCAGCACGTCCGGCAACAGCGCGCCCCAACTCGCGCCCAGCACGGTGAAAAATCGCGTGAATGGTCTTCCCCGCAGACGCAGCAGCGTGTCGAGCGCGAGCCCGCCGGCCGCCGCGGCTTTCGCTCCGCCGCGAGCCAACTTCTGCCGTTGCCGGGCTCTTCGATCGTTCAGCAGCGGCGCGACGTCCTCGCGCCAGACGCGCTGCACGAAGCGCTGCATGGCGGCTTCGCTCTGGCGGTTCCCGCTTGGCATGCATATGGTTATACCGCGCGGCGCAGCGCCGCCGCCGGTGAGGCCGCCATGATTGAGCTGATCCCGATTGCAGACGCTTCCGCCGCCGGGCTGTTTGTAGGCGTGGCCGGGGGCGTGTCGGCGGTTGCGCTGCTCTGGCAGCGTCGCCTGCCGGCGGGCACAGCCGTCGGGGCGCTGCTGGCGACGGCGACGGTCGCGGTGGCCGCCCTCGAACCGGGGCTGGCGCCGGCCGCCCTTCGCGGATTCCCAATCCTTTTGCTTGCGATCGGCGCGCTTGTGCTCGCTCGCACGGTTTTTCGCGCTGCCCCGGACACCGCCGCCGCGTGCGCGTTTGGCGCGGCGATTGCGTATGTCTGGGCGCTAGCTGACGCACTGGCACGCTGCAGCGCCGGCCGATGGCAGGAGCCGCTTGTCGCCGCCGTGGCGATATCAGCGCTGCTGCTGCTGCTGGTGCTGGGCGATGGCCGCCTGCGGCGCATTGGCGCGTGCGCGGGGTTGGCGCTGGCGGGCACATTTGCGCGCAGCACCTTCAAGATTGACGCGTCGTGGCTGGTGCTGGGGGCCGGGGCGTGGTCGCTCTTCGGGCTGCTGGCGCTGCTGCTGCTGCATTGGCGTCGTCGCGCCGCCTGGCCACCGACCGCCGACCCCGGAGTCGCGCCATTCTCGCCGCTTGCGGCGGCTGCGTTGCTGGCGGGGGTCGTGGTGGCTCTGGGGGCCGCGTTGCTCGCAGGAACTTGGGCGGCCGCAATCGGATTGTTGTGCGCAGCGTTGGCGGCGTTCGGCGTGGCGCACGTCCTAGGTTGGGCCGCGGCGCGCGAGCTGGGCGCGATCTCGCTGCTGGGTTCGCTCGGCGTCGCGCTGCCGATGGCGCTGTTCGCGACAGACACGTTTTCCGCGCTCGGACTCGCAATCGGCGCCGCGTACTACCTTTGGCTGGCGAAGTTCTGGGGGCAGCAGCTTCTCGACGAACGAGCGTGGACGACAACCGGCCGCATGATCCCGGTTGTGCGCGACTATGGAATTCTCTCCGTGGGCGGCGTGCTGGCGGCTTTGCTCGCCGCGCCGCCGGACACGTGGCACGTCTGGCGGCTGATGATGTTTGTTGCGCTGTCGCTGCTGACGCTGCGGAGCCAGCACCCGATTGCGGCTCATTGCGGTCTGCTGTTCGCGATTGCCACCGCCTGGCCGGCCCATGCGCTGCTCGAGCTGGCCGGTATCGCCGTGCCGCTCGGGCTGGTGCTGTGTGCGCCACTGTCGCTGCTTTCGCTGGCGGGGCTGGCAATTCCGCACGTGCGCGCCGCGGCCTTCGGCTTGTCGCTGGGCGTCGGTCCGCTGCTGGCGGCCGGCGGAATTGCGACGCTTGGAATCGCGCACGCCGGCGCACTGGCCGCCGCGTGCTTGGCGCTGGGCGGCGCCGCGGCGGCACTGGTGCGCATCGACGCATCGCACCCGAAGCTGCCGCAGACGCAGCCGGCGCCAATGCTCTAGCCTGCGCCAGACGGGAGACGGCCATGCTTTCGCGAATCACCCGTGTGTGCGTGTTTGCGGCCCTGGTCACGGCGGGCAGCGGCTCTCAGCAATCGGCGCCGGTCGAACTCGCGCCGGGCGCACTGAGCGCCGAAACGCGCGCCGCGCTGGAACGCACCGCGCTCGGCAAGTCGCGGGCGGCGCTCGACGCCGCCATCCGGCAGCTCCCGCTGGGCGAATCGACGCTCGGCGAGTGGATCGCCGCATCGCTGCCGCGCGAGCGCGCGCTGCGGGCCTGGGTGCGGGCGCAGCCGGCGTTCGGCGCGCCGCGCGTGTATTCCGATGCGACCTGCGACGCGACAACGCGCGCCACGCCGGAAGACCTGCTCGCGCTGCTGCAGCCGCTTGCCGAGCCCGACGCCGCGGGCGCGGTCAGTGCGGCGACGTTGGCGCAGGCGGCGCGCGGCTGGCGCACCGTGTGGGCCGATGGCCAGGCCGCGCGGCAGGATCGCGCCGCCGCCCGCAAACCGCCCGGCTGGGAGGACATTGCGCCCGAGGGCATTCAACTGGCGAAGCTCGGCGCCGAAGCCGACGCGCTCGAAGCACTGCTGGACGAAGCGGGCCGGCTGAAGGTCAGCGCATCGCGGCGGCTCGACGGCTTGCTGCGGGCGTCGAGCGAGTTTCGCGCGGAACTGCGCGAGGCGATCAAAGCGGTCGCGACGATTCGCGTCGAGCCGGGGCCTGACGGTCTGGCGAGCGCGGAAGCCGGCATCAAGCTGGTCGACCTGATCCGGTTGCTGAGCGACGCGCGTCAGGCACACCCGGAGATCGAGGGCTATCCGCCGTCGGAGCTGCGCGGGCTCGGGTTGCTGACCGAACTGGAGCAGATTCGCGCGACGGGCTATGCCGGTCCGCCGGCGCGGTATCGGCTCACGCCGCGCTTCACGCGGCAGGAGCTGGATGCGCCTTCGTGGGTGTCGCAGACGCTCAAGGCTGTGGGGCGCACGGCAACGTCGGGCGGCGAGGCATCGGACGCCGACGCGGCCTGGCTCGATGGCGTCGACGTGTTGCGGCGTCAGGTCGAGGAACTGCCGGTGCAGAGCGAGATTCGGGTGCGCGATGTGTTGGCGCACCACCCGCAATTGAAGCCGGACGTGCTGTTGTTCCTCACGGCTGCACGCCCGGTCGGCTCGTTGCGCGCCGGCGGCGACGGCGCGGCCGAGCTGCCGATCGAGTTGCCGCTGCCGCGGCTGTGGCAGATTCTGCGGCGAGCGGCGCGCACGATCGAGATCGACGCGGCGCCGAGCAGTTCGTCCGCGCCGGCCAGTGCGCCGGCTGGCGGGCGCGGGTAGGGCGCGGCACGAAGCCCTGCCGAGACGATCCAGTGCATCCGCGCGAGCCGGCCCAGCTAGGGCCATGACCGGCCGGAGGCCGGTCCCCCAGCGCAGCTCTACCCCAAACCGACGAGCAGGGGCCAAATGCCCTTTCCACCCAAGACCGAAATACGACATCGCTCACTGAACGCGCGTTCATTTCGCTGCCAGCGTGGCAGCTTCCGCACTGTCGCGGCGGCTGGATCGCCCGAATCAACCGCGTACGCGACCTCGCAAAGCCAATCGAAATGCTGGCACGACGCTTGCATTCTCTTCCTCCAGACAATCGCCGCGGCATCCGGCGGCGGGAAGGAGTGTCATCATGCGACTTGCAAGACGAGTTTTGGATCCGTTCGCTCCGTTCGCACTGGCGACCGACTTCGACCGGGCGTTTGATCGCCTGCTGGGCGAATCGGGATTCGTTCGTCCCGAGCGCGCGTTTCCGGCAATCAACCTCTGGGAAGACGCGGACAAGCTCTTCGTGGAGGCGGAACTGCCGGGCTACAAGCTCGAGGACATCGAGCTGACCGTAGTGGGCGACGAATTGACCCTGAAGGGCCGGCGAGCAACGCCGGAGAGCGCCGGCTCGTTTCTGCGGCAGGAGCGATTGCACGGAGAGTTTCTGCGTGCGCTCGAGCTGCCGTTCGAGATCGACAGCGAGCGCGTGGAAGCCACGCTCAAGGACGGCGTGCTGCTGATCACGCTGCCGAAGGCGGAAGCGGCGCGCGCCCGCAAGATTTCGGTGCGGCAGGGCTAGCGCGACGATTGGAAACAGGACACGGGTACAGGAATCGGAAAGGACAATGCGCGGCGCAGACCGCCGCGGGAAAGTTGCCAGGAGACAACCCATGACAACGACGTGCACCCCACGGCCGGCCCCGGCGAACGTGTCGCGATCGCCGCGCACGTATACCCCGGCGGTGGACATTCTCGAGACGGCGGAGCAGTTCGTGCTGCTGGCCGATGTTCCGGGCGCCACCGCCGACCGGGTCGACGTGAAGTACGACAGCGGAGTGCTTTCGATTCGAGCCGCGGTCGCGCCGCGGCATGAGGGCGGGCGCACGCTGGTGCGCGAGTACGGCGTCGGCGATTTCGTGCGCGAGTTCCGCCTGGGCGAAGGCATCGACGCACAGCGCATCGTCGCGGAAGTCGTGAACGGCGTGCTGCGCGTGGAGCTGCCGAAAACCGAGCGCATTCGCGTTCGGAAGATCGAGGTGCGCGGCGCCGAACACGGAGGATGAACGAGTCAACGCAGGGCGGGCGGGCTGCATCCGCGGCCCGCACGCCGACGGGAGGTATCGCCATGAAAATCATGCCATGGAAATCGAAGGACACGCCCAGGCAGGCGGACCTGCTGACCCCGCTGACCGAGCTGCGGCGGGAGTTTGATGACCTGCTGGAGCGATTCTGGCGCGGGCCGTGGGACGGACTGAGCGCCGCGGCCGGCCTGAACGAGTGGGGACCCCGCATGGATGTGACCGAGACCGTAGAGGCGTACGAGCTGCATTTTGAGCTGCCCGGCGTGCGGCGCGAGGACGTCGACGTGCAGGTGCTCGGCTCCACGCTGACGGTGCGCGGCGAGAAACGCGAGCACAAGGACGAGAAGCGCGGCGAGCGCAGCTACAGCGAGCGATCGTTCGGGTCATTTCAGCGCAGCATGACGCTGCCTGTGGATGCCGACGCCGAGAAGATCGATGCGAGCTTCGCAGACGGCGTGCTGACGGTCCGGCTGGCGCGGAATCCCGCGACGCGGGCGCGGAAGATTGCCGTGCACAAGTAGTGCAGCGCGCGGGACCGGCAAGGCGATCGGTTGGGACGGGTGCGAGAAGGGATTCTCGCACCAGGATCGTGTAGGGCAGCGCGCGGGACCGGCAAGGCGATCGGTTGGGACGGGTGCGAGAAGGGATTCTCGCACCAGGATCGTGTAGGGCAGCGCGCGGGACCGGCAAGGCGATCGGTTGGGACGAAGGGGTGCGAGAAGGGACTCTCGCACCAGGATTTGTGCCTTGCGCTTGTTCTTGGGTGGCATGGGCCTCTGGCCCGTGCCGCTATTCCCGCGTAGCGGGAATCGAGGTTCAATCGTGCAGAGCGACGACCGGCAAGAGACCGGTCAAGCAAACGCCGGTCCCCCAGCGCTGCCCA
>CAYMBL010000008.1:0-104470 GCA_964388675.1 uncultured Planctomycetales bacterium
TGACCTATCCGCCGCGCCCGGTGAACGGCTTCATGATCAGCGGCTTCGAGACGCCTACGATCGAGGCCGAGTTCACCTGGCCCCGCGAGCTGAAGCGCGACATCCTGCGTGAGATTCCCAACTACAGCTATCGCACCAACTGGAAACGCCGGGCGTTCGGCGGCGTGGCGCTGCTGCGCGAGAATCTCGACTACATCTGCGCCAGTTTCGAGCAGGGCTGGCGGCTGACCGAATACTGCGGCGAGCGCTACGGCTGGGATGTGCTGATGGTGGTGTTCAAGCTCGTCGACAACCTGCAGCACAAGGCGTGGAAATACCTCGATCCGCGCTACCGCGAGCGCTACCCCGAGCAGGCCGAACTGGCGGCGCGCTGCTTCGAGCGACTCGACGAAGTGCTGGGCAAGCTCTTCGCGTACGCCAAACAGCGCGACGCGGCGGTGCTGATCATGTCCGACCACGGTCATGGCAGCCTTGACGGCAAGGCGCAGCCTAACCTGCTGCTGCGCGACTGGGGTTATCTGGCGCTGCACCAGCCGTGGGAGCGCGCCGCGCAGCGCGTCGAGCACTGGGTGCACCGGCTTACCAAAGGCAAGGTGACGCGCTTTCAACAGGCGGATCGCGGCATTGAGAAGGAACTGGCGATCGATTGGTCGCGCACGCGGGCGTGCGTCATGCACGCGGGCATCTACGGCTTTCTATATATCAACCTGAAGGGACGCGGACCGGTCGGCATCGTCGAACCGCGCGATTACGAAGCGCTTCGCGACGAGATTGCGGAAAAGCTGCGGCGCGTCGAGACGCGCGACCCGTGGGGCCGCACCATCCGCGTGTTTCCGGATGTGTACAAGTGCGAGGAACTGTACAACTGTCCGCGCGAGGAGCGCAGCGATCTGCCCGATCTGCTGCTTTCGCCGCAGCCGGGGCTGGCCGTGGTGCGAAAGATTCGCGGGCGGCGCACGGTGCGCTGGTGCAGCGAGAGCCGGCTGGAAGGAACGCACCGCGCCGAGGGCGTGCTGGCGCTCGGCGGGCCGCACGTGCGACCGGGTATCCGCATTGAAGGCGCCATCGTCGACGTCACGCCGACGGCACTGGCGCTGCTGGGGCTGCGCGTGCCGGGCGACATGGAAGGCCGCGTGCTGAGCGATGCATTCGACGTGGCGCCGACCGTCGAGCGCGAACCGCCTGTGCGGCGCGAGAACGAAGCGCACGCGCCGGTGTATTCGGCGGAAGACGAACGCGTGCTGCAGCGCCGGCTGAGCGACCTGGGTTATCTCGAGTAGCGCACGGGCGACGCCCGCGGCGCTAGCCCATGTAGTACCCGCCGTTGACGTTGATCACCTCACCGGTGATGAACGCCGCTTCGGGCGACGAAAGGAATCGCACGGCGGCCGCCACTTCGTCGGGCTTGCCGAGCCGGCCGACGGGCGTGCCCTTCTTCACTTCATCCAGCACGCCGGACGGCACGGACGCGGTCATGTCGGTTTCGATGAAACCGGGCGCGACGGCGTTGACGGTGACGCCCTTGCGCGCCACCTCGCGTGCCAGCGTGCGCGTGAGCGCGATCAGGCCGCCTTTCGCGACGGCGTAATTGCTCTGGCCGAAGTTGCCCATCTGACCGACGATCGACGTGATGAACACGACGCGCCCCCAGCCGAGCTCGATCATGTGCGGCAGGGCCTCGTGCGTCACCAGCGCCTGACCGGTCAGATCGGTGTCGATGACTTCTTTCCAGATGTCATAGGTCATCTTGGCGAAGGTTTTGTCGCGGGTGATGCCCGCGTTGTTGACCAGGATCTGAATCGGGCCGAGTTCCTTGCGGATCGCCGCGATCATGGCGTGATTCTCGTCGTCGTTGGCGATGTTGGCCTTCACCGCCATCGCGCGCACGCCGCGCTGAACCAACGCGTGCACCACCTCTTCGGCGGCGTGTTCGCTGTGCGCGTAGTTGACGGCGACCGCCGCGCCGGCGTCGGCGAGGGCTTCCGCGATGGCGCGACCGATGCCGCGCGAGGCGCCGGTGACGAGCGCGACCTTGCCGCTGAGTGCCTGAGACATGTTCAAACCTCCAAGCCCGCTGCCCGATTCGCCGCCGGGCAGACGACTGCGATGAGATGACCGTGACGCCGGTCGAACCGGATGCCGGCGTGCGAAATGTCAGTATATCGCAGGCCTAGCGCGGCCGGCCTAGAACACGCAGGTAGACGTCGCGCAGGGCGGCGGCGGCCTGGAGCGTGGTGGGCGGACGAAACGCGGGGGCGCTCCCGGTCGCGCGGCGCAGCGTCGCCTCCGCCGCTTCGGCGAGGCCTGCGGCGTTGGCGGGGTTTACGAGCGTGACGTCGGCGCCGGCCCGCTGAAGCTCGCGCAGCGACGGCAGGTCCGCGGCGATGACAGGCACCCCGCAGGCGAGCGCTTCGAGCGCCGCGTTGGGCATTCCTTCGGTAAGCGACGGCAGCAGCAGCGCGCTAGCGGCGCTCCAGATACGCCCGAGATCGCGCTGCCAGCCGAGGAAGTGCACGCGGCGAGCGGCGATTGTCTGAGCCTGCGCGCGAAGGGGCGTCTCGAGCGGTCCGGCGCCGGCGATGAGCAGGTGAACGGACTCCGGAAGCAGCGCGAGCGCTTCGAGCGCCAGGTGCACGCGCTTGACCGGGTCGATGCGACCGACCCAGGCCAACACGCGCGCCTCCGGTGGCAGCCCCAGGTCCGCCAGTGCAGCCGAGCGCGGCAGCAGCGCGGGCGGGTCGGCCGACCAGGGAACCCGGTAGACACGATCGGCCGGCACGCCGAACCGGACGCGCACCCAATCCGCGAGCGCCTCGCCGTGGACGATATGACCGCGGTCCCAGCGCGCCGTGGCGCGTTCGAGCCGCAGATGCCAGCGCCGCTCGCACTCGAGCGTGGCGGTCGAACTGAGGACGGGCACGCCGGTCCAGCGCCCCGCCAGCCGCGCCGCCAGGTTGGCGTGCGTGAGCGTAGAGTGAATCAGATGCGGCTCGAGTCGGCGCACGTGCGCAGACAGGCGCAGCAGCGCGGCGATGCTGCGGACGCTGTGCGCGCCGCAGTCGAATGTCGGCACGCCGCGCGATTCCGCCTCGCTGTGCAGCGGCCCGCGGCCGGCGAGGCTACCCAGCGCCGCGTCGACGCCGAGCTCGCGCAGCGCGATGGTCGTTCGCAGCAGGCGAAGCGGCGCGCCGCCCGGCTGCAGGTCGGTCACCAGCAGCATCACGCGTAGGGCGGTGGGCGAGGCGCTCAAGCCGGCTCCGCCAGCGCGCGACGCACCTGCCCTTCGGCTGCGTGCAGCCGTGCGAGCGCGGCATCGCGGTCGATTCCAAGGAGCTGCATCACGATCGCCGTTTTCACGTGCCAGCGTGCTTCGGCCAGGCGCTGCTCGGCGATCGAGCGATCGAGGCCGGTGGCGCGCTGCACCAGCCGGATCGCGCGGTCGGTGAGCTTTCCGCACGCCTGGGCGCTTACGTCGACCATCAGGTTGCCGTAGACCTTGCCGAGTTGGACCATCGCCAGCGTGCTGACGGTGTTTAGCGCCATTTTTGTCGCAAGACCCGCCTTGAGCCGCGTCGAGCCGGCCAGCACCTCCGGCCCGGTCAGAATGCGAATGGACACATCCGCTTCGTCGCCGGCCTGATCGAACGGCACGCACGACAGGAACACGGTTTTCGCGCCGCGGCGCGCCGCCTCGGCCAGCGCACCGTGCACGAACGGCGTGGTGCCGCCGGCGGCGATGCCGAACACGACATCGTTGCCGCCCACGGCGAGCCGCTGCATCTCCGCAGCGCCGGCGCCGCGGTTGTCCTCCGCGTGCTCGACGGCCCCGCGCAGCGCTGCATCTCCGCCCGCGATCACGCCCACCACTGACTCCGGCGGCGTCAAAAACGTTGGCGGGCATTCGGCGGCGTCGAGCACGCCCAGCCGCCCGCTGGTGCCGGCGCCGACGTAGATCAGCCGCCCGCCACGGCGCAACGCCGCGACCACCAGGTCGACGGCGTCGAGCAGTGCCGGCTTCGCGGCCGCGACCGCAGGCGCGATGCGCGAATCCTCGGCGTTCATCACGTCGAACGCATCCGCCGGCGAAAGGGCGTCGAGCGTGGCGGAACGCTCGTTGAACTGTTCGGTCAGCAGGCGGCCGCGATCCTCGATCATACGGGGAGCGTACCCCCGGTCGCGGTCGGCGAAAACGGCGGCCACGCCTGTACATCCGCGCGGCCGAGCGCCACGATAGCCCCACATGAGTTTGCCGCGCGTAACGGTCATCGTGCCGACGTATCAGGAAACCGCGAACATCGCTCCGCTGGCAACGCGGCTGTTCGCGGCCGTGCCGGCGACGGCGTGCGAGCTGCTGGTCGTGGACGACGATTCGCCCGACGGCACCGCGGCCGAGGTCGAGCGGCTGGCCGAATCCGTTCCGGCGCGCTGCCTGGTGCGGCGCGGCGAGCGCGGTCTGGCAACGGCCGTGATCGCCGGGCTGCGTGCTGCGCGTGGCGAGCTTTGCGTCGTCATGGACGCCGACCTGTCCCATCCGCCCGAGGCGATTCCGGCGCTGCTGGCTGCGATGGAGGATCCGAGCGTCGAGATGGCGATCGGCAGCCGGTTCGTGCCCGGCGGCAAGGTCGATCTGCACTGGCCGCTGCACCGGCGGCTCAACAGTTGGTGCGGACGGCTGCTGGCGCGGCCGCTGACTCCCGTTCGCGACATGATGTCCGGCTTTTTCTGCGTCCGCCGCGCGGCGCTCGATCTCGATCGCCTGCACCCCGTCGGCTACAAGATCGCGCTCGAGCTGATGGTGCGCCATCGCTGGCGTCGCATCGTCGAGCTGCCGATCGTCTTCGCTGATCGCCGCGCCGGACACACCAAGCTGAACCTAGCAGAGCAGGGTCGCTATCTGCGGCACCTGGGCCGGCTCTACCTCTGGCGCTGGCGCGGCGGTTGACGCGGCGCGACCGGCCGTTGGCGTTACATTTCGTGCATGATCGCGCAGCGTTACCCGTACTGGCTCGCCGGTGCGCCGGTCTACGCGAATTCCGACCTGGCACTTCATGACAAATGCAGCGGCGCGGAGATCGCGCGCGTAGCCTGCGCCGACGCCGCCGTGATCGATCGCGCCTGCGATGCCGCATTCGAGTCGTTCGCACTTTCGCGCGCGCTTGCAAGCTATCAGCGGCGCGAGATTTTGCAGCACATTGCAGCGCGGCTGACCCAGCGCGAGGCCGAGTTGGCGCATGTGCTGGCGGTGGAGGTCGGCAAGCCGATCCGCGACGCGCGCGTCGAGGTGCAGCGCGCGGCCGACGCGTTCCGCATCGCGGCCGACGAAATGAGCCGTCAGACCGGGGAGTACCTCGCGCTCGACATCAGCGCCCGCGCCCGCGGCCTGCAGGGGATCGTGCGGCGATTTCCGCGCGGCGTGTGCGGATTCATCACGCCGTTCAACTTCCCGCTGAACCTGGCGGCGCACAAGGTCGCGCCGGCGATTGCGACCGGCTGCCCGTTCGTGCTCAAGCCCGCGTCGGCCACGCCGATATCCAGCCTGCTGCTGGCCGAAATCATTGCCGAAACACAGTGGCCGCGCGGCGCGTTCTCCGTGCTGCCGGCGCCAGGGGCCGTCGCCGAAGCGCTGGCGCGCCACCCGCGCGTGGCCTCGCTCAGTTTCACCGGCTCGCCCGACGTCGGCTGGCGCCTGCGCGAGCTTGCCGCCGCCAAACACGTCTCGCTCGAGCTCGGCGGCAACGCGGCGTGCATCGTGGATCACGACGCGGACCTCGACCGTGCGGCGGAACGCATCACGTTCGGCGCATTCTTTCAGGCCGGGCAGAGCTGCATCAGCGTGCAACGCGTATTGGCGCATCGCAGCATCTACGAACCTCTGCGCACGGCGCTGCTGGCCCGCGCCGCGGAATGGACGCCCGGCGACCCGCTCGACGAGACGGCACGACTGGGGCCGCTCGTGTCCGCGGCGGAGGCTGAGCGGGTGCGCGCGTGGATCGCGCAGGCGCTCGCGGCCGGCGCCACGCGCCTCTGTGGCCACGACGGCGAGGGACCATTCGTCCCGCCGAATTGGCTCGAAAACGTGCCCGAGGATGCGCTGCTCGAATGCCGCGAGGCGTTCGGACCTGTCGCCACGCTGTCGGTCTTCGACGATTTCGCCGAGGCGGTGGCACGCGCAAATCGCAGCCGCTACGGATTGCAGGCCGGCGTGTTCACGCGCGACATCCACCGCGCTTTCGCCGCATTCGAACAGCTCGAGGTCGGCGGCGTCGTCATCAACGACATCCCGGGCGTGCGCGTCGAGAGCATGCCCTACGGCGGCGTGAAGCAAAGCGGCATGGGTCGCGAAGGCGTGCGTTACATGATGGACGAACTGACCGAACCGCGACTGATGCTGCTCTCGGGGATCGGCGGAGCGTAGCCGACCTCACCCCAGGAATGCCTTCCGCCGCCGGCCGCTGATGTACGACTGCATGACGCAGGCCGCCGCGTCGCCCGACGCGGTCTGAAACGCGACGCCGCGCGTCAGCCGCGCGAGGTCGTCGACGAACCCGAGCCAGTCCATATCCCAGTAGTCGTCCGTCAGCGCGAAGATGCAGATGCGTGCGCCGTCCTTGGCCGCGAGAAAGCCTTCCTGCAGCGTGGCGACGTGGCTCTCTTCCGACGGCGGATAGACCAGGTAGGCGTAGTCGCCCTTCACGTGCGCGGTCGGCTGGCCGTCGGTGATGATGAAAATCAGCTTGTTCTCGCCATTGCGGCGGCGCAGCAGGCGGCGCGCGTGCATCAGCCCGAGTTGCAGATTCGTGAAGTGCGGCGGCGCCTCGTCGAGCCTATCGAGCGGCACCCGCATGCGAATCACGGGATCGTGGCGTGTCACGGGCTTGGGCATCAACAGCGGCAGACGATCTTCCGCGATTGCGTCGGCGCCGGAATGGAACCCCACGAGGTCGATCGTATCCAGCGGAAAGCGCTGGCGAATCAGCGCGATCATCGACATCGCGGCACGCTTGGCGTGCACGAAACGCCGAAACCGCGCCATCGAACCGGATTGGTCAAGCAGCACGACCGTGCTGCACGTGGTCTGCGATTCGCGCAGTCCGACTTCGAAGTCGTGTTCGCTGAGGGCGACGCGTGCTCCGCCGCGGTGCGCGCTTTCACCGTCGCGCGGGTTGGTCGCGGCTCGGCGCACGGCGTTTCGCAGCGTCTGCGGGATGTCGAGATCGCTGACGGTGTCGCCGAATTGATACGGCCGCGTGCCGTCGGCGCGCTCCGCCGTACCGCCGGCGTCTTGGCTGGCGTGTCCGTCGCGCAGCCCTTTTCGCAGCGAAGCGAATACTTCCATCATGGCGCGGCGCTCCATCGAGCGGACGGCGCGCGGCGTGAGGCGGAAACGCCCGCGCATTTTCTCGAGCAGCCCGTCGTTGAGAAGCTGCTGCAGCAACTCCGATTGCTCGGGGTCGCGCTCGAGCTCCTTCAGGGCACGCAGCGCTTCGTCGCCGTGCGCGAGAATGAAATCGAGAAATGCGCCGTGGTCGATGTCGGACTGGAAGCGGAACGGCTCGCCGTCGAACTCATGATACCGATGCCGCACGAGCCGCCCTCCTCCCGCCGCCGTCGGCGCTGTGCAGGAGTCTACGCGCCGCGCGGCGGTTCGCGGTACGCCGCATTTCGAAGCGCTGAGAGTACGAAGAAAAGAGCGGAAGGGCGGCCCCTTTGCAGAGACCGCCCCTCCCGATCAATCCGTAACCAGATCAGTCGAACTTACTGGCAGTTCGTGCCGAAGTCCGCCAGCACCTGGCCGAGGTCCGACAGGTCGACGATGCCGTCGCCCGTGCCGCCCAGCGGGAAGATGTCGCCCTGAGCGCGCGTCTTGCCCGGGACGCCGACCTGGAAGTTCGCGAGAACCACGCCGAGGTCCGACAGATTCACGATGCAGTCTTCCGCGCCGGCGGGGAAGATGTCGCTGTTGTCGCAGCCCGGCAGGTTGTTCGGACAGCTCGGCGCACAGTCGGGGACGGTGACGCCCAGCTTGTCGGCGATCAGCAGCACGTCGTCGCAATCGACGACCAGGTCGCCGTTCATGTCGGCGCTCAGGTCCATCGTCGCGGCTTCGTCGAGGTTCGACCAGTCGCCGAAGTTGTTCAGGACGTAGTCGATGTCGTCCTGATCGATGACGCCGTCGCCGCCGACCGGGGCCGCGCCGGGGGTGACGAACGTGTTGCCGGCCACGTCGAAGCGGCTGTCGCCGTTCGCGTACGTGGCGCCGTTGCCCCAGGTCGTGCCGAAGTAGTTGCCGGCCGCCGCGACGTCGACCGCGGTGAAGTTGGCCGCGCGATCGAGCACGCCGGCGGTCAGGATGAAGCCGTCCGCCGCATAGCGAACGTCTTCGTCGTCGAGGTTGCCGTCGCCGTTGAGGTCGCCGATGACTTCGGGGATGACGACGTCGATCACCATCGCGCCGCGGACGCCGCCGTTGTCCGAGCAATCGAAGTTGCGCGGGTCGGCGATCGCGTCGAGCATTTCGTCGAGGTCGTTGGCATCGACGGTGCCGTTGCGGTCGAAGTCGGCCGAGAGTTTGTTCGACGCCGACATCTGCGAGCCGGACGTCAGCGACGCGTTCACGCCGTTGTTGCAGTAGGTCCAGGTCGTGCCGGTCGTGTTGCCGTCGGTGTACGGATCAACGATCAGGTCGCCGTTGAAGTCCGGGTTGGCCTGACGGCTGGGGGCGCGACCGCCGGTGCCCAGGTTGACCGTGCCGAAGTCTGGTGTGTCGTTGGCGGTGTTGTTCGCGAGGATGTAGTCGCGCAGGCCGGTGTTGACGGTGTTCGCGACGTAGGAATCCGGGTCGAGCGACTCGGGCAGGGCCTCGACGGCCTGCGCGAGGAAGAACGTGTTCGCGAGGAACTCGCTGGGCATGAGCTGCTCGGAAGGAGCGCCCGGGTTGCCCTGGAAGTTCTCGATGCTGGTCACGATGTTGTTGACCCAGTCAGCCGCGGTCTGGTTCGACACGGCCGGATCGATGGCGTTGTAACGCGGATCGAGCGGATCGCGGTTCGAGTCGGGATTGCCGACGGTCGAGAATGTCTGCAGACCACCGATCTGGAAGCCGGTGTCGACGTCGAGGTTGAAGATCACGGTCTCGAGCTTCGGACGGACGGCCATCGTGCCGCCGTCGGTGTCCTTGATGACGTCGAGGATTTCGTAGTTGCCGGACAGAACGTCCGAGATCGCGCGGCTCGAACCGGACAGGCCCGTGAAGCCGACGCAGATGCGGCGGTGCTGGACGGCCGACTCGGAAATGCTCGAGCCACCGCAGTTGGTGACCTGGTGATTCGGGCCGGGCAGGGTCAGCGTCGTGGTGTTGATGCGGATGCCCTGGCCGTCGCCGACGCACCAGCTCGGGTCAATACCGAGCGAGTTCGCCCAGGCGTTGCGCGTGCCCGAACCGACGTCGCGCACGTTGACGGCCCAGTTCTTGCCGCTCTTGTCGCGACCGGTCACGAACATGTGACGCATGTCCGAGTAGCTCAGCTCGCTGAGGCCGGTGCCGCGGTTGGCGATCAGCGAAACCGGGCTGAACGCGACGCGCGTGTCGAAGATCGTGTCGCCGTCCGGGCTGCCGATGTTCGTGTTCAGGCTCGAACCGCAGGGACCGGTCAGGCTGGCGAGGAAGTTGCTCTCGCCCGTCTGACCCGGCTTGCCGTTCGACGTGTTCGGGTTCCGGCCATAGCCAGCCGCGGTCGGGACGGCACTCCAGATCGGCGTGCCGCCGGTCGCGCCCTGCACCGCCCACGGCGTCTCAACGTCGGTATTGCCGAAGTCGATGGACTCCGGGCACAGCGGGGTGCCCGAGCCGTTGTTGATGGTGTCGCCGTCGGTGTCATCCGTGCACTGCGGCAGGCCGGTGCTCTGGATCACGCCGGTGACGGCGAAGTCGCGCGTGTTGAAGATGCCGCGCTCGGACGGGATGTTCTCGGGCAGGTCGGAGCAGGTCTGGAAGTTCACGAACTCCTGGAAACCTTCGACCGAGCCGACCGAACGATACTGCAACTGCCACCAGGTTTCGGTGGCCTGGTCATCGCCGAACGTGCCGATCGCGATGCTCAGGTTGCTGTTGGCGAGCTGATCGACGATGTTCGGCGCCGTGAAGCCGAAAATGCCGTCGCCGTCGACGTCAAGAACGTCGTTGGTGATCGCCGGCGAACGGAAAAAGTCGACGAACAGCGTCGCACCCGCACCGTTGACCTGGCCCTGCGCCAGCACGGCGGGAGCCGTGTAGGCCAGACCGGCCGCGGCCGCGAGCGCCATTCCAAACTGACCCATGAATTTCCGCATGACTTCTTAGTCCTCCCTCTCTTGTTGAAACAAAACCCCTGGGACGCCGCGCAACGCGCCGCCCGATTCGAAATCCAATCAAACCCCGTACTCTGGGGAACGGGCTACGGCAGGTTGCCGTAGCGATCCACGATCTCGTTGTTGCCGGTCAATGCGTAGTACTTGTCACCCCAGCGACGGAACTCCATCGTCCGGAGAACAGTGTCGCGCTCAACGTGGCCGTCGCCGTACAGGAAGTTGGCCGAGCCGCCGAGCTTGTCCTCGCCGGGGTGGTGCCGGCCGATGGCGTTTAGCTCCGTACCCTGCGAACCACCGATCAGGTTCGCCGTCTTGTCGAACGTGTCAAACGGAGCCAGACCGTATGTCTTGTCGCCGGTTGCGGTGTATTGGAATCCGACACCCTTGCTCGCGCCGTACTCGTCGTAGCCGCTGCCGGCGTGATAGAACGGATTCACCGGACGGTGACTCTTGCTGAGGATGGTATTGCCCTGCTGCTCACCCACGCCCGAGAAGCTGCGCGTGAAGTCGGCCGCGACGATCACTTCCGCCGGTCGGGCGATGTCGCTCTCGCGGGCGTACTGGTTCGTGCGCTGCGCGCCCGGAACCATGGTCGTCGTCCACTTGTTGCGGGGCATGATCGCCGCATTCGCGGTGTACGCGACGCGCGGCGCCTGGCGATCCACGAGGTCGTTCGGCGACAACTGCCCGCCGCCGTCGATCTGCTCGCCGGAGTTCCAGTCCTCGCCGCGCGGCCCAGGGAACGTTCGCGGATGTCCTCCGCGTTCGACCGTGGGGCACTGAAACGCCGCGTCGTTTACCTGACCGCGGCTGAACAACGAATAGGACCAGTGGGCATAGCCGTCCTGGGGCTCGGGCGTGAAAACGATGTTGCCGAACTTATCGAGATACTGATACGAGGCCGGATAGGTGAATTTCTCTTCGGCAAGATACGTCGCAACCGCCTGACCGACGGAGCGCAGATTGGCAGCACACTTGGCGGTCTTGGATTGCTCCCGCGCTCGACTGAGACTCGGAAGCAGAATCGAAATCAGCAACGCAATGATGGCAACTACAACCAGCAGCTCAATCAGCGTGAAGCCCGCGCTTCTCGCTGAACGGCAGCTCCCCCCGCCCAGCCACTGATTTCTTCGCATCGTCGGGTTCCGTCCTTTCAGAGTTGAGGTTTTTAGACCACTCGCATTTTGATGGCGCAAACACGGCGCTAATTCGCGTGAATAATCCGCCACGCAATTTCCTCGCCGTTTTGCCGCGCCGTCAACCGCTCGTTACACGCCGCGCCAGCAACAACTCGCGTGCAAAAACCGAGTTGCAACAATTCGCGGTCGGACTTGAATGGATCAGCGCTAAGGCGGCGCTAAGACTGAAAGCGATATGTGTTAAAAAGACGCGAAATCGTCAGCGGGAGGGCGCTCGAATCAACCCGTAACGCGACTCACTCTGTCGCGCCGCACTCCGGACAGCGCCCGCGCGGCGCGTCTCCCATCCCGCGCAGGTCGTACCCGCAGCTCGTACAAAGCCGCAGTCCTTTCATCGCAAGATGGTCACGCAGCGTCCGCGCCACCAATCGCCGCAGCGGCCACATGCCGAAATACGACAACGCCGCCGCAATCACGAGGCCGTACGTCAGGAACAGCAGCGCCTCCACCCACAGCTCGCGGATCGACAACGCACGCTGCGCCCAGTCCAACAGCGGCCGCCCCGCGCCGAGCGCCACCACCGCCACACAGCACATCGCCACGCATAACAGCCAATACTGCGAACTGCGAAACAAGCGCCGCCAGACGTACAGTCGGGCCGCGTTGCGTTCCTGCTGCGTCGGCAGCAAATGGAGCTCCCGCTGCACATCAGGCAGGTACAGCGACGCGTCGAAGAGAAATTGAAGCAGCTTCATGGTCGGTCCTGTCGCAATCGCTGGGAGTATACGACAATCCCCGCACGCACTCGGAGAACGCCGCGCATGAGGCTCGAAGGTCTGACGCCGATCCTAAACGTGTCCGACGTGCCGGCCAGCCGCGAGTGGTTCGCACAACTCGGCTGGCAGCGCGGCTTCTCATGGAACGCCGGCGGCCTGATCGAAGGCGGCGCCGACGAGAACTCACACGGACCCGCCGAATTCGGTTCGGTCTGCAACGGCGACTTCGAGATTTTCTTGTGCCAGAACGGGCAAGGCGCGCGCGACGGCCACGCGCCGCGCACGCCCGGCGACGACGACACCGGCGGCGTCTGGATGAGCTGGTGGCTGGCCTCGCCCGCGGATGTCGACACGCTGCACGAGCTCGCTCTCAGCAAAGGTCTCACCGTCACACAGCCGCCGATCGATGAGCCGTGGGGCGTGCGCGAATTTCACCTGATCCACCCCGATGGGCATACGTTCCGCGTCAGCGCGTCGCTCAGCCGCGAATAAGCATCGCAGCGCGGGATCAGCGCGCGCTCATGGGAGCGCGCGGCGCTCGGCCGCGATGCGCACCAACCCGGCTATGCTCTCCGCATGGACACGCCAATCGATCCGCTTCCGGCCGCAGCGCCACGCTCGCTTCGCATCGCCCCGGCGGTTGTCATCGTGCTGCTCGCCGCCGCTGCATTTGTCTGGCTGGTCTGGTTCGCCGAGCCCACTCTGCTGCGCCTGTTCGGCGTTTTCCTGACGCCCGCGCTGGCCGGAATCGCGCTGCTCATCTGGTGGCTCGCGTTCAGCCGCGCGACGGCACGCGCCAAGGTTGGCGTCACGCTCGGCGGCGCGGCGCTCGTCGCGGCCGCGCTATTCCTGGCGCATCCATTCGCGAGCGCCTTCGCGGCGCTGTGGGGAGTGCCGGGCGCCGCGGGCGCTGCGGTACTGATCTGGGCGGCGCTGCCGCGCGCGTCGCGCCGCGTTCGCGCTCGTGGTGCACTGCTCGGCGCCCTGGCGGCCTTCGCACCCTGGCTGGCGCTCCGCACGGCGGGACAGATCGGCGAAGGCATGATTACGTTCGCGCCGCGCTGGCAGCCGGACGCACCCGGCGTGCGCTGGTCCGCGCCGACCAATACCGCCAGCCGCCCCGCCGCTTCTCAGGCCGCGCTCGTCGCCGGTGCGTTCGACTGGACCGGCTTTCGCGGGCCGAATCGCAACAGCGTCGCGATCGCCTCGAGCGCATGGCGCACCGCCGCCGCGCCGGCGCCGCCCGCGCGCGTCTGGAGCAAGCGCGTCGGCCTCGGCTGGTCGTCGTACGCGTTGATCGGCGATCACATCTTTACGCAGGAGCAGCGCGACGAGCTCGAATGCGTGGTGGCATACAGCCTCTCCACCGGCAGCGAGCTGTGGGTGCACGCCGATCGAAATCGCTTCGACGAAATCTCCGGCGGCGCGGGTCCGCGCGCAACCCCAACCTTCGCCGACGGGTCGCTCTACGTCTTCGGGCCGAGCGGCCTGCTCACCTGTCTCGATGCCGCGAGCGGCGCCGTGCGCTGGCAATACACGGAGTTCGCACAACTCAAACCGCCGACCTGGGGCTTCGCCTCGTCGCCGCTGATCGTCGGCGATCTAGTGGTGGTCGGGCTTTGCGGCGCTGGCGGAATTCGGCTGTCGGCACATCGGCGTGCCGACGGCGCCGTAGCGTGGCAGGCGCGCGGCGGCGACAGCGGCTACAGCTCGCCCCACGCCGCGACGCTGGCCGGCGTCGAGCAGATTCTCTACCTCGACGGTGCAGGCTTCACCGGCCATGCCCCGTCAGACGGACGCGAGCTGTGGCGCTACGACTGGCCGACCAAGGAACCCAAGACCATTCAGCCGTGGCCGCTCGACGACAAGACAGTCCTGATCGGCATGGGTTACGGCTACGGCCTGCGCCGACTTGAAATCACGCCGAACGCGGCCGGCGCGTGGCAGGCGCGCGAGGTCTGGCGCTCGAACCGGCTGAAGACAAAATTCAACGACTTCGTTTGTACAAACGGTCTCGCCGTCGGCCTCGACGAGGGCATCCTCGCCTGCATCGACCTGGCGACCGGCGAGCGACGTTGGAAGGGCGGCCGCTACGGCTATGGTCAGGTGCTGCTGTTGCCAACCGAAGGCAGCGACGCGCCGACCAACACCGCCGAGTCGCAGGCCGCGGCGCGGCTGATCGTGCTGGCGGAAGACGGCTCCGTGCACCTGCTGGCGTTCGATGGACAGGGTGCGCGGGAGTTACTGGCCTTCGACGCGCTGACCGGCAAGACCTGGAACCACCCCGTGCTAACGCCCGAAGGGCTTCTGATTCGCAATGGCGAAGAAGCACAGTTCTACCGAATCGCCGCCGACGGCAACGCCCAACCGCCGACAGCGCCGCAGTAGCCGCCCTGCTTTGTTCCGGCCGGCACAGGCTCGGCCTCGACTTTTCCCGGGTGACATGGGCTCAGCCTGGATTATTCCCGGTTGGCATGGGCCTCTGGCCCGTGCCCACATTCCCGCGCAGCGGGAACCGCCGATGCCCGCGCCAAGTTGCCGCCTCGCGCACGTGTCGACGTCTCGCCTCAGCGGCAGTCCGCGCCGTAGTCGACCAGCATCTGCCCGAGGTCGCCGAGATCGACGCAACCGTCGCCGCCGGGCGGGAAGATGTCGCCCTGCGCGCGATCCGCGCCGCAGGATGAACCTCCGCCGGCGCCGGTCCAACCGGCCAGCAGCGCCCCGACGTCCGACAGGTCTACCACGCAATCGCCGTTGAGCGGGAAAATGTCGGCGCGATCGCACTCGACAGACGCACTCGGACACGCGGTCTCGATCACGTAGCGCAGATCGATCTCCAGTGTGGTCGCGATCGGACCGCAGAAGAACGAATCCACCGCCGGGCTCGGCAGCACGCTGACGACGACAAATCCATCTTCGGCAGCCGCGTTGAGAACCGAAGGCGCCAACGCGAACGAACCCTCATTGGGCGTGCCAGGGCAGTTGACTCCGGTTGTTTCGAAGAGCGTGCCGACCGGCACACCATCGACCGCGACGGTGACGAAGCGCTCCGCGCCCTGCAGATTGCCCTTCATTCGCAGCGTCAGCTCCGCTTCGCACGCCGCGAAGGAGTCCACGAAGAACACGTGCACCTGCGGCGTAAGCCACCCGACCGGCGAAAGCACTCCGGACGTGGCGAAATACTGCGGATCGCATTCATCAGGCCGGCTGTTGCCATTGCAGTCTTCACTCACGGCGTTCGCGAGATCGCACTCGTCGGGCACCGAGTTCGCGTTGCAGTCGGCGCTGGAACCCGCCAGCAGATCGCACGCGTCCGGGATCGCGTTTCCGTTGCATTCGACGTCGCACTCGTCCGGCACGCCGTTGGCGTCGCAGTCCGGCGAAGTGCCCGCCGCAATTTCGTCCGCGTCGTAGGCGGCGTTGAGATTGCAGTCCGGCCCGACGCGATACGGGTGCACGCGCCCGCGCCGCACGTTGCCCATATAGTCGTCCAAAGCCGAGCCGACGAGTAGCTGATCACCCCGCAGCGCGACGACGCCGGCATACCCCAGCGTGGCTTCCTGCGGTTCGATCTTCGCGACCTGCGCCCAAACGCCATCCGACTTCGTGAACAAATATGTGGCTTCTTTGTTGTAAACTCCTAGAGCTATCGTGCCGCCGTCCATTGACAGCGTCTCGCCAAGGAAGGTGAAGTCTTCGGGATCATCGATTTCAAGCGTTGCCCCCTGAACCCAGTATCCGGATGGAATCCGCTCGAATACATACACTGCTCCCTCCGCGTACTCGTCGTAGCCCGAATCGGGAGCACCAATCACCAGGGTGTCGCCCTCAAGCGCAAGCGACCAGCCGAAGGCGTTCGTTGCGGACGCAGTCAGCGATTGCAGGAATTCCCAGCCGGCGTCCCCAAGTTGATACAAGACGACCGCGCCCTGGTAGTGATTCGCGTCCCACGCGCTAACGACAATCAAGTCCCCCTCGATTGCGACCGGCGACCCCAAATTACCCACGACGACCTGCGGCAGCTCAACCTGCGTCCAGCCCTCTTGCATTCGCTCGAAGACGTACGCCGTCCCGGCTTCATCGTCTGCCCACGGCGCGCCGATCACCGCCCGCGACGCTTCGAGCGCGACGCCGAGTCCGAACTGGTCGCCCTCGACGCCATCCGCAGCGATCAGAGTGTCGCGCAGCGACCATGCGCCGCCCTCACGCACGAATTCGTACACCACGCCCTGCACGACGCCGTTCACGGATTGCTCGGGCGCACCGATCAGGGCCGTGTCACCCTCCAGCGCCATCCCGACGCCGAAGCGATTGGTCGCCGCGTCGCCCGCGGACAAGACCGCCCGCTCGACCCAGTCAACCCCATCGAATTCGTAGACATACACCGCCGCCGGGGGGCCAACAGCACCGACGAGCGCCGTTTCGCCATCCAGCACGACATTCCGCCCAAAATAGCCGTATTGGGGAATGTCCGCCGAGCCCAGCGGCGTGCGCGGGTTAGCGAGATACGGCGGATGCGCAACGCTGACCGTCACGAAACAAAGAACACACGCTGCCAAAAGCCCCGAACGAATGCGTGTCGGTTCGCACATGATCGTTCCTCGCTGCGCAGAAGTGCCCAAAGCACGTTACGGTCGGCGCGATCGAAACGCAAGACCAATCGCGGCGAGGCGATAAGTAATCTACCAGATTGGCGGCGCGGCAGCGCGCCGGGGCCGGTGCCATGTCTGACTTGGACGGCTTCCGCGTCTTGCGTGTCTTGGGTGCATTGGGAGTCTTGCGTGTCTTGGGTGCATTGGGAGTCTTGCGTGTCTTGGGTGGCATGCTTTCGCGGTACTCCGCGTATGCATGCGTTTCCGCTCGCGACGCGATGCGATTCGCTGTCTCGCGGGTCTCACGGTAGCGGCAGCGCCACAATAGACCTCCGCTGCAGCTCAGGGGGCTGCAAGAACCCGCCGGCGCGCGATTACCGCACCCGCACCAGGCGCACGCAATAGCCGCCGTCGCGCCAGTCCGCCGCCGATTCGCCCGCGGTTGGCAGACTAAGCCGCTCGGCCGCAATCTCCCAGCCGGCGTTGGTGTTCAGCCATTGTCGCACGAGCTCCTCGTTTTCCTGCGGTTCGATGCTGCACGTGCTGTACACCAGCCGCCCGCCGGGACGCACGCAGCCGGCGCCCAGGCCCAGCAGATGGTGCTGCAGCCCGACCAGCGCGGTCAGTTTTTCGCGAGTCAGCCCCAGTCGCGCCTCCGGCCGCCGCGCGAACACGCCCGAATTCGAGCACGGCGCGTCGACCAGCGCCGCATCCACGTCGGTCGGCAGAATTCGGCTGTCATTGCCGCTCAGTTGCAGCGGCGCAATCTCCGGCAGTTGCATCCGTTCGGCGGTGACGCGCAGTTGCGACAGGCGCTGGCCGTCGAGGTCGCACGCGGTGACGTGCGCACAGCCCGCCAGCGCCAGCGCGAACGACTTGCCGCCCGGCGCGGCACACAGATCGAGGACGCGCTCGCCGGCAACAGGCTGAAGGAAGAGCGCGGCCTCGCGCGCGGTCGGGTCCTGCACATAGGCTCCGCCTGTCGCCGCCAGTTCCGCCGCTGCCCAGGACGCGCCCGCGGAGTACACCGCCATATCCGGCGACAGCAACTGCCCTTCGCGGGCCGCGGCCGCAAACGCGCGGTGGTCGCATCTTCGGGGGTTGCGGTGCAGGAAGACCGGCGGTCGCGCCTGCTGCGCCCAGAGCACGGCCTCCGTCGCCGGGCGGCCGTGTCGTTGAATGAGCGCTGCGACGCGACTGGCGCGTTCGCCGCTCGAGGCTGCCAGAAAAGGCACGCCATCCTGCTCGTCCGGCGTGGGCAGCACGTCGCGACGAAACGTGCAGGCAGCGTTCCAGTCAGTGCGCAGAGCGCGCGAGTTGCCTTGCGTCCACGCGCCGTGCCGCACGTCGATCGCATCGGACAGCCGGCGCAGCAGCGCGTTCAGCATGCCGGCGGCCTTCGGCCCGCGCCGACGGTGCGCCGCCGCGACCGCCTGATCGACCGCCGCAAAGACCGGCACGCTCGGCAGCCAGAGCAACTGGAATCCGGCAACGAGCAGGATTGAGCGCAGATCGGGCGGCACGCGGCGCGGGTCATACTCGCCGACGCGCTGCAAGAGCGTTTCGATCGCGATCACGTGCCGGATCGCCCCCATCGCGATTTCGCGTGCGAATGCGGGTTCCTGGCGCGGCGTGCGCGGCGGCCAGCGCCAGCCGGCGAGCACCGCCTGCACAAAACCGGCCCCCAGCAGCGCCGTCTCGACCGCCTGGTGCGCCGCCTCGCGGGCGGGCGTTACGAATGCGCGGGCTTTGGGGATCATTCGCCGGTCACCCGCAGCAGACGCGCGCCGGCGGCCAATCGTCGGCCGCGCGAAAAATCCTCGAAACGCATGCAATTCCCTCCTGCCGGTTTCACTTCCAAAAGCCGCACGCGACCATTGCCGGCGCAGACACAGAGCTCGTCATCGAATTCGCCGGCCGCGCCGCGCGGCGCGCCGGGCGCGAGCGTCGCCCGCGCAAGCTGGATTCGTTCCTGCGGCGCGGCGTCGCCGCGGTTGAGCAGGCACGCCGCACTCGGCCACGGCCACAGCCCGTGGATGCGCGCCACGCACGCCGGCGCGGGCGCGTGCCAATCGACATAGCCATCGAGTTTCGAGAGCTTCGGTGCACGCGAGGCGCGCGCGACATCCTGCGCCACAGGCCGCAGCGCACCCGCCGTCAGATCGGCGAGCGTGGCGCGCAGCGCCTCAGCCCCGAGCGGCGCAAGCCGATCGTGCAGCTCGCCGGCGGTTTCCGTCGCGCCGATCGGCGTTTCGAGCTGCCGCCAGATCGGTCCGGCGTCCCAGCGTTCGTCGAGCTGGAAGACCGTGACGCCGGTCGTCGCATCGCCGTTGAGCACGGCCCATTGGTACGGCGCGGCGCCGCGATAGCGCGGCAACAGCGACGCATGCACGTTGATGAAGCCGTGCGGCAGCGCGCGCAGCAGCGCCGGGCCGAGCTTTTGCCCGAAGGCAATGACCACGCCGATCTCGGCGTCGGCGAGCGCCGCGGCCGCGACGTCGCGATTGACATCGTCGGTCTGCATGTGCGGCAGGCCCAGGCGCTCGGCCGCGGCGTGCACGGCGGTGGGCGCGACGCGCCGGCCGCGACCGGCGGGTCGATCCGGCTGGCTGACGACGAGAAGCACGCGATGCCCGTCGGCAACCAGCGCTTCGAGCGATGGGACGGCGAAGTCACCGGTGCCGAGGAAAGCGATGCGCATCGCGGCCAATGGTAGCCGAGGATACCGCGGGCCCGCAGCACGGGGGCGGACGGCCGTTGCGGGTTGTGTGCTTCGTGCGCGCTTCGGGCGGGAAAGAGAAAAGAGGATTACGGCGTGGTTCGCGCATGAGGGGCTCCAGCCGGGATCCGCCGCCGGCCGATCACGGCTGCGCCGCATCCGATGCCGGCTGCGATGCCGCGGCTTCCTCCGGCGTCACCAGCACCATCGACAGTTCGTGCGTCGCGCCGTCGCGCCACACCTGCACCCGAACCCGCGCTCCCGCCCATTTGCGCGCCAGCGCCCGGCGCAGCTCGGCCAGCCGTCGCACCGGTGCGCCATCGATCGCCACGATCACGTCGCCCGCGCGCAAGCCCGCCGACGCCGCCGCGCCGGTCGGCTCCTGAGCCACCGCGACGCCTTCGGGCGGCGCCGGCTGCGTCGCCGCCGCCTCCCCCACCACCGGCTCGCGCGAGTCCAGCATCACACCGAGCAGGCCCGGCCGCAGCGCCCGCCCGGCGGTCATCTCCTCGACGCGGGGAGCGAGCACGTCGCGCGGAATCGCAAACCCGACTCCCGAGTCGTACCACTGCACGCCCGCGGTCGCTTCCTCGCCCGGGCTCATCGGCGAGATCAATCCGATGACGCGCCCCTCCACGTCGAACAGCGCGCCGCCGTAGTTCACGGGCGAAGTCTTTGTGTCGCATTGCACGGCCAGTCCGCTTACGCGCTGCAGCGCGCTCACGACACCGACCGACAGCGCGGGCTCGCGGGCCGCGCCGCCGAAACCCGCCGCCAGCGCCCACTGCCCGGGCCGCAGCGCCGCTCGTTCGACCCATTCCGCCGGCTGCAGGTCGCGCGCCGGCACGCGCAGCAGAACGCTGCGTATCGCGCCGTCCTGGGCGACCTGTTCCGCAACCAGCCGCCGCCCGTCGCTCAGCGTCACCGTGATAAGCGTCGGATCGCGCCAGAAGTTGAAACTGCTGGCGAGAATCAGACCATCGGCTGACCACACCAGCCCCGTCGTCGGGCCGTCCGCCACGCGAAAACCCGCGGCCGCGCGCTCCGTGTCGTCGCCTTCGACCGGCTGCGCCCCGCCGACGGTGTCGATCCGCACCAGGCTGCGCGCGACGCGCGACAGCGCATCGCGGAATACCGCCGGCGCGCCGCGCTCGGGCGACTCATCGGCCTGCGCCGCGAGCGCGAGCAGCACACCGCACAGCAGTAGCCCGCGCGTCTTCATTGCGGCTCCAGCCGAAGCTCAATCGTGAATGTGCGCTCGCCACGCTGCACAACCAACTCGATGACGCCCGCGGCAGGGAGATCGGCAAACGCCCGCTGCACCTCGGCACAGGTCTGCACCGAGCGGCCCGCCAGCGACAGAATCAGATCGTCGGCCAACACGCCCGCGCGCCGCGCAGCCGATCCCGGCGTGACGCGCTCGACGAATGCCGGGCTCTCGGGCCCGGTCAGGTCATACATGCGCAAGCCAAGATCGATCGGAATACCGGCCGGCGCGACCGGCGCCTGCGCGGCCGCCGTTCCGCGCTCCGTTTCGTCCAGGAACGCCGCCAGTTCGTCGAGCGGGATGGCATAGTTTGCCCAGGTATTCGTAGCGCGGCGGAGCACCGGCTGACCCACCAGCCCCACCAGTCGCCCGTCGGTGGTAGCGACGGCACCGCCGGCCGCGCCGGGAACCGCCGTGATCGCGTCGAGCCACAAGACAGGTCCGCGATAGGGAAAGTCCTGCGCCCGTCGCCGCGCGTCGAGCTCACCGCTGCCGGCGAGCACTCCGATGCTCACCGACGCCGGTTCGGAACCGACCGCCACGCGAAACGGATTTGCCGCCACCAGCAGCCAGTCCCCCTGTTGCACGCGGGGGCCGGCCGACAATTCAAAGTGCGGGAGCTGCGCGGCGTCGATCTCGAGCAGCGCCAGCCCGCGCTTCTCGTCATGCGCCGCCAGCCGCAATGGAAACCGCCGACCGTCAGCCAACACCGCGCGCGCGCTCGGCGACTCGAGATACGCACCATAGGTCGTCAGAATGCGACCGTCCGCCGAAATCAACACGCCTGCGCCATAGCCTTCGGCGCGCCCGAGACCCGCACCGTAGAGCTTGGCCACGCGCGCCTGAATTTCGGAAACGACGTCAGCCGACGCCTGCGCGAATGCGCTCGACGCACCCAGCATCACGCAGAACGCCGCCGCAAGCCGCGTCACTCTCCGCCTCCCGCGGGGGCCGCCGAAATGTCGCTGACCGTGACACGCAGCGTCGCGCCGTCGGCCACGCGCTGCCACTGTGGCGGGCAACGCCCCGCGCCGAAGTCGCGCGAAGGCGCCAGCGGCTGCCACAGCACGCGGCGCGGCTCGTCGGCGTCGCCGAAGTACACACCCAGCAGCGCGTCGCTGCCCCACTCCAACAGCCAGCGCGTGCGGCGACCGTCGGCGTCGCGATGCTCGATGACCTGCGCCAGCCGGCCGTCGAGTTCGTCGCCGCGGCCGAGCTCCCAGCCGGCGCCAAACTGCGGGGCAGCGAGCAGCAACTGCGCCAGGCGCTGCCATTCGAGTGCCCAATCCGGCGCCGCTGCGGTATCGGGGCAAACCGATACCGGGTCTGCGCCGTCCGGCGTCAGACGCCAGCAGAGCGCAGCATCCGTCGCACGTCGCCAATCGCCGCGTAGAGCGTGGCGCTCGAGCAGCGCGCTCAGCTCGGCGCGATTCAACTCCAGGTCGAGGTCGTAGACGCGCGGCACACGCAGCGGCACGCGTTCCGTGCGGGCGACGAGCGTCATCTGCTGCTGCTCGCGTTGCAGCGCGAGCAGAATCGGCCAGTCGGCGGGAAACGGCGTGACGACGTTCGAAAGGTCGTTGGGCGAGCGCATCTTGCGCCCCGCAACGCGCAGCACAACGTCGCCGAGCTGCGCTCCGGCGCGTTCCGCGGGCGAGAACTGCTGAATCGCATTGATGCGCACATTCTCGCGATAGGCCTCGACCGTCATCCCGAGTGTGCCGTGCTCGCACCAGTGCCCGGCCCGCAAGGCCGGAAGAAATCTGCGAATCTGGTTGATGGAGATCGCATAGCCGAGGCCAACGTTGACGCGCCCGCGCTCCTCGGTCGAGATGCGCCCATTGATGCCGACAACGCGCCCTTCAAGGTCGAACAGCGGGCCGCCGGAGTTGCCGGGGTTGATCGACGTGGAGACCTGTATGCAATCGGCATATTCGAGCAGGCCCTGCTGACCCTCCTGGTAGCGCTGCACGCCGCTGACGTAGCCGAACGTGACCGTCGGCACGAAATCCTCGGCCAGCAGGAACGGGTTTCCGAGCGCCGCGACCGGCTGGCCGACGCGCACGTTGTCGGAATCTCCCAGCGGCGCGTGCGGGAATGCGTCACGCCCGTCGAGCTTGAACATCGCCACGTCGCCGGCGGCGTCGATGCCCAGCACGCGCAGCGGGTAGAGCCTTCCGTCGGAGAGTCCGCCATAGGCGCGCCGTTCCGTCAGCGCGCTCTCGATGACGTGGAAGTTGGTGAGCCCGTAGCCGTCGGGATGAATGATCACTCCGCTGCCGCCGCTCGTCGCCTGGCGGTCGACGAGGACGCAGACGGTGGCGGTTGCGGCCTGCGCCAGCATGTCGCAGCGGCGCGACTCCTGCTGACGCAGCGCCGCACGGAGTGCGTCGATCTCCTGCGCAAGTGCGCCGGCGGAGCACAGCGCTGCGATCAGATACGCGGGAAGGCGCGTCATCGCAGCAACCTCGCCATCGCGAAAACGGCGTGATCCGCGAGATCCAGATCGGCGCCGAATTCCACGACGAGGGTGAGAGTTTGAACGCCGCGCACGTCGACCAGAATTGGGAGCGGCATCGCGCCGCCGCGCAGATCGCCGGCGCTCCAAAGCTCACGGTCATCGCCAAGCACGCGCAGAGTGACGTTGCCGCGCGGCGCTTCGGCGTCGGCGATTCCGGCCAGTGCGGCGAACTGTTCGAAGATTCCGCCGATCTCGAACGAAATGCGCGACTGGCTGTGCAGCGCTACGCCGCGCGGGTAGGTCGCGCCGCCGACCGTGAGCGGCCGTCCGCGCAGATCGCGGTCGAGCGCGTAGGTCCAACGCTTGGCGAGGAATGGCTGAAACTGGTAGTCGGACGGTCGGAGGTCGGACAGGAACAGCACGCGCTGGCTGCGCACTTCGACGCGCAGCACGTTGCTCCAATCCAGCTCGAGGTCGCCGAGCGAACGCGACGCAAGCTGCAGGCGACGCTCATCGCCGCCGAGGATGCGGGCCACGAGGCGCGAGCCGTCACGCAGGTGCAGACGCAGCGCATCGGTGCGCGCGGCGGCCGCGGTGGCCGTGCGCAGGTCCACCAGGCGTTGCCAGGGAATGAGCAGCGCGCGACCGGAGCGCTCGAAACGTACGCCCTCGGCCGAAAATTCCAGCACGCGTCCGCGCAGCTCGGCGCTGGTTTCGCCGCGGCGGATCACGCAGACGTCCTCGGCGGCGGCGGGCGGGGACGAATCGAGCGATGCGGGCGAGCGCGACAATCGCGCGAGCTGCGCCAGCGACGCCGAATGACTGCCGAGCATGCTGGTGAATTGCAGAGTTCGCTCGCTGGCGCCGGTAATGCGGCTGCGCAGCAGCCCGTTGTCGGCCAGCTCAATCCACCAAAGGTCGTCGGTAAAGGGTTGCGATGCGGGTTGCGTCGCCGGCGGCGCGTCGATTCGCAGCTCGAGAATGTCGGCCCATGCGCCCGAGAACGTCTCGGTCTCGTTGCGAACGATCAGTTCGGGCACGACGGTCATCAGTTCGCCGCGCAGAACGCGACCGTCGAGCCGCACGATCTGAACGATCGGACCCGCGGCATGCGACGCGGCGGCGCACGCGTGCAGCGACAGGATGGCCACAACGCGCATCATGGCTGCTCCTCGGCCAGCGCGCGGTAGTACTGTTCCACCAGGTCTCGATAGCGCGAAGGAAATCGAGCGCGCAGCGACTGCAGGACGCGTTCGCGCTCCGCGGGCGGCAGTTTTCCCCACATTTCGCCGGGGTTCACCGGCTGCGCGGCGCCGAGCTCGCCGATCTGACCGGAACCTTCGGGCGCGCTGGACTCCCCGCGCGGCGGACCGCGCTCGGGGCGCTGCGCCTGCTGCCCGCCCTGCCCGCCGCTCGACGAACTCGACGACGAGCTCTCGTTCTGTTCGGCCTCGGAGATCAACTGGTCCAGCAGCGAGACGACCTGCTCGCCGCGCTCGGCCACGCGCTCGCCCACGTCGGTCGCCGCGAAGCGATCGGACAAGTAGCCCATCAGGTCGGCGACCTCGCCGAGCGTGCCGCGCTCGCGGCGCTCGGCTTCGAGTCGAATCTGGCGCGCGGCGACGCGCAGCCGGTACGGCAGAGTCTGCTCGTCGGTCACCGCGCCGAGCGCACTCAGCGCGGCGTCGGACTCGAGCGCGCGGAGTTCGGCGTGCGCTGCGATCAGGGCGGCGTCGGCGCCGCGGCCCGTGAAGCGGTCGATGCGTTTGAGCAGCTCCGCATCGGCCGCGAGGCGGAGGCGAATCTCCTCGGCTCGGCCCGCGGCCGCCAGCGCGCGAAGCTCGAAGTATTCACCACTCGCCGCAACGAACGGGTCCGGCGCGGCGCGCAGCCCCGCAAATGCAGACGCCGCCTCGCCAAACTGCGCCGCGTCCAACGCCTGCATCGCGGCGGCGAATTCGGGCGACAAGGCGCTGAGCGCGTCGGGCAGGCTGTTGACGCCGACACGCGGGTCCTGCTCCGCGAGCCAACCCCACGCCTCGCGCGCGGCGGCGGCCGCGGGCGACGCCAGCGCGTCGAGATGCGCTGTGAAATCGGCGCACACATCCGCCGCGGAGCGCGCCGGCGCGGATGCGGGCTGCCCCATGGCCACGGCTGCCAAGGCGGCGCCGATCAGCGCAACGCAGTGAATTCGCAGCGGAATGATCATGGTTTGCTCTCGTTCATGCGGCGTGCGAAGTCGGCCAGGCGGCGCTGCCGCTCCGCCAAGCGCTGCACCTCGGCGCCGGCCTGTCCGTCGGCGCGAAGCGACGTCACCGTCTGATTCAACTGCATCTGGGCCGAACGCAGCAGCCGAAGCTCGGCGGACGGCGGCAGCAACGCCTGGTCCTGTGAGCTTTGGCCCTGGCCCTGCTGCTGATTCTCGCCGGCCTGCTCCTCGTCGCGGCGCTGCTCCACCACCGACAACAGCTCGCCCAGCAACGCGAGAACCGAATCAACGAGCTGGGCGGCGCGCTCGGGCGCGCGCTGCTCGAGTGCGGCGTCGGTCGCCTGCATGTCGGCGATCAGTTCGCCCATCAGCTCGGGCACGATCACGGTCGTTCCTTCGTCGCGCAGCAGGCGCATCGTGGTCTGCGCGGCGATGATCGCGGCCTGCTGCTGGGTGCGTGCCTCGGCCCACACTGTCTCGCCGATCTGATCGGCGGTGCGATCGGAGACCGCCGCGCGCACGCGCTGCTCGATCGCGACCAGCTCGCGCAGCCGGCTTTCGAGCGCCGCGAGCGTTTCCTGCGCTTCCTCGCGGCGCGCCTGCTGCAGCGCGCGTTCGAGCTCGTCGAGCGCTTCCTGTAGCTTGCGATTCGCCTCCTGCTGCGCGTCGCGCGCGTCCTGGGCCTGCTGACGGCTCAGGGCGTCCGCCGCGGAACGCATGCCTTCGGTCGCTTCCTGCAGCGGCTGCTGACCCGGATTCGGGCGGCGCTGCCCCGGGGGCTCAGCGAGGTCCTGTTCGGCGGCGCGCGTGCGGCGCAGCAAATCGAGTTGCTCGGCCTCGAGCGGGCCGAACTCGCCGGGGGCCGCTGGCTCGGAGCGCTGCGTCAGGTCGGTGGTCTGCTGCAACTGGCGAAATTGCTGCTCCTGCAGCGTGCGAATCTCGCGAACCTGGCGTTCGAGCCGCTCGCGCTCGGCGCGGCGGCGGTCGAGCTCGCTCTTGTCGCTCGATAGCAGCTCCATGAGCTGCGCGAGATCGGACAACAGTTCGCCGTGCAGCCGCTCGGCGTCGGACAGTCGTTCCGCGCGCAGGGCCTCCGCGAGCTGGTCGAGCCGGGCCTTGAGTTGGCGGCGGCCGGAGAGATCGAGGCCGTCGCGCAAACGTTGCGCCTGCTGCGGTTCGGTTTCGCCGAGCAGCTCGATCAGCGAAAGCATGCGCGCTTCGAGCCGCGCGAGACGCTCGCGCACCGAATACTGGCGATCGGCGAGTGCTGCGGGGTTGGCCGGCGCCGAGGCGGGCGCCGACTGGGTCTGGGCGTGACCGGACGCGGCCATCAGAAGCCCCAGAGATGTCAGCAGCGCAGCGGCACGCATACCGGCTCCATTCTAGGGATTCGGCTCCGACCCCGGCTCGGCTTTCAGATCGGACTCGAGTTCCAGCAGCTCCTGCAACTGGCGCTCGAGAGAAGCGGCGGTATCGGATGCGATCGATTTTTGGTCGGTGATCAGCGCTTCGAGCATGGCCACCGCCTCGCGAAATCCCTCGAGCTCGAGCATGTTGGCCAGAATGTCGCGCATCTGTCGCTGCACGTCGTCGAGGCTGCGCCCGAGCGCGGCGGAACGATCCGACGTCCAGGCTTCGCGCAGCGAACCCATCAGGCCAACCGCCTCAGACATGCTCTCCGCACCGAGCAGCGAGAGCGGATCGGCGATGCGGTCGGTCAGGCGGCGCTCGTCGGCGGGTCGCGCCGCGTGATTCACGCGCAGCTCGGCCAGAATCTGACGAAACGCGGAGCTGAGCGCGATGCAGCGACCGGCGAGCGCTTCCTGCTGGCGCATCTGGCCCAGCAGGCGCTGTCCGACGGCGGCGCTGGTGGCGCCCTCGGATTCCAGGCCCTGCGCCAATCGCTCGATCGTGTCGCGGATGGCGCGCTGCGTGCCGATGTGCCGCTCGAACTCGCGCCGCAGCTCGAGCTCGCGCTGTGCAAGCTCGGCCATCAGATCGGCCGCCGAAACGACGCGCAGCTCGCGCGGCTGGCTGCCGGCGGTGTTGGGAGCGTCTGGAGCGAGGTCGCGCGCCTCGACCCACACGCGCAGCGTGTCGCCGACCGTTACGCCGGCGGCGCCGACGGAAACCGGCACGTCGCGCGTCACCTCGCGAGCGCCGGCCGCGACGTCCGCCAGGGGCAGCGCATGCGGCGGCTCGTCGTTTCGCTGCAAGCGCACGGCACACGCGGATAGCCCATAGAGATCGGCGGCGCGAACGCGGAGCGGCAGCTCGGCGGCGGGTGTGACGGCGCGCCCCACGCCCACGAACTCGACGTGTAGCTCGGGAGCGCCGTCCTCGGCGACCCGCAGCCGCACGCGAAGCGGCTGCGATGCCTCCCAGCCGTCGGCGTTCACGAGCCGCAGCACGTATTCGGCGGACTGCGACGGCGACCAATCGAGAAGCGCCTGCGACGGATCGACGAGGTTGAATGGCAGCGCCGGCCCTTCGCGCGGCACCAGCTCGGCAACGCCGACCGGTTGGTTCAACTGCGCGCTCAGCACCAAGCGCGAACCGCGGAGCAGGTCGAACGAAGTCTGCTGCTCGTGTCGCACGCGCGGCAGTCGCGTGTACGCAGGCGGCTCGATTTCGGCGTCCAGCCGGAGCACCAGCGGCCGCTCGGCGGGGACGACGCGGTACTCGCGCGTGCGCTCGTCGCCGCCGACGATGCGAAAGAGAGTTTCGTCGGTCAACGGGCCGAGCACTACGCGCACCTGATTTTCGCCGACGATCACCATGTCGGAGCGTCCGCGCGCGCCGCGGGGTGTCCACCAGTCGATGCGAACGGTGGGCGGCAGGCGGCCGGAAACGTCGGCGGAAATCGCCAGCTCCTCGCCGCGCGGCCAGCGACGCGAAGCCTGGGCATCGAAGCCTTGCGGCGTGATGCGCGTGCGCTGCGGCCAGGGCACGTCCTGCACGAGCCAGTTGCGGCGGAACCAGACGCCCATCAGGTCTGGGAACACCAGGAAGAGCAGAGCGACGCCCAGCGCGGCTCCGGCCAGCAAGCCGCTGCGACGCGCCACGCGGCGGTGGTCGAGGACTGCGGTGAACTCCAGCTCGTCGCAGAGCGAGAGCGTGTCGGTGAGCACGGCGCTGACCAGCGCCGGCGAAGCGCGATCCAGCGGCGGCGGACGCTGCGCCAGTTGCACCGCCGTCGCGAGCTGGTCGTGAAGCTCGGGGTAATGGCGATCGACGGCGGCGGCGAGTTCTCCGACGTCGGGCATTCGAATCAGCGGCGCGATCAGCAATCGAAAGGCCGCAGCCAGCCAGACGAGCGTGAGACCGACGTTGATCACCGCGCGCTGATCGGGACCGAGCCGAAGAAACCAATCGAGCGCGAACTGTCCGGCGGCGCAGGCGACGATCAGCGCGACGAGGGGCGTCAGGCGCTCGATGAAGAAATACGCCACCATGCGCCGGCGCAGCCTGCGCAACGGCGCGACCAGCCGCTGTTCGATGGCCGCGGGCAGGTCGGGACGGGTCACAGCAGGTGGTTCCTTCGGCGCAGGGTCCACTCAACCGCGAGAAGAGATGCGATGAGCAGCATGGCGGCGGCGCGATCCCATAGCTTTCGCTTCGGGCCTTCGACGGTGGTGGTGACGCTCGCGCTGCGGATGCGCTCGGGCAGGTCGGCGGCGTCGGCGATCGAGAGGAACTCACCGCCGGTCGCGGATGCGATGTGCGACAAGGCGTCGTCGTGACGGCGCAGCGTGCGGAATTCGATCTCGGACGAATTGACCTGCACATACTTCACAAGCGTCGCGGCGGGTTGGGTGGCGGCGTCGGAACCGGGCAGAGGCAGCCGCAGAACGGCCGGCCCGGGCGTCGCGAAATTCACGTTTCCGCCGAACCAGCCTTCGCGCCCTTCGATCGCTTCGAGCGTGAGCGGCGTCGCGGGGGCTTCGGCGGTCTCGAGGGTGGCGCTGACGCGCGGCGCGCTCCAGGGCTGGAACTGCTCGTCGAGAACGCGCGCCTCGACCCGTGCGACGGCCCCGACCTCGACGCTCTCGCGATCCAGCACGATCGAGCCGCGGCGGTTGCCGCCTTCGCGTCGCGCCTGTGCGAGGAAGCGAACGGTCTGCACCCAAAAGTGATTGAATCGGTCTTCGGCGGTGGACCGCCAGCGCCAGGTGCCGTCGAACGCGAGCAGGGCCACGCGGCCGGCGCCGACGGGCTGCACGACGAGCAGGGCCGGCGCGTCGGGGCGGGGCTCCGGGTCGGGGCTGCCGCGGAGCAGCACCTCGGCCAGCGGTTTGGCGCGCTGCAGGGGGAAATTCCACCAGGCGCCGGGCAACGCCGCCCAGACCTGCGCCGAGCTGTCCGCCTCAGAAGCCAGGCGAATGAGCGGGTGCTCGCCGGCGCCGGGCGCGGCGCGCATCGTCAACGCCTGAGCGCCGAACGGGCCGCGCTGCCCCAGCCGCAGGGCGGCGTCGGGCTCGGGCGCGGCGGGCAGCAAAGCGAGCAGTTCCTCGAGGCGCGGGTCGGCGAGCAGGCGCTGCGAATACTGGGGCCCGGCCTGGTAGAGCAAGCCGCCGCCGAGTTCATCGACGAAACGGCGCAGCAGGATGGACCAGGCGGAATCGAGCTCGCGCGGATCCGGATCGAGCAGCAGAACCGCGTCGTAGCTGAGCAGTTCCTCGGGTTTTCGAGGCAAGGCATCGATCACGACGTCGCCGTCGCGCAGCGATTGCGGGTCGGCGGACTGCAGCCAGCAGCTCACGTCGATCGAACGATCGCGCTCCAGTAGACGCGTGACAGCGCGGTAATCGTAGCTCGGTCGACCCGCGACGATTAGCACACGCAGCCGCTCGTCGAGCACCACGACCGGACGGGCGCGCACGTTGTCGTCGAGCACCGCCTCGCCCGCGAGCGGCGCCGCCCGGACGGAGTACAGGAACTCCCCCGCGACGTCGGCAGGCACGCGAAATCGCACGGTGCGCGGCGGTTCATCCGGCGCGATCTCGATCGAGCGCTGCGCAATCGCGCGCGGACCCGCCGGAGCGCTCGCGCTGTCGCCGCGCGGCTCGACCAGCAGCTCGAACGCGACTTCGCCGCGGACGTCGCCGGCGGCGGTTACGGCGGCGACGATTTCGAGCGGATCGCCGGCGGCCACGACGGCCGGCGCGGACAGGTCCGCCAGCCGCAGATTTCGCGGTTCGACCGGCTCCCCGACGCCCACGCAGAACGTCGGCGCCCGACTGCGCGCCAACAAGGTAGCGACGCCGGCGGCGTCGAGGCCGTGGTTCAATGCGCCGTCGCTGAGCACGATGACGGCGGCGAGCGGGGCGTCGCGGAGATCGTCGAGCGCCTGCGTCACGGCTTCGCCCAGATCGGAGCGCGGCTGCTCGGCCTCGCGCAGCGCGTCGGCGATCGTCGGGGCAGCGGGTTCGTCGGTGCGAGCGACCGAGGGCGCAGCTTCGTCGAGCGGGGTGCGCAGCCGCGCGATCTGCCGCCCAAACGAATACACCGCCACCTCGTTGCGCTCGGCGAGAGCACGCAACCAGGCGGCATCGCGATCAAGCAATAATCGCGAAACCTGCGCGTGGCGTGGCGCGGCTTCGACCGCGGCGGGTGCGGCGTCGGCGACGCGCATGCTGAACGAATCGTCGACCAGGACCACGACGCGCGCGACGGCCGTGCGACGCAGATACGTCGCGAGCACCGGATCGAGCCAGATCAGCGCCACCGCCAACAGGACGATGCAGCGCAAACCGGCCAGGCTCATCCGCAGGCGCGACCCTGCGCCGACGCGCTGTTCGCGGCGGTACAGGGCAATCGTGAGCGCCAGCCCCGCAGCCAGCGCAACCGCCGTCAGCAGCCGCGCCCAGGCGCTCGCTGCGCCGGCGAACTCGAGCGCTGCGGTCTCCTGTTGCGTGGTGGCGGCCAGCAGCCGCAGCGCCGTGTTCATGAGCGCCCCAGACTGACGGAGCGGGCGGGCATGTGTCCCGTGGGCCGCCCGAAGTGCCAGGCCAGGACCTGCTCGCAGAGCAGCACCGCCGCCAGCAGCAACAGCAGCGGCGGCCAGATTTCGAATCGCGCGGCGGCGGACTCGGCCTGCCAGGCCTGGTCGGCCGAAAGACGCTCGAAGCGCAGGGCTCCGAGCGCGGCGCGCAGCTCGGCGTCGCCGGCGCGCGCGAGCACGGATTCCGCGGGCGCGAGGTTTACCAGTTGCGCGCGATTCTCACCGCCGCCTGCCGTGCGCTGCAGACTCCACTCATAACGGCCGACGCGCGCCGCGAGCGGCGCGGCGAATTCGATCGCACCCGCTTCGCCGTCGGTCTGCGCCTGAACCAGTTGCGGACCGTCGCCGGATTCCGGCGGACTTTGCAACAGCGCGGATGCGGCGAATTCCCCGATCGGCAGCGCGAGCCGCAGCGGGCGGCCCGTCTCCTGCGCGCCGGTGACATTCGAGCGCTGTCCGAGATGCTGCACCCATTCGAGCAAAGTGACGACGTAGCTGCCGTCCATGGCGCGCGGCCAATCGTTCCAATCCAAGTCGAGCGCCGACGCGAACAACAGCACGCGGCCCCGCCCCACCTCGCGCTCGATGAGCGCTGCCGCACGCTGCGAATCGGTGAAACGTGCGAGCACGCGGCCGACCGGTGGCGTGTTTTCACCTGCTCCGGGGTCGACTTCGCGCGGAGCGACGAAGGCGTGAACCTGAAACAACTGCGACGATTCGGCGCCCGCCTCGGGCAGCATTGCCGTTGCCGGATGTTCAACCAATCGAACCAAGCGCACCCCGGCGGCGGTACGCGGGAACTCGCGCACCTCGCCGAGCGGCATCGGGAGCACGCCGCCGATTTCGCCGAGCGCGCGGTTGTAGTCGGCCGGGATGACGCGATCGCCGAGCGCGATCAGCAAACCGCCGCCGCCTTCGACGAATTTCTGGAGCGCGCCGGCGGCCGAGGGACCCGGAGCGGGCAGATTGCAGAGCGCGACGCAATCGAAGCGCTCCAACTCGGTGTCGTCCAGCTCCTGCGCATCGATCACCGCCACCTCGATGCCCGAGCGCAACGGGCCGGAGGGTGCGAGCGCGGACCGCGCGAGAAACACCTCGTCCTGACGCGGATCGGGCGCCGGCGCGCCGCTGACCAGCAGCACGCGCAGCGATTCGCGCACGTCCACCAACAAGCGCACGGTGTTGTCCAGCGGATAGTCGTCCACGTCGCCCAGCGAGACGGTCAGCTCGTGCTGTCCGACGGCGGCGAACGTCACCTCCAGCGGCACACGCCGCATCTGCCCGGGTGCAAGCTCCTCGATCTCGCGCGCCGGCAGCGCATCCGCGCCGACCGTAAGCGTCAGGCGCAGGTCGCGCGTCGGCTGGCGCGTGAGATTCGCGATCTCCACGTCGAACATCGCCGGCACGCCGACCATGACGTGCGGCCGCTGCGGCGTCAGGCCGCGCAGCGCAAGGTTGGCGCGTTCGCCGACGCCGGAGGCGACGAACACGATGCGCGGCGCGCGATCGCCCATGTCGCGCAGGGGCTTGAAAGCGCTGTCCGGCGCCTGGACTGCCCACTCGCTTCGCTGCAGGTCGCTGAGCACGTAGAGCACGCCGTCGGTCGAGCGGGCATCGGTTTGCAGTCGCGCGGCAAGATTGCTGACCAGGGCCTCGGGCCGGGCCGGCATGGCGCTGCATGTCAGCGCAGAAAGCTTTTGCCGCACGGGTTCGGCGGCCGCCGCGTCAAGCGCTTCGATCTCGGCCCAAGGCTCGGCGGGCTTCGACGTCAGCCAGATGCGCAGCGAACCGCCGGCGTTCTGGCGCAGCAGTTCGTCGAGCAGCCGCTGCGCTGCTGCGCGAAGTTGAAGGAACTCGGTCTGCAGGCCGGTGCGGTAGTCGAGGCTGGCCGAGTCGTCGATGACGACGTCAAGCGGCGCGGCGACGCCGAGACGGCCGGATGCGCCGGGCGCCAGGAACGGCCGGGCGAAGACCGCAGCCAGCAGGAGCATGCCCGCGACGCGCAGCGCGAGCAGCAGCCACTGCTCCATGCGCACGCGGCGGCGACTCTCGCGCTCGGCCTGCAGCAGGAAGCGCAGCGCGCCCCAATCGACGCGTCGGAAGCGGCGTCTGGAGAGAATGTGAATGAGGATCGGCAGCGCGGCGAGCGCCAGCCCGCCGAGCAGCGCGGGGTTCGCGAAGTCCATCGCCAACAGACGAGCACTCGTCACGCGCGTGCCGCTCCCCCGAGCCGGCCGGCGCGGCGCGCCAGGTACGCCGAGAGGACCGCGTCGACCGAGGTCCTGGTGTTGACGGGAACGTAATCGGCGCGATGCTTCAGGCAGACGCGGCGCAAGTCGGTCGAGTAGCGCTCGAGCGCCGCGAGATAGCCTTCTCGCAGCGACTGCGGGTCCGCCAGCAGGCGCTCGTCGGTTTCCAGCCCTTCGAACTGGGTGTATTCGACGAAGGGAAAGTGCCATTCGTCGTCGTCGAGCACGTGAAAGACGATCACTTCGTGGCCGGCGTAGCAGATGTGCTCGATGCCGCTGAGCACGTCCTCGGGCGGCGCGAGCAGATCGCTGAGCAGCACGACCATCGAGCGGCGCTCGATCTCCTCGGCCAGGCGGTGCAGCAGCGCTTTCACGTCGCTGACGCCGGCGGGCTGCGTGCGCTCGAGCAAGCCGACCAGCTCTACCAGGTGGGGCCGGCCGGTCGCGGCGGGTCGGCGCGCCCGCGGCTGGGAGTCGAACGTCAGCAGTCCGGGCGCGTCCTGCTGGCTGACGAGCACGTAGGCCAGCGACGCCGCCATGCGGGCCGCGAATTCGAACTTGCTCACTCCGTTGGCGGCGGCGCCGGCATAGGCCATCGACCGGCTGGCGTCGACCAGCAGGTTGCAGCGCAGGTTGGTCTCTTCCTCGTATTCCTTGATGTAGAAGCGATCGGCGCGGCCGAAGATGCGCCAGTCGATGTAGCGCAGGTCGTCGCCCACGACGTACTGGCGATGCTCGGCGAACTCGACCGAAAAGCCGTGGTACGGGCTGCGGTGCATGCCCGAGAGCGAGCCGGCTGTCACGCCGCGCGCCCGCAGCCCCAGGCCGCGAAGGCGCGCGAGCGTGTCAGGATCCAAGAACCTGCTGGAATGCGGCATCGCTGGTCTCGGCGAGCTGTCGCGGCGGCAGCGCCTCGAGCAGCAGTTCGATGATCGCGTCGGGATCGTAGCCCTCGGCCTCGGCCGCGTAGTTCGTGATGATGCGATGCCGCAGCACGGCGTGCGCGAGGGCACGTACGTCGTCGATCGAGACGTGCTTGCGGCCGTGGATCACGGCCCGCGCCTTGCCGCCCAGAATGAGGAATTGCACGGCGCGCGGCCCGGCGCCGTAGGTGACGAGCCGGTCGACCGTGCGCTGCGCTTCAGTGAGCGCGGCGCGCGGCGCCGCCGAGCCGGGGCTGCGGGCGCCGGCAGCGGTCGGCCGCGTGAGCCGGACGAGCTCGAGCGCGTAGTGAATCACGCTGGGCGCGGCCGGCACACGCCGCACCACGTCCTGCAGCGCCAGGATTTCCTCGCGCTGCAGCACGGCGGTGAGCGCGCCTTCCTCGCTGCCGGTGGTGCGCTCGGCAATCTCGAATTCCTCCTCGTAGGAGGGGTAGCGCACGAAGACCTTGAACATGAAGCGGTCCTGCTGCGCCTCGGGCAGCGGGTACGTGCCTTCCTGCTCGATGGGGTTCTGCGTGGCGAGCACGAAGAACGGCGGGTCGAGCCGATGGCGCACGCCGCCGATCGTCACGTTGCGCTCCTGCATGGCCTCGAGCAGCGCCGCCTGGGTCTTGGGCGGCGTGCGGTTGATTTCGTCGGCGAGCAGCACGTTGGTGAAGATCGGGCCCGGCAGAAAGCGGAACGAGCGCTGCCCGGTGCGGCGATCCTCCTGAATGACTTCGGTGCCGGTGATGTCCGCCGGCATCAGGTCGGGCATGAACTGAATGCGGGCGAATTTCAGGCCCAGGCAGTGCGCCACGCTGCTGATCATGAGGGTTTTGGCGAGGCCGGGGACGCCTTCGAGGATCAGATGGCCGCGCGAGAACAGCGCGATCAGCATCTGCTCGATGACTTCATCCTGACCGATGATCACCTTGGCGAGTTCGCGACGCAGCAGCTTGTTCGCCGCGACCAGCCGCTCGACCGCCTCGACGTCATCGCGAAAGACCGGAGCCGCGGGAACCGGCGTGCCTTCGGCGGTGGTTGCATCCTGCTGGGGGGTATCGCTCATCCGTGACTCCGCGCCCGCGGCCTCGTGCCTCGTGCGGTCGGCGACCGCTAGCGTTGCATGATCGGCAGGTTCTTGTATGGCAATTGAAGGATGATAAGGGCGATCGACGTTCCGTAGGCCGGCCCGACGTGATCGCCGTCCCAGGAGCCGTCGCCGGCCTGGCGCTCGAGCATGGCGCGACGAATGCCGGGATAGTACTCCTCCCATTTCGCGTCGCCCGCCAGGTACATCACCTGCGCCATGTACAGGTGTGCGTAGAAGTAGTGGCCGAAATAGCGATTCTGTTCGCCGCGGCGCGGGGACAGCTCGGCCTCGACGAACTCCAGGGCCTTGAGCGCGCGCGGATCGCTGTAGAGTCCGGCGTTGAAGTAGCACGCAACCGCTGCCGCCGAGATCGCCGGGCGGCTCGGGCCGTTGTCGCTCACCTGGTAGCGAATGCCGCCGTCCGGGTTGGTGGAATCCTCAAGGTATTTCATCGCGCGGTCGACGACGCGCTTGGGCACGGCGACGCCCGCGTTGCGCGCGGCGCGCAGCGCCTGCACCTGCGTCACGGTGACCGAGCCTTCGTCGCCGCCGGAATCGGGCGTGTAGAGCCAGCCGCCGGCGGCGCTCTGGCTGCGCGCGGTCAGCTCGATGGCGCGCTGCAGCGCGACGCGAATCTGGGCGTGGCGCTGCGGGTCTTCCTCCATGCCGTAGCACTCGGCCAGGAACAGCATGGCGAAGCCGTGGCCGTGCATGCAATGGCTTTCTTCCTCGAGCTGCGCGATCAGCCCGTCGCGGCGCGCGCTCTTGAGCACGTAGGTCAGGGCACTGCTGACGTTTCGCGCGTACGGGCCCTGGGTGGGAGTCGAGCCCGACGCCAGCAGCGCCAGACCCGCCAGCGAGGTCATGGCGACCGGATAGCTGCCGGTGGAGCCGTTGGTGCGCCAACTGCCGTCGCGGTTCTGCACCGTCGCCAGGAACGCCAGCCCGCGATCAATGGCGCGGCGCGTCTCGGGCGTGATCTCGGCTGGATGCGCCGACGGAACCACGCCGGCCGCGGGTTCGAGCGGAGGCGCGCTCTGCGCGGCGGCGGAACTCGCGAGCAGCGCGCCGAACGTCAGACGCCACGCACAGCGATGCCGACGAATCACGGCGCACCTCCCAGCGAGGACTGTCCATATGCGAGCAGCGTGCCTTCGACCTGAACGACCGCGCGCGTGGGCGTGAGCAGGATGCTCGGAGCGCACACCGCATCGCCGGGACGGTATTCATCGAGCAGCGAAAGCGGCTCGAGCGCGACCCCCGCCCGTTTGTCGATCAGTTGCAGCCAGTAGATCGTGTTGCCGCGCGAAGGTTTGCCCTGCATCGGATCGAGCAGCACGGCGACGTATTCGGGGTGGCCGAGCAACTGCGTGCGATTCGGCGCAAGCGAGGTCGGCAGATCGAGCTGCCAGAGCGGCTCGGCACGTCCGAGTTGGAGCGCCGCCAGACGAACGCCGGGCAGTTCTTCGTCACTCGGCCGGCGGAGCGGTCCGGCCACGAAGACGCGCTCGCCGTCGCGCGCGAGGACGGTGACGTCGAGCCACTCCTCGAGCGGAGCCGCGCCGATCGCGGCGCCGTCCTGCACCGAGACGATCTCGACGCCGCTGTCACCGGCGGGCAGCGCGAGCATTCCGTCGGCCGGAAAGACGCGCCAGACGCCACCCGGGCGCGTCGTGCGCTCCCAGACGAGCGAGAAATCGCGCGGGTTCAGGGCGCGCGTCATTTCCTCCGTGCGAATCAGAAGCAGGTCGGAAGCGACGGCCGCGTCGCGCGGCGGCACAGCCGACTCGAAGCGGCGGAGATCGTCGCCGGTCGCCGCATCGAGTGAGAGAATCTGGCGCTGCTGCCCCAACAGGACCAGGCGCTCGCCGCAGAGATGCAGCGACTGCACCGGCGGCTCGCTGATTTCGCGTTGCCAGAACACGCCGCCGGTGAGCCAGTCGAGCCGCGCGATGCGGTCGCGACGCAGGGCGACGAAGCAGCCTTGCTCGCCGGCGACGACGCGCGAATCGAACTCGGCGAACAGGCTCGCCCAGTCGGCGACAGGCACGTCCCACAGCCGCCGGCCGCCGTAGCGCTCGGAGCCGAGCCCGAGAGCCGCGAGACCGCCGTTCACGGGCAGCACCGCGAGCGCCCCCCACTCGCACATCGGCCAGGCCGGCGGCGAGCCCGCGGCGCGCAGCGTTTCGGTTCGGGCGCCGGGCGGCGATTCCGCAAGTCCGTCAAGCGTCTGGCGCAGCACCAGTCCATCGCTCACGATGCGGCGAAGCTCGATTTGCTGACGCTCGTGGTTGCGCACCAGCGCCGCCGAACGCGGCGCCGCCGCGGCGGGCATCACGAGTTCGGCGTTCTCGACCTTCCATTGGCGCGTGAGCTGCGAACCGAACGGGGCGCGCGGTAGTTGTTCGAGCTTGCGCTGCGCGAGTTCGATCGCGGCGACGCGCTCCTGCACTTCGGGTTCAAGCGCGATGCCGCCGGTCGCGAGCGCCAGCCATTCCGTCGCCCGCGCTTGTGCGGCACTGAGGTCGGCGAGCGAAACGGCCTGCTCCCACTGCTGCAGCAACACCGCAGCTCGATCGGAAGCCGACCAGCCAGCGCTGTCGGCGGGCGGGCGCAGCGTCGCGGCGATTTCGGGCGCCAGCCGCTTGCCCGCCAGCGCCGCGGCAAGCTGCGGCGATTCCGGAGCGACGCTGTGCCAGCGCACGAGCGCCAACGGACCGTCGGCCTGCGCCGCGCGCGCGATGGCGTCGGGGAGCCAACCGCCCGCGGTCTCGTCGCCGACTTGCGCGCGCAGAGAACGCAGCCGCGCCGCCGCGATTGACCAGGCCGCGGCGGAGAGCTCGGGCGTGCTCGTGACGACGCGTGCGGAGGCATCGGGACCGATGAGCAGGCGCTCGTAGGCTTGCCAGGCGGATTCGGGGCGACCTTCTTCTCGCTGCACGTCGCCCAGCAGCAGTGCGAGCTGTGCGCGCTGTGCCGCGGGCACGCGGGCCGCAGCCTGCTCGAGCAGTTCGGCGCGCTGTTCGCCTTGCGCTTGCTGCGCCAGGTCGACGAAGGCGTGAGTGAGCAACTCCGCCGGCGCGGGTTCGTCGCCGAAGCGCGCCAGCGCCGCGGCAGGATCGTTCGCGTACAAGTCGAGCCAGGCATCGAGCGCGCGACCGGCCAGCGCCCGTTGCGGGTCCGATTGGAGCCGCTGCGCCAGTGAGCGGCCGCGCTCGGCGTCCGGGTATTTCACGACGCGGCGCGGGGCGACCGCGAGCAGCCCGTCGGGACCCGAGAGCAGGTTGGCGCCGACACCGATCGGCGTGGCGGGCAGCAACGCATGTCCGTGCGCAGCGCGACGCTCTTCGTCAATGACCTTGCCGGTGACGGCGTCGACCACCACGACTCCGTCCGTCGTGGGGACGAAGATGCGCGCGTCGGTCACCAACGGACGGCCGGCGATGGCCAGCGGCACGGTCGCCCAGCGCGGGTTACGCGGATCGGGTTGATCGGCGTGCAGGCATGCCAGCCCCGCGCCGCCGAGGATCACGCCGCCGGGAAGGCAACCCGCGAGGAAGTGATACTCGCGCCGCGGCAGCCGCCAGCGCTCGACGCCGCTGGCGCGGTCGATGGCAAAGATGTCGGGCGAGTCCATCGGCGCGACGATCAGCAACTCGCCGCGCACCTGCGGACGGTCGACGCCGGCTTCGTTCGGCGGCGCCGGCGGCTGCCACCAGAGCCGGCCCAGGTGCTGCGCGAGCGTGCTCGGATAGACGACCGCCCATTTCCAGGTCAGATCCTCGCGCGCCAGCGCGGCGACGACACCGTTGCCGGTCTGCACGTAGATTGAGCTTTCGTCGGCCGCGAGCAGGCAGCGCCCGCCGCTGCGGTCGAAGTGCGTGGGCGCGCCGACGATCTCGACGTCGGCGACGGGGTCGCCGGTAGCGGGATCGAGCGCGAGCAGGCGACAATCGCCGCCGCGCTGCACGACCGCGAGAATGCGGCCGTCAAGCAGCAGTGGTCGATCCTGAAATTCGACGTCGAACAGCGAAGTGGACTGCGCCGTACGCCAGACGAGTTGACCGTCAGCGATTCGGCGCGCGACCAGCTCATTGCGCGGCAGCGAATCGCGCCCGGCGCGCGGCAAGCGCGTGCCGAGCATGCGCTCGGTGAACTGCGGCGAACCGCCCTCGATGGTCAGCACCAGCCCCTCGCCGGCCCCGATCGCGCCCGCGTAATGCCAGTGGAGTAGCCGCTCGGCGGGGTCGAGCCCGCCATCGGCCAGCAGCGCCGCGGCGGTCGAGTCTTCGGCGGTCCAGAGCGTTGCGAGCGTGACGGAATCGAGCGCGATCAGCGTTCCGGCGACGCGAACGAGCAGGACGTCTCCCGCGAGTTCTGCGGAATGCAGCGGCAGGCGGCGCCAGCGATCCATGGCTTCGAGCAGCGCATCGTCATCGGGCGCAAGCGTCGGCGACAGCGTTTGCGACCAGTCGCCGCCGCGATGCAGTTGCGGCAACAGCGGCGAGCCGGTCGCGGATTCGCCCAGCTCGGCCATCCAGCGCTCGATCTCGGCGGCGCGCTGCGTCAGCTCCGGCGGCGCGGGTTGCGCGCGGCGCAGCTCATCTCGCGCCGCGTCGATCGCGCCGACCTGCGCCAGCGCGACACATAGCATCAGTCGCGCTTCGAGCGACGCGGCTGGGTCGCTCACCAGCCACTCGCGCAGCACCTCGACCGCGCCGGCGGCATGACCGCCGTCGAGCAGCAGCGCCGCGAGCTCCGTCGCAATCTCTCCGCGCAGTTCGCTCAACGGATACGCACGAAACAACGCGCGCAGCGTGGCAACATCGCCGACGTCGCGCGCTCCGGCGAGTCGCGCCGATACCTCGGCGTCGTACATCTGTCGCGCCCAGGCGACTCCGTCGGCCGGCAGTTGACGGAGCAAACGCCCGGCCTCGCGCCAAACGGGGTAGTACGTGCGCATCGCGGTCGAGCCGATCAGCTCGTTGGGCAGCTTCAGCAACCGATCCGCCAACTCGAGCGCCAGACGGTGATCACCGGCGCGAATGGCCTCGGTGATCTGATTCGAGAGCAGCAGACCTTCGTTCGTCTCGGGCAGCGTGGCGGACGCGGGGCGCAGTCGATCGGCCTCCTGTGCGTGAAGCCCGCCCACGAAACAGAGACTAATCAGCGGGATGGCGAGGGCGGCGCGGGGACTCGCAACCCAGCGCGCGCACACGCGACGCAGGCGCTCCCGAAATGGCAGCGATCGGCGCATAGAGCAACCCTCGCGGCACAGCCGCTCGGATCATTCTAGTATCGTCCGCGCGCGGTCCGCCGCCGCACTGCGGGAGCAGTCGAATCGCCTAGGGGGCGCCGCCGCCGAGAATCGGGTCCACCGCAGCGGAACAAAACGGCGGGAACGTGCAGAAGGGGTCGATGTCGAAGTTCGCGCCGGGGGTGTCCGGGTCGCCGGTTGCGAGCAGGAACGCGTCCGGATCGCAGGCGAGGATGGTGCCGCAGGGGTTCAGGTTGGCGAAGCCGCGGAGCACGTTCGGCAGCGAGCAGGAGCCGAACTGACAGAGAATTCCGCCGGCCGCGAGCAGACCGGCATGCCGGGCCAGGAAGGAGAAACGTGTGCCGTGCATGGAATCAGATCCTCCGTCAGGGTGCGGTGAACAGGTTCGGGCAATCCACAAGCAAGATCACGGGACTGCAGAAATCGAAGAACGTCGAGGACGTGCAGTTCACGACGGCGCAGGTATCGAACGCGGCGGCCGCAGATTCGAACGCGAAGCGTGCGCACCCGGTGACCTGAAACAGGGTTCCGCCGCCGGTGAGAGCCAGCAGCGCCAGGAACCGCCGATGGAAAGTACGCATGAGCAGTCTCCGAGTCCGTGACTTCACGGACGTTCTGGCGGCATCTTACGAAGAGCCAAAGCGACTGATCAAGGCTTCGCGCAAACAAAAGGGGGTGCAGCCGCCACTGCGTGCACCCCACTTCGTTCGTTGGTCGCCGCAGCCATGAGGGCGACGGCGACCCGGATTCGCAAGATTTGGCTTGCGAACTAGCCCAGGAGGCCGCCGAACAGGTTGCTGACGTCGAGCGTCGAGCCGATGTTCGGCAGGCAGTTCAGGCCGAGGGCCATCGCGAAGCTGCCGGCCGCGAGGGCCAGAGCCAAGGCCTTGATCTTCATCTTCAACTCCTCTGTGACGCCGACGCCGAGAGGACGTCGGCGGCTGTGATCAAAGTCCGCGGAAGCGGCGCGCGCCGCCCCGCCCGAATTAGCCGAACAGTTCTTCGTTCAGGACGTCAACGGCGATGTTGATCCAACGGTTGTTGGTCGGCCAGCCGTCGTTCAAGAAGCCCTGCCAGACGTCGCCGAGGCAGCCGTTCTGGAACAGGGTCGCGCCGCCGAACGCCATCGTCGCCAGAGCAATCCACTTCTTCGTCATCTTGATGATCTCCTGTCGCCGAATTGCCCGGCCAGACCGCACGCGGGCAGCTTCCGGCAGAATGTCCTTACTAGTCGATGCCACGGAGCCAGAGGGCGTCGCCGAGCAGATCGCCGACGAACGCCGCGCAGTTGCCGAACTGGAAGGCGACCACGCCGGCCGCCAGACCCAGAATCGCCAGCTTGAGCTTCAGATTCATCTTTTGTTGCTCCACTCAAAGAAAACCTAGAACCACGAAACTTGCCGAGAACTAGTCGAAGTTCACGGCGACCAGGATGCGCTGAACAACCGCTTCCAGGCAGCCACCCGTCAGCTGGAACATCGTGCCAGCCGCCACGAGCAACGCACCCTTCCACCAGAGCTTTTTCGTCATCGCGAGCCTCCCTTTTGAAACTCTGCAAAGCTCTTTCATTCGGTCTCACTGCCGGACGGCACCGCGCCGCCCGCACCGAATTCGTTTCCTCGAACAGCCGGCCCACGAACTGTGGATGCTAGGAGCGACCTACCCAAATTGGTCGTCCAGAACGTGACCGCGCCGTGCGTATTGCGGCGAAGTGTAGGACCCTTCGCCCTCATTGCAAGGGCTAAGCGGGAAAATTCTTAGGAAAGTTCCGGCGAATTTCGCCTTCCGAAACCGGTTCCAGAATTCCCGTTTCCGTCACGATTCCGCGGATCAACGCCGCAGGCGTGACATCAAACGCCGGGTTCAGACACCTCACGCCCGCCGGCACCATCTCGACGCCAAATGCCGACCGTATCTCCAGTTCCGATCGCTGCTCGATCGGAATTTCCGCTCCGCTGCGAATCGAAAGATCGAACGTGCTCCAGGGCGCTGCAACGTAAAACGGTACCTTGAAATGTGCCGCCGCGACGGCCACGGAAAGTGTGCCAATCTTGTTGGCCGTGTCACCGTTTGCGGCGATCCGATCCGCGCCGACGACCACCATATCGATCGCGCCTGCGGCCATCTGACTCGCGGCGGCCCCGTCGCAGAGCACTGTGACGTCGATGCCCGCGGCCGACAACTCGAGCGACGTTAGCCGCGCGCCTTGCAGCAGCGGCCGGGTCTCATCCGCCAGCACGCGGAAGCGCCGTCCGTGCTCGCGCGCCACATACATAAGGGAAGTGGCCGTGCCGTAGGCGACCGTTGCCAGCGCCCCGGCATTGCAATGCGTCAGCACGGTCGCCCCGTCGCGAATGAGTTTCGCACCGTGCTCGCCGATCGCGCGGCACACCGCCGCATCGTCGCGCGCCATGGCGTGCGCGTCTTCGAGCATCGCCTGCCAGATGTCGCGACCGCTGCGAGCCGTCGACCGGTCCGCAACCAAGGAGAGGCGCTTCAGCGCCCAGGAGAGATTGACCGCCGTCGGGCGCGCGGCGTTCAGATACGCCGCCTGCTCCGCGACAACTCTCAGAAACGAGTCGCGGTCGGCATTCGCCGCCGAGCGCGCGCCGAGGCATAGCCCGTACGCCCCTGCGACGCCGATCGCCGGCGCACCGCGGACGCACAACTCCTTGATGGCCTGCCAGACTTCGGCCGACGTGCGGCAGCGACGCACCTCGACGCGGTGCGGCAGCAGCGTCTGGTCGAGCAGCGCAAGCCAGCCGTCTGCATCGCCCTGCCAGATCAAGGTGGGCGGCAGCGCCTGCCGAATTTGCGCCTCACATCCAGTGGTCGAGATGCTGCCGGGTGGGGATGTCGCTTCGCGCATGCACTCAGACTAGCTGCGCGCGCGAGAGGCGTCGAGAACAGTGCTCGCCCTTTACCGGCGACGCATCGACAGCGTGACGAGGCCAGCGAGGAACAACGCCGGCCCGGCCGCAAATCCACAAAGCCCCTCGGCCGCCGGCTCGAACGCGTCGGTCTCGGATGCGGGCGCAGCCTCCCCTTCGTCGGCGGGCGCCGCTCCGTCCGCACTCGCCGCCGCGTAGTCGATCTTCTGGATGCGCCCGCCGTAATACTCACAGTAGTAGAGCGCGCCGTCAGGCCCCTGCACGAGGTCGAGCGGGCCGCCTTCGAGCTGAGCGAAGGTCTCATGCGCGACCGCCTGGTCGCCGTCGAGCGTGAGGCGATAGAGCCGCGAGAGAACGAATTCGAGATGGAACAGGCTGCCCGAATACGCCTCGGGGAACTGTGAGCCCGAGTAATAGACCGCACCGACCGGCGCGGCACCACCCTCGTGGTACGAGAAGATCGGGTCGACGAATCCATCGCCAACGTCCGCCGACGATTTGCCCTCCGCCACGGGCCAGCCGTAGTTGCCGCCGGCCCGCACCAGATTGATCTCTTCGCGCCGCTCATCGCCGTTTGAGCCGACGTCGAGCGCGAACAGCCGTCCGTCCGGAGCGAAGCAGAAGCGGAAAGGATTGCGAAACCCCAGCGCGAAGGTGGCCCGCGGCGTTCCGGTCGGCGTGACGAACGGGTTGTCGTCAGGGCTGTCGCCGTCGGGTCGTATTCGACTGATCTTTCCCGCGAGCGTCGCGAGGTCCTGGCCGTTCTCCGGGATTTCGTTGTCGCCGATGGCGAAGTAGAGCATGCCATCCGGACCGAACTGCAAACCGCCGCCGCTGTGAAATCCGCCGCGCGTCGGCAGGAAGTCTCGGATGACGGCGCGCTCCTCGCCGACGCCGTCGCGCGCCGTGAAGCGCAGAATCTGTGATTCGCTGCGCGACACGGTGGCGAACACGTACACGTAGCCGTTGGTCGCGAATGCCGGATCGAGCGCCAGCCCGAGCAGGCCGTTCTCGTTCTCTGAATACACGTCGATCTGCGCGAAATCGCGGACGGCGCCGCCCGGCTCGATCACGCGGATCGCGCCGCGCTGCTCGGTGACGTAGAGTCGCCCGTCGGGGTCGAACGCCAGCGCGGTCGGCGCGCTGAAGCCGGTCGCGACAGTCTGCAACCGAAAGCCCGGGGGGAACTCCGGCTGAGCCTGCACGGCCGGCGTCAGCAGCGCCGCGGCGCAACCTGCAACGCAATGCCACCGCATCGACATGCCGCACCCCCTGCTGCCAATCCGACGCACCGCGGCTACGAAAACAGCGTCGAACCCACGTTCTCGTCGTACGTCTCGCCCTCGATCTGGAAGATTGGATGCGGATCGAACCCGAGCCAGTCGCGGATCGCCGCGCTGAACACCGCGCGAAAGTCGACGTAGTACGGCAGGTTCTCCTGGTTGATGTCCGAGGTGCTGACCTTCTGACCGTGCAGACCGGCGTTGACGCGCGGCCCCGCGAGGATCATGTGTCCGCCGTGGCCGTGATCGGTGCCCGGCGAGCCGTTCTCTTCGTTGCGGCGTCCGAACTCGGTGTAGAACATCACGCACGTCCGCTCCCACAGTCCCAGCGCCTTCATGTCGTCGACGAACTGCTGAAACTCGTTGTTGAGGCGCGGGAACAGGTCGGCGTTGGCGTCGACTTGCGAGCCGTGCGTGTCGAAGCCGCCGTACTCGACGCGGAAGATCTGCGTGCCCAGCCGCGCCGATGCGAGCTGCGCAGCGCGGAAGAACTCGCCGCGCGCGTCGCCGGTCGAACTGAAGGCCGCGGTCTTCTCGCGAATCTCGGCGCCGTTGACGTCGATCTTCTTGTACGTATCGAGCAGCGCTTGCTGCGCCGGCGTGCGATTCGTCTTCAGCGCCGCCAGCCGGCCGAATGCCTCCTGCGCCGCCTGGCGATAGGTGTCGTCGGGATAGCCGTAGCGCGTCGGATCGCCGATGACGCGCGTGTCGAGCACGCCGTAGGGCAGATCGAAATACGTCCGCCGCAGCCGCTCGTACCAGGTCGCGCCGGTGGCGGCGGAGTTCGCCAGGTTGCGCACGCCGAACTCGTAGATCTCCTGGCTCTCAAAATGCGAGCCGTTTGAGTCCGGGTAAGCGACCTGCTGGACGACGGCCAGCTCGTCCTGGACGTACAGGTCGTGAAAGAACTGGAACTGCTTGTTGATGCCGAGGTCGGAATAATCGGGCAACACGCTGACCTGGCTCTCGGGCAGCGCCAGTTGCGGGCGGCGCGATTTGTAGGCCGCGTTCTTGAACGGTGCAAGGAAGCTCAGCGCGTCCAGTCCGCCGTTGAGCTGACACAGCACCAGGATGTTTCCGGTGCCGCCAGCCGATTGCGCGTAGGTGCGCGCGACGACGTTCAGCAGCGGTTCGGCCAGCGCCAGTCCGCCCAGCACCTGGCCGGAGCGCGTCAGAAACTGGCGACGACTCAGCACCTGGCATTCACGACAACTCATGCTGCGCTCCTCCAATCGATACCGCAGTGTCCGCACCCCGACTCCTGAAAAACCCGCAACGCCCGTCTCGCTCCGCGTGCTAGCGACCCAGCACGCGCTCATCCATCGCCATCAACCGAATGACTTCCTGCACGTGCTGCGGCTGCCACTCCGGCTCCTCGAGATGAAACGCCTTCCAGCCGTTCTGATCGAGCACCTCGACGTAGATCGCGTGCTCGTCGGGCGTCAGCTCGAGGTGCAGCGCCGCAGCCAGCGCATCGACGATCTGGTCGCGCACTTCGCGCTGGTTCCACGAACTCGCCGGCGGCAGAAGGTGGTACGGCAGATCCGGCGTGCGCGCCGCGCCGAACTCGAAGAAGTAGCCGAGCGCACGCGCGCGGCTGATGAGCCACTGGTCCTGCAGCCAGCCGAGGTCTTCGTCCCACCCCTCGACGCCGGGCGGATCGAGCAGCTCCTGACCGGCGTTCGCCAGATCGTTCGCCAGATTCCAGAAGCGCCAACCCTGCGAATCCTCGGTGTGGATGTGCATCTCGAGCGTTCGCGCGACGCCCACCAGGTGCTCGACCGGCGAGGAGATCTGGTTGCCGCGCGCATCCGCCGAGAAGAACGCCTGCGAGCGCAGAATCTTCCGCACCAGCGGCGCGATTTCGAATCCGCCCGCGACGAAGTCATCGGCCAATTCCTGCACGACCGCGTCGCTCGGGTGATCGTGCACCAGCGCGACGAACAGGTTGCGCGCCACGTACTGCGCCGCTTCCGGCTGCGCCAGCGTGAGATCGATCACGCTCAGATAGTCGTAGTTCACGGCGCCGGCCGCTCGACCCGGGAAGATCGACTTGGTCGTCTCGTCGTGGTGAATCAGGTCGAAGATCGGGCGCGGCGGCTCGGGCCAGTCGTAGAGCAGCGTGATGCCGGTGAACGCCCGCGCGCCTTCCTTGATGTCCGTTTCGGTGTACAGCACGTCGCGACCGAGCGTGAAGAGCTCCCAGAATTCGCGCGTGTAGTTCTCGTTCGGGTCTTCCTTCGGGCTGTTTGCGCCGTCCAGCCAGATGAGCATGAGCGGATCGAGCGTCAGTTGGCGCAGAAACTCGCGATAATTGCCGAGGGCGTTCTCGCGCAGCATGTCCATATGACCGATCGCCAGCTCGCCCCAGCCGTCGAGCACGCGACGCGAGGTCGCGAACCGATCGTGCCAGAAGAGCGCCATGCGCTCGTGCAGCGGATTCGGCCCGTCGATCATGTGCACCAGCCAGCGGCGCGGCATGTCATCGCCGTACGACTCGGCGAGATTGGTGACGCTCGCGCCGACCGGGCGCAACACAAGCAGATCGTCGACGGTCGGCGTCAGCCCGCGTGCTACGGCGCTCGAGACATCGAGCGGCCGCGCGCCGAACGCCGCCCGCCGCCACAAGTGCCATGCTTCATCGGCCGTGAGCGCCTCGCGATAAGGCAGCAGCGCCTGCGGGTGCCCGGCAAATTCATCGCCCACGCTGACGAAGACGGTGGCCTCGGCGGAGGACTCGCCGCCGCGCCCGTCGCGCACGAGGACGCGAAAGCGCAGCTCGTTCGGGGCGAGCGAGAACGGCGCGACGGCCGTCAGCGTGGCCTCGGCCGACGCCGGCAGCGCGGCGGGATCGCCGGCGAGCTGGCTCCACTCGAACGTGAGAATGTCGTTGTCCGGGTCGCTCGAAGCCGACGCATCCAGCGTCAGCGTTGCGCCCGCCGCCACGTTTCCGGCCGGTGAGATCGCCAGCACAGCGGTGGGCGCACCGTTGAAGAGCTGCTCGATGATGCTGCCTTCGACACTGCCGCCGCCGCCCGCACCGTCGCCTTCGCCCTCGCCCTCGGCGCCTGCATCCCCGCCGGATTCCTGAGGCGCCGGGCAGCCGCCCAACGTCGCGACACTCGCGGCCAGCATCGATCCGATCCACCAGCGCCAGGCAGCACGCATGCGGAATCTCCCGAAGCGCGCGGATCCTCAGTCGCCGAAAACAGCACGGCGCTGACAGACTCGCGCTCGTCACACGGATCCTGGAAGAGTCGTGCTCGAAGGACTCGAGCGTGCGGATGCCCCCACAGGATGCTGAGATACCGCAGGCCGTCAGTCAAAGCCGCTCGGCGAAATCGTGACGGTCAACCGCCATTCCGGCTGACGAGCGAGTGAATGAGGCTCGGTAAAACAAAAAGGGGCTCGTCGGAGAAACGAGCCCCCTACAGGAGGAGGAGATAGCTCTTGGTGTTTTCTTGATCAGTTATAGGCCCGCGTCAAACCGGATTTCCACTCGTCCGAAAAATTATCGCAACTTCATTTCTGGCATGTAATAACGAGATTCGCTCGCTGGAGCTTGACTCAATTGTAACTTTTGCTACACTTTTTATAGATTCGTACAATTTAGGAGCCGCCGAATGAGCGTTCCCCGCATCGCCGTGATCATGTGCCTCGCGCTACTCCCCGGCGCATGTGGAGCCACGCCGCCCGCGAAGCCGCTCAAGGTCGTCTGCACGACCGGCATGGTCCGTGACATTGTCGAACAGGTCGCAGGCGCGCGCGCTCAAGTGAGCGGCATCATCGGCAGCGGCGTCGATCCGCACCTGTACAAGGCCACGCGCAACGACATCGCCGCCCTCACCAGCGCCGACATTGTGTTCTACAACGGGCTGCTGCTCGAAGGAAAGATGAGCGACGCGCTGGTGCGCGTGGCGCGGGGCGGCAAACCCGTCTACGCCGTCACCGAACTGCTCGACGAAACCAAGTTGCTCGAACCTTCCGACCTCGGCGGGCACCCCGATCCGCATGTCTGGATGGACGTGATGCTCTGGAGCTCGGCCGTCGAGGTTGTCGCCGGCGCTCTGACGCGTGCTGATCCGGAAGGCGCTGACACCTACCGCGAGAGCGCCGCGCGCTATCGCGCCGAACTCGCGCGTCTGCATGATTACGTGACTACCGTCATCGCGTCGATCCCCGAAAAGCAGCGCGTGCTGATTACGGCGCACGACGCGTTTCGCTACTTCGGCCGCGCGTACCGCATCGAAGTGCGTGGCATTCAGGGCATCTCGACCGAGTCGGAGGCCGGGCTCGAGGACATTAACCGCCTTGTCGATTTCCTCGTCGCACAGGGCGTCGGGGCGATCTTCGTCGAGACCAGCGTGGCGGACCGCAACGTCCGTGCGCTGATCGAAGGCGCGGCGTCGCGCGGGGCAAGTGTGCGGCTGGGCGGCACGCTGTTCTCGGACGCAATGGGAGCACCGAACACATACGAAGGCACGTACATCGGAATGATCGATCACAACGCGACGAAGATCGCCCGCGCGCTGGGCGGCACTGCGCCGCCGCGCGGCCTGCACGGAAAGCTCGCGGCCGAATGAAATCCATGCGCGATCGCGAATCCGGCCACGCCTCGGGCGCTGGCGCGCCGCAGCGACACGCCGCAGGTCCCGCCGTCGCCACCGGCGGCGAGCATCCGAGCGACGCGCCGCTGTGTATCCACGATGTGACGGTCGCGTATCACCGCAAGCCGGTGCTCTGGGACGTCGACTACGACGCTCCCGCCGGCAGCCTGATCGGCATCGTGGGACCCAACGGGGCGGGCAAGAGCACGCTGCTGAAGGCGATTCTCGATCTCGTGCCGAAGGCTTCGGGGCGTGTGACGATTTTCGGCCGGCCCTATCGCCGACAGCGCCGCCTCGTTGCGTACGTGCCGCAGCGCGAGACGGTGGACTGGGATTTCCCGGTCTGCGCGCGCGACGTCGTTGCAATGGGTCGCTACGCGCGGCTCGGTTGGCTGCGCCCGGTCGGCCGCGCCGATCGCGACGCCGCCCAGCGAGCGCTCGAAACCGTCGGGCTCGGCGACTTCGCGGAGCGCCAGATCAGCCAGCTTTCCGGCGGACAGCAGCAGCGCGTGTTTCTGGCGCGGGCGCTGGTGCAGGATGCGCAGCTCTACCTGATGGACGAGCCGTTCGCCAGCGTCGACGCCGCGACCGAGCGCGCCATGGTCGACGTGCTGCGCACGCTGCGGAACGAAGGCCGCACGGCACTGGTCGTTCATCACGATCTGCAGACGCTGCCCGAGTACTTCGACCACGTGCTCATGATCAACATGCGCGTCGTCGCGCATGGTCCGGTCGACACCACGCTGACGCCTGAGAACCTGCGAAAGACCTACGGCGGCCGGCTCACGCTGCTCGACGAAGCGTCGAACGCGATCGCCCGGCGGAGCCAGCGCACATGATCTTCCTGGCGTCCGGCGGCGGCTTCGAATGGCCGAGCGCCGATCAGTGGCTGCGCCTGGTCCTGCTGCGTGACTACAACACACGCGTCGTTCTCTTCGGCGTCACGTTGCTCGGCGCCGCCTCGGGCCTGATCGGCTCATTCATGCTGCTGCGGAAACGAGCGCTGCTCGGCGACGCTTTGAGCCACGCCATGCTTCCCGGACTCGGCGCCGCGTTTCTGCTGATGACCGCGCTCGGCGGCGACGGCAAATGGCTGCCGGGCCTGCTGGCCGGCGCAACCATCGCCGGAGCGATCGGAATCCTCACCGTGCTCGCGATCGTTCACAGCTCGCGAATTCGCGAGGACGCGGCGCTCGGCATCGTGCTAAGCGTCTTCTTCGGAGCCGGCGTCGCGCTCACCAGCGTCGCGCAGTCCTCGCAATCCGGCAGCGCCGCCGGGCTGGAGGCGTTCATTTACGGCAAGACCGCCTCGATGCTGCTGTCGGACGCGGTCGGAATCGCGGTGGCCGCGGCCGCCGTGCTGCTGGCGTCGCTGGCGCTGCTGAAAGAGTTCCGCCTGCTGTGCTTCGACCCGGCGTACGCCGCCACCCAGGGCTGGCCGGTCCTTGCGCTCGACACGCTGATGATGGCGGTGGTCGTGCTGGTCACCGTGATCGGTCTGCAGGCGGTCGGCCTGATCCTGATGATCGCGCTGCTGGTCATTCCGGCGGCCGCGGCACGCTTCTGGACGCAGCGGCTCAGCCGCATGCTGATCGCCGCCGCCCTGATCGGCGCGGCGAGCGCCGGCGTCGGCGCCGCGCTGTCGGCGCTGTTGCCGCGGCTGCCGGCCGGGGCCGTGATCGTGCTGGTGGCCGGGGCGGCGTTCGGCGTCAGTGTGCTGTGCGGTCCGATCGGCGGACTGCTGCCGCGCGCGATGCAGGCGGCGCGGCTCGAATCACGCATTCATCGACAACACCTGCTGCGCGCGATGTACGAGATCGGCGAAATCGCCGCGACGGACTCCGAAGCGGCGCAGCGCGTGCCCGTTTCGTTCACGCAGTTGCTCGCCGCCCGCTCGTGGCGTCCCGAACGATTGCGGGCGGTGCTGCGCGCCGCGCGACGCGACCGACTGATCGAGGAAATGCGCGGCGGCTGGCGACTGACCGAGTTGGGCGGCGACGCCGCCTGGCGCACCGCGCGCAATCATCGCCTGTGGGAGCTGTTTCTCATCAGCCACGCCGACGTCGCGCCGACGCACGTCGACCGCGACGCCGACGAAGTCGAACATGTGCTCGATGCGCCGATGATCGTCGAACTCGAAGCCCAACTCGCGACTGACCACCCCGACCTGATGCGACCGCCAAGCCCGCACCGCCTGGCGCTGGAGCGCGGCTGATGCTCGCAACCGCGCTCAGCAGTTGGCAGCCGCTCGATACGTGGATCGCCGTGACCGGCGCTCTCATCGGCGCAGCGTGCGCTCTGCCGGGTTGCTTTCTCTTGCTGCGCCGCATGAGCCTGATGGGCGACGCCATCAGCCACGCCGTGCTGCCGGGGCTGGCCGTCGCGTTCCTGGTCAGCGGTCAGCGCGACAGCCTGACCATGTTCGTCGGCGCTGCAATCGTCGGCGTGCTCACCGCGTTCTTCACGCAGTGGCTGCACTCGCGCGGTGGCGTCGAACAGAGCGCGGCGATGGGCGTTGTTTTCACGGTGCTGTTCGCACTCGGGTTGATTCTCATTCGTCAGGCGGCTGACCACGTCGACCTCGATCCGGGTTGCGTGCTCTACGGCTCCATCGAGTATGTGCCGCTCGACACCATCCCGCTGCTGGGCGGCGAAGTGCCCCGCGCCACGTTGCGCATCGGCGTCATGCTGCTGCTGAATGCGCTGTTCGTGCTGCTGTTCTTCAAGGAGCTGCGCATCACGGCGTTCGATCCGGCGCTGGCGGCCACGCTCGGATACTCGCCGCGGCTGATGCACTATCTGACGATGACGATCGTCTCGCTCACGACCGTCGCCGCGTTTGAAAGCGTCGGCAGCATCCTGGTGATCGCCATGTTGATCGTGCCCGCGGCCGCGGCGCACCTGCTGACCGATCGCCTGGCGCCGCTGCTGCTTTGCAGCGTGCTCGTCGCGGGCATCGCCGCCTTCGTGGGGCACGGCCTGGCGCTCGCGCTGCCGGCGTGGGTCGGGTTTGGTCCGATCAGCGTCAGTTCGGCGGGAATGATGAGCGTGACGCTCGGCGGGCTGTTCGGCGCGGCGTGGCTGCTGGCGCCGCGCCACGGATTGCTCGCGCGCAGCGCCGCGCACCTGCGATTGCGCTGGCAAATCCTGCGTGAAGACCTGCTCGGCGAGCTTTACCGTCGCCACGAACCCGCGTTCGCCCCGGACTCGCGCTCGGCAAGCGTGCCGTCGGCCGATGACGGGCCACGCGGCGCGCCGGCCCGGCTGGGCCTGCAACGCCGGGTCGCGCTGGCGCTGCTGCGCTGGCGCGGGTTGGTGCGCGGCAGCGGCCGCGAGGTTTCGCTTACCGCCGCCGGACTTGCGGCTGCGGCGCGGCTCGTGCGCTCACACCGTCTGTGGGAAACCTATCTCGACCGCCATCTTGCGGTGCCCGCCGATCACGTGCACGCGCCCGCGGCGGTGCTGGAGCACGTGACCGATCCGGGAATGCAGGAGCGACTCGCGGCGTCGATTGACGATCCGGCGCTCGATCCGCACGGCGCGCCCATTCCGCCGCGCATCGGCGGGTGAGGGCCAGGCAGCGGCGGCGGCGCGACGGTCCGCCTACTCGCAGCTCGCGCCCCACGACGCGAGCACTTCGCCTAGGTCTTCGAGATCGACGCAGTTGTTGCCGTTGTCGCCGAGGCGACCGGCGGCGTGGTCGAACAGTGGATTGCCGTTGCAGGTCGAGAACGAGCGCAAGACGATGCCGAGGTCGGAGAGATCGACCTTTAGGTCGCCGTTGGCGTCGCCGTCGGGGGCGTAGGTCCAGATGCCGAAGTTCTCGATGGGCAGGCCGTCGATTTCGTCAAACCAGCCGCCGGCGTAGAGATCGCCGTCGAACTCGGCGAGCGCGAAGACGCCGAAGCCATCGATGCCGCGGCCGAGGCCGCTGAACGACTGGCCGTCCCAGAATGCGATGCCCGCGTACGGCTCGCTGAAGCCGCCTCCGACGATCAGGCGGCCGTCAAACTCGCCAAGTGAGTACACCGACGAATCGGGCTGTTCCGGAAAAGTCCAGTTCACGCCGTCCCAGTAGGCGAAGGGCGTGTGCCACGGAAAACTCGAGTTTCCACCGGCGTAGAGCTTGCCGTCGAACACGCGAAGGGCCTGAACGGACGGTTCCGGAGCGCCGGGCAGACTCTGCCATGTGGTGCCGTCCCAGCGTACAACAGTCGTGCAGAATTTTCCGTCGGCAACGTTGAAGTTGCCGCACGCGTACAGTTCGCCGTTGAAAATCGCGACGTCACTCACATACGGGGCGTCGCCGAGGTAGCCATCGCTCATGCCGCTGCCGTAGTCGTACCAGAATTGCCCGTCCCAGCGCTTGATGCAGCGAAATAACGGGCCGTGCGCGATCAAGTCGTCGTCATGCACAAGCAAGCCGTCGATCGGGAAAGGCGCGCTCTCGATGAGGTCCCACTCGGCGCCGGGCCAGCGATAGAGGGAGCCGTTCCCAACTGCATACAACTCGTCGCGGAAGACCGCGAAGGATTGGGGCAGGAGAATCGAAGGCTCACTGAACCGTCTGAACGAGTGGCCATCCCAGACCGCCAGGTAGTCGATGGCCTCACCGCCGATTTCGAAAAAGTCACCGCCGACGAGCAGCTCGTTCGATCCATCCCCGTCCTTGTCCCAGGGAAACAGTGAGAAAACTGGCGCGCCGACCTCCGCGTCGAAGTTCCGCCACTGCCACTCGCACTGCGCGTGCGCGCTACGAAGCGAAAGCGTCCACGCGAGCAGCGCGAGAATCAGCGCACTTCGAAGCGGCATGTCGGTCTCCAAGACAGGGCCTACGAAATCTAGACAAAAAAGCACGGAATTTCAAGAAAAACCTTGACAAAAAAAAAACGTCCGCGCGCAAGATCCCGGCGGCGGTTCGCCCGTCGCGGCCGCGCACGTCCCACTCGAAAGGAGTCGATCATGTTCCGGCAAACATCGGTACGCGTTTCGGCGAGCGTCTTGCTCAGCCTCCTCACGACGGTCGCCGCAGCACAACCGCGTGGCTACGGCATCGTGGCCAAGATCAACGATCACACGGACGGAACGAAAATCGCGAACGCGAAAGCGTCAACCAACGCCCACATCACCGCCGTCCAAAGCTGGTTCAACTGGTCGGAGCTCGAGCCGAGCGATGATCAGTTCAACTTCGCGCCGATTACCGACTGGATCGAAACGCTCGCCGAAGGCGAGTACCCCAAGCGCGCCGTGCTCGTGATCATGCCGATCAGCGGAAAGAACCCCGACAAACCGGAGCATGCGTTCAACAATGCCACGCCGGGTTGGCTGATCGAGCGCTTGTCGCTCGAGTCACCCAGCGGCATCGTCTCGTACACGAACAGCACTGCGTCGGTGCTCGTACACTACCCGCTGTTCTGGAACCAGACTTATCAGGACGAGTTCGAGGAACTGCTGAATGCGCTGGCCGGGCAACTGATGCTCGCCCCGTTGCCGCCGGCGCCGTTCACCGGTTCCTACGGCGATCGCATCGAGTACATCCGCGTCACCGGTTACAGCGTCGAGACCACCGAGCCGAGCTTCTACAACACGACGACGCTGGCCCTCAAGCCCGCGCTGGAAGCGGCCGGCATCACGTTCGTCGGGAACAAACCGCGGTTGCGCTGGAAGAACTCGGCCTGCCCGATCGGGGACAGCGGCTGCCGCAAGTACTCGCAGGCGACCACCGCCTTCTGGGACATGTGGATCGCGATCTTCCCGAACATCCCCTTGGCCGTGACGGTTCGTTTCAACGAAGACACGACCAGCCCCAACTACGACTACTACCTCAAGTACAAGCAAAACATCGACGACAACTTCGGTTTGGGAAGCACGACCGACGTCATCCTCAACACGGCGTGGCAGACGAAGAGCTGCGAAATGCAGACCCTGCGTACGAACCTCGCGGCGCTGCAAACCGCCAACCTCAAAGTCGGCTTCGGCGACGTACACTGCACGTTCCCGATCCCGACCACCGACGACAAGTGCTGCATGCAATACGACCTGGCGCGCGAAGGCGTCGGGCTGACCGGCAGCGGTGGGTATTCGCCACGCTCGCTGGCGAGCTACCTGACGGTCGGCAGCGACCGCTGGGGCCTGCCCGCCGGCTCGACCATGTGGACCTGGGCGGACGGACAACTCGCGAGCTACACGGGCACCGGCCCGACTGCATGCACCAACCTGTGCCAGTACGTGCTCGACTGCACCAGCCCCGGCGACGATTGCACCACCATGGAGGAGAACAACGAGCGCGACGACGGCGTGGACTAACCGCGAAAGGCGCGGCGTGGACTCGGCACGAACGCGAGCGCGGCGACGACGGGCTGAATTGAACTGCTTGGCTACGGATTCGTCGCCGCAGGGAATTTCTCGTCGATCGCGTCGAAGTCCGCCTGCGTGAGACGCGCGGCGACCTCGGCGGCGCCGACGTTCTCCTCGACCTGCGACACGCGCGACGCGCCGATGATCACGCTCGACAGGGCCGCGCGATGCAGCAGCCAGGCCAGCGCGAGCTGCGCCAGCGTGCCGCCGCAGCGCTGCGCCACCGGCCGCAGCGACTCGACGCGCTCGATCAGGCTGCGCGGAATCTCCTTGATGAACCCGCCCATGGTCTCGCTCGCGGCACGGCTGTCGGTCGGCGTGCCGGCGGCGTACTTGCCGGTCAGCAGGCCCTGCTTGAGAGGGCTCCAGACCACCATCCCCAGACCATCCTGCACGCACGCGCTCTGCACGCCGTTGGTCTCGACGCGCCGAGCGGCATAGCTGTATTCGGGCTGATTGCTGACCGGCGGACAGGCTCCCAGCTCGCGCGCGACCGCCACGGCATTCTTGATCTCGAGCGCCGGCCATTCGCTGACGCCCCAGTACAGAATCTTGCCCTGGCGGATCAGGTCATCCATCGCGCGCACCAGCTCGAACATCTCCACTTCAGAATCATGGCGGTGGCACTGGTACAGATCGATGTAGTCGGTCTGCAGGCGCTGCAGCGATGCGTGCACGCTCTCGAACACGTGCTTGCGCGACAACCCGCGGTCGTTGGGGGCGTCGCTCATCGGAAAAAAGCACTTGGTGGCGATGACGAGGTCCTGGCGGCGGAAGGCCTTCAGCTCACGGCCGAAGAATTCCTCGTTCGCGCCGCGCGCGTAAACGTCGGCGGAATCGAAGAAATTCACGCCCAGCTCGAATGCTCGTCGCAGACAACTGCGTCCGACCTCGTCGCTCACGCCGCGGCCGAACGTGAGCCAGCCGCCGAGGCCGATTTCCGAGACCTTGATTCCCGCCCGCCCGAGTCTGCGATAGTTCATGAGTGGTTCCCGTCTGGTGTGCGGATGGTAGGCCCGCGCCGGTTGCGCACCAAGCACCGCGCGCGTCTTCAGCGCGCGGCGGCGTCAATGAAAATCGCGCGAAGCGTTGCGCAGCGCCCCGAACCCCATGGTGAGATCGAAGAAGCGCTCGGCCATGAGATGCACCACCTGCCCCTGGCGCTCGACGCGCCCCGCCGCCAGCAGCGCGGGGCGATTGCGCGCGATGCTCCAATACTGCTCCCAGATGTTCGGGCGGATGATCAGGTTCGCCATTCCGGTTTCGTCTTCGAGCGTCATGAAGACCACGCCCTTGGCGGTCCCGGGGCGCTGCCGCAGCGTGACGAGTCCGGCGACGGCCACGCGGCGCCCGGCCGCGGCCGAACGCAGCGCCGCGCATGTCAGCAGCGGGTTCGTGTCGCCGGCGGCGCGGGCCACGAATTCCAACTGCGGCCGCAGCAGCGCCAGCGGATGCGCGTGCAGCGAAAAACCCTGGGCGTCGTAATCGGCGACGACGGTCTCCTCGAGCTGCACCTCGGGCAGCGGCACGCGCGGCGCTTCCGGCAGCGGCTGATCCGCGAACAGCAGCGATTGAACAGGCCTCCCGCGCGGCAGCGGCGCACGCTCGGCCGGCGCGTCTGTTTCGTGGCTCGGCGGCAGCGCATCCTCCGTCGACACGAGCCGCAGCGCCGGAGCGGCGGCGCGCGGGCGGCGCTCGTTCGCAGCGCGCTCGTCCAGCGCGAGAATGTGCCACAACGCCGTCCGGCGATCAAGATGCAGCGAGCCGAAGGCGTCGGCAGCGGCCAGCCGCAACAGCGACGCGCGACCGACCCCGGCGCGCCACAGTGCGTGCAGGCCGGCGGCCCCGGCCGCGCGCTGGGCGGCGGCGATGGCGCGCACGGCGGGCAGCCGCGCCGCACTGAGGCCGCGCACCAGACGCAGCCCGAGCCGCACGGCCGCGTGTCCGTCGGCGCGCGGTTCGAGCGTGCAATCCCATTCGCTGAAGCCGACGTCAACGGAGCGCACCTCGACGCCGTGCTCCTGTGCGTCGCGCAGGAGCTGGCCGGGCGTGTAGAAGCCGAGCGGCTGGGCATTGAGCATCGCGGCACAGAACTCGGCGGGGTAATACGTCTTGAGCCACGACGAAGCGTAAACCAGCAGCGCGAACGAAGCGGCGTGGCTCTCGGGAAACCCGTATTCGCCGAAGCCCTGAATCTGTTTGTAGAGTTGTTCGGCAAACTCGCGCGTGTAGCCGCGCTCGAGCATGCCGGCGATCAGCTTGCGTTCAAATTTCTCGATCTGGCCGCCGCGGCGCCAGGCGGCCATGGCGCGGCGCAACTGGTCGGCCTCGCCGGGGGTGAAGCCGGCGGCCACGACGGCCAGGCGCATCGCCTGCTCCTGAAAGATCGGCACGCCGAGCGTCTTGTGCAGCACACGGGCCACGTCGGGGCTGGGGTAGCTGACGGGTTCGAGTCCGCTGCGGCGGCGCAGGAAGGGGTGAACCATGCCGCCCTGGATCGGCCCCGGGCGCACGATGGCCACCTCGATCACCAGGTCGTAGAAATTCCGCGGCCGCAGGCGCGGCAGCATCGACATCTGGGCGCGGCTCTCGATCTGAAAGACGCCGACCGTGTCGGCCTCGCAAATGCGGTCATAGACGTGCGGGTCCTCGGCCGGGATCTCCACCAGAGCGCGCGGTACGCGACCGGTGATGCCGCGGCGGGCGGCCTGTGCGTCGTCGGGCAGCAGTTGCAGGCACTTTCGAATCGCGGTCAGCATGCCGAGCGCCAGGCAATCGACCTTGAGAATGCCGAGCGCGTCGATGTCATCCTTGTCCCACTCGATGAAGGTGCGGCCGGGCATGGCGCCGTTCTCGAGCGGCACAAGCTCGCACAGCGGCGAGTGCGTGATGACGAATCCGCCGACGTGCTGCGAAAGATGCCGCGGGAAGCCGAGAATCTGGCGCACCAGGCGAATCAGCATGCGGATCGGGCGGGCGCGCGGGTCGACGCCCGCGTTGCGCAGGCTGCGCAGCGCGGAGCTGCGCCGCCGACGCCAGTCGGCCGGAGACTCGGCCGGCTCGGGCGCGACGGGCGGCTCCTCGGCCGACCAGGTGTCGAACCAGTCGAGCGATTTGGCGATCGCGTCGACGCAATCCAGCGACAACCCCAGCGCCTTGCCGACGTCGCGCACGGCGCTGCGAGCGCGATAGGAAATGACCTCGGCCGTGATCGCGGCCCGCTCGCGCCCGTATTTCTCGTAGATGTATTGAAACACCTCCTCGCGGCGCTCGTGCTCGAAGTCGACGTCGATGTCGGGCGGCTCGTTGCGCTCCTTGCTGATGAAGCGCTCGAACAGCAGATCGTGGCGCGCCGGGTCGACCGCAGTGATGCTCAGGCAATAGCAGACCGCGGAATTCGCCGCCGACCCGCGCCCCTGACAGAGAATGCCGCGCTCGCGCGCAAAGCGGCACAGATCCCAGACCGTGAGGAAGTAATGCTCGTAGCGCAGCTCGCGGATCAGCCCCAGCTCGCGGCGCACCAGATCGCACAGGCCCTCGGGCAGCGCGGCGCCGTAGCGCTCCGCCGCGCCGGCCCACGTGAGCTGCTCGAGGTAGTCCATCGCGCCGCGTCCGGGCGGAACGAGTTCGTGCGGATAGTCATAGCGCAGCTCGTCGAGGCTGAAACAACACTGGTCCGCGATCGCCAGCGTGTTCTGCAGCGCTGCGCGGCCGGCGTGCGCCACGTCCACGTCGGCGTGGCGCGTGTAGCGCCGCTGCAATTCGTCGCGCGCCCGCAGGTGGCGCTCGGCGTTGGACCACAGACGACGGCCGGCCTCGGCCAGCGTGCACTTCTCCCGCACGCAGGTCAGCACGTCCTGCAGGTACCGCCGCTGCGGAACGTGGTAATGCACGTGATTGGTCGCCGTCAACGGCAGCGCCGCCTCCCGCGCCAGGTCGGCGAAGCGCGCCAGGCGCGTCGCGTCTGGCTCCTGCCCGTCGAGCGATGCCGCCAGGTACAGCCGCGCGCGCCACGCACTCCGCAGCGCCGGCAGCGCACGCCAGAAGGCGTCCAACGCCCGCGGTGCGGATTCATCGAGCCGAACGATCGCGATCAGGCCCTCCGCGTATTCGATCACGTCCGCCAGCCAGAGTTCGCAGTCACCCTTGCGCGCCCGGCGGCGGCCGCGCGTAATCAGCCGACATAGCCGGCCGTAGGCGGCGCGGTCGGTGGCCAGCAGCACCAGCGGCGGGCCGTCGCGCGGGAGGATTTCGGCGCCGATGATCAGCCGCGGCACGTCGCCGCCGCGCTCGCGCAGCGCCCGGTGCGCGATGTGCGCCCGCACCACGCCGGCGAGCGATTCGCGATCGGTGATGGCGATCGCCGCGTAGCCCAGCTCGGCGGCGCGCTCGATCAGCTCCTCGGGGTGCGACGCTCCGCGCAGAAAGGAGAAGTTCGACAGACAATGCAGCTCCGCGTACTCCGCCGCGTCGGCGAGCGGCGCGAGGCGCGGCGCGGCGGGTTCCGCGGCGTATGCGGCCTGGCGCGGATGCTCGTGATGTTTGCTGCCGGGCCGGTCGGGCATCAGTGTACTATACCTAACAGTATATGAACACTGAAGCGGAAATGCCTTAACAGCGACGAGCCGCCGAAGCGAATTCGCCGCACAGCGCGTGAAACATCCGCCAAGACATCGCATCGAACTCGGATGGTCTGATCGACAGCCGCGGGGCGCCCGCGATCGTCGTGCGGCGAAGCCCGACGCGACCGACCTTCCAACGTTGAGGAGCACGAATGCACGGACTACAGCGCGCGGCGACCGTATTCGCCGTGCTGGCGGCGATCGCGACCTGCCAAGCCGACACCACCGCCTTCTTTTTCGCCGACCCGGGGTCGTCGTACACGGGGTTTCTGTTTGCCGACGATCCGCGCGTCGGCGGACACGTCGAGTCGGCTCGGATCGTGCTGCTGGTCGACGTGGCGCCGGGCGCAGACGCGGCGAACTTCGACGCGGATGTGACCTTGCCGCTCTTTCCGGATGAAGGGGCGACGCCGGTGGTGGCGCTCAGCGGCAGCGCGCTGGGCTGGTCGGGCAGCGGGCTGTTTTCGTATACGCTGGAAACCTCGGAGTTGAACGGCGTGTTCCAGCCGACGCTCTTCGGCGGCGCGACCGCCACGCTCGATGCACGCATCCTGCGCGGGTCGCGCATCGAACTCGAATACACACCGGCGCCCGAACCCGGCAGTCTCCTGTGCATGCTGCCGGCGGGCCTGTGGCTGGCGCGGCGGCGCGGCGAACTGCGCCCGCAGCGCGAACAAGGCTGATCGCGGGGCAAATCCCCGCTTAGCAAACGAAGGAGAACACCATGCGACGTTGGGTCCTGGCAGGGATTGGGATTGGGCTGCTCGTCGCCACGGGCTGCGCGACGACCGGCGAGCGCGCCGCCGACGCGACGCGCGCCCCGCTGTTCGACGGCATGAGCGATTACACGCGCCAGGCGACGACCGAGTCGCGTCGCGCGCAGCGCTATTTCGATCAAGGCATGGTGTGGGCATTTGCCTTCAACCACGACGAGGCCATTCGCTCGTTCCGCGAGGCGGCAGCCATCGACGACTCGCTGGCGATCGCCTGGTGGGGCGTCGCCCTCTGCAATGGACCACACATCAACTTCGCTATGGTTCCGCCGGAACGAGCCGCCGCAGCGTGGGAAGCGTTGCAGAACGCGCAGGCCCGTGCGGCGCAAGCCGGCCCGGTCGAGCGCGCCCTGATCGAAGCGCTGGCGGCGCGCTACGCCAACCCGCAGCCCGCCGATCGCCGCCCGTTGGACGAAGCGTATGCCGCCGCGATGAAGCGCGTTTGGCAGCAGCATCCGTCCGACGCCGACGTCGCCGTGCTGTACGCGGAATCGCTGATGGACCTGCAACCGTGGGATTTGTGGACGCCGGACGGACAGCCCAAGGGCGCAACCCTCGAGATTCTGGCCACGCTCGAGCGAGCGCTCGAGCTCGCGCCGGATCACCCCGGCGCCAATCACCTTTACATCCACGCCGTGGAGGCCTCGCCGAATCCCGAGCGCGGGCTGGCAGCGGCGGATCGACTCCGCAGCCGCGTGCCGATCTCCGGACACCTCATGCACATGCCGTCGCACATCGACGTGCAGACCGGTCGCTGGGCGGCGGCCGCCGACCAAAACGAACTCGCCATCCGCGCCGACAAGCGCTATGCGAAGCGCTCGCCGCGGCAGGGGTTCTACAAGCTGTACATGGCCCACAACCAGCACTTCCTGGCATTCGCGGCGATGATGGAGGGCCGGCGCGACGTCGCGGAGAAAGCGGCGCGTGAAATGGTCGCCGGCGTTCCGGCGGACTACGTGCGAACGAACGCGGCGCTCGCCGATCCGTACATGTCGATCGTCTACGACGTTCAGAAGCGCTTTGGCCTCTGGGATGAGCTGCTTGCCGAATCAGCGCCCGCGGCCGAACTGCCCATCACGACCGCCATGTGGCGTTGCAACCGAGCGGTCGCGCTCGCGGCCAAAGGCGACGTCGCGGCGGCGCTGCGCGAGCAGGCGGCGTTTCGCGAAGCCGCGGCCCGCGTTCCGGCCGAGGCGATGATGGCGATCAATCCGGCCCGTCAGATTCTGCGCATCGCAGAGCACATGCTCGAGGGCGAGATCGCGCTCGCGCAGCGCGACCTGCCGCGCGCGGTCTCCGAATTGGAGCGGGCGGTCGCGATCGAAGACACGCTGCTCTACATGGAGCCGCCGGATTGGATTCAACCGGTGCGGCATACGCTGGGTGCGGTGCTGCTCGAAGCCCGGCGCAACGGCGAAGCCGAAGCCGTCTACCGCCGCGATCTCGAAATCTGGCCCGAGAACGGCTGGTCGCTCTTCGGCCTGCAACAGGCGCTCGCGGCTCAGCGCGATGCAGCCGGCGCGGCAGAGATAAAACAGCGCTTTGAGCGCGCCTGGGCGCGAACCAAGCTGCGGCCGAGCGCCAGTTGCCTGTGCGTGACTCCGGGGTGACCGCCGACGCGGAATCCCCGCGACGACCGTCGACCTCGTTCAGGGCTTCGGCGGCGGAAAGATCGGCTTGACGCCGTCGGGGGCGTACTCGCGCAGCTCTTCTTTGATGAAGACGGAGGTGGCGGCGATCTTGCCGGCCTCATCGAGGCGGAACGTCAGCACGCCGCCCACCTTCTCTTCGAACAGGATGACGAAGGACGCTCCGTCGGCAAGCTCCGATTCGTACGCGAACTTGCTGAAGCGAATCATGCCGCGCACGCCCGGATAGGCGCGCGTGATCGGCCCGAAACGGGCGCGCTGCCGCACGAACATCGCCTGCCACCAATCGATCGCCGTGTTCCAGCCTTCGTCGCTGTGCAGCGCGCGGTACGCGGCTTTGTCGTCAGCCTTGATCGCCTGCAACAGCGCGATCGCCACCTGGTCATATCGCTGCTGCTCCTTCGGACTGAGCGCCGCCGCGCGCGACGCCGGCGACCGCGTGCCCGAGCCGGCCTCCCACCCGCCCGCGGGCTGCGTCGACGGATTCGACTGGGCCAGCGCCTGCATCCAAACAATCGCCACGGCGGTCAGACTGTGCATGCAAATCTCCTTAGCTGGATTGGATTCAAGGCGTCGCGCCAGGCGCATCGAGCAAATTGACCACCGCGCGTTCGACGTCGGACATCGACCACGTTCGCCCCGCGCGCGAACTGACGAACTTGGCGGCGATCGCGCCGCGCCGATCCAGAACGATCACGCTCGGCCATTCGCGAATGTGCAGCCGCCCCACCAGCGATTCCGGCTGATCCGGCGCAGCGTGCAGTTGCGGCCAGGTGATCTTGTGCCGCACCGCGGCGGCAGCCGCGGCATCCGGCGATGCGTCGCTGTTCACGCCGACCAGGACGACGCCGCGCGGCCCGAGTCGACGAAGCAGGTCAGCCTCCTGCGGAACCATCTCGAGGCACGGCAGACACCAGCTCGACCAGAAACTGAGAACGACGATCTGGCCGGAATACTCGTGCAGCGCGACGCTGCGCCCGCCGAGGTCAGGCGCGCTCCATTGACCGATCTCGCGGCCGAACGGCGTCTCGCGCAGTTCCGCACGCAGCCCGGCGACCAAGTCAGACCACGGCGCTCCGTCGGGAGACTCGCCGCCCTCAGCCGCCAAACTCGCAAGTCGGCGATCGACGTCTCGACGCTCCGCCTCGTCAAGCCACGCGACAGCGCACGTGCGGTGCGCGGCGATTCGCACCATGCAGCGGGCGAGGATGAGATCGCGTTGCGTAGCTTCGTCCGCTCCCGACGCGAGGTCATCGAGCAGCGCGTCGTAGCGCCGCACCGCCGCCGGCAGCCCCGATTGCGCGGCGTCGTCCGCCAAGGGCGGCAAGAAGTGCTCCGTCAGCAACAGTCGCGCCCGGCCCGAACGCGGCGCCAACGAAGCCAGCCGGCGCAGGGCCTGGGCCTGCAATCGCGCGGCGGCCTCCGGCGGCACACGATGACACAGGTCGTCCGCCAGTCGCAAAGCGCTGAGCGACTCGTCGGTGTCTTCGGTCTGCGTCGCGAAGCGCACCGCGCGTTCCGCCAGCGCCTGCGACGCGCCGGCATCCGAGTCGCGCAGCACTTGTTCGCCTTCGCTGCGCAACCGCTCGAGCGAATCGCGCGGCGGGTCGCCGGCCGACGCATGCAGCGTCGCGCCGGCCAGCGCGATCGCCGCGGCAACCGTCGTCGCCGTCCGCGTAATCAACTGTATTCGCGTTGCCGAACTTTGCATCTCGGCATTATAGTACGTTTCGTACTATCGCGCCAAGTGCATTTCGCCGGGCGGCGAACGCGGGAGAACAAGGAGTGCGAACCGAGCTCGAGTGCGTGGTGCTGGCGCTGGTCGGACTGCGGCAGCCCTGCGTCACCGCGTACGCCGTCCGCCGCGAGTTTGATCGCTCGCTCTCGGCTCACTGGAGCAGCAGCGCCGGCTCGATCTACCCGTTGCTGCAGCGCCTGACACGCGCCGGCCTGCTTGCGACCACCCCCGCCAAGCCGGCGAAGCGCAACGCGCAGTGGTTGCGGCTGACCGCGGCCGGCGCGCGCGTCGTGCGGCGGTGGCTAAGCGCGAAGTCGACCGCGGCCGAATTGATCGGACACGATCCGCTGCGCACGCGTTTTCGCTTTCTTGATCGCCTCGCGCGGCCGGACGCGCTGCGCACGGTCGACGATGCCGAGCGAGCGCTGCGCGAAGCACTGGAGCAGATTAGGCAGGATCAGCCGGAGGATCTGCTTGACCGGCTTTCCCACCGCAACGTGGAACTGACTCTGCGAGCGCGGCTGGTGTGGCTCGCCGAAGTGCGTGAGGCGCTCTCGAATAACAAGCGCACGCGTTCGCCCGCGGAAACCGCGAATCGCGCCGCCGGCGAGACCTCGCGCGTCAACCGTTCTCGTCGCGCTCTTCGCGATCGCGCTGCGACCTGAGCGCGTGCCATTCGTCGCGCGTCAACATCACCTCGCGCGCCTGGCTGCCTTTGTAGTCGCCGACGATGCCCGCCATCGCCATCTGGTCGACGAGGCGCGACGCCCGGCCGTAGCCGATGGTGAGCCGGCGCTGCAGCAGGCTCACCGAACCGCGGCCGGTTTCGAGAATGATCTCGACCGCCTGGTCGAACAGCTCGTCCCGCTCGCCGAGATCGCCTTCGGCCTTGGGTTGGCGCATCAACTCGGGGTGATATTGCGGCTGACCCTGCGAGCGTGCGTGGCGCACAACGGCGCGCAGCTCGTCGTCGCTGATGTACGTACCCTGGGCGCGGACCAATTTCGCGCTGCCGGGCGGCAGGAACAACATGTCGCCCTGCCCCATCAGCACTTCGCCGCCGTTCTGATCCAGCACGATCCGCGAATCGAGCCGGCTCGACACGCGGAAGCAGATGCGGCTGGGCAGGTTGCTCTTGATCAGGCCGGTCACGACGTTCGCCTGCGGCCGCTGCGTGCTGACGATCAGGTGGATGCCGACCGCGCGGCTCTTCTGCGCCAGCCGGCACAGATAGAACTCGACTTCCTTCGCGGCCGTCATCATCAGATCCGCCAGCTCGTCGATCACGATCACGATGTAGGGCAGGCGAATGGGAATCTGCGCCCACTCCTCCTCGGTCGTGATTTCCATCCGCTCGCGCAGACCTTCGCGTCCCAGTTTGTTGTACGAGCGGATGTCCTTCACGCCCGCCTCAGCCAGCAGCGCGTACCGCTCGTCCATCTTCGTCGTCGCCCAGTCGAGGATGCCCTCGGCCCGGGTCATCTCGGTCACGATCGGGCACATCAGATGCGGGATGTCCTTGAACATCGCCAGCTCGACGACCTTTGGGTCGGTGAGAATCATCTGCACTTCGTCGGGGGAACGAGTCAGCAGGATCGACATGATGATGCTGGAGACGCAGATGCTCTTGCCGCTGCCGGTCGTGCCCGCGATCAGCAAATGCGGCATTTTCGTCAGATCGCTGACGAGCGGAGCGCCGGACGCGTCTTTCCCGAGGCACAGCGGAATCTCGAACCCGCCGGCCCGCGCTCCGGATTGCAGGATCAGGTCCTTCAGTCGCACCTTCTCCTTGTCGACGTTCGGCACCTCGATGCCGATGGTCGTCTTTCCCGGCAGCGGCGCGACCACGCGCACCGCCGGCGCACGCAGGGCCCGCGCCATGTCGTTGGTCAGCGACGCGATCTGACTGACCTTGATTCCCGGAGCCAACTTCAACTCAAAGACCGTGATAACCGGGCCGGTCTCGATCGCGACGACCTGCACTTCAAGCCGAAATTCGTTCAGCGTCTGCTCGAGAACGTACGCCTTCTCGCGGCACGCCACCTCGATCGAAGACTTGTCGAGCGGCTCCGGCTCCTCGAGCAGCGCCAGCGGCGGCAGCTCAAAATTCCCCGGCAGCGCACGCTGCTCCAGCGGCAACGCGCGTTGCACCGTCCGCGACCCCAGCGTAGTCACCTTCGGCGGAGCCACCACGGGCGGCGCGGCGTCGGCATCCGGCCCCGAATCGTCCTCGGATTCGTCAAGCGCTTCCGGCAACGCCGGCTCGATCGGGACCGGAGCGCGCTCGACGCTGCGCGCCGGTGACGGCACATCGCGCGGCGGCGTCACGTGGCGGACAGGGCTCGTTTGTGTCGACTCGTCGCTTGCGCGGGCCGCAGGCACAGCCCGGCGCACCGTGAGTGGCGGCGTCTCTGTTTCGGACGGCTCGTCATCCTCATCCTCGTCGGCCGCGATAACGACCGGCTTTGAAATTCGAGCCGTGGGCCGACGCGACGCGGGTTCGGTCGCGGCCGGCTTCGCGGGGCCCGACTCCGGCGAGAGCGCAACGCGCGCGCTCCGCCACGCTGCCGCACCCGACGACAGTCGCTGCGCCGTCATCGAGACTCCGCCCGCGACGGCCCCGCCGACGGTCGCCAGCGCTTCGCCGCTCGTGCGGAGCAGCGCCGGCGTCGCTTCACGCGTCGCGCCGATGAACCAGCGCAAGAATGCCATCGCAAGGTGATCGATGGACAGCGCGAGCCCCACGAGCAACGCGGAGAGAAGCACGACCCAGGCGCCAAACGTGCTCACGTGTTTCTGCAGCAGATGCGCGCACGCCGCCCCGACCAAGCCGCCGGGGCCGGAAACCAGGAACCAGCGCGACGCGGGCAGGTGCATCGCCGCCAGCGCGCCGACGCTCGAGCAGACGAGAATCACGCCGATGGCGCGCAGCCAAAGATCGGTCAGCGGAAGTCGCTGCGCATGCATGAACGCGATCGCGCTCACGAGCAGCGCCAGCGCGACCGCGCCGCCGCCGAGGTAGTACACCAGGGCGTGCGCCAGCCAGGCGCCCGGCCAGCCGAGCCAATTGGCCGTGGGCTCGTTGTGCGGCCAGGCCGACGCGGACGGCCAATCCGCCACGTCGAATGACAGCAAGAGCACCCACAGCGCTACGCTCAGCCCCCACAGACAGGCAGCCGTCAGAAAATGCAGCGCAGCGCGACGAGGCTCCAGCGACATGGCGTCCATCCGTGCACGTGGCATCCGACATCCCGGTCGGACGGTCAGGCCGCAGTATAGCCACCGGCCCCGGTGAACGGAATCGCATCACAACCGTCCCTGCCCGTCGCACTCGGCGAACGGCTCACCGCGCGATACGCTGTCACCGAGAGACCGCGCGACCGACGCGCCGCTTCAGGAGCCGCCAATGGACTCAAAACCACAATCGTCGCCTCAGCACTTTGACCTGGCGTCCGCCGCGACGGACAGACGAGAGCTGTTGCGCGCGGCGCTCGGGATCGCCGCTGCCGGTGCGCTCTCGCCGCTCGCCGCAGGCGTCACGCGTCGCCAGGACCGTCCCGTGCCGGATTCGCCGCCGGCTGCGCCGCCCCTATCGCGCGTGCGCATCGGAATGGTCGGCATCGGCGGCATGGGTTCGTGGCACTTGGAGAACTTGCTGAAGATCGAGGGCGTCGAGGTGACCGCGGTCTGCGACATCGTGCCGGAGAAGGTCACCCGCGCGCAGGAAAAAGTCACCTCGGCCGGGCAGAAGACTCCCACCGGCTATTCGCGCGGCCCGCGCGATTTCGAGCGGCTCTGCGAAACCGAGGACCTCGACCTGGTCTTCACCGCCACTCCGTGGGAGTGGCACGTGCCGGTGTGCACCGCCGCCATGCGCAACGGCAAGCACGCCGCGACCGAAGTGCCCGCGGCGCTCACGATCGAGGAATGCTGGCAACTCGTGGAGACCGCCGAAAAGCAGCAGAAGCACTGCGTCATGATGGAAAATTGCTGCTACGACCGGCCTGAGCTGCTCGTGTTCAGCATGGTGCGGCGCGGGGCGTTCGGCGAGGTACTGCACGCCGAAGTCGGCTATCAGCACGATCTGCGTGACATCAAGTTCAGCAAGGACGGCGAGGGGCTTTGGCGACGGGCGCATTCGGTGAAGCGCGATGCGAATCTCTATCCCACGCACGGCCTGGGACCGGTCGCGATGGCCATGGACGTCAACCGCGGCGACCAGTTCGACTACCTGGTGTCGATGAGCGGACCGTCGCGCGGCTTGCAGGCGCATCAGCAGACGCTTCCGGCCGACGACCCGCGCCGCAGCGAGAAGTACGCGCTCGGCGATGTGAATATCTGCCTGATCAAGACCAAGCTCGGGCGAACCATTTATCTCGTGCACGACACCAACCTGCCGCGCCCCTACGCGCGCTACAACCTGTTCCAGGGCTCCAAGGCGATCTACATGGGGTCGCCGCCACGGCTTTATGTCGAAGGGCGCGGCGAGGGCCACCGTTGGCAGCCGCTCGACGCCTTCGCGGAAGAGTTCGACCACCCGCTCTGGCGCAGCGAGAAAATCAAGAAAATGACCGGCGGCCACGGCGGCATGGACTACCTCGAAAACTACCGGCTCATCCACTGCCTGCGCAACGGTCTGCCGACCGACATGAACGTCTACGACGCGGCGGCGTGGAGCTGCATCACCGAGTGCACCGAGCGCTCCAACGCCAAGCGCAGCGCGGCGGTGGACATTCCCGACTTCACGCGCGGGCGCTGGCAGCAATGGCCCCGATGGGAGATCGTCGACGCGTAAGCGAGGCGACGTCGCCGACCCACCGCCATGGCGTTCGCCTCGCGCGGTGTAGCCCGCGAAAGCTCGAGTCGCTTTCCATCGCGTGACCGTGCGCGCACGGAACACCCCTCCTTCGTTCACAAGCCGATCTTCACGATGCAGTTGCGGCTGGCGCCGTCGCGCCGGCAGCCGCAAGTATGGCCGCTCCCGCGCCTCTCCGCGAAGTTGCCGCGCGACATGCGCTTCCTATACTCCCTCGCCTTCGGGTGGCGGCGGCGACGCCAGTCGGTTGAGCCAAGACGCGCGGTCGCGTCCGGGCGTTGCGCCACGGCCTACCCGGCAACGGAGTTCACTCTCATGAAGCGTTCGAATGCATGGAAGCTGTTTGGTCTGACCCTCCCGGCGCTGATGGTCTTCGCCGGCTTCGGAACCATCACAAACGCCGCCGACAAGAAGGACATCGTCGACACCGCGGTCGCCGCCGGCAGCTTCAAGACGCTCGCCGAGCTGCTGACGACCGCCGAACTCGTCGAGACGCTGAAGGGCACCGGCCCGTTCACCGTGTTCGCGCCGACCGACGAAGCCTTCGCCAAGCTGCCCAAGGAGAAGCTCGAGAGCCTCAAGAAACCCGAGAACCGCGCCGAGCTCAAGAGCATCCTGACCTACCACGTTCACGCCGGCAAGCTGATGGCCGCCGACGTCGTGAAGGCCAAGACGATCAAGACCGTCAACGGCGCCGAGCTCACCGTCACCATGAAGGACAAGGACGTCATGATCGACAAGTCGAAGGTCACCAAGACCGACATCGGCTGCACCAACGGCGTCATCCACGTGATCGACACCGTCGCGATCCCGTCCGAGAAGAAGCCCGGCTAGTTTCGCATCCGCGCGATCGACGCCCGCCGCTGACGGCCGGCTCGATCGACACTCGTCTCACCGCGGCGCGCGACGGTCGTTTGGCCGCGCGCCGCGTTTTTCGTTTCACAACTTTGAGCGCCGCGCCGCATCCCGCTCACCTGCCTCGCGCGGTATGCTCCCGCCGAAACAGCGACGCCCGGAAGGCGTCCGGCGCGGCGGCGAAAACTGCGTCCGCACCGCGCCGTCTCAGCGGAGTATGCCGTCATGCCGCACGTTGTCACCGCCCGTTGCGTGGACTGCCGCTACACCGATTGCTGCGCGGTCTGCCCGGTCGACTGCTTTTACGAGATTCAGGACCCGCGCATGCTGGTGATCGACCCCGACACCTGCATCGATTGCCAGCTCTGCGTGCCCGAATGCCCGGTGCATGCCATCTATGAGGAAGACGAGCTTCCCACGCCCTACAAGGAGTGGACGGCCCGCAACCGCGAGCTCTTCCCCGCCGGCAAGCTCGTAAACACCAAGACCGAACCGCTGCCCGGGGCCAAGCCGCTCGACGTCATTCAGTCCGAGGAAAAAGCCCGCGGCTGGGACGTGCCCGAGCCGCGAAACGCCTAACGCGCCGGCCGCTCACTCAAACAGACCTGGTCCGTTCGCCAGCTTCGCCGGCGCCGACTCGCCCACGTGCGCATACGCCGCGGGCCGCGCGACCCGCCCGCGCGGCGTGCGAATCACAAAACCGATCTGCAGCAGATATGGCTCTACGACGTCTTCAAGGGTGTCGCGCTCATGGCCCATCGTGGCGGCGATCGCCTCGATGCCGGCCGGGCCGCCGTCGTAGTGCTTCATCAACGCCGACAGATATCCGCGATCCAGCGAATCGAGCCCCAGCGCGTCGATCTGCAGAATGTCCAGCGCCGCGTCGACCGCCGCCGGCGTCAACGTTCCGTCGCCCCGAACTTCCGCGAAATCACGCACCCGCCGCAGCAGCCGATTCACGATGCGCGGCGTGCCGCGCGCCCGCGACGCCAGCCGCTCGAACGCCTCGGGCTGAGCCGGCACCGCGAGCAACTCGGCGCTGCGCCGCGCGATGCGCACCAATTCCGGCACATCGTAGTACTGCAGGTGCAGCAGATGGCCGAAGCGGCTTCGCAGCGCCGCCGAGAGCAGCCCCGAGCGCGTCGTCGCCCCGACCAGCGTGAAGCGCTTCAGCCGGAAATTCACGGTTCGGCCGCCGATGCCGCTGTCGGTGCTGTAGTCGACGCGAAAGTCCTCGAGCGCCGGGTAGAGGAACTCCTCGACCACCTTGCTCAGGCGGTGGATCTCGTCGATGAACAGCACGTCGCCCGTTTCCATCTGCGTCAGCAGCATCATCAGATCGCCCTGACGCGCCAGCGCCGGCCCGCTCGTCAACCGCAGATTCGCGCCCATTTCGCGCGAAATCACGTGCGCCAGCGTGGTCTTCCCCAGCCCCGGCGGACCGTCGAGCAGCACGTGATCGAGCGGCTCGCCGCGCTTTCGCGCCGCATCGAGCGCGATCTGAAGCTGCGCGCGAACCTGCTCCTGCCCGACGCATTCGTCGAGCCGCTGCGGACGCAGCGATGTGAGGAAGCGGTCCTCGTCGGGCAGCGACTGCGTAAACACCCGCTCGATCGGCATACGCGAAGTGTACTCGCGCCCCACGCGAACTCGGCGTCGCGGCGGGAACGAACCGCCGCGGGCTGTTTCGCGCTGCGCTGGGGGACCGGCCTCCGGCGCCTCCGGCCGGTCTGCTGCTGTCGGCCCCTTCTCAGCGCTCGCCGGAGTTTGGAGTCCGGAGTCCTTGTGCCACTGCTGTGTCAGCAGTGGCCTTCCTCTTCGCCCCGGTGCCCGGTGCCGCTGCTGTATCAGCGTGGCCGGCACCGGTGCGAGAATCCCTTCTCGCACAACCTCCCGCAGTCTCGCAGCGCCGGAGGACCAGCCGAACCGGTGCGAGAATCTTTTCTCGCACCATCTCCAGCCGTCTTGCAATGTGCTGGCCGATCTTTCGGCCCCAGCCGGGCGGAACCGGTGCGAGAATCCCTTCTCGCAAAACCTCCCGCAGTCTCGCAGCGCCGGAGGACCAGCCGAACTGGTGCGAGAATCTTTTCTCGCACCATCTCCAGCAGTCTTGCAGTGTGCTGGCCGATCGTTCGGCCCCATCCGGGGCCGAAACCGGTGCGAGAATCCTTTTCTCGCACCTCCCCAGTCGTTCAGCGCCGGGACCAATCTTTCGGCCCCAGCCGGGCGGAACCGGTGCGAGGTTGCCGTATGTCTCCGCCCGCGAGTCGCCGGCGCTGTTCTTTCGGCCCCAACGGGGCCGAGGGTGGTAGCCACGCGGTGGAGCGGCGGCGCGGCGAAGCCGCCCGACGCGGAACCCGTGGACGCAATTTCGAATTCGAGTTCTTCTCGCCCCGACGGGGCGAAGGATTGCGCCCGCGCGCATCGGCCAACCGGTGTGAGGCCTTGTAGGGCGGCCCATGCCCACCGAGGGTTCGGCGCGAGGTTTGTTAGTCGTCAGCCGAAAAGTTGGTGGGCATGGCCCACCCTACAAAATTCCCGTCTTCTCGCCTTCCCCCTCAACCCCTTGGCCCCTCTGCCCCTTGACCCCTTTGCCCCTCAACCCCTTGGCCCCTGTACCCCTTGGCCCGTTGACCCTTCTGTCGTCACCTCGCCTCGTCTTCCGCCACCTGCCAGCCGCAGTTGCTGCCCCAGGCGGCGAGCATGGCGCCGAGGTCGGCCAGGTCGACGTCGCCGTCGATGTCGCTGTCGCCGGCGATGTCCCAGCCCTCGCGGTTGAAATTCGCCAGAAGCAAACCCAGGTCGCCAAGGTTGATCACGCAGTCATTGCCGGCGATGTCGAGATTCTCACATCCGCCGCGCGGGCAATCGTTCGGCTGGCAATCGTCCGGCACGCCGTCGGCGTTGGCGTCACTCGACGCGCCGGTCGCAATGTCGCAGGCGTCGGTTATGCCGTTGTTGTTGCAGTCGATCGGCAGCGGGATCAGGTGCACCGCGCCGGCGAACGAGCCGTCGTCGGGATCCGAGGGATCACCCACGATCGCCCATGCGCCAGAAAGCTCCGCTGCGCCCCAGGGCAAGAACTCGTTGTTCGGACTCGCGAACTCCGCCAGCTCGATCCACGCATCCCCGTCGCGGCGATGCAGCCGCCCGCCTTCCGGACCGAATATCTCCAGCACGTAATTGCGGTCGATGCCGGCCTGTCCGGCGTACAGCACAGTGTTACCGTAGAACTCGCTGCGTTGAACCCAGGCGCTTTGCACCCACTCATACAGATAGTTCAAATCGCCGTAGCGTCCGTTTACCACCATGAATTCGCCATACAGGTCGATCCATACTCCATAAATAGCACCCAAGTCAGATGAGTAATCCAGAATGCTCTCCTGCACCCACTCGCCGTCGTCGTGTTTGAACGTCACCACGCGCAGGCTGCTGTCGGTCCATTCCGAGTAGTCGCCGACCGCGATGCGATCACCGTCGATCGCCACTTCCCAGCCGAAGCCCTCAAACCACTGCAACGTCGGCGGCGGCAACAGCACCGCCTCCTCGATCCACTCGCCGCCGGCGCGGCGGTAGACGTGAACTCGACCCTTGTTGCCATTCTCGCCGGGAGCGCCCGCTACTACGACCTCGCCCGAGACCGCGACCGATTGACCCAGCTCGCCGTTCTCGACGGTTCCCGTGACGTGTGAAACGTGCCGCCACTCCCCTTCGAATTCCTCAAGCAACGCGACAGCGCCAGACGCATGTATCGGATCGCTGGCATGCCAATCTCCAATAACCATGTATTGGTCTTCAAGCGCCACCGCAGTTCCACTCATGCCGTTTGGCGCAAGCACCGCCCGCTGAATCCAATCAATATCACTTCGCTCGTAGACATACGCCCCGGAAGCGCCTCCAATGAGAATCCGGTCCAGATCTGCGTCAGCCGCCCAACCGAAGTACTCACTACTGCTCCCTAACTCTGGCGTTAGCTTTACGGCCGCGCACTCGTCGGCGCGAGAACTGTCGTTCGCTCCGCCAACGGTGGCAATGATGCCAAGCAGTAGCCCGACTCTGCATCGCATTTCCGTCATGATGCATCTCCGAGAAATTTGCGCTTACTCGCACGTCACCACAATGTCGATGTAGTGCGTGTTGACGATGTACAGAGGACTGAAAGTCAGTGTATCCACAGTCAACGTGACTCCCAGACTCGCGCCGCCGTAGGTTGCGGTGGCCGGGTGGCATGCTTTCGCGGTATTCCGCGTAAGCATGCATTGCTCGGTTCTTCTCAGTCCGCGAGCACATCCGAACTACCTCGCGATCAGCCACCGCCGAGTCTCGTGGCATTCCGCGTGGACTCCGCGAACCGCATGCTTACGCGGAATACCGCGAAAGCATGCCACCCAACACGCCGCGATCCGATTCAAGGCACCGAGCGGGCCGAAGGTGATGCCGCCCATGACCGAGGAACGAGGGCCCGGGACCAGCGAGACTCTTCCGCGCGTCCTCCCGAGATGCCTCGCCAATCCGAAGCGCAGTCCGAGGTCCCCTGCCACCCGATTCTCGAGACGAAGACCCGGGACCGACACCCGCAGCCCCAAAAGAACCGTTCGGGGATCACGCTACCCCGTTTTACGCGCCAAAGTCAACGCGATTCGGCCGAAGCGCAGTGGCGCCGCCGCGCGCCTGGGTAGCCGCGCCTGCGGCCCAGCGTGTCCCGCGCGCGCGTGCCGCCCGCGGCGTCGGCCATCGTGTGCCGCCCGCAGATGCCGCCCTCGCCTGCCGCGCGCGTGTGCCGCCCATCCGCCAATTACTCGCCGCAGCCCGCCGCGGCTACACTTTGAGCATGGGTCGACCGCGCGTCCCGCTGCCCGGAAAACTCATCTGCGGACTGCTCGCGGCCGATCGCGACCTTCTGCGCCGCGCACGGCAATTGCTCGTGCGCCAGTTCGGGCCGCTGCACGCCGAAAGCGACATCTGGAGCTTCGACGCCACCGACTACTACAAGGAGGAGATGGGCGCAGATCTGCTGCGGCAGCTCGTCGCCTTCACACGCGCCGTGCGCACCGACGAACTCGCCGAGATCAAGCGCGCCACCAACGCCATCGAGTCGCAGATCGCCGACGATTTCGCGGCGCTCGAGGTCGCGAGGCCCGTGAATCTCGACCCCGGTTGCCTCGACCTGGCCCGGCTCGCGCTCGCGACGACTAAGGACCGTGCGCACCGCCTCTACCTCGGCCACGGCATCTACGCCGAAATCACGCTGCTGTTCGAGCGCGGCGCGTGGCAGCCGCAGCCCTGGACCTACCCGGACTACCGTGAGCCGCGCTACCACGAGTTTTTCTCGGCGGTGCGCGAACAGCTTGCCCGGGAGCGCGAGGCCGCGTCTCAATCCCACGAGCTGCGCCACGACGACCCACCCGTCGAACCACGCGAGTCCGGCGAATGACGCTCGGCGTGACGACCGGCTCGTTGTGGATCTTTCCCGCGGCGGCCGCTGCGGCGGCGCTGCTGGCCCTGGCGCTGACGGCGCTGGCGCTGCGCGTCGCGCCGTGGCTGGGCTACGTCGATCGGCCGGGCGCGCACAAGTCGCACCAGCGCGTGACGCCCTACGGCGGCGGCGTGGCGATCTTTCTCACCGTCGGCGTCGCAAGCCTGGCTGCGCTGGCGGCGGCGTTTGCCTTGCCGCCGGAGCAGCTCGCGCGGCTCTTCGGGTCGTCGGTCGAGCCCTACCTGGGCGGACTGCGCGACGAGTTGCGACCGACGCTGGCGCTGGCCGCGGGCGGCGTGGCGCTCTTTTTGCTGGGGATTGTCGACGACATTCGCGCGCTCGGGCCCTACGCAAAGCTCGCGGTGATGCTCGGCGCGGCGCTGCTGGCGGCCACAGCGGGCGAAACGCGGCTGGCGTGGATCGCGGGCCCCAGCGCCTCGCTGCTGCTGACCGTCCTATGGATCACGACGATCACCAACGCCTTTAACTTCCTCGACAACATGGATGGGCTGTCCGCCGGAGTTGCGTTGATCTGCGGCGCGTTTCTGGTGGCGTGCGGCGCGATGGCGGGCCAGGTGCTGGTGCCGCTGGCGGGCAGCGTGTTTTGCGGGGCGGTGCTGGGTTTTCTCGTGTTCAATTTTCCGCCGGCGCGCATCTTCATGGGCGATGCCGGAAGTCTGCTGCTGGGTTACACGCTCTCCGTACTGGCGATTCGCACCAGCTACTACGACAGCGGCAGCGGCCTGCCGCCGTTCACGCTCGCCATGCCGCTCGCCGTGCTGGCGGTGCCGCTCTATGACTTCGCGAGCGTGGTGGTGATTCGCCTATGCGAAGGGCGCAACCCGCTGCGCGGCGATCAACGGCATTTCTCGCATCGGCTGGTGCAGCGCGGGCTCGACAAACGCTCGGCCGTGCTCACGATCTACCTCGCGACCGCGACGACGGGGCTGGCAGCGACGCTGCTGCCCGGCGCAGGCCCGCGCGAGGCACTCACGGTGGTGGCGGTGGTCGGCTTGGTGCTGGCGATTGTCGCGATTCTCGAAGCTCCGCTGCGGAAAAGCGAATGAAGCGACAGCCGCCGAAGCTCCCGCACGCTGCGCCGTCGGTCGACGCGTCGCGCGGCTGGCTGGCGGGGGCACTGCTGGCGCTGCTCGCGGCGCGAGTGTTTCTTTCGGAAACCTACCAAAACGTCGCGCTCGATTTCCTCGCGGGCGGGGTCGATGGCCCGACGCCGGCCACGACGGTGGCGCTCGACGCGCTGCTGCTCGTCGGCGCTGCGATTCTGCTGGCGTTCGGCAAACGGCCGACCGACTGGATCGCGCGCACCGCCATCGGCGGCTGTGCCGCGCTGTTCGTGGCAGCGCTGATCTCAACAAATGCCGCGGCGGATCAGCGCGTCGCCGCCAACGCCTCGGCGCAGCTCGTCATTCTCGCGCTCACCGCGATCGCCCTGCGCCAGGTCGCGGCGCAGCAGCCGCAGTTGCAGCGCATCGCCGCGGCGGTGCTGCTGGCGGGTCTGGCGGCAAATGCGACCAAATGCCTGACGCAGCGCGCGTACGAATTCCGCGAAACGGCGGAACACTGGCGCGCTCAGGCGCCGCAGCGCGCCGCGCGCGGCATCGATCCGGATGATCCGATCATCGTGAACTACGAGCGGCGGCTGCTTTCCAATGCCGCGTTCGGCTACCAATCGCACGCGAACATCGTCGGATCGTGCATGGCGCTGGGGCTTCCGCTGGCGGCGGCGCTCGCCTGGCGCGGACTGGCACAGCGGGCCGGCGGACCGGCGCTGATCGGCGCAGCGCTGACGGCGCTGCTGGGCGCGGGATTGTGGGCGACGGACAGCGCGGGGGCAGCCATCGCGGCGGCGGCGGGGCTGGCGGCGTGGGCAACATTCTGCGCGCTGCGCGGCGCGTGGCGGCGCAGCGCGATCTGGGGCGGGCTCGCCGTTGCGGCTCTCTTGCCGCTGGCGCTGATCGCAACACGCACTGCCGGCGGCACGCTGCCGGACGAATCGCTCGAGTTTCGCTGGGAGTACTGGAGCGCGGGCTGGCACGCCTGGCGCGAGGATCCGCTCAACGGCTGCGGACGCGAGAATTTTCTGTACGGGTTTCTGCGGCACAAGTCGGACAGCTCGACCGAGGAAGTGCGCAATCCGCACAGTCTCTGGGCGGGGCTGCTATTCGAACTGGGGCCGCTCGGGGTGCTGGGCGGTACGGCGCTGCTGCTGGCGGCGTGGGGTGGCCTGGCGCGCGCCGTACGCGAACCGCCGGCGTCCACAGAGCCGCGCGCGCTGCCCGGACTCGCGATCGGCGTGGGGGTGCTGGCGCTCTTGGTGCAGGGCCTGGCGTCGCGACTGCCGGCGCTGGGCGAGGGCATGGCGCTGGTGTGGACGACTGAGACGGCCGGCGCGTGGCTGCTGGCGTTTGTCGCCGCGCTCGCGGCGCTTGGCGCGGTTGAGTCGAGCGCGGGGTCGGCGTGCCGCGCGACTGCGGTTTGCGGCGGTCTGCTGGCGACGCTGCTGCACGGCGCGATCGACTTCGCCTATTTCACGTCGGCGGGTGCAAGCAGCGCCGTGCTGCTGCTGGCGGCGGCGCCTGCGGCACCGGCAGCGGACTCTGCGCGGCGCGGGCGGATTTTTGTCGGCGCAGGGCTGGCGCTGCTCGTGATTCTGCACCTCTGGCAAGTCGTGGCCCCGACCTGGCGCGGCGAGCGCGCAATGGCAGCGATCGCGAGCAACAGCGATCCCAATCGCGTGGACGCGCACGCGAGCGTCGACCCGCGCTCCGACGCGATTCCACGGCGCCTGGCGGAGTACTGGCGTCAGCGGACGGCGCAGGCCGCGCCGGAGCGACGGTCGGCGCTGCTGGCGCGCGCGACGGAAATGGCCGAGCTCGCGCTGCGCAGAAACTCAGCGTCTGCGAGCAACTGGTCGCGTCTCGCGGACCTGGACGATTCGCTTGCCGAACTGCTTACGGATTCGAGCGATCCAAAATCCGCCGATACGCTGCGAATACTGCGCGCATCCGCGGCACAGCGACGTGCCGCGGCGGCGGCGCGACATCCGACGGATCCGCGGCTTCACCTGGCGCACGCGGCGGCGGAGGTTGTCGCCTGGCGCGCGACCGGCGAAGCGAAGCACGCTGAAAGTGCGCGGGCGGCGATCTCGCGGGCGCGGCAGATCGATAGCGCGCGCAAAGCGGACGTTGCGGTTCGGTTGCGCGAGCGTGAAATCGAGGCGGCGCGCGAGTTGCAGCGCGAGCTCGGCGGCTGACGACAGGCGCATGCCGTACACTTTCCGCGTCGGCTACATTGCCGGCGAACTCGACACGGGTGACCGATGAAACCGCGGACAATCAAGCTGCTGGGCGTGCAGGCCGGGCGCGGCGGGCGCCTGGGCGGCGCCGAGGACGGACCGTACGTGCTGCGCGAGCGCGGACTGGTCTATCGACTGCATCGACTGGGCCACGACGTCGACGACCTGGGCGACATCCCGGGCGCGCACGAGACGCGCTATTCACTCGCGGCCAGCGAAGGCGTGAACCATCTGCCGAACGTGCTGCAAGTGAACCGCCACACGCACGCCTGCGTGCTGGGGACGCTGCGCAAGTCACCGCGCTCGTTTCTGCTGGTGATCGGCGGCGATCACAGTCTGGCCATCGGCACGCTGGCAGGATTGTCGGATTCCTGCAAGCGGCTGGGGCTGATCTGGCTCGACGCGCACGCGGATTTCAACACGCCGGAGACGAGCCCGACCGGAAACGTGCATGGCATGAGTCTGGCGGTGGCGTGCGGATACGGGCACCGCGATCTGCGTTTGATCGCCGACGTGGATCCGCTGGTCGAGGAGGACGACGTCTATCTGCTTGGACTGCGCGACGTGGATCAGGGCGAGTGGGACAACCTGGCGGAGACGCGCGTGCGGCGGATGACGATGGAGGAATGGCGCAGCGGCGGGATCACGCAGACGGTGCTGGCGGCGGCGCGCGACTTGGCGCGCACCTGCGACCACGTGCACATGAGCTTTGACATCGACGTCATCGATCCGGCGCACGTGCGGGCCACCGGCACGCCGGTGCCGGGCGGATTGAGCGCGGATGAGGCGTGCGCACTGCTGGCGGAGCTCAGTTCCGCGGAGCTGATTTCGTCGGCGGAATTCGTGGAGTACAACCCGCTGCTCGACAGCGACGGCACCACGAGCGAGCTGACGCTGCGGCTGGTCGACACGCTGATGGCGACGGGTTCTGGAAGTTGAATTCGGAAGTGGAGTACGGGAGATGATCGGTGCGATGATTCGGATTTGCTGTAACCTTTCGGGGGCGGAACGAAAACGAAGACACTGCTCGCAGAGCAGTGGCACACAGCCGATGCTCACCAAGTCAAACCGGCGGAGTTCACTGCGCACGGGCCAGAGGCCCATGGCCCCCGAATTGCAGTCGCCGAGCACGGGCCAGAGGCCCATGCCCCCCAAGTTACCGAGCACGGGCCAGAGGCTTATGCCCCCCAAGTTACCGAGCACGGGCCGGAGGCCCATGGCCCCCGAATTGCAGTCAACGAGCACGGGCCGGTGGCCCATGCCCCCCGGATTCTTGGCAGCGCTACTGCTGTGCGGGGCGGCGTGGGCGCAGACCGACAGCCGGCCCGCGGGCGACGGCGGTCTGGTGAAGAATCTGCCGCTGAGAGTCGTCGCGGCCGACGACACGCTGATCGAGGAATCGGTCACGCTGCGCATCGACGTCGCTCCGATCGCTGACGCCGCCGGCGACGGCGTGCTGCTGATTCGCGGCAACGACATCACCGTCGACTTCGCCGGTCAGGTGCTGCACGGCGCAACCGCGGACCTCGCGCCCTCGGAGTTCCGCGGCATCGGCGTTCGTGTCACCGGCCGGAACGTGACGTTGCGCAACGCCATCATCACGGGCTATCACAGCGCGATCTGGGCGAGCGGCGCGGACGGTCTGACGATCGAGACCTCGGATGTATCCGGCAATTTCCGGCAGCGCCTCGGCTCGACGCCGATGGCCGAGGACGGCGGGGACTGGCTGTGGCCGCACCAGAACGACGGCAACGAGTGGCTGACGCGCTACGGCGCGGGCATCTACGTCGAGGATGCGCAGAGTGTGACCATTCGCCGCTGCCGGGCGCGGCGCGGCCAGAACGGAATCGTGCTGGATCGGGTACGCGCGGCGCGCGTCTACGACAATGATTTCTCGTTTCTCTCGGGCTGGGGACTGGCGATGTGGCGATGCGAGAAATCCATCATCAGCCGCAACGCGTTTGACTTCTGCGTGCGCGGCTACAGCCACGGCGTGTACAACCGCGGCCAGGACTCGGCGGGCATCCTGTTCTTCGAGCAGAACAACGACAACCTGATCGTCGAGAACTCGGCGACGCACGGCGGCGACGGCTTTTTCGGATTCGGCGGGCGCGAGGCCCTCGGCGAAAGCCCGGCCCCGACCGCGGACTTCGACTACGCGGCACGCGGCAATCGCGGAAACCTGATCGCAAACAACGACTTTTCCTACGCCGTGGCACACGGGATCGAGCTGACGTTCAGCTTTCAGAATCGCATCGTCGGCAATCGGCTGGTCGGCAACGCGATCTGCGGCATCTGGGGCGGTTATTCGCAGGACACGCTGATCGCGGGCAATCTGTTCGAAGCCAACGGCGACATGGGGTACGGCCTCGAGCGAGGCGGCGTGAACATCGAGCACGGCCGCAACAATGTCATTCGCAACAACTCGTTCCTGAACAACAAGGTCGGCGTGCACCTGTGGTGGGACAACGACGAAGCGCTGCTGAAGACGCCTTGGGCAGCGGCGAATCGACCGGACAGCGCGGACAACTGGATCGTCGCGAATCGATTCTCGGGCGACGAAGTGGGACTGCACCTGCGCGAAACGAAGAACACGCGGATCGGCGGCAACGAGTTCGCGAAGGTGGGCCGGGAGATCGACGCGGCGGCCGGCTCCGAGACGATGACGGTGGAACTCGAGAAGTCCGAGCGGCGCTTCGAGATGCCCAAGTACGAGGCGCTGGGCGAGAAGCGCGCGGTCGGGGCGCGACCGGGCGCGCGCGGCCGCGAGAAGATCATCATGACGGAGTGGGGCCCGTACGACTTTCAGGAGCCGTACATGCAGCGGGTGACGAGCTTCCCCGACGGCGACGTGTACCGGCTGCTGGGACGCGAGCCGTTCGTGCTCTTCGAGGTGTTTGGTGACGTGACCGCCAGCCTCGTCACGCCGGATGACAACCCGAGGGTGGCGGTGGTTCCCGACGTGCTGGGGGCGGTACGGCCGTATCGGCTGGTCGGCCGAACGCGCGGCGCGGCGGTCGAGCAATCGGGCGTGATCATCGGTGCGCCGTGGCAGGTGAGCTTCTGGAAAAGCGAAGTCGACCCGCGCAACGACGACTCGGCGTGGAAGAGCGCCGGCGCTGCGCGCGTGAGCGCCAGCGTGCCGAATCTCGATCTGAAATTCGGGCACGGCGGGCCCAGCGAAGTGCGCGGCATTGCGCCAACGGTTGCAAAAGCGAAACTGCCAAAGGACCACTTCAGCACGCTGGCGACGACAAAACTCACGTTTCCTGAAGGACGATGGCGCGCACGAATTACCTCCGACGACGGCGTGCGTTTCTGGGTCGGCGAGCAGAAGCTGCTCGACGACTGGACACACCACGCACCCAAGACGGACGTCGTGGAATGGAGCACGTCAGCCGGTCAGACGCTGGAACTGCGACTGGAGCACTTTGAGCTCGATGGCTTCGCTGTGCTGTCGCTAGCCATCGAACCCGTGTCGTGGCCGAAGGACCTGCGCAAGCAGGAGGTGCGGCCGGAGTTCGAGATCAATCTGCCGGAGTGACCGAGGCCGCGCGCTGCCAGTCGCCGGAGGCGCCGCCGAATTTGGCTTCGAGCTGGATCGGGCCGATCACGATGTCCTTGCTGACGGCCTTGCACATATCGTAGAGCGTGAGCGCAGCGACAGACACGGCGGTGAGGGCTTCGAGCTCCACGCCGGTGCGGCCGATCACGCGGACTTCGGCTTCGACGCGGACAGCATCGGGCGGCAGAAGCTGAAAGCGCACGTCGACGAATTCAGGCGTCAGGCCGTGGCAGAGCGGGATCAGCTCGCAGGTGCGCTTCGCCGCCAGGATGCCTGCGATCTGGGCAGTGGTCAGCGCGTCGCCCTTCTTGAGCGTCGCGGAGCGAAGGCGCTCGAAGGCCTCGGGGCCGAGCCGCACGTGTGCCGACGCGACGGCACGGCGCAGCGCAGGCGGCTTGTGCGAGACGTCGACCATCGTGATGCCGCCGGCGGCGTCGACGTGCGTGAGCTTGCTCATGCGGTTTCCTGTGCGTCGGGCGGCCCGAGCAGCGTCTCGGGCCAGGCGAAGTTCGAGAGCGCGCCGCCGGTGTGAATGAACGCGACCGGGCGCGAGCGGGCGAAGCGGCCGTCGCGGATGCCCTCGAGCAGCCCGCAGAACGCCTTCGCCGTGTAGACCGGGTCGAGCAGGATGCCCTCGCGCGAGGCGAGCAAGCGCAGGGCATCGAGCGCCGCGGCGTAGGGCACGGCATAGCCGGGACCGATGAAGCGATCATCGAGCTGGATGTGCGATTCGTCGAGCGACGCCGGCAGTGAATATTGCTCGATCGTGGCGCGGCACAGGTCGAGGATCGTGCGGCGCTGGATCTCGATGTCGTCGCTAACGAGGATGCCGGTGAGATGCCAGTGTGTGAGGCGGTGAAGCTGCCGACCGAGCAGCAGACCCGCGAACGTGCCGGCCGAGGAGACAGCGACCACCACGTCGCATTCTTCCACTCCGGCTTCTTCAAGCTGCTCGGCGAGCTCGGCCGCGGCGCGAATGTAGCCCCAGCAGCCGAGCGGCTCGGAAGCTCCCATCGGGATCCAGCGCGGCGTGCGGCCGGCGGCGCGCAGGCGCGCCAGCGTGGCGTCGACGATTTCGGCGCGGCGCTGGTCGAACTCGGGGCGCGGCCAGTACTCCAGCGTCGCGCCGAAGAGGCGATCGAGCAGGTGGTTTCCCTGTGGCGGGCCGGCGGGCGGCGCCGGGCGCAGCAGCAGGTGTGCGTGCAGCCCGAGGCGCGCCGCGACGGCGGCGGTGGCGCGACAATGGTTGGATTGCGGCGTGCCTTCGGTGACCAGCGTGTCGCAGCCGGCCTGCCGCGCGGCGGCGGCGATGTATTCGAGCTTGCGGACTTTGTTTCCGGAGAACTCAAGGCCGGTGAGGTCGTCGCGCTTGATCCAGATCTGGTCGCAGCCCAGCGCGCGTTCGAGCGCAGGGAGTCGGCGCAGCGGCGATGGCAGCTCTGCGACGCGCAACCGGGGCGGTGGAACGACGGGCATGCCGCGCTCGATTCCGGGGTTGTAACGACCCTGAAAGGATTGTAGCCGCGCGCGCGGCGGCGGTTACTGCTCGTTCAGCGGGTGACGGACCGCGCCGGTGCGCTTCTCGGATTCGCCGATCAATGCGCCGGTGCCGAGATAGGGTCGCGCGCCGGTGCGGCTGTCGGTAGATCGAGCCGCGCCCTTGCGCGAGAGCTCGGTTCCGATCTGGATGCCGTTCCAACCCCAGGTGCCGATCGCGGCCCCGCGGCCCCACGATTTCGAACGCGGCCCGACGAAGCGATCCACGCCGAGGCGCAGGCCGTCGTCGAGCGGGGACGCGCCGTGCTTGACGCCGCGCGGCGGGTTGTAGAAGTTGAGCAGGTCGTCGACGGGCTTTTTGGCGTTCTCCTCGTCGAGCACTTTCTGCTGTTCGGGCGTCAACTCGGGTTCGCCATAGACGGGGACGTAGCGCAGCTTCAGGTCGCGTTCGTACGTTTCGACACCGATGCGGGCTGCGAGGCGGCGCTGCAGCGTTGGATAGGTCGGGAGTTCGGCGAGCGTGGGCGGCGCTTCGGTGACCTGTGCCGTTCCGATCGACGCGCCGGGCACGGGAGCGGGTTCGTCGGCCGCAGTCGCGGCGCGAGCCGGCTCGGCGGGTGGCGCGGCGCCCATCGACGGCGCGGCGGGCTGCGTGGTCGCGCAACCGCTGGACCAGAGCGCAATCGCCAAGCCGATGGTTGAGGCCGCCCGCATGAACGGTAGGGTTACCGGATCGCGAGGAAGTTGGCAAGCAGACGAGGGCCCTCGAGCGTCAGGAAGCTCTCGGGGTGGAACTGCACGCCGAAGGTGGGGTCGGAGCGGTGCTGAATGGCCATGATCTCACCGGGGTCGTCGGCGCAGGTGGCGATGACGTCGAAGTCGGTCGGCACGCGATCGGGCGCGATGATGAGCGAGTGGTAGCGCGTGGCGGCGAAAGGGTTTGACAAACCGGCGAACAGGCCGCGGCCGTTGTGGGTAATGAGGCTCGTTTTTCCATGCACGAGCCGACCGGCCCGCACGACCTCGCCGCCGAAAACGTGCGCCAGGCATTGATGTCCGAGGCAGACTCCGAGCAGCGGCAGCCGGCCGGCGAAGCGGCGAATGACGTCGTTGGAGACCCCGCTTTCGCGCGGGGTGCACGGGCCGGGCGAGATCAGCAGCCGCGCGGGTTGCAGCGTTTCGAGCTGATTGGGCGTGATTTCGTCGTTGCGAAAGACGCGGATATTCAGCGCGGGGTCGATGGCGCCGAGCACCTGCACGAGGTTGTAGGTGAAGGAATCGTAATTGTCGATGATCGCGAGCACCGCGGGATTGTAGTGTCGGTCGGCGTGCGGCTATCGCGGCAGGGCTGCGCCGAGCATAATTCGGCGGCCGCGGCGGGCGGATCGCCGGGAGGAAGCGCGTCGGATGCTGCGCGAGCTGATCGACATGGCGCTGCTCGAGGATTTTCTGCTCGGGGCGGCGCGCGCCAGCGGCTGGCGGCTGGGGGTGTACGACCCGCTGGGGGCGCTGATCACGGTTTCGCCGCCGGCGAACGCGTTTGCGCTGCTCTCGGACTGGAGCCTGGAGCAGTTGCCGCGGCCGCTGGAGATGTCGCCGCTGCGCGCGCCCGAGCCGCCGGCGAACGTGGCGTTTGTCGAGCATCGGCAGGTGTGGCAGGTGGTAGCGCCGGTGTACGCGGGCGAATCGCTGGCGGGGTACCTCAGCGTGGGCGACCTGCGCGCCGCCGGCGCGGCGTGTCCGTCGTTGCCCACCATCGGCGACGTGCACGTGGACGCTGATCAGTGGCAACGCTCGTGGGAAGCTTTGCCCGTGTTGGAACGCAGCGGCGACGCGCGCGCGGTGGCGGAAGCGCGCTGGGGATCGCGAATGCTGGCGTCGTGGTGCCGGCACGAGCTGCAATTGCAAACGGCGGCGGAGGAGATCGCGCTGGTGGCCGACATCAGCGGCCTGCTGAGCGGGACGCGCGATCTGCAGACGCTGCTGGATCAGATCGTCGCCGAGACCGCGCGGGTGATGAAGTGTCGCTACGCCAGCATGCGCCTGTTCGACTCGCGCACCGACGAATTGACGGTGGCGGCGGTACACAATTTGTCGCCGCAGTATGTGAGCAAAGGCGTCATTCGGCGTAGCGAGAACCCGATTGACGACCAGGCCCTGCGCGGGCAGGTTGTGTACGTCGAAGACGCGCAGAGCGATCCGCGCATTCGTTTTCCGGCGGAGGCCCGCGCGCTGCAGATTGTCAGCGGGCTGACGGCCGGCATGACCCATCACGGGCGACCGATCGGCGTGCTGCGCATTTACAGCGATCGGCGGCGACGCTTTCGGCCGGCGCAGCGACAGCTCCTGCAGGCGGTGGCGGCGCAGGCTGCGATCGCGATCGTGAACGCGCGACTGCTCGACGAACGCTTGCGCAGCGCGGCGATGGAGCGCGAGCTGGCGCTGGCCGGCGATGTGCAGGCGCGCATGGTGCGCACCGTGCTGCCGGCACATCGCTGCGTGGAAACCGCGATGATCTTCGAACCCAGCTCGCACGTCGGCGGCGATTTCTGCGACGTGCTGACGCTGCCCGACGGCCGGCTGCTGGCGGCGGTGGGCGACGTCACCGGCCACGGCGCGCCGGCCTCGCTGCTGATGGCGAGCGTACGGGGCGCCCTGCGCGTCTGCGCCGAATACTCGTCGGACCTGCGCGAGATCGCCAGGCGGCTGAACGCGCACGCCTATCGCGAGACCGCGACCTCAGAGTTCGTCACGCTGGTGCTGGCCGTGCTGGACGGCGACGGCCGCGCGCTTACCTACTGCTCCGCCGGACACGAACCGCCGTTGTTGCTGCGCAACGGAGAGATCGTGGCTCTCGCGGACGGCGGGTTGCCGCTGGGGCTCGAACCCGAGCAGGAATACGAAACGACGACGGTCGAGCTGGCCGCGGGCGACGTGCTGCTGCTCTATACCGACGGGGCCGTCGAGGCGATGGACTTCGCGCAGGAGACCTACGGCCGTGAGCGATTGTGGCAGTCGCTGCGCGAGCATCAGGGGCTGGCGGCCGGCGCGCTGGCGCGCAATCTGCGCTGGGATATTCGCCGCTTCGTCGGCCTCGCGGAGCAGTCGGACGATTTGACGATGGTGGTGCTGCGCGTGCCGAAATCAGCCTCAACAGCTACAGCGTGAAGGCCGCGGACGCGGGAATCCAACCTGTCACGCCGTTCTCGAGCTGAATCTCCAGCCAGTCGCCGCGCTCCTGCACTACGCGCCCCGTAACGCCGGGCGAGAGCGGGGAGTCGAGGGCGGCGTCGTGGCCTTCACCGCGACCGAGCCTCAGCGTGTGCGCGCCGTCGACGATCACGATTTGCGGATGTTGCTGATCGTAGAGAATGTCGCGGCCGACGCCGACCAGCAACAACGTACCGAGAAGCGCGACCGCGCCGCCGGCGAAGACGAGCGTTCGGCGGCGTACGAAAAGCGCGAAGCCGAGCGCGAGCCAACCGGCTGCGGAGAGCAGCGCCGCCGCGCGGAACAGCGTTTCGCGCGACACGACGCCGCGCCATATCTGCAAGCGGTCGAAGAGCTGTGCGGCGGGCGCCGGTTCGATGTGCGGCTCGACGCCTTCGGCGACGTAGCGGCAATTGGCCGTGACCTGCGGGTCGCGCGGGGCGAGCCGCTGCGCGAGCAGATAGTGGGCGATAGCGCGGCCGCGGTCGCCGAGGCGCGCGTAGGCGTTGCCGAGGTTGTATTCGAGCGCCGCGGAGCGGATTCCGCTGTCGCGCAGCGTGAGATAGGCAGCGATCGCGGCGCGGTAGAGAGCATCGGCCTGTGCGGGTTCGGTGGTCGAGGCCGCGAGCGCCTGGTCGTAGGCGTTGAGCGCATCGCGCGTCAGTTGCTCCTGGCGTTCGCGCGGCAACGGAACCTGGGCCGCCGCGGAAGCGACAAGAACCGCGAGCAGCAGATGGCAGGCGAAGCGCCGAGTCACAGCTTGCACCGCTCCAGTTGCGCGAGGCATTCGTGTGCGGCCTGCGTCAGGTCGGCCGCCGGCGGCCCGCCGCCATAGGCTGCGGCTTCACAATCGCGGAGCAGTTGTTCGAGTCGCAGGAGGAGTTCGTTGGGCACGGCCCCGCGCGGCAGCTCCTGGATCGCGCTGTGGCCGGCGAAGCGCGCCGCCGGCTGATTCAGGCGATCGGCGAGGTAGCCCGCGACGGCCTGCTGCACGACGCCCGCGGCGTCCTTGTGGCCGGCGCTCGTCAGCCGTTGCCGGGCACGCGCCAGCGCAGCCTGCTGTCGGCGTCGAGCGCTGTCCTTGCCGGCGGAGCGCTGCACGCTCAACCCTACCCATGCGATGGCGAACAGCAACGGCGGGGCGCCGGCCGCCGCGACCACGTGCGTCAGCCGCACCGCCGACACGCTCGAGAGCACGCGCTCGACGCGGGTTTCGTTGCCGCGCAGACCCTCGCGCAGTTCAGCCGCGGCGGCGGCGGTTTCGACCGGCGGCGCGACCGCGCCTTCCATTTCGCTGAGCGCTACGGTTTCGGACGCGGTGACGCGCAGCGGCGCCGGTTCGCTGCGTGCCACCACGTAGCGCGCCGCCTGCGGGTCGAAATACGCGAACTCGATCGGCGGCACCGCGCGCACGTCGGCACGCTTGGCACGCAGCGTGGTCGTGAACCGGCGACGCCCGTTCACGAATGTGCCGGTCAACGTCTCCTGCGGAACGCGAAAATCCGCCTGCAGCGCGGGCTGGGCGGCCAGCGGCGGCGCGGGCAGCGTCGCAATCGGACCGTCGCCGCGAATCTCCAGCGTCAGCTCGATCGGATCGCCGACGCGAACATCCGGCGGGCTGGCCGAGGCGTGCAGCGAGAAGCGACCGACCGCGCCCGCGAACGAGGCCGGGCGCCCCTCGCTGGGAAGCGGCTCGACATCAGCCGCCTTAACTTCGGGCCGCGCGCGCACCGAACGAAACTCGAGCACCTCGAGATCGCCGAAGATGTCGCGGCGGAAGCGCGTCGGGTAGTTCATTCCGATGAAGACATCGTCGAACTCCGGGCGCCCCGGGTGATCAAGAATCACCTCGGCGGCGGACTCGAAAACGTAGAAGCTGCTCGAGTCGCCCGCGGCGTCGGCACGCGTGCGCTCCGTATAGGCGGTGGCCGGCGGAAAGCGACCGAAACCGGAATTGCGGCGATCAAGCCGAGCGTAGACGTCGCTGGGGCCCAACCGCGACTGCCCCACCGGCGGCGGCAGGACCCAGATTCGCAGAGTCGCTTTCACCTGCTGACCGACGAACAAACGCGTACCGGGGATCTCGACTTCGGCAAACACGGGCTGAACGCCGTCGTCAGCCCGCACCTGGATGCGAACCGGCCGCGTCTCGAGCGTCCTGCCGTCGGCGATCACCTGCACGGCGGGCAACAGCAGTTCGCCGGCGCGGTGCGGCGTGATCTCGGCCGAGTAGGAGCGCCAGCGCGATTGTGTCACGCGCCCGTTGACGATCGTGGTGTGCGAGGCGTCGCTGCCGGGGCCGAGGTTGCGCAGCGTGGCATTCGCCAATTCGGGCCAGACCGGGCCGTCGGTCTGCTCAAAGTTGTAGACCAGCACCTGCACGAGCACCGGCTCGTCGACGTACGGCCGGTCGTTGTTGACCTGCACTTCGACGCGCGGTTGCGCCGGCGCCGCGGCAGCCAGCAGCGGCAGAAGCCACGCGAGTTTTCGCAAGGGCGACAGGCTCATCGGTGCTCAGGCTCAGACGGCGCGGCGGCCGACGTCCGGTCGGATTCCGCGCCGCTTGACCTATGATACGCGGCGGGCCGCCGACGGCGGCGGAGCGCCGCGCAACCCGTGTGCCGGAGATTCGATGCCCGATGCTTCAAGCACGCCCACGCTGGTGTCGCTGATCATCTGCGACCAGGTGATCGACGACCGGCTGACGAACAAGAAAAGCGCGATCGGGCTGTTCAACACCATTCTGGTCGGAGAGTTGCCGGCGCGCACGCCGCAGATCATGGTGCTGGCATCGCTGACGGAGATCGGCGGTCCGACGCCGATTGCGCTGCGGCTGATGCGTGACGCCGACAATCTGGAGCTGTTCTCGACCGAGGGCGACGTGGACGCCGACACCCCGCTGGCGACCGTTGATCTCGTCTTCAGTCTTCAGGGCATCACGTTTCCGGCTACGGGGCAGTATGCGTTCGAGCTTTGGGCGGGCAGCGAACTGCTGGGCCGGCGGCGATTTCAGATCGTGCGCCACGCGAAGGCACGCGACAGCGAAAGCGCCGGCGGCGACTAACGGGGTGCGAGTAAGGGATTCTCGCACCAGGTGGAATGTTGCACAGGCCGTCGTGGCAGCTCGAATTAGCGCGGGCGTCTTGGTCAGCTCTAGGGTGGGATGTAGCACTGAGACCTGACCGGCGAGACGCCGATGCTCCCCGACTCAGACCGGCCGGAGGCCGGTCCCCCAGCGCAGACGTTTTGCCGAAGCGACGAAGAAGCAACAGCCGCAACTAGACGTAATCAGACGTAATCAGCGGCAACTCGCCGCAAGCAGCCGCAGTCAGCCGCGCTAGTCTTCCTCTTCCACGGGCTTGTGAGCGGCGACGATCTGCGCCTGGACGTTCGGCGGCACGATGTCGTAGTGGCTCAACTCCATCGAAAAGCTGCCCTGCCCGCCGGTGACGCTCTTGAGCTGCGAGCCGTAGGTTGCGACTTCGCTGAGCGGCACCTGCGCGTGGATGATGGCCTGGTTTCCGGGCAGCATGTCCTGGCCGACGATCTGCCCGCGCTTGCCCGCGAGGTCGCGCGTGATCTCGCCGACAAAATCGCTGGGGGCGGTCACGTCGATGTTCACGACCGGCTCGAGCAGGATCGGCCTCGCGGCGGCGAAGGCTTTCTTGAACACCTGCCGGCCGGCGATCTGAAACGCGATGTCCTTGCTGTCGACGGGATGCGTCTTGCCGTCGACCAGCGAGACCTTGACGTCGACGACCGGATAGCCGGCGATGACGCCCTTTTTCATTTGATCGCGCACACCCTTGTCGACGCTCGGACGGAAGGCGAGATCGATCACGCCGCCGAAGATCTTGTCGATGTATTCGTAGCCCTTGCCGCGCTCGTTGGGCTCGATGTCGATCGCGACCTTGGCGAACTGCCCCGCCCCGCCGCTCTGTTTTTTGTGCGTGTATTCGACGTACTTGGCGTTTCCGGCGATGGTCTCGCGGTATGGAATCTTGGGTTGATGCGTGTCGACCTCGAGCTTGAACATGCGTTTCATGCGACTGCGGACCACGGTCAGGTGCAGGTCGCCCATGCCCGAGATCAGCAGTTCGCCGGTTTCGGGGTCGCGGTGGTACTGGAAGCAGGGATCCTCTTCGGCGAAGCGCGTCAGCGTGCCGCTGATTTTCTCGACGTCGCCGCGTGATTTGGGCTCGATGGCGAGCGCGAACATGGGCGTCGGGAAGCGCGGCATGTCGATGCGCCCTTCGCCGGCGTGATCGAACAGGACGGCGCCGATCTTCATGTCGAGCTTGGCGAACGCGACGATGTCTCCAGCGCTGGCGATTTCGACTTCGCTGTGCTGATTGCCGCGAATCTTGAGGAAATGACCGGGTCGATTGCCCTTGCGCTCGCCGGCGACGAACACCTGCCCGTCGCCTTTCAGCGTGCCGCTGTGAACGCGCGCCAGCGAATAACGGATGTTGCTCTTGGGATCGCTTGTGACCTTGAACACCTGGGCGATGAACGGCTGGCCCTCGGCCGCGGGGACGATCGGCGTCTCCTTCGCCGAGTCGCCTTCGCCGCTGCGGAGCAGCCGACGGCGGCCGATGTTCGGCGGCGGCGCGAAGATGACAAGCTCTTCGAGCAGCTCCTCGATGCCCACGCCGGACTTGGCGGCCACGAACATGACGGGCACCAGATGGCCGCTGGCGACGGCGCGCTCGATGACGGGTTCGAGCTCCTCGCGCGAGAATGTCTCGCCGGCGAGGTGCTTTTCCATCATCGCCTCTTCCGTCTCGACGATGCAGTCAATCAGTTCGGTGTGGCAGTGCGCGACGTCGAGCACGTCGCTCGCGCCTTCCTCAGCGGCGAGCACGTCGATCACTCTCGAACCACCGTCGGCGGGCAGGTTGATGGCGTGGCAGGCCGGGCCGAGCAGTTCACGAACCGCGTTGTAGGTGCTTTCGAGATCCACATTGTCGGAATCGATGCGCGTAATCACGACCATCACGGCCAGGCCGGCGTCGCGGGCGGCATTGAACATCTTGCGCGTGTTGACGCCGATGCCGGCAGCGGCGGAGACGACGACGACGGCGGTGTCGACGCCCGCCAGCGCGGAAAGAGCCGGTCCGCAGTAGTCGGGCATGCCGGGTGTGTCGAGCAGGTTGAGCAGCTTGCCGTGGTGCTCGATGTAGAGCGTCGTGGAGTCGGTGCTGTGCTTGCGGTCCTTTGATTCGTCGTCGTAGTCGAGCATGCTCGAGCCGTCGTCGACGTTGCCGAGCCGGGTCGAGGCGCCGGCCTTGAACAGCAACGCCTCGCACAGCGTGGTCTTGCCGGCGGCCGAGTGGCCCACGAATGCAAGGTTGCGGATGTCTCCAACGGTTTTGGCGTGCATGACGAACTTCCTCCGATCGCGGCCGGGCACTGCGGCCCGGATCTCTCTGTTAAGGAATTGCGAACGTGAAACGAAGTATAGCTAAGCGGCGCGGCGGCTTGAAGCGCGTCGCGACCGGCCCGAAGCCCGCGAAGATCGGCATCGGTCCGGCAGGCGCGATTGTTATGATTCAGTGATGAACGGACCGGGGGCACGCGGATTCACGCTGATCGAACTGCTCGTGGTGGTGGCCATCATCGGAACGCTGACCGCGATCCTGCTGCCGGCGCTGCAATCGGCGCGCGTGCAGGCGCAGGGCACGCGGTGCGTCGCCCAGCTTCGCATGATCGGTCAGGGACTGACGATGTATCAGGACCAGAACCGCGACGTTCTGGTTCCCGGACGCCTGCCGCGTCTGGACGATTGCAGTTGGACCGCGCCCATCCCCGGGGGTCGCAAGTTCCGGCCCACGTTCCTGGCGATGGCGAGCTCGAACATCAATCTGCCCACGTTCGACGACCCGCGGGCCTGTGCATCGGAGACTGATCGTTTCGGTGAACTCGGCGACCGGCAGAACTACGCCAGCCCGTTTTTCTCCTGTACGGCGGCGGCGGACTGGCTCGACGAGCGGAACGGCGGCTACGGCTACAACTACCAGTTTCTCGGCAACTCAAGGCTCAGCGACGCCGCGAAGCCGACGAGTTTCAAGCACTGGCCGGTCAGCACCTCGGACATCACGCAGCCGGCACGCACGGTCGCCGTCGCGGATTGCATGGGGACCGCGGCTTCGTTTGCGCCGGCGACGCGCGCGGAGTACGCCGACGACACGCGCGACGCCCAGCGCGTCGGCAACGAAGGCTTCAACCTCGATCCGCCGCGCATCGACCTCGTCAACGGCGAGATGGCGGGATTCGACGAGTCGCATCGTACGGCGGTCGACCCGCGGCACGGCGGACGGGCAGCGGTGTTGTGGGTCGACGGACACGCCGATCTGAGCACGCCGGAGAAGCTCGGCTATCGCTTCAACCCGGACGGCAGCTTCGCGTTTGACGGCGAGAATTTGCTGTGGACCGGCAGCGGTTCCGACGAGGCGTGGACGCCGGCGTTTCGTCCCTGAACGATCGTGCTTCTTCGTTGCAGGTCGCGCGGCACGCGGTACATTCTGCCCATGGACGGCGTCGAAAAACGCGGACGCGCCCGCCCGGACGCCGGTGAGCGCCAGCACGCAACCGCCCGTCAGGCGGAGGACCACCGCCGCACGCGTGCCGCCCACCGCACCGAGTTGATCGAGGATTACGTCGAGATCATCGCCGACCTGATTACGGGTTTCGGCGAGGCTCGTGTCGTGGACGTCGCGGCCCGGCTAGGCGTCTCGCACGTGACCGTGTCGAAGATGATCGAGCGCATGGCGCGCGAAGGGTATGTGCAGAGTCGGCCGTATCGCGCCATCTTCCTGACCGACGCCGGACGCGCGCTGGCGGAGCGCGCCAGGCGGCGTCATGACCTGGTGGTGCGGTTCCTGCAGAACCTGGGGATCAGCGACGCGACCGCGCGCGCCGACGCCGAAGGCATTGAGCATCACGTGAGCGAAGAGACGCTGGCGGCGTTCGAGCGGTCGTTGCACCGCAACGAGCCGCCGCCGTCGGCCGGTTGACCGTTCGCGGCCCGGACGATTACACTTCGGGCTCAGTTCTGCGGTTACGCCCATCGGGAGGCCGCGATGGAAGCTCTGCACGATCAACTCATTTTCTGCCAGCGTGCCTACGCGTTGAACTCGCTGTCAGCGGCGATTGTTCACGAATTCAACAACCTGATGACGCCGGTGCTGGCGCGCGCGGCCGATGCGCTGACACGCGATGACACCGACGCGCGGCGGCGAGCGCTGGAGTGCGCGGTCACGCAGATCGAACAGGCGATCGAGCTGTCGCGGCGGATCATCCAGCTTGCGCAGGGCAAGGAGACGCGCGTCGAGGCGGTTGCCGTCGGTCGCGCCGTGACGAACGCAGTGGCGGCGATGGTTCGACCGCCGGCGCGAGACGGCGTGCAACTGCGCATCGAGGTCGCGGACGATCTTTACGCCGAGTCGGACGAGGTGCTGCTCACCCAATTGTGCCTGAATCTGCTGCTCGAGTTGCGCAGCGCGCTCCCGGCGGCGTCGGGCACGATCGTCATCGCGGCACACCGCGAACAGGATCGCGTGCGACTGTCGTTCCGCGGCCACAGCACCGATCGGACCGCGGCCGAGCGCGCCGCGACGCTGGCCGATTGGTCGCGGCGTAACGGCACTGCGGAATGGGACTGGCGGCAAGTCGGGCTGAACTGGAGTGTGAGCGCTTTCATCGCCAAGCGCTTCGGCGGGTCGCTCGACGCGCGCTTCGATGAAGCCGCGCGCGAGTTGGAGTTCGGCGTGGGCTGGCGCGCCGCCACGCCAGCCGCCGTCGGTTAGGGCGCCGCGGTTCCGGCGGACACGCCGAATTGCACGTTTTGGAAACCCGCGAAGTGCGCCGCGTCGACCGCCTGCACGACGAGTTCCCAGCGGATCCGCGCGTCCGCTGAGACGATCAGCGGGCTGAACGTGTCGGCGCCCGCGGCGACCCGCTCCGCCAGCAAACGGCGCAGGCCTTCGAAAGATGGCTCGGCGAGCGGGCGCCCCATCACGCGAATCTCGACGCGGCCGTCGCTCACGTCGCGCAGCGCCACGCGCACCGACGGGATGATCTCGACTCCGGCTCCGGCGCCGGGACCGCTGCGCGGATCCAACTCGCTGCGCAGGCTTCCCTCGCGAACCAGCGTCAGCGTCGCCCCCAGCAGGAAGAACACCAGAATCACCATGATCACGTCGACCATCGGCGCCAGGTTGGGGACGCTGCGCTCGGCGGTGGACTCGGGCAGGCCGCGCCTCACGGCTGTGGCTCCGACGAGCGCACGGTCTGGGCCGCGAACGCGACGCGCGCGATGCCGGCCTCGGCGCAAGCCCGCAGCACGGTCTCGACCGCGGAATAAGGCGCATCGCGGTCGGCGCGAATCAGGCAGCCGAATTCGCCCTCGGCCGCGGCGCGCCGCGAGACAAGGAATGCTCTCAGCGCCGGCGCTGCCAGAACGCGTTCACCTACGCTGCGGCCGTCCCAGTCCTCGACGACGTATTCGCAGCCGCTCACGGCCAGTCGCACGTTGATGACCGCGCGCTGTCCGGCCGCGGATTCGTCGACGCGGGCCGCGGTGGCGGTCGGCAGGTTTACGCGGGCGTGGCGCGCCGCGAGCAACTGGCTGGCCAGCAGAAAGAAAATGATCAGGCACATCATCACGTCGACCATCGGCGCCAGATTCAGCGTGCAGGGCGTGGGCGTCGGCGGTCGGAACACGGTGCGCTCCCCCGAGAATCAGCTCGGCCGCGACGGCAGCGCCGCCGAACCCGCACCGCGCGGCGGTGAGCCGACCGCCGGCGAACTGCGGAAAAACTCGAGCAGGTCGAGGGCCTGCACGGTCGCCTGCACGGTCAGCGCGTCGACTCGGTTGCGGCAGACGCCGAAGAAACCGACGCCGATGATGGCAAGCGCCAAGCCGAGCAGCGTGTTGACGAGGGCGAGGCTGATGCCGCGCGCCAGCGCGCCGGCATCGGCGCCGGCCTGTCCGCCGGCGCTGCCCAGGCCGGCGAAGGCGACGATCATGCCGAGCACCGTGCCGAGCAGTCCCAGCAGCGGGCCGAGGTTGCCGAGGATGTTCATGTATTCGACTTTGCGGAACAGCCGACCGCTGAGTTCGCCGGATTTCTCCAGTGCGGCCGCGTGCATGGCCTCGAAGCCGTGCCGCGCGTGCTGCAGTGACGCCGTCATGACCTGTGCGAAAAACGTCGAGCTCTGCCGCATCGCGTTGAAGCAATCGCTGAGGCTGCGGCGCTCGATCAGCTCGCGCGCCCGCCGCACCTGCTCCACGGGCGCGATGGTGGCGCGGCGCACGGTGATGAAGTGCTCGACGATGAGCGTGAGGATGGTGACCGAACCGGCCAGAATCAGGAATCCCGGCCATTCGAGACCGGTCCACACGACGTTCCACAGCGAGGTGCTGGATGTGGCGGCGACCGGAGGCGGCGCACCGCTGCCTGCCGCCGGCAGCGACGTCTGTCCAGCCGCAACGCCGGCGCCGAGAGCCAGGATCGACCAGACGGCGAATCGACGCGTCGCGGCGAAAGTTGGCATGGAGCGAATCCTACCGAACCGCCGTCCGGCCGCGACTATTTCCGGTTCACAATGATGCGACGCCCGGTCTGGCGATCGGGCTGCGTCACGACGGTCGAGGCCAGCCGCACGTCATCCACTACGTAGTAACAGTCGGGGTCGACGGAGCGCGCCACGTCCGCCACGCGCACCACCTCGCGGCGGCTCACCTGCGCGAAGAGAATCGACACCGGCCCGTCGCGCCCCTGCCCGCTGAAGACCGTCACCGCCCAGCCCTCCGCGCGCAGGCGCGCGGCGACGTCGGCCCCGGCGCGGGTGAAGACGCGGATGACCTGCTCGCCCAGCGCGAACCACGATTCGAGCACCATGCCGACGTAGTTGCCGCTGGCGAAGCCGAGCGCGTAGCTGACGGCGTATGCCGGGTTGTGCAGGTTTGAGATCACGCGCGAAACGACGATCACCCAGATCAACACCTCGAAAAACCCGAGCAGGAACGCCAAGCCGCGCTTGCCATGCACGACGGCGATCGTGCGCAGCGTGCCCAGCGAAACATCGCAGATGCGAGCGCCGAAGATCATGGCGCAGGTCAGCGCCGCCTGCGCATCGAATTCGGTCAACCAGTCGAACATGCGGCCCTCCCGAATTCAAGCAGCGTAACGCGCCGCGACGCCGTGGGGGAACTAGCCCGCGCTCGGCCCGGCCCGCCGCAGATCCCCGTCGCGGCGCGTCACGCCCGTGGCGTCGAGATGCTCCGCGAACGGCACGACGTACTTCCGCGTGGACGACAGCAAATCGCGCAGGTCGGCCACCGTCAGCGTCTCGCGCTCGTGGAGCGCCGCGCGCACCCTGGCAATCACGTCGCGGTAAATCGCCGCGTGCAGCCAATAGCCCGGCGCGATGCGGACCAGCTCGCCGCGCGCCGTCGCGAGATCGACCAGCGCCGCGACGCGCCGCGCGTTGCGCGGAGTGCGGCAGGCCAGGGCGTCCACGGTCGGCGGCTGCATGCCGCCGGCGTGCATCTCGGCCAGAATCTGATCGAGCAGCGCTTGATCGTCCGCGGGCAATGCACCGCTGTGCGCCCGCGGAGTCACAAACCCGCGCGATTCGACCAGTGCATCGCGCGTCAGCAGCCAATCCGCCAGCGTCGCGCGCCAGCGCGCCGGACACGCGCGCGGCATCCACTGCGTCCACTCGCCGCGCGGCACGCCCGGCAAATGTGGGTTCGCTCGTAGATGCGCGGTGAGCCGCGCAGCCAGTTCTTCCTCAACCCGCTGCAGCAGCGATATGGCCGCCAGCAGCCTCAGACCGCCCGCGGACCAGTTGACGACAAGCCGCCCGCCGGTGAGCTGGCCGAGTACGCGCTGCACTTCCTCGACGCCGGACAGGCCGACTCGGCTCGCGAGCCGCTCATTGCCGGCATCGACCCAGCCGCTGCGCGTGATCGACTCCAGCAGTCGCGTACGCGCGTCGCCGCTGCGCAGGCGTTCGAGGCTCTCCGGTGTCGCGGGGGCGCGGGTGGTCCAGGTGCGCGCCAGCGGGTTGACGACGACACCCCCGCCGAGTGTTCGCGTGCCCCCGACGTCGCGCAGCACGAAGCGCTGCCCCCAGGCGGCGAGCAGCGGTCGCTCCGCGCGAAGCTGGCCAAACACGCCTCGAACGACGCTTGCTTCCGGAGCGGGCGCCTCGGCGAGTCGCAGGCTGCCGGTCAGCTCGTCGGTCGCCAGGTGAATGCGCACCGCCTGCCGGCCGGCGCGCGCCCGCTTCGGCAGCCGCAGCCACGCGAGGTGCACGTCGAGTCGCTGCGTCGGCTCGAGGTAGCCGGGCGCAGCCAGCTCGCAGCCGCGGTGAACCTCGGACAGCTCGACGCCCGCGAGGTTCAGCGCCAGGCGCAGCCGGCCCGCGACCGCGGGTCGATCTTCGTTGTGTGATTGCAGTCCGCGCACGCGAACCCGCCGGCCCGACGGGAGTAGTTCGAGCTCGTCGTCTTTCGCGACCGCGCCGTGCGCCACAGAACCCGTCGCCACCACGCCGCGCCCCGCTACGTGGAACGCCCGATCGACCGACAATCGGAACCAGCGCGGCGACTCGCGCTGCACCTGCGCGGCGCGCTCCGCCGCAAGCCGCGCTAGAGCGGCCCGCAGCTCGCCGAGCCCGCGACCGTCGGCGGCCGAAGTGCGCACGTGCGCCCAGGGGCGCAGACCGACGCTTTCGAGCAACTCATCAGCTTCCAGCTCGACCTGCGCCGCCCACTCTTCGTCGACCAGGTCCATCTTGGTAAGCACGATCAGGCAGCGCTCGACACCCAGCAGCGCCAGCAGCTCGGCGTGCTCGCGCGTCTGCGGCATGACGGAATCGTCCGCGGCGACGACGAGCATCGCGGCGTCAACGCCAGTGGCGCCGGCCACCATGTTCCGCACGAAGCGCTCGTGCCCGGGCACGTCGACAAACCAGATGTCCGCGTCGGCGACGCGTGTGTGTCCGAAGCCCAGGTCGAGGGTCATCCCGCGCGCTTTTTCCTCGGGTAGGCGGTCCGGGTCGGTGCCCGTGAGCGACCAGACCAGCCGGCTCTTGCCGTGGTCGATGTGCCCCGCTGTTCCGACGATGAGCTGCGGCATGCGGCGCGATGATACCGGCGGCGGCGCACCGGACCCGCCGGGGCGAAAACGGCGCGAGCCGCGGCCTCTCAGTCGGATTGGCGCGGGGGTGAGATGTGCGTGCTTGGCGTTCGCTACTTTCGGTCTGGGTGGGATTGGCGTGCTTGGCGCTACGCGCTGCTTTCGGTCTGGGTGGGATGGGCGTCCTCGCCCGTCCCCCTCATTCCCGCGCAGCGGGAATCCAGGTACATGAAATGCAGCGACGGCGGCTGGCCGGACTACCGCGCAGCGCTGCCCCACCGCTTCCTAATCTATCCCTTCACGTTCCGCAGCGCCGCCGTCTCCGCCAGGAAGCGATCGGTGTAGCTGGGGTCGACGCGGCGGCAGGTGCGCGTCGCCAGTTCCGCGATGCGCACATAATCCGGGTCTTCGGTAAACGTGAAGAATTCGGTCGCGAGGATCACCAGCCGCAGCAGATGCCGCAGGATCAGCCCTTCCTGCTTCACAAGCTCCGCCGCGCGGATGAAGTGGTAGAACTCGCACTCGAAGCGGAACGCCGCGCCGGCCACCCACTTGGGCTGCACGAAGACCGGCTCGGGATTCGCCAACCCGCTTTCGAAGACCAGTTTGAGCATTTCGGGAAACGTCGGCGGCGGCAGATCGTCTTCGCCGTTTGGATCGGAGTCGTCATCCGGTTCGGTATTCGGCTCAGCCCCGCCCAGCGCGTGCGCTCCGACCAGCCCCAACGCGATCAACTGCGGCTCGAGCACCTGCGTCTGCAGCGGGCCGGCGGGCAGGTCTGGCACGCGCACGCGACGTTCAATCGCGCGCGGCAGCTCGAGTACCGACTCGAGCGCCAGCAATTTCTCGGTGTCGTTGGCGCGCACAAGTTGGTGACATAAAAACGCGCCGTACAGCGGGTCGAGGCTGCGGAAACTCGCCAGCCGGTAGATTGTCGGGTCGAGGGTAATGTGATCGCCGTCCTCGGCCCGCGTCAGATAGTTGAACGCCGCGAGGTTGCCGATCATGAAATCAAGCTGCTGCTGGAATTTCTCGATGCGGTCGGACGTGGTGAAGCGCTTGGCTAGAAATTCGCGCACGTCGTGCAGCGCGCCGGTGCGCGTCAACAAATAAATCAGCACCTGGTACGGAATCATCGCCCGGCTCGCGAGCCGCGAGGGACCGGCCGCGATGAGCTGCTTGAAATGCCCCTCGCTCCAGTACTGCTCGGTGCGGCGGCGCGTGGGGCGCTTGCGTTCGAGCTCCTTGCGCATGCGCATCACGCCGGGGTCTTTCGAATTCGGGTCGATGCGGTTGAAGCGCTCCTGCCATTTGAAGATGCGCACGTCGTCCTCGTGCGCGGCCGAGAACACGTAGCCCTGGGCGTCGAACTGGGGCCGCCCCGCGCGGCCGAAGATTTGGTGCGCGGTGGCCGGAGCGATCAGCGTTTTCTGCAAGCGCGGGCCTTTCAACAGCGTGCTGATCACGACGCTGCGCGCCGGCAGGTTGATGCCCGCGGCGAGCGTTTCCGTGCAGATGACGAACGGCACCAGCTTGCGCAGGAAGAGCGTTTCGACCAGCTCTTTGTGTTTCGGGAGCACTCCGGCGTGATGGACGCCGACGCCGCGAATCAGCATCTGCCGCAGCTTCGGGCCGACGCCGTCTTTCAGGTCGTCCTCGCGCGGGCGCAGGAACTCCTCGATGCGCTGACGCGTGGCGTTGTCGACCAGGGCCAGGCCCTTGAGCTTCTCCGCCAACTCCCAGCATTCGTCGCGATTGAAGCAGAACACCAGCGCCGGCGAGCGCTGCGTCGCATCGTCGCCCGTGACCATGTCGGGCAGCAGCTCGGTCAGCAGCCGGTCGGGCACCCACTTGAATTCCAGCGGCACACGGCGCTCGGCCGAAGTCACCACCGGCAAACGCCGACCGTGCCGGTCGCGCAGCCAGTCGGCGAATTCGTAGGGATTGCCGACCGTCGCCGACAGCAGCATGACGCGCACATTCAGCGGCAGCAGTACCAGCGACAGCTCCCAGACGATGCCGCGCTCCGGGTCGTTGAAGCTGTGAAACTCGTCCATCACGACGCCGCTGAGCTGGTTGACGTCGCCGATCGATTCGTCGATCGAAAGCAGATGATTCAGCAGAATCTCGGCCACGACCACGCGCACCAGCGCGTCGGGATTCTCGCGGCGGTTGCCGGTGATCAGGCCGATGTCGCTGCGCGGAAAGCCCCAGCCCTCGGCCTTTTCCTGCAACTCGCGGAATTTCTGGTCGGTCAATGCGATCAGCGGCGTGGTGTAGTAGAGGCGGCGGCGCGTGTGCAGCGCCTCGAACACCGCGGCCTCGGCGATGAGCGTCTTGCCCATCCCGGTCGGCGCAGAAACCAACACGCCGCCCTGCTGCTCGAACCAGGCCAGCAGCGCTTCTTCCTGAAAGGGGTAGAGCGCGAAGGGTGCGGCGTCCAGAAAACGCGTCAGGATGTCGCCGCGGTCCATCCGGACAGAATAGTCGCTCTTCGCGCGGTCCGCGCCTCAGCGACACGCCGCGAGCGTCGTTCCGATGTGCGCGTAGGCGCATTCGAGCGTCGCCGGCGGCGGCAGAAAGACCACGCGAAAGTGCTTGGTTCCCGGCTTCTGGCCGAAGCCGCTGCCATGCACGACGACCACGCCGGTGTCGCGGATCAATTTGTGAACAAATTCCTCGTCGCTGCACGGCACGTCGATCTTCGGGAACGCGTAGAACGCGCCGCCCGGCTTCACGCACGAGACGCCCGGCAGCGCGTTCAGCCGGGAAACGGTAAGGTCGCGCCGCTCCTGCAGCTTCTTCACCATCGGCGCCAGGTGATCCTGCGGACCTTCAAGCGCCGCCGCGATCGCGTATTGCTCGGGGTGATTCGCGCTGAGACGGGCGCGCTCCATCTTGCGAATGGCTTCGCAGTAGTCGGCCAGTTCGTCGGCCGGCCCGCTCACGATGCCCCAGCCGATGCGGAATCCCGGCACGACATACGACTTCGACAGCCCATTGAACGTGATGACCTTCGCCGCCTGCGTGAGGCTGGCGAGCGAGACGTGCGTCTGCGCATCGAAGATCAGCTTGTCGTAGATTTCATCGGCGAGGATCACCAGATTGTGGCGCAGCGCCAGATCGACAAGCTGCTGCAGCGTCTGCGGCCGACACAGCGAGCCGGTGGGATTGTTGGGATTGATGATCACCAGGGCGCGCGTGCGGCTGTCGATCTTCGCCTCCAGGTCGGCGAGGTCCGGCTCCCAATTGCGTTCCTCGTCGAGCAGATACGGGCGATTCTCGGCGCGAATCTTCGAGAGCACCGCCGTGTACAGCGGATAGCCGGGCGTCGGCGTCAGCACGTTTTCGCCCGCATCCACCAGCGCCGACAGCGCCAGGTCGATCGCTTCCGAGCAGCCCGACGTGATATAGGCGTGCTGAATCGAGCGGATGCCCTTGCGCTCCGCTTCGCGCCGCACCGCCGCCAGAGCCTCGGGTATGCCCGACGACGGCGCGTAGCCGCACTTGTTCGCGCGCATGGCCTGATACGTGGCCTCGATGATGTGCGCCGGCGGCGCAAAATCGTAGATGTTCGGATCGCCGATGTTCAGGTACAGCATCTCGCGGCCGGTGGCCTTCACCTGGTCCGCGAGCGTCAGCACCTCGCGCAGCGCATACCGAATGTCGCGCGTGCGCTCCGCCGGCCGCAGCGGCCGTGTGTTGGCTGCAATCATCGAGTGGCTCCGCCCGGTTCGCCGCGAGCGGCGCGGCGACGCTCGCTGCCGCGCAACCCGAACACTCGTCGAGACTAACGTTCCGATCGCCGCCGGTCAACGCGGAGGGCGGTTTCGAGCCGCGCCCGGCGCTACAATGCGTCGATGAACGTCCCCACGCCGCAATCCGTCGTTCGTCCGCGCATCGGCAACAATGTGTACATCGCGCCCACCGCCTACGTCGGCGGCGAAGTCACCCTCGGCGACGACTGCACGGTCATGCACCACGTGACCATCCGCGGCGACGTCTCGGCCATCACGATCGGCGCCCGCGTCAACGTGCAGGACGGCACGGTCATTCACACCAAGACCGGCGTGCCGCTCGATCTGGCCGACGACATCGGCATCGGCCACCGCGCGGTGGTGCATTGCCGGCGCGTGGGCCCGCATGTTCTCATCGGCATCGGCGCGATCGTGCTCGACGACGCCGAGGTGGGCGAGGATTGCATCGTCGGCGCCGGGGCGCTGGTGCCGCCGGGCATGATCATTCCGGCGGGTCGCGTGGTGTTCGGGGTGCCGGCGCGAGTGATTCGCACCGTGACGCCGCAGGACCGCGAGTATGTGCGTTTTGTGGTGGACAATTACCAGCGGCTGAACCGGCTGCACGCGGCGGGGATGTACCCGCCGGCGTCGTAGCTCGCACGGGCGGCTGCGCTTGGCCAGAGTGTGGCGGTTGTGGGCCGTCGATCGCCGAAAAATCTCTTGATTCGCTTCTCGGACCTGGATAGGCTTGGTGGGTCGGCCGTTCGGTCGGCGAAGCGGATCTTTCAAGTGGCTCGGAGGATCATATCATGTTTGGTGGGGGGGGGGGGGGGGGGGGGGGGGGGGGGGGGGGGGGGGGGGGGGGG
>CAYMBL010000009.1:0-29558 GCA_964388675.1 uncultured Planctomycetales bacterium
ATCCAGCGCCACGCGAATCGGGAAGCGGCCCTGCAGCTCCGGCATCAGGTCCGCCGGACGCGACGACGTGAATGCCCCGGCCGCGATAAACAGAATGTGATCGGTGCGCACCATCCCATAGCGCGTGCTGACCGTCGTGCCCTCGACCAGCGGCAGCAGATCGCGCTGCACGCCGGTCCGCGACACGTCCGGCCCGCCCATCTCGCCCGCCGGACTGCCGCATATTTTGTCGATCTCGTCGAGGAAAACGACACCGCTCTGCTCGCAGCGCGCGACCGCCGCTTGCGCCAGCGTGTCGCGGTCGATGATGCGGTCGATCTCCTGCTGCGTGAAGATCTCGAGCGCCCGCGGCACCGCCACGCGCTGCCGCTTCTGACGCCGCGGCATCAGCCGCTCGAACATCGACTCGAACTCGGGCCCCATCTGATCGAGCCCCATGCTGCTCATCACGTGCGGCGGCACGGGCTGCTCGTCCAGGCTCACCTCGATCATGCGGTCGCTCAGACCGCCGGCGCGCAACTGCCCGCGCAGTTTCTCGCGCGTGCGCTGGCGGCGCTCGGCCTGGCTGCCGTCGGCGTCCTCGATCTCCGTGGCGGGAAGCAACTGATCGATTACGCGCTCCTCGGCCGCCTCCAGCGCCCGGTCGCGCACCCGCGCCGCCGCCGCCTGCTGCTCGAGCGCCACGGCACGCTCCATCAGGTCGCGGATGATGCTGTCGACGTCGCGACCGTGATAGCCCACCTCGGTGAACTTGGTCGCTTCGATCTTCAGGAATGGCGCCCCGATCAACTGCGACAGCCGCCGCGCAATCTCGGTTTTCCCGACGCCGGTCGGACCGATCATCAGAATGTTCTTGGGCAGCACGTCGTCGCGCGTCTCCGGCGGAAGCTGCAAGCGCCGCCAGCGATTGCGAATCGCGATCGCCACCGCGCGCTTCGCGCCTTCCTGCCCGACGATGTACCGATCGAGCGACTGCACGATCTGCCGCGGCGTCATCGAATTCACCAATAGCCCTCCAGGTTCGGCCGCGCGTCGCGCCGCGGGCAGGCACTTTTTGCACCCGCCGCCCCGGCCCACGCCTCGAATCGCGCCCCCGTTCCAGGACGCGCCGCCCACGCACAGGAGGATACCGATAAGAGTCTGGGCGTTGGGGCGGTCGATTCGGCGCAGCCCGCATCCCCGGACGCTTTGGCGTGTCGTACTATCCAGGGGCAGAGTCGCGCCCTGCGACGAGCCGCCGTGGGGGTCGGCAGATGACGTTGGACCAGATTCGAGCGCAGTTCCCCATCACGCGCTCCTTCAATTTCCAGAATCACGCCGCCGTGGCGCCCATCTCGCTGCCCGCGGCCGAGGCCCTATCCGGCTACGCACGCGAGATGTCCGAAGCCGCCTACCTGCGCGGCACCTACTACCGCGCCGCCGACCGCGTGCGCCAGGCGGCCGCTCGGCTCATCAACGCCGACACCGCCGAGATCACCTTCCCCAAGAACACCTGCGAAGGCATCAACTTCGTCGCCAACGGCATCCAATGGATGACCGGCGACAACGTCGTCTCCACCTCGATGGAATTCGCCGGAAACGTCTACCCCTGGCTCGCGCTCGAGCCGCGCGGCGTGCAGCTCCGTCGCGTGCCCGAAGACGACGGACGCGTCCCCTTCGATCGCATCGCCACCGCCATCGATCGCCGCACGCGCATCGTCGCCGTCTCCGGCGTGCAATGGTCCAACGGCTTCCGGCTCGACTTGCACCGCCTCGGCGAGCTATGCCAGGCGCGCGGCGTCCTGCTCTTCGTCGATGCCATTCAGATGCTCGGCGTGCATCCGATCGACGTCCGCGCGATGAACATCGATGTCCTCGCCGCCGGCGGACACAAGTGGCTGCTCGCGCCCGAGGGCGTCGCCATCTTCTACTGCAAGCGCGAACTGCTCGGACATCTGCGGCCCAGTGAGCCCGGCTACATGGGCATGAAGGCCGGCTACGACGGCGAGCCGACCCGGCTCCGCCCCGACGACTTCCACGACGACGCCCGCCGCTTCGAAAGCGGCGTCAGCAATCTCGCCGGAATCACCGCGCTGGGCGCATCCATCCAGTTGCTGCTCGACGTCGGCATCGACGAGGTGCAGGTTCGCGTCAAACACCTGACCGACCTGCTCGTCGAAGGCCTGCGCGCCCGCGGCTGGACCGTGCACAGCCCGCGCACCGCCAGCGAATGGAGCGGCATCGTCTCCTTCAGCTCCGATCAGCACGACACCGACGAAATTCGGCGCCACCTGCGCACCGAATTCAAGATCATCGTCGCCAACCGCCTCGGCCGGCTGCGATCCAGCCCGCACTTCTACAACTCGCCCGAGGAAATTCGGCAGTTGCTCGAAGCCCTGCCGCACAACCGAACAGCGCGTCTATAATTCCGTCGCGGAGCTGCCGAACCGGCTCCGGGAGAGTCGCTCTTGATGCGCAGGACGCAAACACTGCTCCGCTGCGTGCCACGTTACGGCTACAACTACGCCGACGTGCGCACCATCGAGGTCGAGTTGCCTCCCGATCTCGGGCCGGCCGGCGTGCAGCGCGTAGCTCAGTCCTGGTTTACGATGCGCGGCATGTCCGACGCCGTCTTCGCCATCGAGCAGGACGAGGACGGTCCGTTCGCGATCGTCAACGACGAAGCCTACCTCGAAGATTGGGGCCGCCCGCTGCTGTAGCGCCGCGCCGCGCGGCCCCGCTTGCTCATCCCCATCCGCGTCGATCTTGCTCGTCGCTCCTGAAAAAGAAACGTGCCGCAGACCTTGCGATCCACGGCACGCTGGAGTTTCTCTTTCGCGCGAACCCAAAACGGCTCGCCAGTGTTCTGCGCGAATCTAGGCGTTGTTGCGACGACGCGCAATCAGACCCAGGCCGAGCGCGCCCAGGACCACCGCCGCCGGAGCCGGAATCACCGACGCCAGCACGTCCTGACGATGGATCGAAAGCGCCGCATCGTCGTAGAGGTTCAGCACTCGAACGTCGCCGATGCCGGCGCCCGGGTTCGCGAGCAGCCACGCGTCCGCGTCGGCGATCAGGGCCAACGCGCCCGCGTCAGTCGTCACGATCTCATCTTCGAGGTCCCAGATCGCAAGCTGCAGCGAATCGGCCTCGGCATTCGTGTCGACGAGCGGAGCGTACGTGCGAAACAGATACGCCGTCCGCGCATCGAGCGGGTCCGGGCTGCCGCCGCCGGCGCCACCCAGAACCGCCTCCGTGTTCACAACCACGTGCTGCGGCGTGAACACGCGGAGACGTTCATTGATTTCGAGGCAGTACGTGCGGAACGTGTCGCCGGGCGTGTAGCCCAGGAAGCTGCCGGTCACGGTGGCGATAAACTCGCCGCCGTTCGCGATCGTCCCGAACGAGTTGGGATTGATCGTCAGCGTCCCCGCCAACGCAGGCGCGCCGAGCGCCACCCCCGCGATCAGACCAAGTAACCCTCGCATGCCAGACCTCCCCAAGGAAACTGTGATGAAACTCAACCCAATATTACGCAGCAAAAATCGCTGCGGATTCGCCCCGGTCGCAAAACTTGCGCGACGCTGCCTGCGACATTCCGCCAACACACACACGGCGGCACGGAAGGCTGAACTCGTTTCGCGCAATCGCCCCTGACCTCATCACTCTATCGCTTTCAGCGCAAATGTCAATGTTTTCGGGGATTTAGCGCCCCGCGAACGCCGCACGAACCGAAGATCGGTTTCATTTATGGGACTAGGCCCCGCTATCTTGTCGGCCATCCGCGCAATTTTGACAATTGCGGTAGGCTGCCTTCGCAGCCGGGGGAGGGGTTCGGTGCCGAGCCAGAGTCGTTATCCACGCGGCATCACGCGCCAGAACACCGCTGTCCGTCCGAACCGACGATGCGGCGACCTCGTCGTGGCATTCGTAATCGCAGCAATTTTCACGGGTTGCGGTCCGACCGCGCCGACCTCGAACAACCCGTCTAGTTCCGATAACTCGAACCCATCCGACCCCGGCAGCGTCGTGCTCGGCGATTCGATCACGTCCGACGGAGGCGGCGGGTCCAGCGGCATCAGCAGCACCGCCGGCTCGCTCTCCGCCGCCGATGTTTCCGCCGTCACCCTCCGCGAAGCACCCGTCAGCGTCGCACTCCGCGCCGACGGCGACCTCGCTCCGTCTGCTTCGTTCACCATCGTCGAGCCGCCCAGCGTCGGGTCGCTCGGCGGCATCGAGTCCACCGGTCCGGGGGCCGCCTCGGTCTCCTTCACTCCCGGCGCCGGCTTCGTGGGTGTCGCTCAGTTCTCCTACCAGGCCGTCGCGGGCGACGTAGCCTCGAACACCGCGACCGCCACCGTCACCGTTCGCCCGCTTATTCGCTTCGCCGCGGAAAAGGTCTCCGACGCCCCGCTCGAAGTCGTAGCGCACGCCTTCGTCGATGGTCCCGGCTCCCTGAGCGGCGCAACGCTCACCTGGATCCTCGATGGCGACCCGCAGCCCCCACTCGCCGCATCCGATGAAGTGGTCGCGTTCGAGTTCCCTGAAGCGGGCGAACACTCGATTGCGCTGCGTGTCTCGTGGCCCGGCTTGGCCGACGCCGACTGCTACTTCGGAACCAGCGGCTCGTCGCGCGAGGCACGCTTCTCCGGCTCAGGCGGCCCAACCGCCGACGCGCTGATCGCCATCAGCGGTCGCGTCACGACCTTTGGCGTTCCGCTGCCCGGCGTCACCGTGCAGGCGGGCAGTCTGAGCGATACCACCGATTCCAACGGCGAGTTCGCCTTCAGCATGACGAGCGGCTGGAGCGGCACGCTTACGCCCAGCAAGAGCGGCTACACGTTCGCGCCGGCGAGCCGCAGCTATTCGAACCAATCCACCGACGACGACGACGCGGATTTCTCCGCCACGCCGACCTTCAGCGGCGACTCACACCTGTCCGTCTCGCCCGATGAAGGCCTCAGCGCCGGCGGCCTCGTCGCCGGAACGATCGAGCCCTCGAGCAAGTCGTACACCCTGACCAACGACGGCAGCGAGAGCCTGAACTGGGTTGCGAGCTGCTCTCAAACCTGGATGACGATCACGCCCGCCAGCGGTACGCTCGCCGCCGGCGCGTTCGCCAACGTCAGCGTGGCGTTCAATTCGGCCGCGTCGGCCCTGGCTGCCGGCGCCCACGATGCGACCGTCACTTTCACCAACAGCTCGAGCGGCGCCACCAGCACGCGCTCGGTCGACCTGCTGCTCGACGTGGCCCCGGGCGAAATCAGCCTCAGCCCCAACTCCACGTTCAGCAGCTCGGGCAGCAAGAGCGATTCTTTCTCGCCCGCGAGCACCGTCTACACGCTCACCAACAGCGGCGCCGGCGCGCTCGCATGGTCCGCGCTACCCGACATCGCGTGGCTCAGCGTCTCGCCCTCCAGCGGCGTGCTCGCCCCGGGCGCTGACGTCGACGTCACCGTCTCGATCAACGTGAACGCTTATGCGCTCTCCGCCGGTGTGCACAGCGCCGCGGTCGAATTCAGCCCAGGCTTCCCGAGCACCGGCGAAACGAGCCGCAGCGTCTCGCTGACCGTCAACGCCAGCCAGACCGCGCTCGCCGTGAACCTGCGCAACGCCAACTACTACATGCCCGAATGGGTGTTCGTCGACGTGTTCCGTCAATCCAGCGCCGGCTCGGCGCTGCGTATTTCCGACAACTCTGCGTGGACCGGCGATCCGATCTCGTTCCGCAGCGACGGCTACCCCGCGGCGCTGCCCGTCGGTTGCCGCATGCAGTACCTCATGTGCCGCGACATCGAGGGCCACTACCCGGCGGGCAATTACCGCCTTTTCTATGACGGCAGCGGCACGATCAGTTTCGATCTCGACGGCGCCGACGGCGAGTACGGCAACGGCGATTTCGTCGCCGTCACGCCCACCAACAGCGGCATCGCGCTCCGGCTCGACGCGACCGACCCCGCGAACCCGATCCGCAACATCCGCCTTGTGATGCCCGGCTTCGACAAGTCCTACGTGCAGAGTCCGTTCCATCCGCGCTTCATCGAGCTGATGCGCCCGTTCGGCGTTGCCCGCTTCATGATGTGGCAGAACGTAAACGGCTCGGACGTCACGAGCTGGGACGAGCGGCCGCAGCCCACGCACAAACAGAACTTCGTCGACAAGGGCGTGCCGGTCGAGTGGATGGTCGACCTCGCCAACGCGCTGGGAATCGACCCCTGGTTCTGCATGCCGCACCTGGCCGACGACGACTACATGGAGAACTTCGCGGTGCTCGTGCGCGACCGGCTCGATCCCGCGCGCAAGTGCTATGTCGAATACTCCAACGAGTGCTGGAACTACGGCGGCAATTTCTTCCCGCAGTACGACTTCTGCCGCCAGCAGGGCGTTGATCTGGGATACGCCACCGCCATCGGCTCCACCTCGAACGTGCTCGGCTACGCCCATCACACCACGCGCATGTTCCGCATCTGGAGCGACGCTTTCGGCGAGCCGATGCTGCGCACGCAGCGCACGAGCAGTCGCCTGGTGCGCGTGTTTGCATGGCAGAACACCAACGTGTTCTACCCCGACACCTACGGCCTCGATCTCGTGCCCACCGCGCTGGCAGGCATCACCACCGAAACCTGCGCCGCACACGCCGACGCCTACGCCGTCGCGCCGTACTTCGGCATCGGCGGCGGTGAAACGCTGGTGGCCGACGCCATCCTGGCTGACCCGTCCATCAACTTTCAGGACTTCGCGATCGACGGCATCACCGTCCGCACCGCGCAGTCCATCACCAGCGTCGTCGACAGCGACACGTTGAAGATCAACAACGCCGACGGCTCATTCATCCGCGGCATGCGCGTGCAGATCACCAGCGGCCCCGCGGCCGGACAGGGTCGCATCATCCGCTGGTTCGATTCGGTCAAGAGCGAGGCGCATTTCACCGAGTCGTTCAGCCCCGCGCCCGTCGCGGGCAACACCTACGACCTGGTGTTCTCCCTGCTCGACGACCTCGAGTTCTCCGTCGACTACTGCAATGATTTGAACTTCGACGCCGCCGACTCGCGCGGGCTGCGTCTGATCGCGTACGAGGGCGGCACGCACATCGAGATGGAGTCGTGGCACGAAGACCCCGATTATGCCTCGGTCGTCGCGTTCCACGAAGACCTGCACGACAGCGTCGGCATGTACGCCGTGATTCAGTCGTACCTGTCACGCTGGCGCCAGGCCGGCGGCACGACCTTCGCCTACTTCCACTTCGCCGGCTGGCTCGAAGACAGCCACTTCGGTCTGCTGCGCTGGTTCGACGAAGACCCGTTGAACCTCAAGTACGAAAGCGTCGCCGACTGGGCCGAAGCCAACGCGATCTGGTGGTGATCGGCAGATCGTTCCGGCTCTGATCCGAGCCGCACGCAGGCAAGCGGGCGAATTCCCGCGCCTTGGTTTTGTTCTTGGGTGGCCTGGGCCTCCGGCCCGTGCCCCTATTCCCGCGCAGCGGGAACCGATGATGGCGAGAGAAAATCCCTTCTCGCGCGTGGCGAGAATCCTCTCTCACGCCTCGGTCCGAAGGGTGGGCCGTGCCCACCATTGTTGACCTACATTCGCGCCATCCCGCTGCGAACCTGTCGGGTGGGCCGTGCCCGACAATTTCTCTGTCGACCAATGCGAATTGCGTACAGGCGGTGCGGATGCTTGCCGAGTGTGCTCCAGAGTCGCTATCTTTTATGGGTTCCGCGGGGCTGCGACCCACGGGACCGCCGAGCCGGGAGTAGGTGAACTTACTCGTCCGCCGTTGACGTTCTGCCGGGGCAGGGTTTTCAAGATCGCCCCACATGTGCTGGATCAAGTAACACGGCCACCCGGACGGGACGCCACCGTTCGCAGCGGTGGCGTCTTCGTGTTTCCGCCAGATCCGTCGACTGAGACCCACAACCACTGACGAGTCGTCCTTCGTCGACGCACCTCCGCTACACTCCGCCGGCGCTTTCGCTGTCGCGTGCCTTCGCGTGGCGCACGATCTGAAATCGGCGCCTGCCCAGCAGTTCGCTGCCCGCCCAAAGCTCGAACGCATACTGCCCGAGTCCGCCGCCGAGGTGATCCACGGTCGTCACGCGGCACGTTTTCTGCGGCATTCAGACGATCGAAGAGCACGCGTGGTGCGACGCGCCGCCCGCGGCCGGGGATCTGGCCCGCGAGTTCGTCTGGGGGCCGACCTTCCCCGAGCCGGTCGCGATGATCGACCACACCGAGGCCGGCGACACCCACCGCCACGCATCCGTTCTGGTCGCTGGACGTGAGGACTGGCTGGCGGCGGGTCGCCTTGTGGAAGGCGAACGGCTGGCAGCACGGACGGACTCCGGTGCCGTCGTCGTCGAGTGCATCGACCGGCTGCCCGGCGTCCTTCGCGTGTATCGGCCTCGCCTCCAGCCCGATCAGGAATTCAGCGGACGATCATCGACCGCCAGTGCTGCCTCTTTCAACACCTCTGCCAATGTCGGGTGCGCATGGCTGCTGCGCGCGATGTCTTCGCTGCTGGCGCCGAACTCGATGGCCACGGCCGCCTCGGCGATCAGGTCGCCAGCGCGCGGGCCGATGATGTGAACGCCGAGCACGCGATCGGTCGCCGCGTCGGCCAGCACCTTCACCCGTCCGTCCAACTGCGCCAGAGCGCGCGCGCGTCCGTTGCCGCGGAAGTGGGCCACGCCTTTGCGATAGGCCACGCCCGCCGCCTTCAGTTCGTCTTCGGTTTTGCCGACGGTCGCGATCTCCGGGTGCGTGTACACGACGCCGGGAATCGCGTCGTAGTTCACGTGGCCGGCGCGGCCGGCGATCAGCTCGGCGCAGGCCACGCCCTCTTCCTCGGCTTTGTGCGCCAGCATCGGTCCGCGAATCACGTCGCCGATCGCGTAGACGCCGGCGGCGCTGGTTCGAAAATGGTCGTCGACCGGAATACGCCCGCGCTCGTCGAGCGTGATGCCCGCCGAGTCGAGGCCGAGGCCTTCGGTGTTCGGCGTGCGTCCGACCGCGACGAGCACGCGCTCGCAGTGGATTGGCTCGGCGCCGTCGATTTGCACCTCGCATTGCGAGCCGTCGAATCGCGCCGCGGTGACACGGCACCCCAGGCGAAAATCCAGCCCCTGCTTGCGGAAGATCTTGAGCGCGTCGAGGGCCAGTTCGCTGTCCATGCCCGGCAGGATGCGATCGAGATACTCGAGCACCGTGACTTTCGTGCCGAGCCGGCTCCAGACCGAACCCAGCTCGAGCCCGATGTATCCGGCGCCGATCACGACCAGGCTCTGCGGCGGCGCGGAATAAGAGAGCGCTTCGGTGCTGCCGCCGATTCGATCGCTGTGAAACTCGACGCCGCGCAGCCCGGCGACCTTGCTGCCGGTGGCGAGGATGATGTGTCTGGCGGCGAGTTCCTGAGGCGCGGCGCCCTCGGCTTCGACCACGACGCGGCCCGGGCCGGCGAGCCGACCGTGCCCGTTGTAGCGTGTGATCTTGTTTTTCTTGAAGAGCAGTTCGACGCCGCCGGTCAGGTCTTTGACGACCTGATCCTTGCGCGCCAGCATGGTGGGCAATTCGAGCTTCACCTTGCCGACGTGCACGCCGTGGCGCTCGAGCTCGTGCATGGCCTCCGAGTATTTTTCGCTCGATTCGAGCAGGGCCTTGCTGGGAATGCAGCCGACGCGCAGGCAGGTGCCGCCCAGCCGCGGTTCCTTCTCGATGCACGCCACGTTGAAGCCAAGTTGAGCGGCGCGAATCGCCGCGATGTAGCCGCCCGGCCCGGCCCCGATCACCACTACGTCGTGCTGCGCCATCGTCACTCTCCCACTGCTGGAACCGCGCATGCTACCCGCTACGGTCGCGAGCGTTCGGGGTGCGCCGCGCCGGTGACCCAGCGCGCTTTCTGTCCTGATCGGAAGTGCAGCCCGGCCCAGCGCAGCCGATCGAAGTCGTAGCTGCGCGACGCCTCGCTCAGGCAGACTGCCAGCTCGCGTTTCACGACGCCTTCATGCACCTTGTTGCCGCTCACCTTGATGGTCAGAGGCGCGTTCCAGTCGATGAGCCCGTCGCTCAGCCAGATCATCAGTTCGCTGACGCGCTTGCGCGACACGCGCACCTCCTGCCCGTTGATCTCACCGCTCAGTTCTCCCAGCAGTCCGCGTACGGCGCGTCCCACCGCGGCGCGCTCGGCGTCGGGGTCGAGGTCGCTCTCGCCCGGCTGAAAGCGCAGCTTGAGCGGTCGCTGGTCCCACTGCTCGCCGTGCCAGCGCAATCCCTCGATCCAGTGCACGCGAGCCGCGTCGATGGTGCGGAACGCGTGCTTCACACGCTTTGGGGAGTTGTCACGCCGCGAGCTGCAGAGCGTTCCGACGTCGCCGAGCGGCGGCCATACGTCGCCGTGGCCTTTGTCGAGGAATTCCACCATCTGTAGCGGCAGCCCGGCGGCGTCGGCGAGTTTTCTGATTCGCCGATTGAGGCCGGCGATGCCGCCGTCGTCGCTTGCAGTGCGCAGGTCGGGTCCGGCGGTGTCCTGTGCTCCCCAGTAGCAGGCGAGCCGAGCGCCGCGCAGGTTTTCCAGGAAAGTCGGGAAGATCTGGTCGTATTCAGGCACGATGAACGTGCCGGCCAGAGGGATCAGTGCGGCGAATTCGTCGCCGATCGTGACAGCGAGCGTCCAGGTTGCGTGTCCGCCGCGCGAATAGCCCAGGGCGTACTGTCGGCCGGCATCGATGTGCAGCGCCTTGCGCACCGCGCGCAGGATTGCGGCGTGCTCGGGGGCGGTGTCGGTTGTCGGTTTCAGTTCGAACTCGGCGTAGCCGGTGGGGGCCGCGACCACGAATTCCTCGATCCGCTCGCCGAACAGTCTTTCGGCGTAGGCGATGATCGAGTCGCCGTCGCCGCCGCTGCCGTGCAGGGTGTAGAGCAGGGGGTAGGCGCGATTCGCGTCGTAGGCGCGCGGCACACGCAGGACGACCTCGCGCGAGGCGTCGGCGATCACAACCGGCAGCACCGCGCGGCCCGGGGCGCGCGGCTCGAACAGGCCCGCGCCATGCAGCCACTCGGCGACTTTCTCCGGCTGATAGGCGTCGTCGGCTGCGATTTCCGCGACCAAGCTCGCGCGCTGCTCGGCCGAGTCGGCGGCGAAGAACTCGCGCAGGCGGGTGCGGATCTCCGCTTCGCCGGCGTGCGCCGCCGCCCCGAGCAACAGGCAGCCGCCCAGCGCACAAGCGACGAATCGAGTGTGTCGTCCGGCCTTCTCCATGGCAGACCTCCAGCAGACCGTGCGTTCACGGCGGGAGCATTGTCGCATCGCGGGGGAGGACGCGAAACGGCGCCGCGCCGCCCGCCGCGGGGCGTTGCGTTATCCTGCCGCGGGAGCCGCTGCCCGGCCAGGAGCAAGCGTTGGACGCGTGGCCAACTCCAAGCGTCGCTTCGCCGGGCGCGACCTGGCGCAGCCGGATTTCGCTCGCGGCGCTGTGTCTCGGCGCAGCCGGAATGGCGGCGACGTTTTTCCTGATCAGTCCGCCGCGAAACGCGTCATTTCCGGGTGCGATTCCTTGGAGCCCGACGTCACTGCTACGGCCGGTGGTCGATGCGCTCTCGCTGTTTGGCGCGTACTCGACGATTCGCGGCGTGGAGATCAAAGAGGTTGCGTTTCACGGTGCGGTCGCGGTCGGTTTGCTACTGCTGGCGGCGCGAATCCTCGTGGCGGCGCGCTGGCCGAGCGGGCGTCCGCCGGTGCGGCGTTCGTGGTTTTTCGCGCAAGCATGCCTGCTGGCGTGGGTGCTGCTGGCGCTGTTGAGCACGCTGTGGGCGATCGATCCGGCGGCGGCTGTGGGCCAGGCGGCGCTGTACGCGCTGGCGCTGGCGTGGGCGCTGGTGCTGGCGTGGACGCTGGAGAGCCGCGACGTGGCGCGGCTGGCATGGGCATATGCGTTGCTCGCGGCGCTGGCGGCGCTGCTCTGCGGCTGGTACTTCCACGAGCGGAATCCTGCGCACCGACCCGGCTTTCCGATCGGCAACCCGGCCGGGCTTGCCGGCTGCCTGATGCCCGCCGCGCTCGCGATGGCGGCGGTGCTGCTGCACGCGCTGCCGGCGGCGCTGCGGAGAGAGCCCGCGGCGGCGCTGCGCGCGGGCGCGGCGGCGCTGCTGCTGGCGGCGCTGGCGTGGGGGCTGACGCTGACGGCCTCGCGCGGCGCGCTGCTCGGGCTGCTCGCGGGCGTCGCGGGATGGATCCTGCTGGTGGCGCCGCGCAAGGTTCGCATATGGGTGCTGGCTGCGCTTGCGCTCGGCGCGGTCGCCGCTTGGTTTGCCCTGACGCAGACCGGCGCCGGCGACGGCTGGCGCAGCGAGACCATTCGCTTTCGCATGCACGCCTGGCGCTACGCGGCGATTCTCTGGGGAAATCGGCCCTTCGCGGGCTTCGGCGCGGGAGCCTACCCGGCGCTGGCGGGCACGCTCGCCGCGCCAGACCGCGCACTCGACCCAGGCGCATTTCCGGCGGAACTGGTCGAACACGCGCACAACGAGTTGTTCGAAGTGCTCACCGAGATCGGTCTGATAGGGGGCGTGACGTTTGTGGCGGGCTATGTCGCGACGGTGCTCGCGGCCGGCGAACTGCTCCGCGCACCGCTGACGCCGCGCCGTCGCTGGATGCTGAGCGGACTGGTGGCCGGGCTGCTCGGCGCGATAGCGGATGGCATGTTCGGAGTCGGGCTGCGGCTCGAAGGCGTTCCTGCGGTGTTCTTCACTCTGCTGGGGCTGCTGTGGGCGGCGTGTCGCGGGGTGGGCAAGGCAGCCGCGCCGGCTGCGTCCGAGCCGCGTGCGCCGGCGCTGTGGCCGCTGCTGGCCGCCGGAATCTGCGTGATCGGGGCCGTGCTCGGTGCGGCGCTGGCATTTCGCTCGGCGCGCGCCGCCGCAGCGGATCTTGCGGCGCTCGAGGCCGCGCGCGGCGGCGAATTCGAGCGCGCGATTCGACTGGCGGAGCCTCTACCCGGGGCGCTGCTCGACCCGGTGCGGCGCATTGAATCGGCCGGCCGCCTGGTTCGGCACCGGCTCGACCTGGCGCGCAGCCGGACCGCGGCGCTGCAGGCGTTGTTTGCGACGACTACGCAGCCTTCGCGATTGCAGGCGGACGCTGCGCTGAGCGCCGCGCTCGGAGCCGCCGAATCTGCGCACGGAGCCGCGGTGGCGCTGCAGCAGAGCGCGCCGGCGTATCTGAATCTGTTGGCCGAGCGCGCCGCGGCGGCGGAACTGCTCGTCGAGTTGTGCCGACTGCGCGATCCGCAGCGCGCCGCCGACTGGTATGCGCAGGCCTGGACGGCGTGGCGACTGCTGCGCGAGGCGCGGCCGTATGACCCGGTGGCTCTGATTGCGCTGACGCGCTATCCGATGCTCGTCGGCGACTACGTGGGGCTGCTGCGCGACTGGCTGCGCAACGGTTTTCCGACGCCGGCGTGGTTCGATGCGCTGCAGCGGGGACAGTCTGCGTCGGGGTTCGACAAGGCGATCGACGCACTCTCGCAGGCGGCGCGGCCATTCAACGCGCAGACGGATCGCGATGCGCTGGCCTTGTCCAGCGCGCCCGAGATGCTGCGGCTGAGTGCCGTGCGCGCCGCGCAGCGCGGGGAGTTCTCGACGGCCGCAGCCGACGCGGCGCAGGCGGCTGAGCTTTATCGCGCGATGCGGGCGCGCTATCCGGGCCTCGACTCGGTCGCGCTCGCCGAGCAGGCGGAATATCTGTTCCGCCATGACGCGACGGCTGCGCCGGATTGCGCGGCCCTGGTTCAGGTTGCGCTCGACGCGCTGCCGCACATTCAGACGCAGAAGCGCGAGGACCTCGCCCGGCCGTTCGAATGGCGGCTGGCGCGCTATCTGTCCGCCGCGGGACGCGAGCCGCAGGCGCGAGAGGCATTGGAACGGGCGGGAGTTTCAGATGTCGATGCCGCGCTGCAACGTCTGCGGCAGCCGAGCGAGCCCATGGCGGAGCGGTAGTGCGGTTCGGCCCCGATTTGGCGTGCGAGAAGGGATTCTCGCGCCAGCGGGTGTAAGTCAAGAGAGGTGGGCATGGCCCGGGCCATGCCTACTGTTCACCGCGTATTGTTCTCGAAAACACGGCCTGGTTGCCGCTGCACTTCTCGTGGCCGAACCCCCGCCCGCAGGGCGCGCGACCCTTGCCAGGCGTTTCAACGCCTGGATCGCGGCGCACTCCCGCTCTTCTTCTCCCCGCCCGGCGGGCGGACGAACCGCTCGACCCGGAAACCATCCGCACGCGCCCCCACCCGAGCGATTTCTCTCGTGTCTCGCTCTTCGGTTCTCGTATTTCCAGTCGCTACCGCCCCACCAGCGTCGGCCCGAAGAACACCCGCCGCGTCAACGCCGCGATCTGATCCGGGCGGTACGATCCGGGGTCGCGAACCAGTGCCGAGAGGAAGCCGCCGAGTACGCCTTCGAGCGAGCGCGCCAACACTGCCGCGTCCGCGCCGGAGAACTCGCCGTTCTGAAGGCCTTCCTCGAACGTCGCGCGCAGCGACTCGATGATCCGGCTGTAGCTGTGAAACGCCTCGTCTTCGAGCCCGGCACTCGGGAACAGAAACGCCGCCGCGGTCTGACTGAAATAGACCCGCGACATCGGCAGGTGGCGCACGAAAAGACCGGCGGCCGTCTCGACGAACCGGTCGATCCGGTCAGCCGGGCTGCCGGCGCTGCGCAGCGCCTCCACCAGCGGCACTTCGTACTGCCGCATCGTGTCCGCAACCAGCGCCTGGTAAAGGTCGTTCTTGTCCTTGAAGAACTTGTAGAGCGTGCCGACGGCGAATTCCGAGGCGGCGGCGATCTCCGCCATGCTCGTGCCCTCGTAGCCTTTCTGGGAGAACAGCCCCAGCGCAGCTTCGAGGATTTCGCGCCGGCGTTGGTCCCGCTCGCGTTCTTTTCGCCCGACTGAGTCGTTCTGCATCACCGCTGAATTCTCGTTCATTATTTCGATTCCATTGGCTCGTCGTGAGTATATTCAGCGAATCGTCGCGCGACGCGCCCGCCTACCCGAATCGCCGAACTTTCACAAAGCGCCGCATCGCTTCGGCTTTCGCGACGCGATCGGCTGGCCGAATCCGGCCGAGTTCGTATACTCGTTGGTTGTGATCTGCGAAGGGGTTGGAGCGTCCGAATGTCGCACTACATCGCCGAGCCCTGCATCGGAACGAAGGACACGGCGTGCGTCGACGTCTGTCCGGTCGATTGCATTCACCCGCGGAAGGACGAATCCGGCTTCGCGACCGCTGAGATGCTCTACATCGACCCCGCCACCTGCATCGATTGCGGCCTCTGCGTCGACGAGTGCCCGGTGCGGGCGATCTTCCCGGAGGACGACCTGCCTGTGAACTGGCGGCATTTCGTCGAACTGAACGTGGCGTATTACCGGACGCAGAACGCGTGACGACAGCCCCCGACGCAATCGAATTCGCGGTCGAGGCCGCACGCATCGCCGCCGACGCAAAGGCGGAGAACGTGCGTGTGCTCGACCTGCGCGGCGTCAGCGGACTGGCCGACTTCTTCGTGCTGGCGACGGGCACTTCCGATCGGCAAATGCGTGCAACTCTAGATCGCATAAGCGATTATGCGGTTTCGGCCGGACGCCGCGCGTTTCGCGCGCCCGATGTGCGCTCGTCCACGTGGATCTTGGCGGACTATGTCGACGTCGTCGTGCACGTGTTCGATCGCGAACACCGCGATTACTACGACCTCGACGGCCTCTGGGGCGATGTGCCGCGCGTCACCTGGGAACGACCCGCGCCGCAGTCGGCCTGATGACGGCCGCGAAAGCCGGCGGCATGCACGTCTGTCACATCATCACCCGGCTGATCGTCGGCGGCGCGCAGGAGAACACGCTGCTTTCCTGCGAGGGCAGCCACGCGCGCGGACGACGTGTCACTCTCCTCTCCGGCCCCACACACGGCCCCGAAGGCAGCCTGGTCGAGCGGGCGCGTGCCGGCGGCTACGAGTTCATCGAACTGCCCGAGTTAGTGCGGGCCGTACACCCGACGCGTGACTGCCGCGCCTTGCGCCGCCTGCGGCGCTGGCTGCGCGGCCAACGGCCCGACGTCGTGCATACGCACAGCAGCAAAGCGGGAATCCTCGGCCGGTTCGCCGCGTGGAACGAGCGCGTGCCCGCGATCGTCCACACCGTGCACGGCATGAGTTTTAATCGCACTCAATCTTGGCCGGTGCGCGCGCTGTACCGCCGCCTTGAATCCGTCGCCGCCGCCCGCTGTCACGCGATCGTGGGCGTGGCTGACGCGATGATCGACCAGATGGTGGACGCCCGCATATGCCCCCGCGACATGTGTCGCACCGTGTACTCGGGCATGGATGTCCGAACATTTCAGCCCGACCCGGCCCAGCACACCGCCATCCGCGCCAAGTGGGGCGTCGCCCCCGACGAGATCGTGATCGGCACCGTCGCCAGGCTGTTCCGAAAAAAAGGCTACGAGCAGCTACTGCCCGTGCTATCGCGTGTGGCGGCGGCCGAGCCGCGCGCGCGGTTCGTTTGGGTCGGCGACGGCGCACAGCGCGCCGAATACGAAGCCGACCTGCGCCTGCGCGGCCTGCACGAGCGCACCATCCTCACCGGCCTCGTCCGCCCGGAAGAAATTCCGGCGATCGTGTCCGGCTTCGATGTGCTGGCGCACGCTTCGCAGTGGGAAGGCCTGCCGCGCGTCGCGGTGCAGGCCCTGCTGCTCGGCGTTCCGGTCGTGGCGTTCGCCATCGACGGCACGCCGGAGGTCGTCATCCCCGGCCGCAGCGGCGTGCTGGTGGAGTTGGGCGACCTGACGGGATTCGCCGACGCCCTCGTCGGACTGGCGCGTGACGAAACGCGACGCGAGACGTTGGGTAGGATGGGGCGCGAGCTGTGCGTCCGGCGCTTCGACGCAGCCGTCATGGTCGACGCGCTCGAGCGGCTGTACGAAGAACTCCTCGCCGGGCGCGGGAAAGGCACGAGATGACGCGTGCGGGTTCGGTATTCGCATTGTTACTGGCGCTCGCGGTGCTGAGCGGCTGCGACGGCATGGGCGCGCCGGCGGGAAAGACCGAGTCGCAGCCTCCCGCCGCAAACCAGAAATCCGACGTCGACCAGTTGCGCGCCATGCCCTACGCGGGCTTCAGCGAATCCGCCGACGCACGCTCGGGCGTGACGATCCGCGACGCCGAGCGCATGCAGCCCGGCTACAGCCTCTACAGCGTTCACAAACTGTGCCGCGCCGACCTGATCGACGAGACCGGCCGCCTCGTGCATACCTGGCACTATCCCGACAGCCGGAATTGGGACCACGTCACGCTGTTGCCCGACGGCGATCTGCTGCTCGTCGGCGCCGACGGCGAGGATCGACCCGGGCAGGGCGTGGCCGACGAGCTGCGCTACGCCATGCGCCTCGACTGGCACAGCCGCGTTCGCTGGAAGCGCGCCCTGACCGCGCACCACGACATCGAGCTCACGCCCGGCGGCGAGCTGCTCACGCTGACATTTCATCGCCGACCCATTCGCGCCGTGCATCCGCAGATCGAAACCCGCGACGACCGGCTGACGCTGCTCACGATCGAGGGCAACCCCAGCGAGCACCGCTCGCTCTATGACATGATCGCCGCCAAACCCGACGTCTTCCCGCTGCAGACCGTCGGACCCGAGCGCAAAGGCGGCAAGGCCTGGATCGACCTGTTTCATTGCAATTCAATCGATTGGATGCACCAGCCCGAACTCGCGCAGCGCGACCCGCTCTACGGCCTGCGCAACGTGCTCGTCTGCTTCCGCCACCAGGACCGCATCGCCGTCTTCGACTGGGACCAAAGCACGCTCGTATGGGCCTGGGGACAGGGCGAGCTCGACGGCCCGCACGACGCCCAGGTCCTCCCCAGCGGCAACATCCTCGTGTTCGACAACGGGCTGGCGCGCGGCTGGTCGCGCGTGATCGAGATCGAGCCGCTCACCCGAAAAATCGTCTGGGAGTATCGCGCCCCGCAGCCCAAGGATTTCTACACCGCCAGCAAAGGCTCCAACCAGCGGCTCGCCAACGGCAACACGCTCATCACCAACTCCGACAACGGCCACGTCTTCGAAGTCACGCGCGACGGACAGGTCGTCTGGGAGTTCTACGTGCCGCATCGCAACTCGCGCGGACAGCGCGCCGCGCTCGTGCGCTGCTACCGCTATGACCGCGCTCCGCTCGACGCCCTGATCCAGCGCGCCGCGGCCTCGCAGCCCGCGGGCGGGGGCTGAGCCGCCCGATGACGCCGCCGACGCTGCACCTGATTCGCGACGGCGCACTCGCCGGGGCCGACAACATGGCTCGCGACGAATATCTGCTCCACTGCGACGCGGTGCGGCCGGCCGCGCTGCGCATCTACGGCTGGAACCCGCCCACCATCAGCCTCGGCTACTTTCAGCCCATCGCGGCAATCGCACAGCTTTCCCCGGAATTGCAGCAGCTCGACGTCGTACGCCGCGCAACCGGCGGCGGCGCGATCCTGCACGACCGCGAGATCACCTATTGCCTGACGATCGACCACTCGCTGCCCGCCGGACGCGCCGCGCCCGCCGAGCTCTACCGCCTCGTGCACACCTGCTGGCGCGATGTGCTGGCGGTCGACGGACTGCACAGCGAACTGGCCCCCGACGAGTTCCCGTTCCCGTCGCCCCGCAGCGGACCGTTCTTCTGCTTCCAGAAACCGGGACGCACCGATCTGATCATCGGCGCCGAAAAGCTCCTCGGCAGCGCCCAGCGGCGCCTCCCCGGGCGCGTGCTCCAGCACGGCTCGCTGCTGCTCGGGCGGCGCTTCGCGGAGCATCCCGGCGTCGACCTGCACGACCCGCAACCCGCGCGCGTCGAGCAATGGATCGCGCAGTTCGTCACGCAGTTGGCACAGCGGCTGGAACTCGCGCCGGTCGCCTGGACCTGGCCCGACGACGCAGCCGCCGACATCGCCCGCCGCCGAGCGCACCACCTCAGCGACGCTTGGAAGCGTCTGCGCTGACGCGCGGCCAACGGCTCATGAGGCGCGCCGGCGTCGCGTCGTCTTGGGGACCATCCGCGCCTCGCCGGTCACAATTGGGGGGCATGCCCCTCCGGCCCGTGCTCTGTGCGTCTTCTCTCGTTTCTCGCTTCTCGTTTCTCGTCTTTCTTGGGAAGCATGCGCCTCCGGCCCGTGCCGAAATCGCCTAAAAATGCTGCCCTAGCAGCAGCGCCCGCGCCACACGCTTCGACATCTGCGCATTGCCGAACACCAGCGGCATCAACATCGCCAGATCCGTATTCGGCAGCCGCAGATACTCCGCCAGTCGCATGCGCCACGCGTCGCCGTACGCCGGCAGCGCGTCCTGCAGCGGCCTCGCCTTTAGCGCCGCCAGCGCCGTCTCCGCCGCGATGCGCCCCGACAGCATCGCCGGATACACACCCTCATTGCCGAACGCCGAAACGAACCCACCGGCGTCGCCCGCCAGCAGCGTCCGCTTCGCAACGTGCGTTTCAAGATCGAGCGCCGCTCCCGCGCCGATGCGCTGCCGCTGCGCCGGTCCGACCGCCGCGCCGCGAACCACGCCCGCGGCTCGCGCCGCTTCGAGCATGCGCTCAAACTGCACGCCCACCGCCGTGTCCACCGCGTGCGCCGAAAGCGTCACCCGCGTCCGGCCGTGGGCGCGCGTCAGCGTCGCGAGCTGCGCGCTACGGCCGGCTCCGATCGCAAACTCCAGCGCCACCTCGCCCGCCGCCGCTTCGAATTCCTGCGAGACCGTCTCCGGAAGCTGCGGCAGCCGTCCGGCAGCCGGCAGCCCGACCTGGGCCGCCAGCGCCGAATCCAGCCCGTCCGCGAGAATCACGATCTCCGCCGTCTCGCTCGACCCATCGGCCAAGCTCACCGCGGCACAATCCTCGCCCAGTCGCAGCCGCTGCGCCGCGGCGCCCAGCTTCACCGTCGCGCCCGCGCGCTGCGCCGCATCCAGCAGCGCCCGATCCAGATCGCCGCGCGGCACGATCCACCCGCGCAGCTCGGCATCGTTCACAATCGAGTGCTTCTTGAAATCCCACGAGCGCAGGATGACGTGCGTGAACGCGACCGCGGACGCAGGTTTGATGCCCAGCTCCTCGCACAGCGCCACGCCGCTTGGCCCGATCCAGCCGCCGCATTGGCTCTCGCCCGGCGTCTTCTTCTGTTCGAGCAGCGCCGCCCGCGCTCCGCCGCGCGCCGCGAACGCCGCGGCCGCCGCCCCGGCCGGTCCGCCGCCGATCACCAGAATGTCGTGTCGTTCCGCGTGCGCCATCACGGCTCCCGCGCGATCGGCCGTGCCGTCAACGCAGTTGTTCGTACAGGTAGGTCTCGGCTTTCTGGAATCGCGCGAACGCCTCGCGCACCGCATCGCGAATCGCACGCACTTCCGCCTGCGCCGCCGCGTCGTCCGGTCGGCGAGCCGCGCTCGCGGTCACGGCTTCCAGCCGCGCCGCCGCGTCGTCGAGGTACGTCGCCGCTTCGGCGAAGGTGCGCGCCGCCTCAAAGACGCTCATTTTCTGCGTCTCGCCGGCGCTCGGCCGATACAGCAGCCGCCATGGCGCAACGCGAATTTCGTCGCTCGCGAGCTTCAGTTGCTCGCTCATCGCGCGTGCGTTCGCAAGCGTGCGCTCGAGCTGCGGCCCACTGACCGTCACCAGGTGTTCCACCCCGTCCGCTGAGCTCTCCAGGTCCGCCAGGCCGGCGTTCAGCCGGTCCATCCCCCGGTGCAGCTTGCCGAGCAGGCCGTCGGGGTTTTCGCGGTCCATCTCCGCACGCACCGACGCCAGCAGATCGTCGTTCAGCGTCGCGCTGGCCGATTCAAGCCGCGCCACCGTCGAGCGCAGCGGCGCGCGATTCTCTTCAAGCATCGCCCGCGCCGATTCCACCGCGTGCCCCAGGCTTTCCAGCAGCGTGTCGACGCGCGCCAGCAACCCCGACGCCCCGGAACGCCCGAGCGCCGTCCGCACCTCGCCGATCGATTCGCTCACGCCGTCCATCACGCTGTGCATTTTTCCGAGCAGCGACGAACTCTGTCCCGCGTCGACCTGCCGCCGCAGCTCTCCGGTGATCGCGTTCACGTCGTCAAGGCTGGCGCGCACCTTGAACGCAAACGTGTCAGCCCGCTCCGCATCCAACTCGCGATCCACCTTCGCCAGCAGCCCGTTCGGCCCCAGCACCTGCGCCGAAAGCAACCCGATCGCCGCGGCCAGACTCTGCGGCGGCAGACCGTCGATCGGCCCGCCGAGGTGCGGCTTTGTCCCGGGCGAACCCACGGTGCGAATCACCACGATGCCCGTGCCGCCCACCGGCGGCTGATCGGTCGTGATCTCAACGTCCTCGTAGAGTTGCAGATCCGAGTCGAGCGAGAGCGTGGCCACGATCATCAGCCGCATGCCGTCCGACGCGTACTCGCGGCGCACGCCGATCACTTTGCCGACCTGCAGCGCGCCGCCGAGCACCACCGGGCTGCCGGGCTTGATGGGCGTCAAGCCGGAATCGTGCTCGAAGCGCACTTCCACCGTACGCATCAGGATCGCCGCTCGCGGCGCAAGAAACGTGACCGAGCCTACAAACAGCACGATCATGGCCACCACGACCACGCCGAGCACGAAATCCTGGCTCTTCAGCTTCATTCACTCGCTCCGCCGCGCACGAACCGGGCGAATTCTACCGTGCGTCGGCCCGGCCGCCGTCGCGCCGCGCCGCGGCGCCGCGTACCGCGTTTGCCGCGGCTCAGTCCTCGATCGGGGCCGTGGCCACCTGCACGCCTTCCTCGCCGCGCTGCAGGTCGAGGTGGCAGCGCCACAGCGCATCGTCAAGCGCGGGATGGTCGGTGCGATAGTGCACGCCGCGGGTTTCGGTGCGCGTTAGCGCCGCGGTGCTGATGCACGCCGCCAGCGTCAGCAGGTTCTGCGTCTCCCAGCCGACCGGCGTGTCGAGCACCTTGTCCAGCACATAGCGGCTCCAGAACTCAATGATCTCCAGCGTCTCGCGCAGCCGGTCGCCCGAGCGTTCAACCGCCACGTTCCGCGACATGATGCTCTGCAGGCTGTGCAGCACGTCATGCAGATCGAGCTCGGTGCGCGGCGACTGCGGCATCAGGTGGCTGAGCGCCGGCGGATGAGACGCCCGCCCCAGTTGCTGCGCCCGGCCCGCCGCCGCCGCGCCGCAGCGCTGCCCCATCACCAGGCACTCGAGCAGCGAGTTGCTCGCCAGCCGGTTGGCGCCGTGCAGCCCGCTGCTGGCCACTTCGCCCGCGGCGTAGAGCCCGGGCAGCGAGGTCTGTCCGTGCGCGTCGGTCGCCACGCCGCCCACGCTGTAGTGCGCCGCCGGCCGCACCGGAATCAGGTCCTTCTGCGGGTCGATGTCGAAATCGCGACACAGCCGGTGCAGCGACGGGAAGCGCTCCGCGAAGCGCCCCGCGCCGAAGTGGCGCGCATCGAGATAGACGCACGCGGCCGACGACTTGCGCATCTCGTTCGCGATCGCGCGCGACACGATGTCGCGCGACGCCAGCTCGCCGCGCGGGTCGTAATCGGGCATGAAGCGCCGCCCCGCGCGATCCACCAGCAGCGCGCCTTCGCCGCGCACCGCCTCGCTGATCAAGGCCCGCGCGGCGCCGGCAACGTACAGCGTCGTCGGGTGAAACTGCATCATCTCCAGGTCGCGCAGCCGCGCCCCGGCTCGAAAGGCCATCGCCATCCCGTCGCCGGTCGCCACCGGCGGATTCGTGCTCTCGCGATAGACGCGCGCCGCCCCGCCGCTCGCCAGGATCGTCGCCCGCGCCCAGAACATCTGATGGCCGTACTTGGCGTGGTGCGTCACCACCCCGCGCACCTCGCCGTCCACCGTCAGCAGGTCGATGGTGAAGCAGCCCTCGAAGAGCCGAATGCGCGGATTGGCGCGGGCCCGCTCGAGCAGCACCCGCACCAGCTCGCGACCGGTCGCGTCGCCGTCCGCGTGCAGAACGCGCGACGCGCTGTGCCCGCCCTCGCGGCCGTGCGCCAGCCCCGCGGGCCCGCGGTCAAAGCGCGCCCCCCACGCAACAAGCTGCTCAATCTGCCGCGGCGCGTCGCTCACGATCGAATCGATGCGCGAAGCGCTGCCCAGCCCGCACGCCACCGAAGACGTATCCGACGCATGCTGCGCCGTGGAGTCCGGCGGCGTGAGCGCCGCCGCGATGCCGCCCTGCGCCCACTGCGAACTCGACAGCGCCGCGGAGTCCTTGCTCAGCAGCAGCACTTCGCCGTGCTCGGCAACTTCCAGCGCGGCGCGCAGACCCGCCAGCCCCGCCCCAATCACAACCACGTCGCTGAACAGGTGCGGCACGCGGTGCGGCTCGAAGTTCGTCAGGTAGCGCCGCCGGCCCAGAACTGCCCCCATTCACGGTTCTCCCGTGCCGCCCGGCGGTGCCGCGGACGGCTCGAATCGGCGAACGCGCACCTCGGTCACCAGCAGCGCCACCGGCTTGTCCAGCGGCTCGGTCGGCACGGCCTCCACCACCTGCATTTCAAATGCGAGCCCGCACGCCACGCCGCGAAAATCCCGGTGCGCCAGAAATCGATCGTAGAAGCCGCGCCCGCGGCCCAGCCGATTGCCGCGCCCGTCGAACGCCAGGCCCGGAACGATCAGCAGATCGATGTCGGCCACCGGCGTGGGCATGCCGGCGTTGGGCTCGCGAATGCCCATCGCGCCCTCGCGCACGTCGGAAGTCAGCGAGCGAATCTCCATCGGCTGCATGCGCCGCTGCTCCCACGCCACCTGTGGCGCCAGCACGCGCTTGCCGTCGCTCCAGGCGCGCAGCGCCAGCGACGTCGTGTCCACCTCGCGCGGCGTCGACAGGTAGATCATCAGCACGTCGGCCCGCTGGTACTCGGGCGTCTCGATCACGCGCCGACACGCCGCCAGACTCAGCTCGTGCATGGCCGCGACTGACGCCGACCCCAGCGTGCGGCGAACTTGTTCTCGCAGGATGCTCTTCACGAAGCGCTCGAACCCGGCGGCGTTCCGGCGCCGCGACGCGCCCGCAGTTCCTGCAGCCGCGCCGCGAGGCGTGCTTCGTCGCCGCGGGTCGTCGGATTGTAGTAGCGGCGCTCCACGCCCAGGTGATCCTGCAGCACGAACGCGTCCTCGTAGTCGTGCGGATACAGGTAGCCCGCGCCGCGCCCCAGCGCCGCCGCACCCGCGTAGCTCTTGTCGCGCAGCGCCGTCGGAACCGGCAGCGGCGGCTTGTCGCGCACATCCGCCCGCGCCGCCGCGATCGCCTGCGTCACTGCGTTCGACTTCGGCGCGCACGCCAGATAGGTCGCCGCCTGGGCCAGGCAGTACTGCCCTTCCGGCAAACCCACCAACTCCACCACCTGCACCATCGCCGCCGCCACCACCAGCGCCTGCGGGTCGGCGTTGCCGATGTCCTCCGACGCCAGAATCGCCAGCCGCCGCGCGATGAAGCGCACGTCTTCCCCGCCCTCCAGCATCCGCGCCAGCCAGTAAAGCGCGGCGTCGGGATCGCTGCCGCGCACGCTCTTGATGAGCGCCGACGCAACGTCGTAGTGCGTGTCGCCCGCCCGGTCGTAGGCAATCGCCTTGCCCTGCAGCGCGTCAGCCAGCGCCGCGGACGTCACCAGCTCGCCGCCCGCGGTTCGGCTCGCAACCGCCGCGGCTTCCAGCGCGTTCAGCGCCCGCCGCGCGTCACCGCCGCAGGCCTGCGCCAGCCACGACAGCGCGGCGGGCTCCGCGCGCACACCTAGCGCGGCGAGGCCGCGCTCGGCGTCGGACAGCGCACGTTCCAGCAACGTCAGCACGTCGGCGTCCGACAAGGGTTGAAACTCGAATACCTGGCTGCGCGATAGCAACGGACCGTTCACCGAGAAGAAGGGATTTTCCGTCGTCGCGCCGATCAGCGCGATCACGCCTTCCTCCACGTCCTGGAGCAGACTGTCCTGCTGCGCCCGGTTGAAGCGGTGAATCTCATCCAGAAACAGCACCGTGCGCTGCCCGCCCATGCCCAGCCGCGACCGCGCGCCGTCGAGCACGGCCCGCACTTCCTTCACGCCCGACTCCGCCGCGTGCAGCGACTCGAAGGCGGCGCGCACGTGAGACGCCAGCAGCCGCGCCAGCGTCGTCTTTCCGCAGCCCGGCGGGCCGAAGAAAATCGCGCTGCTCAACCGCCCCGATTCGAGCATGCGCCGCAGCGGCCGCGCGGGCCCCAGAAACGCCTCCTGGCCCACGAATTCCGCCAGCGTGCGCGGGCGCATGCGGACCGCGAGCGGCGCGACCTCGGCGCGGGCGGCACGCTCCTGATCCGCGAACAGGCTCATCAGACTCCCTCAGAATGCGCCGGCGGCGCACAGCGCCGCCCCCACCACGCCCGCTTGCTCCGCGTACGACGACCCATCGAGGATCTTAAGTCCCGCCGGCGTAAGCGACGGGCGCCGGACGTCAAACGCCGCCTGCGCACGTGCGACCAGCGCCGCCGACGTCACCCCGCCGCCCAGCACGATGCACTCCGGCGCGTAGATCGCGGCGATCTGCAGCAAACCCGTCACGAGCGCCTCCACGGCCCGCGCGTCCGGTTCGCCCCCCGCCAGCGCCCAGCCGCCGATGTGCGCTTCCAGACAGCCGCGCCCGCCGCAGCGGCAGAGCGGCGCATCCGGCGCAGGATCGACGATCAGATGCCCCAATTGCCCCGCGCCGCCGCGCGTGTGGCGCAGCAGCGCGCCGTTCAGCAACACACCCGCACCCACGCCCGTCCCGATCGCCAGATAAACGAATCGCTGCGCGTGCGGCGCGGCGTGGCGCTGCTGCGCCAGCGTGGCGGCGTTTATGTCCGTCTCAATGTGTACGGCGCGCCCCAGCGCGCCGCCGAACAGCTCGCCCAGGTCGACGCCTTCCAGCGCGGGCAGATTTACCGCCCGCACCATCCGCGTCCCCTCGCGCACCCCCGGCAGCGCCACGCCCACCGCATCCACCCGTATTGGCTTCAGCGAAGCCGCCAGCGAGCAGAGGGTCGCCGCGAGCGCCTGCGGCTCTCCGCGCAACGGTGTCGCCGCCTGGCGGATCTCGACGGCTTCCCCCGCCTCCGTCACCCCCCCCACGCGCACGCGCGTGCCGCCGATGTCGATGCCGAGCAGCGTGTGGCGTCTCCTGGCGGCTTTATTTGGCGCCGACTGCGAAGAGGTGCTTGTGGCCGCGCAGCAGCAGCAATCCGTCGCTGACGGCGGGGGTGGAGAGCGTGTACTCGCCGATGCTGTTTTTAGCGATCAGCTCGTACTTTTCGCCGGCTTTGAGCACGTACGTGTCGCCTTCCTCGCTGGTGAAAAAGAGCCGATCGCCGCTCGCGACTCCGGAGCCGGTGAAGCCGGTGTTGCCGCCGCCGAGTCGCTGCTTCCAGATTTCGTCGCCGGTGGTTGCGCGATAGGCGGTGAGAATCCCGTTGTCGCGGCAGAAATACGCCAGATCGCCGACAATGAGCGGCGTCTGCATGTAATTGCCGGCACGGGCCCGGAACCACTGCACGTAGCGGCCGGAGGCGCCCTCTTCGGGGATGACGATCTCGCCTTCCGCATCGAGCTTGATGGCGTAAATCGGCGCCATGGCTCCGTGGGCGTTGGTGATGAACGCGAGGCCGTGTGCGACGACGGGTGTGGGCACGGGGATGTCGCCGCCGCCCTCGAACAGCCAGAGTTCCTTACCGGTTTCGAGGTCGTAGCCGCCGATGTGCCGCCAGCCGTTGCAGATGATCTGGGAGCGCGTGGGAGTGCGGTGAACGGCGGGAGTGCTCCAGGTAGGCACTTCGTTGCGGTCGGTGCGCCAGATTTCGCGGCCGTCCTTGATGTCGAGCGCCGCGAGGTAGGAGCCTTCCTGCACGTCGCACTGAATGATCACACGCTCGTCGACGATGACCGGCGAGCTGCCGAACCCCCATTGCGCCGAGCGGAACGTGTACCAGCCGCTGTCGAGCAGGCCGAGGTCTTTCTTCCACAGCAGTTTGCCGTCGACGTCGTAGCAATAGAGCCCCTCGGAGCCGAAAAACGCCACCACGTGGCGGCCATCGGTGGCCGGGGTCGAGTTCGCGTGGCTGGCCTTCGTGTGGCGTTTGATTTTCGGCACGCCGCGATGCGCCTCCTGATCCCACACGATGGCGCCAGATTTTCGATCAACACACAGCACGCGGAAGCTGTATGGCACGGCCTCGTCGACCGGTTGGACGTCGCCGTAGAGACCGACGCGCAGGCTCTGCTCGGCGTCGCCAACCGCGGTGGTGACGAAGATGCGATCGCCCCAAACTACAGGGCTTGAAAGGCCGAGGCCGGGCAGCGCGGTTTTCCAGCGGATGTTCGCGCCGCTCTCGGCGTTCCAACTGTCGGAGGGCACGGCACCGCCGCCGATTCCGCTAGCGGCAGGCCCGCGGAACTGCGGCCAATTGGCGTCGGTGGGTGGATTTTGTGCGAGCGCGAGCGCCGCGCTCAGGGCAGCGAACGCGACGAAGGTAAATCGGCAGGCAGGCATGCGAATCTCCAGGCTGTCGCAGGCGCGAATGCGATGCCGACGCCGGCCCAGGCGGCGGAACGAGCGGTCGCCCCTCGACGTTCGTGAACGTTAGCCGTGAACGGTGATCGCGGGAACCCAGTCGCGGGCTTGAAGGCCGGCGGCGACCAGCGCCTCGTTCATGCACATAGCGTCGGATTCGTCGAATGCGGCGAGCTCAAAGCTGTCGACATCGAGCACGCCGGCACACGCGCCGGCCGGGTCGATGAGCGGGATGACCAGTTCGGACTGGTCGCGTGGATCGCAGGCGATGTAGCCGGCGCCGAGGGCGCGGACATCGCGGACGACGAGCGTGCGTCGCTGCGAGAACGACTGGCCGCAGGCGCCGTGCAAGCCGATGGGCGAGCAGGCGGGTTTGTCGCGGCGGGGTCCGAGCACAAGTTCGGCGGGCGATGCGCCGGGCAGATAGAAGCCGATCCACGAGACGCCGGCGTTTGAGAGCAGACTCCAGGCGGTATCGACGAAGTGCGTCATGCGGGCGAGCGGATCGCCGGCGCCGCGGCGAACGGCTGCGAACAGTGCCTCGTATTGGCGATCGGTCGGTTGCACGCCGAATCTTTTCCGGAAGTTCACCGGCAGGCAAGGCGCTTCTCAAGCCGGGCCGGGCAATCGGCTTGCGGCGGAATACGCAGGGCGCTGCGGCGTGGGCGCAGCGCGCACGAGACGTTCACGCGGTTGACAGCGCGATGGACGCGGAGTCGAATGGAGTCGGTCTCCGGTGCCCGTCGCCTGTAGCGGCGGGAGAATAGGGAATCCGGTGCGAAACCGGAACGGCCCCGCCGCTGTGACCGGGAACGAACGCCGAATCTTGCCATTGGCTGCCGCGGCAGTCGAGAAGGCACGGCGCTTAGGTGTGCGGCTCGCACGAGGATCCACAACTTCGGCATCATTCCGGGTCGACCGGGGATGCCGCGAAAGGTGAGCAAGCGGAGTAGCGCGGGGAAGTTGAAAGAGACCGGCCAGAGGCCGGTCCCCCAACAGAGAAGCGACCGGCCAGAGGCCGGTCCCCCAGCGCTGACGAACCGCTACTAGTTCACCCGTCATCGTGGATTCGTACCAGCAGCACGTGCCCGGGAGTCAGAAGACCTGCCGGTGAAGACCACCCTTTTGGCCGCCTTCGTGGGAGGGGCGTGTCTTGCTCTATTTCCATTCCGGTCGATTTGTTTCGAGTTTTGCGGCTGTTGCGGTTGGACTGAGTTTCGGAGGCGTCCGCGCATTCGCGGGCGATCCGTGGGCGGACTCCGTGTCGCAGTACGCGTCGGGCGACAACGGTTCGCCGGAGTATTCCGATCCAGCCGTCGCGCTGGGAGCACCTGAGCGCGACACGGGGGAGAGCGCCGGATTTCCCGGGCCGGTCACGCCGTTCAACCCGGCATGGCGGCCGGACGAGATCGTGAGCATCGGTGCGGGCGGGTCGCTGACCGTGCGGTTTGACGAGCCGATCGTCGACGCGGCGAGCCATCCGTACGGCGTCGACCTGATCGTGTTCGGCAACGGACAGTTCATCGACGGTCCGAACTTCGACGGCACGGTGTCGGGACTCTTCGCTGAGGGGCCGATGCAGGTATCGGTGAGCGCGGACGGAGTGAACTTCGTCGCACTGCCCGGCGAACTTAACGACGCGCTGTTCCCCACCCTGGGCTATCTCGATTTGGATGGGCCGTATGCGGCCCAGTCGGGCGCGGTGCTCTCGGATTTTCGGAAGCCGATCGATCCGAGCCTGACGCTTGATGATCTCCTGGGCTTGTCTTTTGCTGAACTGGTTGCGGTGTATGACGGCAGCGGCGGCGGCATTCCGATCGACATCGCGGCGAGCGGACTGGCTGAGGTGTCGTACGTGCGCGTGACGGTCGGCGATGGCGCGAGCAGCGTCGAGATCGACGGGTTTGTGACGGCGCCCGAGCCGGGAACGGCGCTGATGGTGGTGATGCTGGCGGGCGTGTGGCGGTGTCGACGATAGGTGGGCCATGCGAGGAGAAAAACGAGAGACGAGAAGCGAGAAA
>CAYMBL010000009.1:29658-101983 GCA_964388675.1 uncultured Planctomycetales bacterium
CGAGAGAAGACGCACAGAGCACGGGCCGGAGGCCCATGCCACCCAAATTCAGCCCGTGGGCCGCAAGAACTGCGAGAAACGAGATACGAGAAACGAGAGAAGAGAGAAGAAGCGCAGAGCATGGGCCGGGGCAGATGTCCCCGAATTCAGACCGGCCGGAGGCCGGTCCCCCAGCGCGGCGTGTTCGCTCGCAAACCCAAGTTGGTGCGAGATGGGATTCTCGCACCAGATTGGTCTCGCACCAGGACTGGAAGCGAGAGACGAGAAGCGAGAAACGAGAGAAGACGCACAGAGCACGGGCCGGAGGCCCATGCCACCCAAATTCAGCCCATGGCCCGCAACACAGAGGCTCATGCCACCCAATTCAGACCGGCCGGAGGCCGGTCCCCCAGCGCGGCGTGTTCGCAAACCCAAGGTGGTGCGAGAAGGGATTCTCGCACCAGATTGGGAAGCGAGAAACGAGAAGCGAGAGACGAGAAAAGAGAGAAGAAGCACAGAGCAAGGGCCGAGACACGAGAATCCAGAGAAGAAGCACAGAGCACGGGCCGGAGGCCCATGCCCCCCAATTCAGCCCATGCCCTCCAATTCAGACCGGCCGGAGGCCGGTCCCCCAGAAGAAGAAGCGAGAGACGAGCCATTCATGTGGTGACATCATGAGAATTCGAGTGTTGTTGGCGTGGCTGCTGGCCGGCGCCGGCGGCGGCGCGTGTGTGGGTGACTGGAACACGCTGGGCGGAGATGCACGCCGTTCAAGCGGCGCGCCGGTCGGCCCGCTCGACCTCGCGGCGCCGACGTGGTGCTTCAAACCGGCGGCCGAAGAGTCGATCGTGCCGGCGGCAACGCCGATTGCGTGCGCGGGCCGCGTGTACGTCGTCGCGCGGGTGTTTACCGAGGGGTTGCATGTCGCAAACCGCGTGATCGCGGTGAACGCCGTCGACGGCATTCGACTCTGGAGCACTGATCTCGAACCCGACTTGCTCGACAGTTGGTCGACCCCGGCGTTCGACGCTGCGAACAACAAACTGGTGGTTGCGTGCGGATATTCGCTGGTGTCGCTCCATGCGATTGATGGGACGATTTCATGGCAGACGATGTTCGCGAATCCGCTGATCAATGTTTCGCCGGTTGTGAGCGTCGGTTTTCTTGAGGACGGTGTGCCGGCGAATCGCGTCTACCTCACCGACTATGCGCCGTACGGCACGGGCACCCTGTTTGCGATCAACGTGGAGGACGGCGGCGGGACGACCAACGCCTACGAACCCGGCGAGATCGTCTGGTCGGCGGCAATCGGGCCGACCGCCGGCAATTCACCAGCGCTGGCGGATGCGACCGTCGTGGTCACGACCGTCGGCGGGCAGGTCAAGGCGTTCGAGGCGCAGAGCGGATTGCCGCGCTGGACGACGCAGGCGCTGGCGGTTTCGCCGTCGCACGGCTTTTTCGGCGGCTGCGCGCTGGATCGCGGCTTCGTCTACGCCGCGTCGTATCGATTTGACGGCGGGTCGAACAGCAGCCGGCTGGTGAAGCTGCGCGGGTCGGATGGCGGCGTGGTGTGGAGCGTGGCGTGCGAGCGGACGGACTCGATCCCGATCGTTCATCGGGGGCGCGTCTACCTGGCGGGCGGGATCAGCGGATTTGGTTCGGCGCCGCGCGTGCAGGCGTTTGACGACGGTGAGCTCACGGCGTCGCTGGTCTGGGACACGTACGCCGACACGGCTGGTAGCCTGTCGCTGGGGCACTGGGCGCATCAGCCGGCGCGGATGGGACGATACCTTCTCGTGGCAGCGGGCGACGCGCTCGATGAACTCGACTATGGATTGGCGCTGCATCGGATTGACACTGATCTTTCTCCCACGGACGCAGGTTTTGTCGTCGACACGTTCATCGGCGCCGGCGGCGCGGCAGCGGCCGATGGCGGAGCGAGGTACGTCGTCGGGAGCGAAGGGCTCTATCGGTTCGACGGCGAGCTTTCGCCCGGCGATTCCATGAAACGCGCGCCCGCAACAAGCGTGGGCGAGGTTCCGGTGGAATGAGCGCGGCGCGACGCGCTGCGAGCGCGTTCACACTGATAGAGTTGCTCGTCGTCAGCGGCGTGATCGCACTGCTGCTCGCTGTTTTGGTTCCGAGTCTGTCGGCGGCGCATGGCCAAGCGCTGCGCTCGAAGTGCTCTTCGAATCTGCGGCAGTTGGGGCATGCGCTGCATTACTACGCGTCGGACAACAAGGGGCTGGCGATGCCCGCCGCCTACACGGCGCAGGCGACGCCGGCGTATTGGTGGGGCGCGGAGACCGGGATGGGCGTGGACCGCGCGCGCGGATTCACGGCGCGCTATTTGAACGCGGACCTGCGCGAGGGCGGGCTGTTTGAGTGTCCGCGCCAGCCGTGGGGCAGCTATCAGCCGCAAGGCACGAGCGGCGTGATTACGAGCACCTACGGCTACAACGGCTACTTTCTGTCGCCGGCGCACACGCCGGGCTGGTCGGCGCAGATTTACCATCGCCCGTGGCAGAATCTGGATCGCCTGAGGGAGTCATCGCGCGTTTTCGCGTTCGCGGATTCGGCGATCCTGTTTGGCGCGACGTTGAAGAACAGCGTGCTGCTCGATCCGCCGTGGTTGTATTCCAATGGGAAGTGGACGCAGAATTTCAGCCCGACGACGTCGTTTCGCCACGCCGGCGTCACGGTGGCGGCGTACGCGGACGGGCACGCGGACACGCGCGGCCCGAGCGATGGTCGGCTGGCGTCGGCGGAGCATGCGATCGGCTCGGTTGGGGCCAATAACGATCCGCGTTATGTGCCGGACTGGCGCGATTGGTAGCGCCGGCGGCGAAACCGCTTCCACCCGCGATCTCAGTTCGCTATAGTCGGATCGGGGAGCCGTGTGGCCGTTCGGGCCCGCGCTTGAATTCCGGGAGAACTGCATGCGCCTGCGTACTGCGCTAGGGTCCGCTCTTGTTTTGGTTGCGCCGGTCGTGCTCGCTCACGACGACGACGGCAAGTTGCGCGATCGTCAACCGCGGCTCGAGCGCGGCGCTCAGCCGGCGGGCGCTGCGGGCGACCCGCGGATGACGGCCGAGTATCCGGCGCAAGGCGTGACGATGCTGAGCATGGTGACGCTGCCGGAATTCGGCGCCGAGGTCGTCAACGCCAACGATTGCTGGGGCTATGTGTCGCCGAGCGGTCGCGAGTATGCGCTGCTTGGTTTGTCGCACGGGACGGGCTTCGTCGAGGTGACCGATTCCGCGCAGCCGCGGATCGTGGCGATGATTGCGGGACCGGTCAGCCTGTGGCGTGATGTGCAGGTGTATGGGCAGTATGTGTACTCGGTGAGTGAAGGCGGCGGCGGCATCCAGATCATCGACTGCACGCAGATCGACGACGGGACGGTGACGCTTGCGAACACGGTGACGCTGGGCGGCGACACCGAACGCACGCACACCGTGATCATCGATGAGGTCAGCGGCTATCTCTATCGCTGCGGCGGCGGCTCGAACGGGCTGCGCATTTACAGCCTCGCGGATCCGACGAACCCCGCGTTTGTCGCCGAGTGGGGCGATCGCTATGTGCATGAATGCCAGGCAGTGACCTACAGCGACGGACCGTACGCGGGCCGGCAGATCGTGTTCGCGTTCGGCGGCTTCAACGGCGGGCGGGTCGAGACGGGCCTCGACATTCTGGATGTGACGGACAAGACGCTGATTCAGCCGATGTCGCGGCTGCGCTACGCCGACGGTGTGTTTTCGCACCAGGGCTGGCTGTCGGAGGATCGGCGGTACCTGTACATCAACGACGAGCTCGACGAGGGCGACGGCAAGCTCACGAGCACGATCATGGTCGACGTCAGCGATCTGCGCAATCCGCGCGATCTGGGCCGGTTCTTCGGGCGCACCACGGCGATTGGTCACAATCTTTACCTGCGGAATCACCTGATCTACGCGGCGAACTATCGAGCGGGGCTTGAGGTCTACGGCACGCTGGACCCGCTGCGCCCGCAGTTGCTGGCACACTTTGACAGCTATCCGCTGGATGACGAGCCGTCGTTCAACAGTTTGTGGGGCACGTATCCGTTTCTGCCGAGCGGCATCGTGCTGGGCAGCGACATTGAGCAGGGTCTGTTTATCTGGAAGGTGAGCGGCGTGCCGGCGAGCTTTCAGTTGCCGGCCGGCGCCGCGACGCAGATCGGTGAGTCGACGACGATCGACGTCGAGGCGCGCGCGGTGCACGGATTTACGCTGGCGAGCGTGACGCTGCACGTGGACTCGGGCGAGGGGTTCGTCGCGCTGCCGATGCAAGCCGTGGGCGGAAATCTGTACCGCGGCACGTTCCCGGCGGCGAGCTGTGCGGCGGGGTTGCGGTATTACTTCTCGGCGACGGCAACGGACGGCACGACGATCGCCGCGCCGCTGGGCGGCGCCGACGCGGCGTTTGAGGCGGATTATCTGATTGCCGACACGGACGCCGACGCGGTTCCCGATGAGTGCGACAATTGCCCATCGCGCGCGAATGCGGATCAGGCAGACGGCGACGCGGATGGCGTGGGCAATGTGTGCGACAATTGCCTGTTCGCGTCGAACGCCGATCAGCGCGACACGGACGGCGACGGCACCGGCGATGACTGCGCCACCGCGGCGCCGATCGCGCCGCCTGCGTCGCCCGCCGAGCAGCCGGACGACGAGCCGGCCGCGCCGGCGACGGATGCGCCGCCGGTCGCGACGAGCGATGACGGCGCGAGCGCGGCGGGCGGCGACGATGCGCAAGGCGAGGCGGATGCTCCGCTCGACGGCGCGGATTCGCCGACGGACGGCAGGTCGGACGATGAGGCGGAGATTGACGCGGCGATCGCGGACGATCTGGCGGCCGCGGGCTGCGGCGCGGGGGCCGGCGCGTGCGGGACGGGCGGGTTGGCGTTTGCTCCGCTGATGCTGCTGGGATTGGTGCTCGCGAAGCGCCGCGGGGTCTGACGAGCGACGCCGACGCGCGCCGTCAGCCGCTGAGTTTCGGTTTGAGGTATCGGCCGGTGTGGCTGGTGGGGCTGGCGGCGATCTGCTCGGGGGTTCCCTCGGCGACGATCGAGCCGCCGGCATCGCCGCCTTCGGGGCCCAGGTCGATGACCCAGTCGGCGATTTTGATCACGTCGAGATTGTGCTCAATGACGAGCACCGTGTTGCCCATCGACACGAGTCGGTTCAGCACCGCCAGCAGCGTGTCGATGTCGGCGAAATGCAGGCCGGTGGTGGGTTCGTCGAGCACGTAGAGCGTGCTGCCGGTGGCGGGTTTCGCGAGTTCGGCGGCGAGTTTTACGCGCTGGGCCTCGCCGCCTGAGAGCGTGTTTGAGGGTTGGCCGAGACGGACGTAGCCGAGCCCGACGTCGGACAGGGCCTGCAGACCGCTCTTGATCTTCTGGAAGCTGTCGAAGAAGCGCAGCGCCTCCTCGACGCGCATTTCGAGCACGTCTGCGATGCTTTTGCCGCGATAGCGGATTTCGAGCGTCTCGCGGTTGTAGCGCGTGCCCTTGCATTCGCCGCACTCGACGAACAGGTCGGGCAGGAAGTGCATTTCGATGCGGCGGACGCCCTGGCCCTGGCAGGCCTCGCAGCGGCCGCCCTTGGCATTGAAGCTGAATCGGTTGGCCTGGTAGCCGCGGACGCGCGCTTCCTTGGTTTTGGCGTAGAGGCGGCGCATTTCGTCGAACACGCCGGTGTAGGTGACGGGGTTGCTGCGCGGCGTGCGGCCGATGGGGGTCTGGTCGACCTGAATCACGCGATCGACATGGCTGACGCCGAGCAGCTTGTCGTATGTGCCGCCGGTCTCGCCGGACTGCTGCAGGCGGCGGCGCAAGGCGGGCAGGAGCGTGTGCGAAATCAGGGTGCTTTTGCCGCTGCCGCTGACGCCGGTGATCGCGGTGAGCGTGCGCAGCGGGATGTCGACGTCGATCTTCTTGAGGTTGTTGGCGGCAGCGCCCTGGAGGCGCAGCCACTCGGCGGAACGGGGCGAGCGGCGCTCCTCGGGCAGTTGAATGCGGTATTCGCCGCGCAGGTAGCGTCCGGTGATGGATTGCGGGTCGTGCAGCACGGCGCCGGTCGGTCCTTCGGCGATGACGCGGCCGCCGTGCAGCCCGGCGCCGGGGCCCATGTCGATCAGCCAGTCGGCGGCGCGGATGACGTCTTCGTCGTGCTCGACGACCAGGACGCTGTTTCCGAGGTCGACGAGGCGGCGGATGCTGGCGAGCAGCCGCTCGTTGTCTCGCTGGTGCAGGCCGATGGTGGGTTCGTCGAGGACGTAGCAGACGCCGACCAGCCCGCTGCCGAGTTGCGTGGCCAGGCGGATGCGCTGCGCTTCGCCGCCTGAGAGTGTGCCGCTGGCGCGATCGAGCGTGAGATAGCCCAGCCCGACCTCGTTCATGAAGCGCAGCCGCCGCGCGACTTCGCTCACGATGGGCGCGGCGATGATTCCGGGTTCGCCGGGCAGGCTGAGCAGCTCGAACCACGCGAGCGCAGCGCTGATCGAGAGCTGAACCAGTTCGTGGATGTTGCTTCCGCTCACGCGGACTGCGAGCGACTTGGGGCCGAGTCGTGCGCCACGGCAGCGCTTACAAGGCTGGTCGGTCTGGTAGACGCTGAGTCGCGAGCGTGCGCCGTCGCCCGCCGCCGCGAGCCTTCTTTCGAGCCAAGGGATGACGCCTTCGATCGCAGGCGTTCCGTTCGCCTCGCGCCGTCCGGCGAGCAGGACCGCGGTCAGTTCCTGCGGCAGATTTTTGTAGGGCGTTTGCAGGGTGGCGCTGTGTGCGGCGCAGAGTGCCTCGAGTTCGCCGATCTGCGCCTTGGGCAGACCGCGCACGCCGCGGCCCCAGGGCGCGACAGCGCCATCCGCCAGCGAGCGACTCTCGTCGGGCACGATGCGGCTGGGATCGAACTGTGCGAGCACACCCAGTCCGGTGCAGGTCTCGCATGCGCCGTAGGGCGAGTTGAAGCTGAACATGCGCGGCGCGAGCTCGGCGATCTCGATGCCGCAGGTGGTGCAGGTGTAGTGCTCGCTGAAGGCCTCGTCGGTCCAGCCGGCGGTCGGCGTCGCCTGTCCGTTGGATGCGCGGCTGACGACCACGGAGCCCTCGGCGATGCGCAGCGAAGTCTCGATGGCCTCGGCGAGCCGGTGTCGCGAGTCGGGCCGCAGCACGATGCGATCGACCACGACTTCGATGTCGGTCTTGCGCGTGGGCGAAAGCTCGGGCACTTCCTTCAGTTCGTAGAGCGCGCCGTTCACCCGCGCCCGCACGAATCCGTCGCGCTGAATGCGCTTGAGCACCGAGCGGTGATCGCCGCGCTCGCCGCGCACCAGCGGCGCCAGCACCATGACGCGCGCCTCCGGCGGATACGCGAGCACGCAATCGACGATCTGGTCGACCGTGCGCCGCTGCACCGGCACGCCGCAGCGCGGGCAATGCGGCTGTCCGACGCGCGCGAAGAGCAGGCGCAGGAAGTCGTAGATCTCGGTGGTGGTGGCGACGGTCGAGCGCGGATTGGGCGCGGTGGCGAGCTGTTGGATCGCGAGCGTCGGCGGCAGCCCCTCGATGCGCTCGACTTCGGGTTTGCCGACCTGCTCGAGGAACATGCGGGCGTGGACGCTGAGCGATTCGACGTACTTGCGCTGTCCCTCGGCGTAGATGGTGTCGAAAGCCAGGCTGCTCTTGCCGGAGCCGGAAAGCCCGGTCAGCACGACCAGGCGGTCGCGCGGGACGTCGACGTCGATGTTCTGCAGGTTGTGCTGCCGCGCGCCGCGCACGCGTATCCAGCGACCTTCCAACGCGCGACTCCTGCGATCGCCCGCCGCCCGCGGAGCGGAGTTTCGCCGCCACCCCCCGAAGCGAGGCCGAATTTCGAATCGAGCATTCTACCAGAACCGGGGCCGGAATTTTGCAAGGGTTGGAGCATTTCAGCCGCATTGGAAGGGCGCTGCGGCGATCTATGCCGCAATCTCGTTCCAAAGGGCGCGCAGAGCGGCGGCGTCCATCGGCCGGCCGTGCCAGATGCGGAACTGCTCGGCAGCCTGGGCGAGGAACATGACCGCGCCCGGCGCCGTTCGTGCGCCGCAGCGGCGCGCCTGTTCCAGCAGTGCCGTGCGCGGGGGCGCGTAGATCGTCTCGACTACCGCGCAGCGCGGCGACAGCCGCTCCGCCGGCAGCGGCGACTCGTCGCCCGCCTGCATGCCCAGCGTTGTGCAATTGACGACGATTTCGGCGTCGCCGAGGCCCCGGGCGTCCCAGTCGATCGTCGTGCAGGGCGCGTTGGTCGCGGTGCGCACGCGGCGCGCGAGCTCGGCGGCGCGATGCGGCGTGCGGTTGCAGATCTGCACTTGCGCGCCGACGTCGGCCAGCGCAACGGCGAACGCGCGCGCGGCGCCGCCTGCGCCGAGCAGCTCCACGCAGCGCGATTGGAGCGCGTCTCGCAGCGCAGACCGTTCAGGGACCGCACCGCTCGCGGGGTCGCAGGGCGCAAGCCCCGCCACCACGGCCAGCGACGCCAGCGCTCCGGCGTAGTCGGTGTTGTCGCCGATCCATTGTCCGTCCGCGGCGCGGCTGAGCGTGTTCACGGCGCCGCAGCGCTGAGCCAGCCGAGTCACCGTGCCCGCGCCGGCTTGCAGCCACTCGAGGGCGTTCTGTTTGTGCGGGGCGGTGATGCTCAGTCCACGGACGGATTGCCACATCGGTTGGGCGAGACCGTCCATGAAGGCCGCGAACGCGCGCGGCGTGGGAGCGACGGCGAACGGGAGGTAGACGCCGTCGATGTCGGCGGCGCGCATCGCTGCGTTGTGCAGGCGTGGGCTGCGCGAGTGCGCGACCGGCCAGCCGACGACGCCGAACACGGGTGTGTCGAGGCGGATCGAGCGCCAGCGATACTCAGTCAGCAGTTCGTTCAGCACAGGCTGGCCCGGCGCGGATGAAGTCTCGGGCGACGCCGCGGCGAAGGTCAAAGCGCTGCCGCAAGCACCGGCGAGGATGCGCCCGGCAACTCCGCCGAGGCCCATGCTGAGCACGGCCCACGCGCCCGGGGCACGACCGCCGAGCGTGTTCAGCAGGCGCAGCGCGTCGCTCGCATCGCGGACGGTGAACGCAAGTTTTCGAATCGCGGCCGGGGTGTGCGCGAACCGATCGAACACTGACTCGATGTCCACCGGCGCGGCGCTCCAGTCGTGCGCCGACAGGATCAGCCGATTGCGCGGGCGCTGGAGTGTCGCGGCGGCGTCGACCGGCTCCGCGCCGGCCACGAGTCCGATCTTCTGCCGCAGATTCGCCGAGCGCTCCCAAGCGGCGAGCTCGATGTCGATCCAGCCCGGCAACAGCAGGCCGAGCCGCTCGAACAGCGCGATTCGCTCGTCGTCGTCGCCGTCCCAGCGCCCGCCCTCAGCAGCCGCGCGAATCGTGAGAATGGTGCGTCCGTCGCCGCGCACGGTCGCGAGAAAGCTCTCGCACGCTGCGACGTCGCCGATGCGATCGACGCGCAGCTCGACCAGGTCCGCGCCGCCGGCGAGCGCGGCGTGGTATTGCGCGAGCAGCGGGGTGTCGCAGTCGACGAGCGGCGTGACCAGCCACGGTGGACCGGCGGAGCGGGCGTCAGGCGCGGCGGGCGGCACTAGATCTCCCAGTTCGGCACGTATGTGCCGTCCGCGGGTCGCGGCGCGCGAACCTTGAGCACCGGCGGCGTGATCGACACCTGATGCCCCGGGGCGACGCTCTGCGTCACGAAGACCGAGCCGCCGACGGTCGCACCGTCGCCGACGACGGTGTCGCCGCCCAGCACGATGGCGTTGGCGTAGATCGTTACGTCGTCGCCGACCGTCGGATGGCGCTTGTATCCGCGAATCAAGCGGCCGCGATCGTCCTTCGGGAAGGACAATGCGCCGAGCGTCACTCCCTGGTAGACCTTCACGTTGTCGCCGATGACGGCCGTCTCACCGATCACCACTGCCGTGCCGTGATCGATGCAGAAGCTGCGTCCGATCTGCGCGCCGGGGTGGATGTCGATCGCTGTCTGGCGGTGCGCGTGTTCGCTCATCATGCGCGGCATGACCGGCACGCCGCGGCGGTAGAGCTCGTGGGCGTAGCGATGGATTGTGATGGCAAGAATGCCGGGGTAGGCCAGCAGGATTTCGTGCGTGCTGCACGCGGCGGGGTCGCCGTCGTAGTGGGCCTGCACGTCTTCAGCGAGATGGGCGCGCACGCGGGGCATTTCGTCGAGAAACTCAGCGGCGATGCGGCGTGCCGCGGGCGCGGGCGGGTCGGCCGCCGCAGGACGCTCGAGCTGTGCGCCGCGGTGGGCATCGGGGCACGGCTCGGCCTCCATGCCAAGGGATTGCAGGATTTCGGCGCAGAGCAGTTCCCACACGCGCGGCAGCAATTCGCCGACGTGATAGCGGATGTTGTAGCGCGTCAGATCGCGGCGGCCGAAATAGCCGGGATAGGTCAGCTCCATCAGCAGGTCGCACAGTTCGGTGATGGCCGCGCGCGACGGCAGGTATTCGCGGTCGATGTGCTGGGTGCGCGGATCGGTCTCGTAGCTGGCGATGAGTTCGTCGACCAAGCGCGGCAGCGTCGCCCCCAGCGGCGGAATGGTCACGGGTGTGCTCCTGAGGGTACTCCCCACTCGCCGGCCTGCATTGCGGCCCGCATGCGCTGGATTGCGGCGGCGCGATCGGCTTCCGGGGCGTAATAGGAGAAGCCGTAGAGCTGACCGGTAAGCCGATCGAGCGCCTGCGCCGCCAGCATGCGCACGCCGGCGTCTGCGTCGTCGAGCAGGTTGACCAGCAGCGGGATGGCCGACGGATCGCCTGCGGCGCCGGAGCGCACCGCCGCGCGGGCGCGGGCCAGCGGCTCGGGCGAGGCCAGTTGGCGGCGGCGAGTCTCGGGCGTTTCACAGCCCGCGGTGAGCAGCAGCGCGACGAGCGCGGCCCAGCTTGCGCACTGCCGCGCGGCCGCGCGAATCGGCGTTGCACGCGGATCGCTTGGCGGGGCAATCACGGTCGCGGGTTCTCGAAAGCGTCTTTGAAGAATGACACGAACGACGCGCCGCCGACCTCGTAGAGCTTTTCGAACGCGTGGCTGACGCCGGGCACTTCGACGTAGGTGTGTTCGACGTGCGCGCGTTTCAGGGCGTTGCGCAGCTCGCGCGTGCGGCGCACGGTGTAGGGTCGGTCGTCATCGCCGACGGCCAGGCGGATGCGCATCGGGCGGATGCGGCCGGCGTTGCGCTCGAGCAGCGCGAAGGGGTCGTGCTTGGCGAAGTAGGCGCGGTCGCCCGAGATCGGCGGCTCCTCGAAGGCGCGCGCGTATTTGCGATCATCGGCGTCGGGCTTGAGCAGCGCAGGCGCCAGCGACGACAGCACGCCGAACTTATCGGGGTGCTTGAATGCCAGATGCAGCGCGCCGAAACCTCCCATCGAGAAGCCTTCCACGCCGCGTCCGCGCGGCCCGGGCAGCGTGCGATAGGTCTCGTCGACGTGGGGCAGCAGGTCCTGGACGATTGCGGTTTCGACCGGTTTTTCGCCGTCGGCGCTGTCGAGGAACATGCTGCTGCCGACGCCGTTCACGAGAATCACGATCATCTCGGGCGCCTGGCGCTCGCGGATCGCGTCGTCGATGCGCTGCACGACGGGCGCGCCGGTGCGCTGGTTGCCGCCGCCGCCGTGCAACCAATAGAGCACCGGGTAGCGCTTCTGCGAGTTTTCGTAGCTCGGGGGGAGATAGACGAGATAGCTGTACTGGCCGCCCGCGGCGCGGCTCTCGCACGTCGCGTAGCGCAGGCCGCGGGGGGCGTTCGTTACGGGGTCTTCGAATGCGGCCGCGCCGCGCCGCCGGGCAGGGCGCTCGTCGGCGGGTCGTTCGCGGCGCCGGCGGCGTTCGTCACGGCGGCTGCCGCGCTCATCCTGCTGTGCCCAGAGCGGGGGGACTGATATGCCCAGGAGCCCCAGGGACAGCGCCTGACGCAGAAACGCGCGGCGGGTATGGCTCATGGTTCGTCGTCCTCCGGCTCGGCCGGGGCGCTGGCGGGCGCCTCGAGCGGGACGTATTCGTTTTCGAGCCATTCGCGGCGCGGCTGGTAGATGCTGATGAACCTGCGCATCTGTGGATGCCGGCCGGCGACATGGCCGTAGCGGAACGTGAGCTGGCGCAGCGCGTCCTCGCGCGCTTCGTCGAGCATGGTCATGCGCCACATGGCCGAGGCCAGCCCGCTGCGATCGGCGCCGCTGGCGCAATGCAGCAGGATCGGTCCCTTGGCGGAACGAAACGCGTCGAACATCTGCAGGGCGTGCTCGCGCGAGGGCATGCGCCGCGCGGAGAGCGGGATGTCGATCAGGGTGACGCCGAGCCGCTCACAGGCGGCGCGCTGGGTGTTGTACCAATCGTGTTTTGGATTGGGGCCGCGCAGGTTGATGACGGTCTGAATGCCGTGCGTGCGCACGACGTACTCGAGTTTGTGCGGCGCGAGCTGGGCGCTGCGAAACGCGCGGCCCGGCTCGATCGCGTGAAAATTATCGAGGAGGGTGAGCGGGCTGGCGGGCTGAGACGCGGCCTGTGACGCCGGTTGCGACTGCGGCGCGGAGTCCTGCACGGCGGGCGCCGGCAGCGCCAGCGCCAACACGATCAGCAGCCGCTCGAATCCGACGATCTTGCTCATGCTCTGACTATACCCCGCTTCCTTGGGCAATCGCTTAGAGCGCGCGGTCGAGCCGCCGGTATTGAATCGCCTCGGCCACGTGCGCCGCGGAGACGTTTTCGGCATCGGCGAGGTCGGCGATGGTGCGGGCGACGCGCAGGACCTTGTCGTGCGCGCGTGCGCTGAGCCCCAGTTCGCTGACGGCCTGGCGCAGAATCCGCTCGGCGTCGGCCTCAATCGCGGCGAACTTGCGCAGTTGCCGCGGGTTCATGCGTGCGTTGGTGGTGGTCGTATCGGCGCCGAAGCGGTCGCGCTGGCGGCGCAGCGCGGCCTCGACGGACTGGCGCATTGCGGCGCTGTCGGTGCCTGGTTGCGTCTCGCGCAGCGCGGCGATGGGCACGGCCGGGACCTCGATGTGAATGTCGATGCGTTCGAGCAGCGGGCCCGAGACGCGGCTCAGATAGCGGTCGATCTGCGGCGCGCTGCATTTGCAGGGTTTGCGCGGGTCGGTGAAGTAGCCGCAGGGGCAGGGATTCATCGCGGCGACCAGCATGAAATCCGCCGGGAAGCGGACGGTGCTGTGAGAGCGAGCGATGGTGACGGTGGCGTCTTCGATCACCTGGCGCAGCGATTCGAGGACGCCGCGCTGAAATTCCGGGAATTCGTCGAGGAAGAGCACGCCGTGGTGCGCCAGCGACACTTCGCCGGCCTGCGGGATGCTGCCGCCGCCGACGAGGGCCGGCGCGCTGATCGAGTGGTGCGGCTGGCGCACGGGGCGCGTCGCGAGCAGACTGGCGCCGTCGCGCAGCAGTCCCGAGGCGGAGTAGACGCGAGTGGTCTCGAGCGATTCCTGCAGCGTGAGCCCCGGCAGAATCGTGGGCAGCCGCTTCGCGAGCATGGTCTTGCCGGCGCCGGGCGGGCCGATCATCAGCACGTTGTGCCGGCCGGCGGCGGCGACGGTCAGCGCGCGTTTGGCGTGCTCCTGGCCGCGCACGTCGGAGAAATCCAGGTCATAGCGGCTGGCGATCGAGAACAGCGCGGACAGGTCGACCGTGGTCGGCTCGAGCGGCAGGTCGCCCGCCAGCAGCCCGACGGCTTCGGTCAGGCTGGTCACGCCGTAGACGTCGAGACCGTCGACGACCGCGGCCTCGGCGGCGTTGTCGCGGGGAACGATCAGCCCGCGGCGCCCCTGCTCGCGCGCCAGCAGCGCCATCGAAAGCGCGCCCGGGATCGGGCGCACGCGGCCGTCGAGCGCGAGCTCGCCAGCGACGAGATAGTTCTCGGCGTCGTCGCTGCGGAGCTGGTCATCGGCGAGCAGCATGCCCAGCGCGATGGGAAGGTCGAAGGCGGGGCCTTCCTTCCGCACGTCGGCCGGCGCGAGGTTGATCGTCGTCTTGGTCTTCGGCGTCGCGAAGCCGGAGTTGGTCAGCGCGCTGCGGATGCGATCGATGCTCTCCTTGACGGCGGAGTCGGGCAGACCGACCAACGTCGGCAGTCCGAAACCGCGGCCGGTGACGTCGACCTCGACCTCGCAGGGCCGGGCGTCGATTCCGGCGAGAGACATGCTGTGCAGTCGTGAGAGCACGCCGGGAATTCTACGAGCCGTTGGTTCGCGATGCAGGTCCGTGCGGCACTCGGGGTCGGGCGAATGCCGGTAGAGTTGGCTGAATGGGCGATACGGTTGAATTTCCGGTTGCGCCGCGGCTCGACGCCGAAGCACGCCGGGCCGTGATTTGGCGCAGGCTCGCGCTGCTGGGTCTTTCGCTGGCGGTGCTCGTGCCGGGGACGGTCGGCGTGAGCTTCTTCGACCGCGACGAAGGCTGGTATGCGCAGGTCTGTCGAGAAATGCTGGCCACGGGCGATTGGCTAATTCCGCGTTACCTGGGCGAGCCGTGGCTCGGAAAGCCGCCGCTGTTGTACTGGCTGGCGGGCGCGGCGTTTGGCGCGCTGGGGCTGCACGAATGGGCCGCTCGCGGCGTTTCAGTAATTTCGATGACGCTGGCGACGCAGCTCGTCCATTCGCTCGGGCTGCGCACGTATGGCGCGACGGCGGCCTGGCATGGTGCGTTGATTTTCGCAACCGCGGGGCTACCCGTGTTTCTCGGGCGGATGCTGATTACTGACGCGCTGCTGCTGGTGTGGATTCTGGCAGCGGCGCGGCTGCTGCTCGACATGGTGCAGCAAGGGCCCACCGTTTGGCGCAGCCTGCTGCTGTGGAGCTGCGTGGGGCTGGGAACCCTCACCAAGGGGCCGGTGATCGGGTTGTTCCTCGCGCCGCTGGGCGTCGCGCTCGTGCTGACGTCGCCGCGGGCGGCGGTGTGGCGCAGCACGGCATTCTGGAGCGGAACGCTCGCGGCGGCTGCGATTGCCGGACCGTGGTTCGTGCTCGCGGCGTGGCGCGCCCCGGACGCGTTCTGGAACCAGTTGGTGGGATATGAGATTGCTTCGCGGCTGGTGAGCGCGCCGCATGGGCACACGGGTCCGCCGGGGTTCTATTTGCTGGTGTTTTTCGCGGGTTGGCTGCCGTGGAGCGTGTTGTGGCCCGGGGCCGTGATGGAGGCGGCGGCTCGGATTCGCACGGACCGCGCGGCCCGTGTGCTGCTGGCGTGGCTGGTCGTGCCCTGGCTGATCCTTGAGTTTCTGCCCAGCAAACTGGTGCACTACGCGCTGCCTTGCTACGCGCCGCTGGCGATTCTGATGGGACGAATGTGGGAGCTTGGCGTCGGACGGCAGCGCTCGCGCGTCGAATGCGCCGTGGCGGAGGTGTGGACAAATGTGCCGGTCGTGGCGGGAGCGGCGCTGGTCTGCGCCGCGCTCGCGCTGCGCGACAGCGACGATCTGCTGGCGACCCCGCACGTGCTGTGGGCAATGGCGGCGGCGGGGGTGGCGCTGGCCGGACCGGCGCTGGGGGCGCTGGCGGCGGTGCGCGGCGGCAGAATGGCGGCCGCGTTTCGCTGGATGACGGCGAGCGCGGCGGCGTTTCATCTGACACTCGGCGGGTATCTGCTGCCGGCGCTGGAGCCGCACCGACTGAGTCGCCGTGTCGCGGAGGCGGCGAATGGTCTGGATGCGCCGCGAGTGATCGTGGGCGACTATCGCGAGCCGACGCTCTTTTTCTACCTGCGCGGGCGGGTGGAATTGGGCGATGTCGAGGCGGTGGCGCGACACGAAGCATTGAGAGGTGGGCACGGCCCACCCTACGAAGATACCGAGGCGGCGGCGGAGGGGCGCGCTGCGGATGGTGGGCATGGCCCACCCGAAGATGCCGAGGCGGTGGCGGTCATTGCGCGGCGAGCGCCGGGCGGCGAGCGGCCGGACGGAGCGACGAGTGTGGCGGGGTTCAATTATGCGACCGGGGATTGGGTTGAGGTGCTGGTGTTTCGGCGTGGGGAGTAGTTCTCGGAGACTGGCGGTGGGGAGGATCGGCGCGCCCGGCACCGAGCATCGGAGGATGGGTTCGTCGCCTTTTCGGGAGCACCAGCGGGAGAGGCTGTGTAGCTTGAGCAAGGGTTCGACAGCGAATCACCACTCTTTCGCGACGGCCTGAAAATAGTGCCAAACGTTGTCCTCGGCTCCTGTGGTCAGTCGCTTGCCCACCTTGAATGGCGGCCAAATGCGTTGATCGCCTTTTCGCAACGCGACGGAGCGCTGGCCGGGAATTATGTCCTCGTCAAAGAACCATTCGCCGCCAGCGGCTCGACGAAGTACCTCGCCGACGTAACCGCCGTACATCTTGCTAAACGACCACACGTCCTCTTTCGATGGGCCTCGCCTGAGAAACTTGGACAGGACACCCCGCGGCATGGTGTCATGCATCGCCGATAGTATCTCCTCGACCTGCCTGACGCTGTCAACGGAGAAATCGAGCTCCCGCTGAAACGCGTTCTTCGCGTGGTCGACGGCATCCAGTGCATACGCCGTCATCATGTCGTTCGCGGTGGGTTCGTTCGCCACGAAGTCTCCTTCTGCGTGATCAATACCCTCGGTGCGCAAGCAGTGTTAAGCTCGTCGCCGCAGCGCGCCGATTGTAAGCGGCGACAGGTAGCAGTCGGTTCGAGTCGCCAGCGCCGACCGCTCGAGACCCGCAATGCCGGAACTTCCCGACGTGCTCGCCTACGTGAACTGCCTGCGGCCGCGCGTGGTCGGTCGGCGGCTCGTGGCACTTCACATCCGCAGTCCGTTCATCCTCCGCACGGCAGAACCGCCGCTCGAGTCGCTGTGCGGACTCCGCGTGGTCGAGGTGCGGCGGCACGAGACGGGATTGTCGCAACAGGATCAGCAGAAATGACTGCCACCGCTGACACAGCAGTGGCACCGGGCACCGGGCGGCGGTGCGAGCAAGGATTCTCGTCGTGAGGGGTGCGAGAGGGGATTCTCGCACCAGGATCAGTACCGGCGGGACGCCGATGCTCCCCCGATACCGGCGGGACGCCGATGCTCCCCCGATACCGGCGGGACGCCGATGCTCCCCGTTACGTGCTGAGGTATTCGAGGTCGCAGGCTTCGAGCAGCGCGTCGCCATCGGTAGACGCGACGCGTGCATGCACGTGCAGCGTCAGTTCGGCGCCGCAGGCGCGGCAGCGGGTTCGAGCCGTGCTCGGCGCCGCGAGGCGCCAGCCATCGAGAACGTGGCCCTGCGATTCGGCGCGGGCCAGCGCTTCGCGCTGAACGATTTCGAGTGTGCGGGGGCGGGTCGGCGTCTCGTGCAGCCAAGCTTCGAGCCGGCGCAGCAGCGAGTGCAGCAGAGTCGGACGACGAGCGGGGCTGGCGACGGCAGCGGCTCTGACTTGCGGCCATCGCGATCTGGGGTAGAGCATCGGCTCACCTCGCTACACCGGAGCATAGCACCTGAGCGGGCGGTGACGTACACCGACCGCGGCGCACCGCTGCCAGCTACTTAGTGTCTATCGGCGCGTACGAGATACAGTCGAAACTCGATTCACGCGAATTTGCGATTCTCGTGGACGCGCGGGCTCCGGTTCCCGCTGCGCGGGAATTTGGGCACGGGCCGGAGGCCCATGCTACCCAGGATCGAGATTCAATCGTAGCGCGCTGAACACCGCGAAAGCACGCCACCCACGGCACGCAGACCGACAAACGCGCCCATGTTTTGCGATTGCATCATTCGGCCTTCCAAGCGGGGATGCGTCCCGGCGTCCAAGGCGCTCCGAGAGATTCGAGCTGCTTCTCGATTGCGACGAGGTCCGTTTCCACGAGTGCTCGAAGCTCCGTCAGCCACGGGCCGAAGGCATCCGAGGCATGTCGGTACTCGTCGAGTTGCGTCTGGGTCGGGGGCGAGGTCACGTTCCACTGATCGCCGGCGACCTGTTCGATGCGTTCGAGAATGGCCGGCGGCCGCGGGTAGTTGCGTCGATCGGCGCTGCCGTCGCCGTAGAGGCGCTGGTTCAAGCCGTTCAGGCGGGCCTGTAGCGACTCGATGCGCGTCAGGACGGCGGGGTCGGCGTCGGGCGTGTCGAGCAAGGCGCGGCGCAGGTGAGCGACGCGGTTTGCGGCCTCGCCGGCGGCGCGGCCCGCGCCTTGCGCGGCGCGCTGCAGCCGGGCGACGCGCTGCTTGAACGCGAGCTTGGCTTCCTTGTCACGCGCGGCGAAGGTCGCGAGGTCGAGCGGTATCACCTTGAACGTCTGCGGCGGCACGATTTCGGTGAGCACTCCGTCGAGCTCACGCGAGAGGCTCACCGAATAGTCGCCCGGGTTGGCGAGCGGGCCGTCGGGGCCGATGTCCCAGGGGTCGCGCGCGGGCGGCGGGTTGATGTTGGTGGGCAGCGCGGAGGCGTAGCGCAGGTCCCAGGCGACGCGGTGTACGCCCTTGTCGCGCGGGCCGCTGAAGCGGCGGACGATCTCGCCGCGCGAGTTGCGGACCGTGACGATGACCTGAGGATCGCGCTGCTGGTCTTCGGCGCGCAGTTCGTCGAGCGTGGGATAGCGATAGGGGCGGCCGTCGCGCTCGTCTTTCTTCTCCGTCTCTTTTCGAAGTTCGCGGCGCGACTGGATCTTTTCTTTCAGGTAGTAGGTGATCGTCGCACCGAACGGCGGATTCGCGGCGGAGTAATGTGATGCGCCCATCCAGCCGCGGCCGTTCGGGCCGCCCAATCGATTCGCCTCGGCGTAGTGAAGCGCGTCCTTCACCGGCAGGATCAGCGCGTCTTTCTGCAGCGCGGTCGCATCGAGCATGCGCAACGGCGAGTAGTCGTCGAGGATGTAGAAGCCGCGGCCGAAGGTGGCGAGCACGAGGTCGTTCTCGCGGCGCTGGATGTCGATGTCGCGCACGGCGATCGTCGGGAGGCCGGCCTTCAGGCGAATCCAGCGGAGCGCCGGTGAGGTCGGCGAGGTGGTCGCTGCGCTCGCGGGCTGCGACGCGGCCGGGGCCGGCGGGACGGCGGCGTAGACGCCGAACTCGGTGCCGAGGAAGAGCAGCGTGGGGCTGCCGTGATCCTCGGCGAGGCTGTAGCAGACGTCGCGCTCGGGCACGCCGGCGCTGATGGATGTCCAGGTGCGTCCGCGGTCGTCGCTGCGCAGGACGTAGGGTTTGAAATCGCCGCGCTTGTGGTTGTCGAAGGTGGCGTAGACGCGGTCGGGTTCGTGCAGCGAGGCGGTGAGGCAACTGACGTAGGTCAGCTCGGGCACGCTGGGGACGGACTCGATCTTCCGCCAGGATTTTCCGGCGTCTTCGCTAACTTGAATGAGGCCGTCGTCGGTTCCGACGTAGAGCAGGCCTTCGACGAGCGGCGACTCGCTGAGCGAGACGATGTTGCCATAGAACGAGGTGGAGTTGCTCTTGGCGACGGCTTCGGCGTTCTGGACGCGACCCATGACTTCGAGCTGGTTGCGGTCGATTTGTCGCGTGAGGTCGCCGCCGAGCGCGTTCCAGCTATTTCCCTGATCCTCGGACCGAAAGAGGATGTTGGCGGCGAAATAGAGGCGTTTGCGGTTGTGCGGGCTGATGAGCAGCGGCGAGTCCCAGTTCCAGCGGTAGCCGTCCTCGCCGGGTTTTTCGCGCGGTTTGATGTCGACGGTTTCGCCGCTGCGGCGGTCGTGGCGGACTAGGCCGCCGTGCTGCCACTGGCTGTAGACGATCATGGGGTCCTCGGGGTCGATCTGGGTTTCGAAGCCGTCGCCGCCGACGGTGACGAACCAGTGATCGTTGGCGATGCCGATGCGATCGGTGGTGCGTGAAGGTCCGCCGAGGGTGTTGTTGTCCTGGGTACCGCCGTAGACGAAGTAGAAGGGTTTCGAGTTGTCGACGGCGACGCGATAGAACTGCGTGACGGGCAGGTTGGGCAGGAAGCGCCAGGTCTGTCCGCGGTCATAGGTTTCGTAGAGGCCGCCGTCGCAGCCGACGATCATGATTTTCGGGTCGCGCGGGTCGATCCAGAGTGCGTGGTCGTCGACGTGGCGGTTGGTGTTGGGTACGCGGGAGAAGGTCTTGCCGCCGTCGTAGGACTCGTGGAGCCAGGTGTCGAGCGAGTAGAGGTGGTCGGGGTCGAGCGGATCGCAGACGAGCTCGTTGTAGTACTGCGGGCTGGAAGCGATGTAATCGCTGCGTTTGTCCCACGTTTCACCGCGGTCGGTGGAGCGAAATACGCCGCTCTTGCCTTCGGCGGCCTCAACGATGGCGTAGACGACGTCGGGGTCGGCCGGCGAGATGGCGAGGCCGATGCGTCCGAGGTCTACGCCGGGCAGGCCGGAGGTGGACTTGCGCCAGGTTTGGCCGGCGTCGTCGGACTTGTAGATCGCGGAGCCGGGGCCGCCGTTGATGAGCGTCCAGACGTGGCGGCGTCGCTGGTAGGTGGAGGCGATGAGGACGTTGGGGTCGGCGGGGTGGATGTGGACCTCGTTCACGCCGGTGTGTTCGTCGACGTAGAGAATGCGTGTCCAGCTTTTGCCGCCGTTCTCGGTTTTGTAGAGTCCGCGTTCGGGGCCGCTGCGCCAGAGCGGGCCTTGAGCGGCGACGTAGACGACGTCGCTGTTGCGCGGATCGATGGCGATGCGGCCGATGTGCTCGGAGTCGCGCAGGCCGAGATTTTCCCAACTCTTGCCGCCGTCGCGCGAGCGGTAAACGCCGTCGCCGTAGCTGACGCTGCGCTGGCTGTTGTTCTCGCCGGAGCCGACCCAGACGACGTTCGGGTTGCGCGGGTCGAGCGCGAGGCAGCCGATGCTGTAGGAGCCTTCGCCGTCAAAGATCGGCGTGAAGGTGGTTCCGCGATTGACGGTTTTCCAGACGCCGCCGGAGGCGACGGCGACGTAGTACTCGTTGGGGTTCGCGGGGTTGACGACGAGATCACCGATGCGCCCGGAGGACTTGGCCGGTCCGATCGAGCGGAAGCGCAGGCCGCCGAGGAGATCGGCCGAGAGCGTCACCGGCTCCGCGGGTGCGGAGGCGGGCGCGGAGGTGCTGGTCGGCGCGGATTGCGGCATTGACTGGGCCGGCGCCAGCGACGCGACGAGCAGAGCGGGCCAGACCGCGAGCTGTGTCGCAGGTGAGCAGAACCGACGCGGGGCGGAGTGACGAGCGGCCATGCGGTATTGTCCTGTCTGATCCAACGTGAAACGCGGCGGGAACCCAGCCCGGCCTTGCAGTCGTGCGGCGCAGGGTACGCGAAGCGCGGGCGAAACGCACGAGGCGTTAGCGGCCGGAACTGCGCCGTTTGCGGGTGCGCGGTTTCGCGGGCGCGCCGCGTTCGAGCGCCTCGATCTCCTGCAGCAGTTCGTTGAAGAACGGCTCGACGTCGGTGACGAGGCCGACCGTCTGAAACGAACCGCGATCGGCGAGCTTGGTAATGACCGAGGGCGAGATGTCGACGCAGACGACCGGGATCCAGGCGGGCAGCATGTTACCGACGGCGATCGAGTGCAGGGTGGTGGCGACCATGAGCACGAAGCCGACGTCGCGCAGGGCAGCGCGCATGCGGTCCTGCGCCACGAGCATGTCGGTGATGACGTCGGGCAGCGGGCCGTCGTCGCGGAGCGAGCCGCCGAGGATGAACGGGATGCTGAGCTTTACGCAGGCGTGCATGATGCCGTCGTTCAGCACGCCGCGCTCGACTGCTTTGGCGATGCCGCCGCAGCGGCGGATGGTGTTGATGGCGCGGAGGTGGTGTTCGTGTCCGGCGTCGGCGAGGGTGGCTTTCTCGAGGTAGACGCCGAGGCTGGTGCCGTAGAGAGCGAACTCGATGTCGTGGGTGGCGAGCGCGTTTCCGGCGAGCAGCAGGTGGACGAATCCGCGTTCGATGAGTTTCTCGACGTGACCGACGGCCCCGGTGTGGACGATTGCGGGACCGCCGACGAGTGCGAGTCGTTTGCCGGCGCGTTTGAGCTCAACCATCTGGCGGGCGCAGTGGCGGATGACGGTGTTCTTGGGTTTTTCGGTCGAGACCTCGGAGTTCATGAACTCGAAGGCGCCCTTGGTGCGCGGGCGATCGAGCGGCACGACCTTGATGCCGCGCTCGCCGCAGACGAGCGCGTCGCCGCAACGGATGTGGGTGATCGGGACGCAGCGGAACGTACCGGCCTTGCGGTCGAGGCGCACGCCGCAATCCATTTCCTGGTCGAGCACCTCGTGCCATTCGCCGCCGTGGCGGATGTAGGTGCGCTGGTTGGTCGTGGAGTAGAAGTCCTCGGGGAAACAGCCGTCCTGGTCGGCCTCGGCGAGTTCGGCGTCTTCGGGGGCCTGCCAGATTGCGCCGTGACGGACGATGAGTTTCAGGAGCTCGTGGAGTTGGGGCAGCGACGGGGCGCGCACTTCGATGCGGGCGTAGCTGCGTTCGAGGCGGCTGGGGCCGATATGCACCTCGAGGAGCGTGAACTCGCCGTCGGCCGCGACGATGTCATCGAGCACCGCGGCGAGCAGGCGGGAGTCGATGATGTGCCCTTCGAGGGTGACGATTTCGGAAACCATGTGGCGCCTCTCGCGGCGGATTGCGACCCCGGGCCCGGCCCGGCCGCGGTCTGTCGGGCGACGGGTTCGATTGCGGCGGATCGTACTCCGGCGGGTTGGGTTCGCGTGCCGCGGGTGGAGCTTGCCAAAGCGTCTCTCGGCGGATAAAAAGGAAGGTCCGATCGAGCGCCAGGCGAGCGGTCGGGGCAACGCGGGTGTAGCTCAGTGGTAGAGCGTCACGTTGCCAACGTGAATGTCGTGGGTTCGAATCCCATCACCCGCTCTTACCGGACGCCGCTGACGAGAACCGTTGGCGGCGTCTGCTTTTAGATCGAGTCTGTTCGGCAGATCAATTTGCGGCCGGTCCTCGTCAGACGGCCGGCCCGGGCGTATCGACGTTGTAATGGCGGCGCGTTGCCGGTTGTCCGCGCGGCGGGGATCGCGCGCCGCGGATCAACGTCCGGCGCGCGCACATCGGATTTTGGATTTCGTGACGCGGCCGCGCGGGCGTTCGCGCTTGGGTTTGTGAGATGTCACGAGCGAATGACCACCCCGACATGCAGACCGCGACGCCGCCGATCGGCGACGGGCGGGTTACGGAGCTGATGGCACAGGCCGCGGCGGGCGCGCCGCAAGCGGCGCGCGAACTGCTGCCGCTGGTCTACCGGTCGCTGCGCGAGATTGCTCGGCAGCAGATCGGCGGCGAGCGGCGCGATCACACGCTGCAGGCGACGGCATTGGTTCATGAAGCGTATCTGCGGCTCGTGGGTCGTGAAGTGGCGTGGTCGGACCGTGCGCATTTCTACGCGGCCGCCGCCCAGGCCATGCGCTGCGTGCTGATTGATCACGCGCGGAAAGTGAAGACCAAGAAGCGCGGCGGGAGCAAACGGCGCCGCGAGATCGCGAGCGTGGTTGATCTTGCGAGCGGGGATTCGATCGAAGAGGCGCTGGCGATCGACGACGCGATTGAGGCGCTGCGCGAGCATGATGAGCGTGCGGCGAGCGTCGTGCATCTGCGCTTCTATACGGGTCTCTCGGTTGCGCAGACCGCCAAGGCGCTGGGGGTCGCGCCGGCGACGGTGGATCGCGAATGGCGCTATGCGCGGGCCTGGCTGCACCGGGCACTTGGGCTGGGCGACGAGCCGGAGGCGCAGCCATGAGTGCGGCCTCGCGCGAACTGTTGAAGGAACTGCTGACGGAAGCGGCGCGGCTGCCGGCGGCGGAGCGGCCGGCACTGATCGAGCGCGTGGCGCGCGAGGCGCCGGACGTGGCGCACGAACTGGAGGCGCTGCTTCCCGGTTTGGAGGATTCGGGTTTTTTGAGTTCGCCGACGGTGGCGTGTTCTGGGGCGGGTTTGTGGACGGCTGCGGGTTCGGCGGTGACGCAGTTGGCTGCGGGCGGAGCCGTCGGCGGTCGGATCGGGCGCTACAAGCTGCTGGCGCCGATCGGCGAGGGCGGCTTCGGCGTGGTGTTCATGGCGGAGCAGACCGAGCCGGTCAGCCGGCGGGTGGCGCTGAAGATCATCAAGGCCGGGATGGACACGCGGCAGGTGATTGCGCGGTTCGAGGCCGAGCGGCAGGCGCTGGCGCTGATGGATCACCCGAACATTGCGCGGGTGTTTGACGCGGGCGCGACCGAGCAGGGCCGGCCGTATTTTGTGATGGAGCTGGTGCGGGGCGAGCCGATCACGAAGTACTGCGATCGCGAGCAGCTTTCGATCGAGCGGCGGCTGGAGCTGTTCGGCGACGTGTGCCGGGCGGTGCAGCACGCGCACCAGAAGGGCGTGATTCACCGCGATTTGAAGCCGAGCAACGTGCTGGTGACGGTCAGCGACAGCGAGCCGCTGGCGAAGGTGATCGACTTCGGCATCGCGAAGGCGACGGCTTCGCCGCTGACGGACAAGACGCTGTTCACCGAGCTGAACCAACTGGTGGGCACGCCGGAGTACATGAGCCCCGAGCAGGCCGACGCGAGCAGCGCCGACGTGGACACGCGCAGCGATGTGTATGCGCTGGGGGTGCTGCTGTACGAACTGCTGACGGGCACGACGCCGTTCGATCGTGCGCGGCTGAAGAGCGCCGGTTTGCAGGGGCTGATTCAGATCATTCGCGAGGAGGAAGCGCCGCGGCCGAGCCAGCGGCTGGCGACGCTGCTGCGCTGGTCGAGCGATGTGCGGGTTGCGGAGCGGCCGGTCGCGGGCGGTTCGTCGTCGCTGGAGATTGCGCGCTGCCGGCGGGTGGAGCCGCAGGCGCTGGAACGGCGGCTGCGCGGCGAACTGGACTGGATCGTGATGCGCTGCCTGGAGAAGGACCGCCGCCGGCGCTACGAAACGGCCACGGCGCTGGCGGCGGACGTGCAGCGCTATCTCGAAGGGGAGCCGGTGCTGGCGGCGCCGCCCAGCCGGCTGTACCCCGCGCGGAAGTTCCTGCGGCGGCATCGGGTGGCGGCGGCGATCACGATCGCGCTTGTGGGCACGGCGACCATCGGCGGCGGCGCGGCGCTGGTGCAGTGGCAGCGCGCGGAGTCGGCGCGCGAGGCAGAATCACGGCAGCGTGCGCGGGCCGAGGCGGTGAGCGAGTTCCTGAAGGACCTGCTGACGGCGGCCGACCCGACGCAGGCCAAAGGCGCGAAGCTGACGGTGCGCGAGGCGCTGGACGCCGCGGCGCAGCGCATCGCGGCGAATCCGCTGGGCGCGCAGCCATTGGTGGAGGCGGAGATTCGGCAGACGCTGGGCTCGACCTACCTGGGACTGGGGCTGTACGCGCAGGCCGAGGCGCAGCTCCGCGCCGCCGACGAAATCCAGACCCGCGAACTGGGCGACGAACACCCGGACACGCTAAGGACGCGCGCTCGACTGGCCGAAGTGCTGTCGTGGATGACGGCATATGCCCGAGCGGTGCCGCTCGCGGAATCGACGCTCGCCGCGCAGACGCGCACGCTGGGGATGGAGCACCCTGATACTCAAGAAACCATGTCGATACTCGGGCAATTGCTTCCGTGGGCGGATGCCAGCCGGTTCGCCGAGGCCGAATCGCTGCTGAGTTCGGTGCTCGACTATCGCCGGCGAGTGTTTGGCGACGACCATATCCATACGGCGCGGGCGATGCACCTGCTGGGTGAGGCGTACACGATTGTCGGAGATCGGGAGAAGGCTGAGCTCCTGCATCGCGAGGCGCTTCGCATTCACGTGCGCGACCTCGGCGCGGAACATCCGGAGACGCTCGAATGCGAGTATGCGCTCGCATGCGAGCTCGTTCAGGCGACTCGAATCCGCGAGGCTGAGCTGATTTTGCGAGGTCTCGTGGAGGCGCGCCGGCGCGTCCAGGGTTCGGATCACTTGGGCACGCTCGGTGCATTGGAGATGCTCGGCGCTGCGCTCAATGCGCAGGGGCTACATGCCGAGGCGGAGCCGATTCTGCGTGAGAAGCTCGCCGCCCTGGACCGAACGGTCGGGCCGGGCCATCAAGACGGGGTTTCCACGCGCCTTAACTTGGCCGTGTGCCTGAAAGGACAAGGCCAGCTGGCGGAAACTGAAGCTGTGCTGCGTGACGCGCTCGAGCTCTCGCTGCGTAACTTCGGTCCTGAACATGCAGACACGACGATCCGCGTCATGCACGAGCTTGCGGGCGTGCTCGAACTCCAGCACGAGGATGCCGAGGCTGAGCGTGTCGCAAGGCAGGTGGTTGAGATTCAGCGCGGTCAGGATCCGCGGCCCCAATTCTGGCAACTCGCCAAGTCGATGCGGGCGCTCAGCGGCATTTTGAGACGCCGCGGTGCAACCGACGAGGCGGGAGCGCTGGAGCGGGAACTGCTCGAAGTCGCGATCGCGGCGGCACGCGCTCCCGACGCGTCGGCGCGGCACATGAACGATGCGGCTTGGATGCTATTGAACCCGCCGACGGGTGTGCCGCGCGAGGCGCAGCTTGCCCTGCAATTCGCGCGGCGGGCGAACGAACTGAGCGGCGCGAACCCGGTTTTTCTCGACACGCTGGCCCTGGCGCATCGCTGGGCAGGCGAGCCGGCCCGCGCGATTGAAATTCAGAAACGAGCGCTGGAACTTCTGCCCAGCGGCTCCGCAGAACGGGCTGCGTACGAACTGCGACTGGTGGAATTTGAGCAGGCGGTTGCGGCGGCGACTCAATCCGTCGCCGATCCGGCAGAACCGTAGGCCGCCGACACCGTGCTCGAAGGCAAATATCAGTGAGCTTTGAACTCTGAAAGGAGACTGCACATGAACTGTGCGCGTTCGACCTCGCTTTGCATCGTCAGCACTTCGGCCCTGATGGTCGCGCTGGCCATCCCGCGGCCCGCATTCGGCCAGACCTACAGCATTCGCGAGATGCCGCCGCTGAGCGGTCACTCCTTCAGCGTGGCGACCGGCGTCAATGACGTCGGGGTAACGGTTGGCGCCAGTGGGATCGCCGACTCGGTCGGTGTTGCGGTGCGTTGGATCGATGGCGTGCCCGAGAGCCTCGGGACGCTGCCCGGACTGTCAGCGTCGATGGCGTTTGATGTTTCGAATGACGGACGCGTGATCGGCTTCGGCTACACGCCGAACCAGGGCGGATTCCCGATCGGGTTGGGGCGGCCGTTTGTGTGGAGAGACGGTGTGATGACTGAGTTGCCGCTGCCCGACGGGCGCGCCTATGGCGAGGCGAGCCAGATTCACTACACCGGTGATGCGATCGTCGGTGCTGCTTATGACTGGAATTCCAGCAGTGGATTTCATAACGACGTGGCATGTCGATGGGACTGGAACGCGTCATCCGAAACCTGGAGTGCGACGGCACTGGGGTCGCTCGGCGGCGTTGGCGGGTACGCCACGAACATCAACACGGCGGGCGCCGTATTTGGCTACGCCAGCGTCGAGTCGGGATCGATGCATGCCTGTCGGTGGGATCCTGCGACCAGCACGGCGACCGACCTCGGCGCCGGCGACGGCAGCGTGGGCACGGGCGGAAACGATTCCGGCCAGAGCGTAGGGTGGCGGAACATCTCTGGTGTAGCGGCTGCGTACATCCTCGTGCCCGAGCCGGCGTACGGCCTACCCGCCGGTTTGACGGAACTCGGCACGCTGCCGGAGACAGTCCGCAGCGCCGCCCTGCTCATCAGCAACACCGGAGTCGTCATTGGCGTTTGCTGGAACGTCGGTAATTTCTACGAATCGTTGAACGTTACGACGCAAGCGTTCCTCTGGCGAAACGGAGAGATGAAGGCTGCGAGCGCCGTGGTCCCGCCCGATCCGGAGTGGACGGTGAAGCTGCTGTTCGACATTAATGACGCGGGGCAGTGCGCGGGTCTCGGCGACCGCGACGGCGAGTTGCGCGGCGTGGTGCTCAGTGAATGCACGGGCGACGTCGGCGGTGATTTCAGCGTGAGCCTGCCTGATCTGGGGATTGTGCTGGCGAATTTCGGGACGGTCGGAGGTGCGACGTATTCCGAGGGCGATCTTGATTCCGACGGCGACGTGGACCTGAGCGATCTTGGCGTGGTGCTTGCGAATTTCGGCGCGATTTGCGAGTGATGACCGCGGAATGACGCTGTTTAGTAGGGAGTGAACCGTTGCAGCCCAGTACCCGTGAGCGCGTGAAGGAGATTCTGGACCAGGCGGCGCAGCTTGCCCCGGGCCAGCGCGAGCGATTCATCCGCGATGTTGCCGGCGATGAGCATGACGTCGTTGTTGAGGCGCTCGCGCTTCTTCCCGGTCTGGCGGATTCTGGTTTTTTGGGTTCTCCGACGGTGGCGTGTTCTGGGGCGGGTTTGTGGACGGCTGCGGGTTCTGCGGTGACGCAGTTGGCTGCGGGCGGAGCCGTCGGCGGTCGGATCGGGCGCTACAAGCTGCTGGCGCCGATCGGCGAGGGCGGCTTCGGCGTGGTGTTCATGGCGGAGCAGACCGAGCCGGTCAGCCGGCGGGTGGCGCTGAAGATCATCAAGGCCGGGATGGACACGCGGCAGGTGATTGCGCGGTTCGAGGCCGAGCGGCAGGCGCTGGCGCTGATGGATCACCCGAACATTGCGCGGGTGTTTGACGCGGGCGCGACCGAGCAGGGCCGGCCGTATTTTGTGATGGAGCTGGTGCGGGGCGAGCCGATCACGAAGTACTGCGATCGCGAGCAGCTTTCGATCGAGCGGCGGCTGGAGCTGTTCGGCGACGTGTGCCGGGCGGTGCAGCACGCGCACCAGAAGGGCGTGATTCACCGCGATTTGAAGCCGAGCAACGTGCTGGTGACGGTCAGCGACAGCGAGCCGCTGGCGAAGGTGATCGACTTCGGCATCGCGAAGGCGACGGCTTCGCCGCTGACGGACAAGACGCTGTTCACCGAGCTGAACCAACTGGTGGGCACGCCGGAGTACATGAGCCCCGAGCAGGCCGACGCGAGCAGCGCCGACGTGGACACGCGCAGCGATGTGTATGCGCTGGGGGTGCTGCTGTACGAACTGCTGACGGGCACGACGCCGTTCGATCGTGCGCGGCTGAAGAGCGCCGGTTTGCAGGGGCTGATTCAGATCATTCGCGAGGAGGAAGCGCCGCGGCCGAGCCAGCGGCTGGCGACGCTGCTGCGCTGGTCGAGCGATGTGCGGGTTGCGGAGCGGCCGGTCGCGGGCGGTTCGTCGTCGCTGGAGATTGCGCGCTGCCGGCGGGTGGAGCCGCAGGCGCTGGAACGGCGGCTGCGCGGCGAACTGGACTGGATCGTGATGCGCTGCCTGGAGAAGGACCGCCGCCGGCGCTACGAAACGGCCACGGCGCTGGCGGCGGACGTGCAGCGCTATCTCGAAGGGGAGCCGGTGCTGGCGGCGCCGCCCAGCCGGCTGTACCCCGCGCGGAAGTTCCTGCGGCGGCATCGGGTGGCGGCGGCGATCACGATCGCGCTTGTGGGCACGGCGACCATCGGCGGCGGCGCGGCGCTGGTGCAGTGGCAGCGCGCGGAGTCGGCGCGCGAGGCGGAATCACGGCAGCGTGCGCGGGCCGAGGCGGTGAGCGAGTTCTTGAAGGACCTGCTGACGGCGGCCGACCCGGCGCAGGCCAAAGGCGCGAAGCTGACGGTGCGCGAGGCGCTCGACGCCGCGGCGCAGCGCATCGACGAGAACCCGCTCGCCGATCAGCCGCTGGTCGAGGCCGAGATCCGCAGCACGCTGGGCTCGACATACCTGGGCCTGGGGCTGTACGCGCAGGCCGAAACCCAGCTCCGCGCCGCCGACGAAATCCAGACACGCGAACTGGGCGACGAACACCCGGACACGCTGAGGACGCGGTGCAAACTGGTGTGGGTGCTGAGCGAACGCACGGAGTTCGCCGCCGCCGCGCGCCTGGCGCGCCCGACGATGGAGGCGTTGCAGCGGCTGCTGGGCCCGGATCACCCCGACACCTTGCGTGCCGGCGGCCTGTTGGGGAACTCGTTGGCGTTCTCGAACGAGTTTGTCGAGGGCGAGGCGCTGCTGCTTTCGGTTCTCGAACGGCGAAAGCGTGTGCAGGGGCCGGATCACACCGATACGGCGCGCACGATGAACAGTCTCGGAAATATCTACATTCAATTCGCCCAGGCGGAAAAGGCCGAGCCGCTGCACCGCGAAGCGTGGCGTATCTACAAGCAAGCCTTCGGCGACGAGCATCCGGAAACGATCAACTCGATGTATTACGTGGCGTCCGCGCTCGACGAGCGCGGTCGGATCGCAGAAGCGGAGGAGTTGTTCCGCAGCATCATGGAACCCGCGCTGCGCGTGTGGGGACCGGATCACGTTTACGTCCCGTCAATCCGCGGCGACATCGCGGCGTGCGTGCAGAAGCGCGGCCGGCACGCCGAAGCCGAGGCGATCTATCGCGAAGTCATCGTCGATCTTGAGCGAATTGCCGGTCCGGCCGATCTGGCGACGATCACGATCAAACGCTGGTTTGCGGAGAACCTGGAATGGCAGCAGCGGTATTCGGAAGCAGAGTCCGTGCTGCGCGAGGCGCTGGCCGCGGCCCGGGAAAAGTTCGGATCGCACGACGCCGCCACGAGTGTGCGCCTGATCAGCCAACTGGCGGGCGTGCTGGCGAAACTCGGCAACGATGAGGAAGCCGAGGCGCTGGCGCGCGAGGTAATTGAGCTGCAGCGCCAGCAAGAGCCCCGGCCCAATCCGTTCGAGCTGCGCAAGTCGCACGACGCGTTGATCCAGGTGCTGTTGCGCGGCGGCAAGAGAGACGAGGCGATCCGCGTCGAGCGCGAGCTCCATGAATGGCTGCTGACTCTCGCGCGACAGGGTGACCAGAAGCGCGGCCCGTTGATCGCAACGGCGGCGGCGCTGCTATTCTCGCAGAATCCGGAACTGCTCGACGTCGCACGCGGCCGGGAGATGGCGGAACGAGCAATCGCGTTGTCGGAAGCCGGGGATTTGGAGAGCTTGCGGCTGTTGGCCCGCGCGCATGCACTGTCCGGCGACTGGGACCGGGCGATTGAAGTGCTGGAGAGCGCGCTGCCGAGCCTGCCTGGCGATGCGGCCCGGGCGCGCGTGCTGAATGAAGTCGCCTGGAACTGGCTGACCGGCATGCCGGAGTCGATTCGCAATCCGGTGGCGGCGCTGCGATTGTCGCTGCATGGCAACAAACTCAGCGGCAGGAGCGATCCGGCGCAGCTCGACACGCTGTCGCTCGCCTATCTGAAGACCGGCGACGCAGCGCAGGCAATCGAGATTCAGGAGAAGGCCATTTCGTTGCTGGATGCCGACGCCGCGGATCGCGCGGAGTACGAGGCGCGACTGGCCGAGTACCGAGCTGCGCTGGGTGCGGAATCCCAGCCGTCAACGCCGTGAATAACAACGAATCGCGAGGGTGAGCCATGGCAATGCCAAGTTGGAGTCGGTGTGGGGTTTTTGGAGTGACGGTGGCGCTCGCGCCGGTCGCGCTCGCGCAGACGTACCGAATTGAGGAATTGCCGCCGTTGAACAGTGCCGGCATCAGCCTGGCGCCGGGGATCAACGACGCCGGGGTTGCGGTGGGGAGAGCGTTGACGGCGAGTGGCGCGTATCACGCGGTTTGCTGGGTCGATGGTTCGCCGACCGACCTGGGCGTGGGAGTCGGGCAACTCGAGGCAACGGCGTTCTGCATTTCGAACGACGGCCTCATGGTGGGCTGGAGCGGCGACACCTGCAATCCGACCGATGCGACCGCCTGGGATTCAGCCAGCGTTGCCACACTGCCGGACGGCGTGAGCACCGTAATGAAGGCGTATCAGCTCAACGAGTCGGGGCTGGCGGTGGGCGAGGGCTGGGATTCGTGCGCCGCACCGTGGAGCAACGTCGCCTATCAATGGACGTACGATTCTCAGCAGTCGGCGTGGAGCGTTGCGGCGCTGACGCCCTGGGGCGCGGACCCGGAGGCCGGCGCGCACGGGGTCAACGAATCGGGCGTGGTCGTGGGATTCTCCGGCGACAGCGTGGGGAGTCTTCGGGCGTGTCGCTGGGACGAGCTCGTCGCAAGTCCAGTGCCGGATCTGGGCGGCGGGCACAGCATTGCACTGTCGATCAACGACCTGGGGCAGATCGCGGGCTACTCGCGGACGCCACGCGGCGACTTCCGGGCCTTGTTCTTCGATGGGCTCACGGCGCTCAATCTCGGAGTTCTTGATGGCTACGCGTACAGCGCGGCGCGCAACGTGAACAACGCCGGGACGGTGGTCGGGCATGCGTTCAATGCAGACAGCTCCGCGACGTTCTGGCCGTACTACGGACCGGATGCGGCGCAGCGGGCGTTCGTGTGGCGCGACGGCTCGATTCAGTATGCGCTTGATCTTGTGCCCGCGGGTTCGGGTTGGACGTCGCTGAACAGCGGCGCCGACGTCAACGAACGCGGCGAGATCGCCGGGTACGGGCTGCGCAACGGGCGCTATCGTGCGTTCCTGATGACGCCCGAGTGCCTGTATCTGGGCGACCTGAATGATGACCGCATGATCGACCTATCCGATCTTGGGCTGCTGCTGGCGGATTTCGGCTGCACGGGGTTCGTCTGCCCGGGCGATGTAACCGGCGACGGCAACACGGATCTATCTGATCTTGGCGTGCAACTCGCGAATTTCGGCACGTCGTGCGAGTGACAAGTCGAGGCGATCGTTCTCGGCGGGCGATCTGACAGGCGCAAGTGCGTGCGCGTCAACAGCTCGAACCGAACTGCGAGAGCAGCTCTCCCAGATCGGAGAGGTCGACCGCGCCGTCGCCGTTGAGGTCGCCCTGTTCACGCGTGGCGCCGGCTTGCGTGCCGAACCCTGCGAGCAGCGCTCCGAGGTCGGACAGATCGACGTCGTTGTCGCCGTCGACGTCGCCGGCGCAGGGCAGTTCGAATTCGAGGGTCAGCACCGGTCGCTGCTCGGGGAAGGGCGATTCGCGGCTTTCGAATCGCTTGGACGTGGGCTGCACGGTTTCGTCGCCGATCAGCATCCAGCCGAAGGCCTGGTCCGGCTGATCGAGCCAGAACTGTGCGTCGGCGACGAGGGCGGCGTTGGTGGTCCACGTGTAGTAACCGCCGCCGCCGACGGCGAGGCTTGCGCTCGATTGGGGCTCGAAATCTCCGCCCGGGGTGTTCCAGAACACGGTGTCGAATTCGCTATGGAGCCAGGTGGCGTCGCCGGGCTGGGCGGGCGCCCCGATGCCGGAGCCGCTGGCGCTTCCCTCGCCCCAGTTGCGCGCGGCGCGGTGCAGCGCGATCGGAAACGTCGCCGAGCGAGTCTTGGACATATAGAGCGTCAGCGAGGCGCTGGTGACGGTGGCGCCGGCGGGCACGACGGCGGCGACGTCGAAGCGCAGCAGGCCTCTTCGGATCGAGTCAACGCCTTGCGCCGTGCGGCCGGCGAAGAGGCCGGTGTCGCCGCCGTTGCTGAGCGAGCCGTCGGCGATCTGTACTAACGTGTTGTCGGCGCTGGGGTTTATCGAGACGGTGTCGGCGGAAGCGGGTGCGATGAGGCAGGCGAGCAGCGTCCAACGAGCGTACGGTTTCATGATTGTCCCTTCCGTTTGAACGCCGAAGTTTGGCATGGCTCTGTTTGCCTCCGCTGAAGGTTGCGCTAGTTTGTCGCCAAGCGGCGCGGGTATCATGCGGGCAGGGCAGCCTGCGAAGGCTCACTTCCGACGGCGGAGGTTCCCGCGGGCAGGGTGCGAGCGTTGTCGGCGGGCGAGTAGCGCCCCCAGGAGCACATCCCATGTCGGACTTCGTAACCTCATTCATGACGCGCGTGCGCGCCCGCAACGGCCACGAGGCGGAGTTCCTGCAGGCGGTGCAGGAAGTCGTCGAGTCGCTCGCGCCCGTAATGGACCGTCATCCGGAGTTTCAGAAAGCGAAGATTCTGGATCGCGTGGTCGAGCCTGAACGCGTGGTGATGTTCCGCGTGCCGTGGATCGACGATCGCGGCGAAGTGCAGGTGAACCGGGGCATGCGCGTGCAGTTCAACAGCGCGATCGGCCCGTACAAGGGCGGGCTGCGGTTCCACCCGTCGGTCACGCTCAGCATCATCAAATTCCTGGGCTTCGAGCAGATCTTCAAGAACGCCCTGACGACGCTGCCGATGGGCGGCGGCAAAGGCGGCAGCGACTTCGATCCGCACGGCAAGTCGGATGCCGAAGTGATGCGTTTCTGCCAGAGCTTCATGACCGAGTTGTTCCGGCATGTCGGGGCGGACACGGACGTGCCGGCGGGCGACATCGGCGTCGGCGGGCGCGAGGTGGGTTTCCTGTTCGGGCAGTTCAAGCGGCTTGTGAATCGCTTCGAAGGCGTGCTCACCGGCAAGGGGCTGAACTGGGGCGGCAGCCTGATCCGGCCCGAAGCCACCGGCTACGGCCTGGTGTACTTCGCCGAGGAGATGCTGAAAGCGTCGGGCGATTCGATTCGCGGCAAGCGCTGCGTGGTGTCAGGATCGGGCAACGTAGCGCAGTACACTGCCGAGAAGCTGATTCAGCTCGGGGCCAGGCCGCTGACGTTCAGCGATTCGAGCGGCTTTATCGTGGATGAGGACGGCATCGACACCGAGAAGCTCAACTTCGTCATGCACCTCAAGAACCTGAAGCGCGGCCGCATCCGCGAGTACCTCGACAAGTATCCGAAAGCCAAGTTCACCGCCGCGACGACCAACGCGACTTCGAACCCGCTGTGGGCGGTGAAGTGCGACGTGGCGCTGCCGTGCGCCACGCAGAATGAGCTGAACCACGAGGACGCGAAAGCGCTCGTGAAGAACGGCTGCCGCTGCGTCGCGGAAGGCGCGAACATGCCGACCACGCCGGAGGGCGTGACGGTGCTGCAGGAGGCGAAGGTGCTGTACGCGCCGGGCAAGGCCTCGAACGCGGGCGGTGTGAGCACCAGCGGTCTGGAGATGACGCAGAACTCGATGCGGCTGGGCTGGTCGCGCGAAGAGGTGGACCAGCGGCTGCACTCGATCATGGTCAACATTCACCAGACCTGCCGCGAGACGGCCGAGCGCTACGGCATGCCCGGCAACTACGTGGCGGGCGCCAACATCGCGGGCTTCCTGAAAGTGGCCAACGCGATGCTGGACCAGGGATTGGTCTAACGGCGAGCGCGGGGACGCGGGACTCCGACAGTCAGATGTGAGCCGGCGCGGTCGAGTTCGTCTCGGCCGTGCCTCTTTGCGCCCCTCAGGCAGCGCGCGTAGACTCCCTGGCGAGCTCGCGGAGAACCCATGCTCTCGATCACCCGTTCCGGCGTTCTGATCCTGGTCTGTATTGCTGCGCAACGCGCTCCGGCGCAGACGAACGCGGCGGATTGGAACCAATGGCGCGGGCCCGCGCGCGACGGCAGTGCGCCGGCAGCGGCAGCGCCGTGGCGCGACGATCTGAAGTCGTTGAACGTGCGCTGGAAGGCAGAGTTGGGGCCGAGCTACTCCGGCCCGCTGATCGTCGGCGATTTGATCGTCACTACGCAGACGCGGGATGAGCAGACCGAGATCGTGCACGCATACGACCGCAAGAACGGGAAAGAGCGCTGGCGCACGGAGTGGGCCGGCGCCATGGAAGTGCCCTTCTTCGCGAAAGCGAACGGCGACTGGATTCGCGCCACGCCGGCCAGCGACGGCGAGAACCTGTTCGTGGCCGGGATGCGCGACGTGCTGGTGTGTCTGAATCTGCGCGACGGGGCGGAGCGCTGGCGCGTGGACTTCACGCAGCGCTACGAGTCGCCGCTGCCGGCGTTCGGCTTCGTTTCGTCGCCGCTGGTGGATGGCGAGCACCTGTACGTGCAGGCCGGGGCGGCGGTGGTGAAGCTGAACAAGCGGAATGGCGAGAGCGTATGGCGCAGCCTGGACGACGGCGGCGGCATGTGGGGCAGTGCGTTTTCGTCGCCGGCGCTGCTCGAGCTGGCCGGCCGCCGACAGCTCGTGGTGCAGACGCGGACGGAGCTTTGCGGCGTCGATCCGGCCAGCGGCGATCCGCTCTGGAAGCGCGAAATTCCCACTTTTCGCGGCATGAACATTCTCTCGCCGGTGGCGGTCGGCTCGCAGCTTTTCACGAGCACCTATGGCGGCAAAACGCTGTGTTTTGACGTGACTGCGTCGGGCGGCGCCATGAAGCTGGAGGAGCGCTGGTCGGCGAACACGCAGGGCTACATGTCGACGCCGGTGGTGCATGAAGGGTACGTGTACGTGCATCTGCGGAATCAGCGTTTCGCGTGCTTTGAGCTGGCGACGGGCAAGGAGCGGTGGCGCTCGGGGTCGTTCGGCCGGTACTGCAGCCTGGTGGCGATGGGGGACCGGATTCTGGCGCTGGACGAGCGGGGCGAGCTGCTGCTGCTCCGCGCGACGCCGGAGCGGTTTGAGCTGCTGGATCGGCGCAAGGTGAGCGAGAGCGAGACGTGGGCGCACCTGGCGGTGGCGGGCGGCGAAGTGGTCGTGCGCTCGCTCAGGGAGCTGCTCGTACTGGCGTGGGATTGACGTCGCGGGCGACAGTTCGCAGCGATATACTGCCATCCCGGGTTGAGACGGCGTACTGCGGTGACGGCCGTTGCAACCTGCGCTTCGCAGGACGCGAAGCCCGATGAGAACACATCGCGAGGCGGATGATGCGCACGGAAGTGAAAGTCCTGCTGGTAGTCGCGTTGCTGGTGGTGGTCGCGGGTTCGCTGTACTGGGCCAATCTGCAGGAACCGCAGAAACAGTCGATTCCGTTTGACAAGCAGGCCATGGAGACGAGCGGTCGCTCGGCCAGCCCGATGTCGGAATCGGGAGCGAATCGCGGAGCCGCGACGCCGCCGCGCGGCAATGCAGCGCCGACCGGCGCGGGTCGCGCCGCGGAGAACCGCAGCGCCACGCCGCCCGCGGTGACGCCGTCGCAGCGCCCCGATCCTGCACCGAATGCCGGCAGCGCCACGCCGGGCGCAGCGCCTGTAACGGGCGGCACGCCGCCGACGGCGACAGCGCCGCTCGTGCGTCGCCCTACGCCGCCGGCGTCGGAGACCGTCAGCGGGACAATGACGGAGTTAAACCCGCCCAGCGCGAGTCTGAGCGGTGGACCGGCGCCGACGACGCGACCCGCACCGACGGAGACCACGCTGCAGCCGGCGCCGCTCGCGGTCGAGCCGGAACGACGGCTGGAACCCGCGGCGGGCGCAGGACGCACGGAGAGTCCGCCCACCGGACTCGACAATCGCGCCGCACCGCGCAGCGCTCAACCCGAAGGCGCGCAGCCGGCCAGACCGCAGCCTGTGACGCCCGTGCAACCCGCCGAGAAGACCTACGTCGTCACCGAAGGCGACACGCTGACGTACATCGCGGAGACCGTGTACGGCGACGGCAAGCTGTGGCCGAAGATCAAGGCCGCGAATCCGGGCATGGACGAGAATCGCCTGCTCGTCGGGCAGAAGCTGGTCATCCCGCCGAAGGAAGGTCGTACGACGACGCCGAGCGAAGCGCGGCGCAATGAGCCGCGCGAGAGCGCGCCACGACTGACGGCGACACGCGAACCTGCGCCCGCCGCCGGCGATTCGCCGCGCGCGAGCGAGCCGCCGCGGGCGTATGTGATCGGCAAAGGCGACACGCTGCTGCGCATCGCACGGAACGTGCTGAAGGACGAGAAGCGCTGGCGCGAGATCTACGATCTCAATCGCGACGTGCTGAAGAACCCCGACGTGCTGCCGGCCGGGGTGAAGCTGAAGCTGCCGGCGAGTCGGCCGTCGCGTGAAGCGCGTGTCGAGAAGCCTACTTCCGCAAGACCTTGAGCGCTTCTTCTAGGACCGGGTCGGAGTCGCGGAATGCGTCTGGCCCGGCTTTCACCGTGACATCGGGCTCGACGCCGCGGCCTTCGAGTAGCGTGCCGTCGGGCAGCAGGTCGCGCCAGGACGGCAGGAACACCGTCACTCCGTTGCCCAGGTCGTGCGGCTTGGGGTTTCCCGAGCTGCCGTAGCTGCGCTGCCCCACGAGCGTGACGCGCGAGGCCTGCTTCATCATGAGCAGGAACGACTCGTTCGAGCTCATGTTGGTGGGCCCCATGAGCACCGCGACGGGCGCCGTGAAGCGATGGTCGTCGCCGGTGGGCTGCAGCACGCGATCAAACACTTCGCCGAACTCGTCCTCGCCCTTGCGATAGTCGTTTCGAGAGTAGACCACGGGCTTGTCAACGAAGCAGCCGGCGAAGCGCTGCGCCAGCGTTTCGTCGCCGCCGCCGTTGTTGCGCACGTCGACGATCAGCCCCGGCGCGCCGCGGAAGTCGCGCAGGGCCGCGACCGCGGCCTCGATGTGCGAGGCGCAATCGCCCGACCAGGTCGGCAGCAGGATGTAGCCGATGCCGTCGTCGAAGCGGCCGACGATGACGCAGTCGTTGACGCGGCGCAGGTTCGGCACGAGCCGATCGAGCAGCGCGGGGTTGATGTTGGGCGCGCGGTCGACGCTGTGTGTTCCGAAGATGCCGACGCCGGCGCGCAGATGAACGTGCACGTCGCGCGCGGGTGCCAGCAGACGCGCCGCCTCGCGCGCGTAGCCCCAGGGCGTGGTTGTGTTGCGCAGTGCGTCGGCGTGAGCGCGGAACTGCGCGTCCCAATCGACTTTGCGCAGGTCACGATAGGAGTAGCGCTCGCGAACGGCGCGGCGCAGCGCTTCGGTGGCTTTCTCGTTTTGGGCCGGTGTGAGCGGCGGGCGTGCCGCGGCGCCGGCGGCGCGCGTTCGAAATGTCACGGGGTAGTTGTCGGCCGACTCGCCGCTCACGCCGCGAAAGTTTCGTGCGGCCGGGCAATTGACGCTGAATGAATACTCGTGGTCGGGCTCGAGCGCGACGGGCAGCAGGAACACGCGCGGCGACTCCCAGGTCGGGTTGCCGTTGATCTTGGGGAACGCGGGGCCGCCGCCGCAGATCGAGCGGCCGCCGGCGTTCATTTCCTGGTTGAATTCGATGCGGATGAGATTGAGCGTGGGTTCGACGTTGTCGTCGCCGTTTTCGGGCGCGGTGCTGACGACGACGGGCGGCGCGGCGAATGCGACGGCGCAGCTCATTGCTTCGATTGCGATCGCGGCGAGCAGGGAGCTGAGCGTGCAGAGAGTGCGCGTGTGCGACATGGAGATGCTCCTCGCAATGGGTTCGCGGGACTAGTGAATACTACGAGAATATTGGGCGGAGGTCGCAACGGTGGGTGAGCGGAGTGGATTCGCGCCGGCGCCAGCCGAATTTGTTGCGTTCGGGGCGCGCGCGGAGGTACGCTACGGGCGATCCGGGGCGCGATTTGCGACGTTGTGATCGCGCGATTCAGCATCTCCAGGTGATTGCGCGCCGGGTCGGGAGGTCCACATGTGCAAGCTCACGCAGATGGTTCTGGTGGCGGCTGCGCTGTTACACGCTCAGCGGGCGGCGGCGCAGTGCGTTGAGTCGTGGCTGCCGAGCTACGGTCATGCCAGCGCCGACAAAGCCATCTACGCCATCACGGATTGGGATCCAGACGGAGAGGGTCCCGAGCCGGCGGTGACCGTGGTCGCCGGTGATCTGACGATGGCGGGTTCGATCTCGGCGTCGCGGATCGCGATCTTCGACGGCGTCGAGTTTCACGCGCTGGGCAGCGGGATCACGGATGACGGGGGTGACAGAGGGACGGTGTATGCGCTGGCAGTGTTTGACGGAAAGCTCATTGCCGCAGGCGAGTTCGATTTCGCCGGCGGCGTCGCAGCCGCAAACATTGCAGGTTGGGACGGCGTGCAGTGGAGTCCGCTCGGGACGGGACTGGTGGGCCACCCGCTGTTCGATGCTGTGTACTCGTTGACGGTGCATGATGGGGAATTGATAGCGGGTGGGAGTTTCGGCGTGCCCGCCTACGGACTGGCGCGATGGGATGGCAACGCCTGGAATGCGTTTCCGAGCGGCGGCACCGATCGGTTGGTGCGAACGTTGCTGTCGCACGACGGGAATCTGTACGCGGGCGGGGATTTTCTATACGCCGGCGGCACGCCGGTTTTCCGCGTAGCGCGCTGGAATGGCACGACTTGGAGTGCGATGGGCTACCTCGACGGGCCGGTCTACGCATTGCACGTGCACAACAACCAAATCGTCGCAGGCGGCTCGTTCGGCGTGCCCGTGTCGCGTGTCGCGTCGTGGGACGGAGTGACCTGGAAGCAAATGGGTTCGGCGCCCGGCGACATCGTGCAGGGTTTTCAGCATTACAACGGTGATCTGTTCGCGCTGGGAAAACTGCCGTCGTTTCAAGGCATTGCACGCTGGGACGGGGCGGCTTGGAAGTCGGTCGGGACCGGGCTGCCGACCGCGACTTCGACGGTGACCACCGGCTACACCGCGTTCGAACGCGATGGGAAACTCTGGGCGGGCACGTCGCGCGGTCTGTATGTCTGGGACGGCAGCGCGTGGGGCGGGTTGTTCCCGGGATTCGACGGCAGCGCCGGGATTGTGAAATTCGCGGGCGGGCTCGTGTTCCGCGGAGATTTTAACATCACTCCGACCGGTCCTGCGCCAGGATTAGCGTGGTTTGATGGAACAACATGGCACCCAATTCCGCGGCTCTCAAGGCGCGACGGCACTTTCGTGCGCGTCTCGGAGATGCTCGAGTTCGATGGTGAACTGGTCGCCGTTGGCAACTTCGATGACGCGGGCGGCGTCGCCGTGAACTTTATTGCAGCGTGGAACGGAACCTCGTGGCGTCCGCTTGGCGAGGGGCTGGAATATGAGGTCGTGACCGCAACGGTCTTTCGGGACGAACTGTATTTCAGCGACTACGACGACGTCTTTCGCTTCAACGGTGAGTCGCACGAATCGGTCGGGGAACCGTCTTGCTGGGTGAACAATCTAACGGTCTACAACAACCAACTGTACGCCGCGGTCGGCGCCAATCTATTTGAGGGGTGCGGCCCGATCGTAGCCCGCTGGGAAGGCGGCACGGAATGGTCGACCGTCATTGAGTTCGCTGATTACGGCCAGATGAGGGACTTGGTCGTCTATGACGGTGAGATGCTGGGGGTGGGAGTCTTCGACTCGGCTGACGTCCTTCCCGCCTACGACGGAACCTCGTGGCGCGAGGTCGGCGACCCCGAACTCATGACGTTTTCGATCACTGGGCTGGGCGTCTACCGCGGACGCCTTTATGCCCGTTCCAGCATGGAGCTCTTTCGCCGCGATGACGGCGCGTGGTCGCGCATGAGCGGCCTTCAGGCCGGTGAGTCCGCCGGATTTGGCCCGGTGTTTGACGGCGTGATGCACGTCACAGGTTTGCTTCGGCCGGGTGGGGATCGCCCCGGTGCGTACATTTCGTTTTGGGGCTGCCCCTGCCCTGCCGACCAGAACGGCGACGGCACCGTCGATCTGTCCGATCTCAATTTCGTGCTCAGCAACTGGGCGTGCGAGAATTCAGACGGCGGCTGCATCGGCGACGTCAATGCCGACGGCGTGACCGACCTCAGCGATCTGGGCATCGTCCTTGCGGTGTTCGGCGAAGATTGTTGACAGCCGCGCCTTGGAAACGACGCGGGCCGCGCGCCAGGTTCGGCGTCCGCGGCCCGTCCGTCTGTTCCTGATGATCGCTGCGACCTGCATGCGATGCAGCAAAAACGCGCTTTTCGACGTTACTCGATCAGCAAAGAGGCGCTCCTCGACGCTACTCGATCAGCGAAATCGACTCGACGCCCGCGATGATGCCCTCGGGGTCGAAGGTCAGCAGGAAGAAGTCGCCGCAGAAGAAGTCGTCGGGGTTCAGGAAGAAGACGCCCTCGTACTCGAATGACTCAACGAAGTCGCCGGTGAAGACGTCGAAGTGATCCTCGAAGAGCAGGTCGATGTCGTCGAGGCAGGGGTAATCGAGCAGGACAGTCTCGCCGTCGAGCACGAAGATGCTCTGCTCCACGCCGTTCGCGAGGTAGCCGATCACGGCGTCAAAGCCGGTGAAGTTCTCGAAGCCCAGCAGGGTCGAGTCGGGCAGTTCCTCGATGATGATGTCGCTCTGAATGTCATCGACGATGATGACGTCGTCGTCGATCACCACCAGGTCGGGCTCGGGCGCCACGATGATCGGGTCGACGACCTGAATGGTGTCCACCTCGTTGTCGATGATCAGCTCGATGTCGTCGAGGTCGAGCTCATCGATGATGTCTTCGATGTCGTCGCCGTCGAGACCGCAGCCGGCTGTGCTCATCAGGCCGCCGATCAGCACCGCACCCCATACACGCCAGTTCAGCATTGCGTTCCTCCCTGAAGCCGCAAGCGGCGCGAATCCGCGCTGCCGCCCTCACGGCTCGGGAAGTTTCGCGGGGGGAACGTGGCTCGTCAATCGCGCGGTTCAGCGTGCGCGACGCGGGCGGAGCACGTACTGCATCTCGGCGGGCTCGTCGGCGGCAAGCAGCGAGAGACCCGGATCGCACAGCGGAAGTGCGAGCTCCATCAGCAGCGCCACCCAGTCGCGCTTGATCGCGGCGCGGGTATCGGGTCGCAGTCCGTTCGCCATGCGCACCAGCAGCGGCGCGATCGGACGCAGGCCGACGTCCCAGACCTGGGCGTGCGTGCGCGTCGCCAGCGGCGCGGCCGATTCGATTTCGAGTCCGGCCGCCGCGAAACGGGTCTCCCATTCGCTGCGCGTGGCGAGTGTCGGCCAGCAGGCGGCGCGTCCGCGGTCGATGAGCTCGAGGAAGCGGCTGCCCAGTTGCCGACGAAACGCGGCGAGATTGAAGGCGTGTATGGCGCTGAGCTTTACGTGCAGCACGATCCGGCCGTCGTCGCGCGTGACGCGGGACAACTCGCGCAGGAAAGGAACGATCGCGCGCATCCAGTACGCGGAGTTGCAATAGACGGTGGCGAACTCGGCGTCGTCGAAGGGCAGCGGCTCGTTGTTGTCGTGGCGATGCAGACGTTCGTAGAAATCGAGCGCGCCGGCCTTCGCCAGCAGCGCGAGCTTCAGATCGGCGCCGTCGGAGATGCGCCAGGCCGGAGCCTGCACGATGCGCGGCGAATAGCATTCATCGCGCACGTCGAACATGTCGGCGTTCTCGCCGGTGACGCGCTCAAGCGCGCCGGTGCTTGCGAAGACGTCGAACTCGGACCCGAGCGCGCCGCCCGCGTGCAGGAAGCTGAACAGCCCGTCGCCGCAGCTCACGTCGATCGACGGCGTGTCGAAGGGGATGGAAGCGAGCACGCGACTGCGCAGCGTCATCCAAAACGCGTTCTCAGGGCGCAGCCAGTAGGCGTTCAGAAAACGCTCAAGCGTGCCTGGCGCGTCGGAAGCGGATGAAGGCGTGACGACGGGCCGATCGACGATGCTCGCAGTCATGACGCGCTCCTGAGTTCGCCGGAAGGCTCGCCACCTTCTTTTCGGCTGCGCGGCGCGGCGGGGATGAGCGATGAGCGCGGACGTCGTTGCCGATAGAACGGCTGATGCACGCCCCGCGAAAGTCCGTGTTCGGCCGAGCGGACGATCCGCGACCGCTGCCTGCCGTGAACGGGCCGTTCGGGGTGATGTTTCACCATTTTCGTGATGCAGGTCGCCACCCGGCAGGACAGGGCGCAATCTCTGCCGACCAGCTCGTTGAGATATTGGACCATCTGGAGGACAGGCACGTGCTGAGCGCCCACGAGTGGCTGTGGCGCGCGGAGCGCGGCCGGCTGCGCGCTCAGGATCGCTGCCTGACGTTTGACGACAATCTGCGGTGTCAATTTGACGTTGCGGCGCCGGTGCTGGCGGAGCGTCGACTGACCGCGTTCTGGTTCGTGTCGACCCGGGCGCTCGACGGCGACATCATTCCGCTCGAGGCCTATCGCTTCTTTCGCTCGACGCACTATCCGGACGCTGAATCGTTCTACGCCGCGTTCGAAGTGATGCTGGCGGCCGAACCGGATGCGGGCGAGCTTGCGGCGGCAGCGCGCGCACAGCCGGCGAGCTATCTCCGCGAGTTCCCGTTCTACAGCAGCGCCGATCGGCGCTTTCGCTTCGTGCGCGACCGGGTGCTGAGTGCGGCACGCTACGACGCGATCATGCTGCGAATGATTGAGCGCGCCGGGGCGAATCTGGCGGAGCTGGCGCGCGGGCTGTGGATGGGCGCCGCCGAGCTTCGCGCGCTGCACGACGCCGGGCACGTCATCGGCCTGCACTCGCACACGCACCCGACGCAGATGGCGAGCCTGCCGCGCGCGCAGCAGGCGCACGAGTATTCGCAGAACCACGCGCGGCTTCAGCACCTGCTGGGCGCGCCGCCGGTCGCCATGGCTCATCCCTGCAACTCGTACACGGCAGAAACGCTGGACGTGCTTCGTGCGCTGGGCGTTCGCGTGGGGTTTCGCGCGAACGCGGAGCTGGCGAGCTACAGCGCGCTGGAGCTGCCGCGGCTGGATCATGTGCTGCTGCTTTCGGAGGACCGTGCATGCGCGTAACCGTGTTCACGAGCAACCAGCCGCGCCATGTGGCGCTGCTCGAGCAATTGACGGAGGCGGCGAGCGAGGTCTTCGCCATCGTCGAGACCGCGACGCTGTTTCCGGGGCGAGTCGGCGATCTGCATCGCGGCTCGGAGGTGATGGCGCGCTACTTCGATCACGTGCGCGCAGCCGAGGCGGCGCAATTCGGCGCCGCGCGGCCGGCGCCGGCCGGTGTGCGGATGCTGCCGCTGCGGCTTGGCGACGCCAGCCACATGCCGCCGGGCTGGCTGCGGGAGGCGCTCGACGCCGACGCGATCGTCGTGTTTGGCGCGAGCTACCTGCGCGGCGCGCTGTGCGAGGAACTGGTACGCCGGCATGCCGTGAATCTGCACATGGGCGTGTCGCCGCAGTATCGCGGCAGCTCGACGAATTTCTGGGCGCTGTACGACCGGCGGCCCGAGCTGGTGGGGGCGACGATCCATCGCTTGACGAGCGGTCTCGACAGCGGACCGATCCTGTTTCACGCCCTGCCGGCCGCCGAGGATTGCGATGCGTTTGCGCTGGGCATGCGCGCGGTTGCGGCGGGCCAGGCGGCGTTGGTCGAGAGTCTGCGCACCGGCGAACTCAACGAACTCACCAGCGTGCCGCAGGATCGCGCGGCGCAGCGGCGCTACTCGCGCGGCGCGGATTTCACTGACGCCGTCGCCGCCGAGTTTCTGGAGCGTGTGCCGTCGCCGCAGCAGATCGGGGCCGCGCTGCGCGCGCGCGATCCGGACCAGTATGTGCGCGCGCGGACCGAACAGCTTCTGCGCGCGTGAGAGACCGCGCTAAGCGGCGGCGTTCTGGGGGATACGGATCGTGACGCGCGTTCCGGTTTCCAGCCGGCTGGCGAGGTCGATCTGGCCGCCCATGGCGTCCACGGCCTGGCGCACGATAGACAACCCAAGTCCGGTGCCGCGATCGTGTCCCGAGCGAGCGCGCTCGACCTGGTAAAAGCGCTCGAACACGCGCTGCTGGTGCTCTTCGGGGATTCCGCATCCGGTGTCCGCCACTTCGAACGCGACGCTCGGCCCGTCGGAGCGGCAGGTCAGCGCGATCTGCCCGCCGTGGGGCGTGAACTTGATGGCGTTGTCGACGAGGTTGTCGAGCGCGAGTCGGATGAGCATCGGGTTGACCACGATCGTCTTGCGTTCGCAACCGGTGCTGTCGGTACGGAAGAGCAATCGCCGGTCGGCGATGCGTGCGGCGAAATGCGTCTCCACGTCGCGCAGCAAATCGGCGACCTCGGTGCGGCGCGGCGTGTGAGCGGCGCCGCGGGCGTCAAGGCGCGACAGATCGAGCAGGTCGGTGGCCAGCGCCTGGAGTCGCTCGCTCTGGCGATCAATCACGCCGACGAAGCGCGACGCCGGGGCGCTGTCCTGCGACAGGTCGAGCTTCAGCAGCGTCTCGACCGCGGCGCGGATGGTGGAAACGGGCGTGCGCAGCTCGTGCGACGCGTTCGCGACGAAGTCGGTCTGCATCTGCACGGTGCGAACCAGAGCCGAGATATCGGTCAGCACGAGCATGCGCCCGGTCACGCCTCCGGTTTCGTCGGGTCGCTGCCCGGGCAGCACGATGTCGGCAGCGCGCGCGAGCAGGTGCACCGAGTTGGCGCCCTCGCGAATGTCGAGCCGGGCTTCGGCGCCCGGCGGTTCGGAATCGGGCCCGGTGGGTGTGGGTTGCAGCAACTGCTGCAGCTCCAACTGCGGAATGACACGCTCGACGGCCAGGCCAAGGTATTTCGCGGGGTCGGGCAACGGCCGCAGATGCAGCAGCCTGACCGCGGCCGGGTTGATCAGTCGAATCCGGCCCTCGGGACCGACGAGCACCACACCCTCGTGCAATTGCCGGAGCAGCGCTTCGAATGTGAGCCGCTGGCGATTGACGGCCTGGTTCTGATCCTGCATGCGAACGCGCATCTGGTTCAGCGCCCGCACCAAGCCGCGAAACTCGCGCGGCACGTCGGATTCGTCTCGCGGCGACAGGTCGCCCAGCGCGATGCTGCGCGCGGCGCGGACAAGCTCGAGCGTGAGCCGACCGAGGAATCGCGACTGCACGATAGCCAGCAGCACCACCGCCAGCGCTGCCAGGAGGCTGCTCGCGACGGCGGCGCGATAGAGACTGCGCTCGCCGGTTGAGGTCGTCACCTTCAGCTTCAGGAAGCGCGCCGGCTCGGCCGGCGTCAGCCGCTGCATGAGGATGCGTGCAGGCCCGTCCGACGCGGACGAGAGCGAGACGGGCGCCCTTGGGTCGAGCCGCACGCCGTCATCAAATTCGACAGCGGCCGATTCCGGCTCCGCGGTCGAGTGCATCGTGGCCCGCACGTCCAGCCGCAACCAGGCGGCGCGCGCCGACTCCCACTCGTCACGGGCGGAATCGGTCGGCGCCAGCCGCGCCGCGATGAGCAAGCGCTGGTCCGCGGCGGCGATGTTCACACGTCGCAGCTCGAGCGCGTGAAGCCCGAATCCGATCGCAAAGACGCCGAACAGCGGCACGGCCAGGCCGAGCAGGAGCTTCCACGACGCTCCTCGGAAGTTCATTGGCGCCTCATGCCTCGCTCAGGAATTCCTGCGGTTCGCGCATGGTATAGCCGACGCCCCGGACCGTCTGAATCCACGCCGAGGCCACGCCGAGTTTCCGGCGCAGGGCGGCGATGTGCACGTCGATCGTGCGGTTGGTGACGGCGACGCCGCTGCCGAGGACCTGGTCGATCAACTGGTCGCGGTCGAGCACGCGTCCGCGGGCCGCCATCAGCGTGGTCAGCACACGGAACTCGGTCGCGGTCAGGCCGATCGCGGAGCCGTTCACGATCACTTCGTGCCGCCCGCGATCAACGCTGATCGGCCCCATGACCATGCGTTCCGCCGACTGATCGGCCGTCTCCTTTCGGCGGAGCACCGCGGCGACGCGCGCCACGAGCAGCTTCATGGAGACGGGTTTGTGGATGTAGTCGTCTGCGCCGAGCGCGAAGCCGACCAGTTCGTCGGTCTCCTCCGCCTTCGCGGTCAGCATGATGATCGGGATGCGCGCGGTGCGTGCGTCTCGGCGCAAGCGAACCGCGACATCATCGCCCGACATGCGCGGGAGCATGCGGTCGAGGATGATCAGGTCGGGCGGCTCGCGGGTGGCCTCGGCCAAGGCCGATGCCCCGTCGTACTGCCGCCTGCATTCGAAGCCCTCTTTCTCGAGGTGGAAGCAGATCACTTCGGCCAGATCCGCCTCGTCCTCGACCACCAGCACCGTCTTGCTCGTCGCCATCGGTCGCCTCGCAGCGGGTGAAACCGGACTTTTCGCGGCAATACGGTACGATCGCGATGTTAACGTGGGCTTCGCCGGATGTAAGCGCATCGTTAACCTGCGTCCGATCTCGGTCCCAGCCAACGGGTTGAAACCGCACCGGCTTGGTACTATATTCCTGAGCCATGCTGACGTTGACGAAAAAGACCGAGTACGCGTTGATCGCGGTCTCGCACCTTGCCCGCCGCCGGGGCCAGGTGGTGAGCGCGCGAGACATCGCCGAGCGATACGGCGTCCGGCTGCCGTTGCTGATGAACGTGCTTAAGATTCTCATGCACAACAGGATATTGGCGTCCGTGCGCGGGACCGGCGGCGGCTATCGCCTGGTGCGCGAGCCCGAGACGATTTCGCTGTCGCAGATCGTTGACGCCGTGGAAGGACCGCCGCGGTTTGTTCGCTGCGTCGGCCACGACGAGTTGCAGAAGACTCATCAGTGCGAACTGATCGGCACGTGCCCGATTCGCACGCCGCTGCTTCGCATGCACGAGCGGTTTCAGGAGTTTCTCACCGGGCTGACTGTCGCCGACGTCGCCGCCGACGAGAGCGTCGAGCAGGACGATCGCGATGGCGCCCTGAAGGTGCTGGCATGACACGACGAATCTACATGGACAACAACGCCACCACGCAGGTTGATCCGCGCGTGCTGGATGCGATGATGCCCTATTTTCGCGAGAAATTCGGCAACGCGGCGTCGCGCACGCACTCCTTCGGCTGGGAGGCCGAGGAAGGCGTGGAGCAGGCGCGCGGCCAGGTGGCGCAGGTGCTGAACGCCGACTCGAAGGAGATCATCTTCACGAGCGGCGCCACCGAGGCCAACAACATCGCCATCAAGGGCGTGGCTGCGATGTACGACCAGAAAGGCCGTCACATCATCACGCAGCACACCGAGCACAAGGCGGTGCTCGATCCGGCGGGCTATCTGGCGCAACGCGGCTTCCGCGTAACGATACTGCCGGTTGATCGCTTCGGCCTGATCGATCTCGATCAACTTCGCGACGCGATGACGCCGGAGACGATTCTCGTTTCGATCATGCACGGGAACAACGAGATCGGCACGCTGCAGCCGATCGCCGAGATCGGCGCGCTGTGCAAAGAGCGCGACGTGCTGTTCCACACCGATGCCTGCCAGACGTTCGGCAAGGTCGCCATCGACGTGCAGAGCATGGGAATCGACCTGCTCAGCATGAGCGCGCACAAGATTCACGGTCCGAAGGGCGTCGGAGCGCTGTACGTTCGCCGCAAGAAGCCCCGCGTGCGCTGCGAGGCGGTGCTGCATGGCGGCGGGCATGAGCGCGGCATGCGCAGCGGCACGTTGAATGTGCCGGGCATCGTCGGACTCGGCACGGCGGCGGAAATCTGCCGCGTTGAATTCGATCGCGAGCCGGCGCGCATCGCCGGCCTGCGTGATCAGCTGCACGAGCGCATCGTCAGCCAGCTCGACGAAGTGCATCTGAACGGGCATCCGACGCTGCGCACTCCGACCAACCTCAATCTCTCGTTCGCCTACGTCGAGGGCGAGAGCATGATGATGGGTTTCGCCGACACCGCGGTCTCAAGCGGCTCGGCCTGCACCAGCGCCTCGCTCGAGCCAAGCTATGTGCTCAAGAGCCTGGGCGTCGGCGATGATTTGGCGCACAGCAGCATTCGCTTCTCGCTCGGCCGCTTCAACACGGCCGAGGAAGTTGAGATCGTGGCGGACCTCGTGGTTCGCACGGTCCGTAAACTCCGTGAGATGAGCCCCCTCTACGAGATGGCGCGCGAGGGCATCGACCTCAGCACCGTCGAATGGGCGCACCACTAGCCGCAGGAGGATCCCATGGCCTACAGCGAAAAAATTCTTGACCACTACGAGCGTCCGCGAAACGTCGGCGCACTCGATAAATCGAGCCCGCAGGTCGGCACCGGCATCGTCGGCGCGCCGGAGTGCGGCGACGTAATGAAGTTGCAGATTCAGGTCGACGAGAACAACAACATCGTCGACGCCAAGTTCAAGACCTTCGGCTGCGGATCGGCGATCGCCTCCAGCTCGCTGGCGACCGAGTGGCTCAAGGGTCGCACGCTCGACCAGGCGCTCGATATCCGCAACACCGACATCGTGAAGGAGCTGGCGCTCCCGCCGGTGAAGATTCACTGCAGCGTGCTCGCGGAGGACGCGATCCGCGCCGCAGTGTCCGATCTGAAGAAGAAGATTGAGGCGCGCGCCACAGCCGGCGCCGCTCGCTGAGCAAGCAGCAAAAGGAAGGAAACGCATGAGCACGATCCCCACGACAAGCAGCCCCGAAGCAGTTGCCGGCGTGCGCACCCGCGCCAAGGCCGTTTCCGCCGGTCAGGGCATCCAACTGACCGAAAAGGCGGCCGCGAAGGTCGGTGAAATCCTCAAGCAGGGCGACTACCCGGCGACGATGTACCTGTTCGTCGGCGTGAAGGGCGGCGGCTGCAGCGGGCTGCAGTACGTGCTCGATCTGCGCGACGAAACGCACGCGCCGGTCGCCGACACCGACGAAGTGTTTCTGTCGCACGACGTGCCCGTGGTGTGCGACCTCAAGAGCTTCGTGGTCGGGAACCTCGACGGCACCATCATCGACTACCAGGAAACGCTGACAGCGTCCGGGTTCACCTTCAACAACCCGAACGCGCGGCATAGCTGCGGCTGCGGCAGCAGCTACTCCGCCTGACCTACCCAGCTCCCGCCCGATCGCGGCAGCGCGTCGCGATCGGGCGGCGACCGGCGTCGCTCATGAAAAGCATTCCCATCAAGTGCATGGCCTGCGACCACCCGATGCAGGTCGCGGTCGTCTGTGATCACTGCCGATCGCTGGCGCCCGCCGAGCAGCTCGACTATTTCGCGATCTTCGGGCTGGCGCCGGAGTTCGACCTCGACACCGACGTGCTGCGCGACGCGTACTACCGCGCATCGCGCGTCATTCACCCCGACCGCCTCGCGACCGAGCCCGTCGACGACGCGCGCGGGCTGCGGCTGAGCGCGAAAGTGAACGAAGCGTACAAGGTGCTGCGCGACCCGATCGCCCGCGCGGGCTATCTGCTCGAATTGCAGGGTGGCGCGTCCGCCGAGCATGATCGCCGCGTTGCGCCGGAGGTGCTTTCCGACACGCTGGAGCTGCGGGAGCGGATCGAGGACGCCGGCGCGGCGCGTGACGCGGCCGGGCTTGCGGCGATTGAGCGCGAAATCGATCAGAAGCGGCGCGAGACGGAAGACGCGGTGACGTCGCTCGCGCGCAAGCTGCCGGGCGATGCGGAACTGCGGGATCGGCTGCGCGTCGAGTTGAATACCATTCGCTACTGGCACCGGCTCACCGAGGACCTTGCCGCGGCGCAGGATGTCGTGAGTTCGGGCTAGGAGGCGCGCGCGGGATGGACAACGACTCGACCGAGCTGATCGTCGGCATCGATCTCGGCACGACGTTTTCCCTGATTGCGTATGTCGATGCCGCCGGTCCGCACATTGTTCGCGATGAGCGCGGCGACGGCCGCGTGCCGTCGGTGCTGCGCGTGGGTGCGGGCGATCGGCCGCGGGTCTTCGTCGGCTGGGAAGCGCGCGACTCCGCCGCCGCGCACGCCGGCGAAACGGTGTATTCCGTAAAGCGGCTGCTGGGTCGCAGCTTTGCCGAGGTGCAGCGTGAGGCGCCGTTCCTGGCGTATGCCATCCGACCCGGCCCGCGCGAGACGGTGCGCGTCGAGCTGGGGCAACGACTGGTGAGCCCGGAGGAAGTCTCGGCCGCGCTGCTGGCTGAGTTGCGAGTTCGCGCCGAGCGCGCCCTGGGGCGGCCGGTGCGGCGAGCTGTCATCACGGTGCCGGCGTATTTTGACGACGCGCAGCGCCAGGCGACGCGTGAAGCCGGCGCCGCCGCGGGGCTCGACGTCGTGCGCATCATCAACGAACCGACCGCCGCAGCGCTCGCGTATGGGCTGGGCGTGCGCGGCGAGGCGCTCGACACCCGCGGGTCGACAGCGCTGCCGATCCCGCATTGCACGCAGTCCGCCCCCGCCGCGGCGGCAACCGCGCCGGCGGTTCAGACCGTCGCGGTGTACGACCTTGGCGGCGGCACGTTCGACCTGTCGGTGCTGCGCATCGAAGGCGACGTGTTTCAGGTGCTGGCGACACGCGGCGACACGCACCTGGGCGGCGATGATTTCGACCGCGCGCTGGTCGGCCTGCTGGAGCAGAGTCTGCCGGCCGATCTGCCGGTGACGCCCGAGCGGATTCAGCGCCTGCGGTCGGCCGGCGAAGCCGCGAAGATCGAACTCAGCTCGGCCGATCGCGCCGAGGCCCGCGTCTCGCTCGCCGGCGCTGAGATTCGCCGCACGATCACGCGCCCGGAATTCGAGGCGCTGGCGTTGCCGTTGGTTGATCGCACGATCGAACTGGCCCGGCTGGCGCTGCGCGACGCCCGCATCACGCCCGACCAGCTCGATCGGGTCATCCTGGTCGGCGGCTCGACGCGCATTCCGCTCGTGCGCCGCCGCGTCGCCGAGGCCCTGAGCTGCACGCCCTACACCGCGCTCAATCCCGACGAGGTCGTGGCGGTCGGCGCGGCGATCCAGGGCGCGATTCTCGGCGGCACGGACCTGGGAATGCTGTTGCTTGACGTCACGCCGCTCTCGCTGGGCATCGAAACCACAGGCGGCGCGATGGGGAAGCTGATCCTGCGCAACACTACGATCCCCTGCCGCGCCACAGAGCGCTTCACGACGCACGTCGACGGCCAGACCGCGATCAAGATCAACGTGCTGCAGGGCGAGCGCGAACTGGCGGCCGACTGCCGCAGCCTGGGCGAATTTGAGCTGCGCGGGTTGCCGCCGATGCCGGCCGGCATTCCCGACGTGGAGGTCGAGTTCCTTATCGACGCCAGCGGAATTCTGAGCGTGAGCGCCCGCGAGCGCCGCAGCGGGTCGCGTGCGGGCATTCAGGTCGCCCCGAATCGCGGGCTGACCCGCGCCGAGGCGGAGCGCATGACCGCCGACAGCGTGCTGTTCGCGCGCGCCGACCTCGACGCGCACCGGCGAATCGACCTGCGCAACCAGGTGGCGTTCGATCTGAACAAGACGCGGCAGATGCTCGACCGCGTGGGCGATCTGCTTGAGCCGGACGAGCGCGATCGGCTGACGCGCGCCATGGCCGACTTGCAGCAACTCGCGGATCGCGCCGAGAATCTCGACGAGTTGTACGCCGCGCTCGGCGAGTTCGGGCGCAGCACGCGCCGGCTTGCGGAGCTGGGCATTCGTGAGGCACTGCGAGAGCGCGCCGGATCGGCGCCGCAGAATCCGTAAGGGGAATCCCGATGCCGGGCCAGAATCCATACATCGCCGAAGGCAACGTCGAGCTGCCGAAAAACAAGTACCGGCTCACGATTCTCGATGAGCACAAGAAAGAGCACGTGATCGAGGTCGATCCGGCACGCATTCCTTACGAGGATCACGGCCTGCCGGGCAGCATCCTGGACATCTGCATGGGGCTGGGCATCGCGCTGGATCACGCCTGCGGCGGCGTCTGCGCGTGCAGCACCTGCCACGTGATCGTGCGCAAGGGCCTCGAAAGCTGCAACGAAGCGACCGAGGACGAAGAAGACCAGCTCGACGAGGCGTACGGCCTGACCGCGCAATCGCGGCTGGGCTGCCAGTGCGTGCCGAACGGCTCGTGCGACGTGCAAGTCGAGATTCCGAGCTGGAACCGCAACCTGGCGCGCGAGGGGCACTGAGCCACCGCAGCCGGCCGCGCCTGATGTGCCCGCTGCCCGCTGCGCGCCTTATAGTTCCCGTTCTACGCTTGGCGACGCGGGTCGCGGGCGCACGGGAGCTTTCGCACGATGCCCAGCCGCTATCTCGTTACCGCCGGCCTGCCGTACTCAAACGGGCGGCTGCACGTGGGCCACATCGCCGGCGCGTATCTGCCCGCCGACACATACGTCCGTTATCTGCGCGCCTGCGGCCGCGAGGTGCTGTTCGTCTGCGGCAGCGACGATAACGGCGTGGCGATCGAGATTTCGGCGCTGCAGCAGGGACGCACGCCGCAGGAAATCTCCACCCGTTTCAACGCCCGCCAGAAGGCCGACTTCGACGGCCTCAGCATCGAGTTCGACGTCTACGGCGGCACGCACCAGCCCGCGTTTCAGGCGACGCACGAGCGCATGAGCCAGGAATTCTTTCGACGCATCCACGAGAAAGGCTACTTCACGAAGCGCCGCACGCGGCAGCTCTACGACCCGCAGGCGGAGCGATTCCTGCCGGATCGCTATGTTAAGGGCATCTGCCACATCTGCACCGACGCGCCGCACGAAACCAACGGCGATCAATGCGAGCGGACGGGCCAGATCGTCGATCCGCTGCTGCTGAAGAACCCGATCAGCGTGATCAGCGGCGCGCCGGCCGAGGTTCGCGAGACGACGCACTGGTATTTACGGCTGGCGGAGTTCGAGAAACCGCTGCAGGCGTGGCTCGAATCCAAGCAGGGCCAGTGGCGCGCCAGCGTGCTGAACTTCGCGCTGGGGCAGGTCAAGCAGGGTCTGCCGGAGCGCGCCATGACGCGCGACATCGCCTGGGGCATTCCGGTGCCGCTGGATGATCCCGAGGCCGCGGGCAAGGTGTTGTTCGTCTGGTTCGACGCGCCGATCGGCTACGTGTCGTTCACGGCGGAGCTGCTGACGCAGCGTGGCGAGCCGGCCGACGCATATGAGCGCTGGTGGACCGATCCGGAATCCGCGATCGTGCACTTCATCGGCGAGGACAACACTGTTTTTCATGCCCTGATCTGGCCGGCGATGCTGATGGCCGACGGCCGTTGCCAGCTCCCGTCGCAGGTCGTGGCGAACAACTTCGTGAACTTCCGGCTCGGCGGCGATGAAGCGAAGGTCTCCAAGAGCAAGACGCCGCAGAATTCGCCGGTCTGGATCGAGGAGTACCTGAAGCGCTTCGACGCCGACGCGCTGCGCTACTACCTGACCGCGATTGCGCCGGAGTCGGCGCGCACCGCCTTCGATCCCGCCGACTTCGTTCGCCGCGTGAACGGCGAACTGGTGGCGGCCTTCGGCAACTTCATCAATCGCTGGATGAAGATCGCGGCCGACGAGTTCGAATTGCGCATGCCGGATGCGACGGCGGCGACGGATGCGGATCGCGCGCTCATCGCGTCGGCGCGGCAGACGCTGGGTCGGGTGGGCGAGTTGATCGAGGGGTACCGGTTTCGCGCGGCGCTCGAGGAGTTCATGGCGCTGGCGCGATCCTGCAACGAATACATCGGGTTGCGCGCGCCGTGGAAATCGCGCAAGACCGATCGCGCCGACTGCGCCGCCTGCATCGCGACCTGTGTGCACGTTTCGCATTTCCTGGCGATTCTCGCGGCGCCGTTCATGCCCGGCGCGGCGCGGCGCATCGCTGCGATGCTGGGCCGCGAAGCGGATGCGCTGGCGTGGGCCGCCCCGGCGCCGCCGCCCGCGGGCCACGCGCTGCAGCCGGCGCAGATTTTGTTTCAGAAGCTGGAGACCGACGCGCTGGAGGCGCAGGAGGCGACGGAATGATCCACTCGCGCAGGCCGATCGCGATTGTGCTCGCGATGGGAGCCTTTCTCTTCTCCGGCGGCTGCGGCGAATCGCAGCCGGCGACGGGCGGATCGGTCGAGGTGCCGTTGATTCGCCAGGACACGCCGGAATCCGCCGCGCGCAGCCTGCTGCAGGTGCTAACCGCACAAGTCGACGCGGCGCAGGCCGCGGACGCCGCGACGGCGCGCCGGCTTACGCAGCTCACGGTCGAGCTGGCGGACCGCGACGCGATTCTGGAAGCGCTGACGAAGCGCGCCATCTACCAGTCATTCACCGGCAAGGACCCGCTCGAAGGGTTTGTTGCATATTGGGCGCCGACCGTCGCGTTCTACGCCGACGGCTTCGACCTCGATAGTGCGGCGGTCGTCTCGACATCCGCCGAGGGCAGCGCCGTCGTGCGCGTTGCCGCCAATGATCCGCAAGGCAAGCGCGCGATCATCGAACTGCGCTTGAATCGCGGCTCCGGCGGCAAGTGGCACATTGCGCGGCTCGAGTTCGCCCGTCCTGGTGTTTCAATTGCGCCGCCGACGACTGCACGGTCAGCAGCCAGCTCCAGCGCGCCGGCCGCACCGCCGCCCTGACGAACCTGCGAGGCGTGGTGCTACTCCCCCATCCCGACGACACCATCGTCGCCATCGCCACCGCCTGGGAACCAGCGCCGGTGGGAATTGTGCGCCTAAGCGGGCCGGCGTCGTTCACCTGCGCCGCCGCAGTCGCGCCCGATCAGCCGCCGACCGCTCGGAACGGGTGTGCGCGTGGCTGGGTTCAGCCGGACGCAGACGTGCGCCTGCCGGCGGATCTGTTCTGGTTTCACGCGCCGCGCAGCTACACGGGCCAGGACGCGGTTGAGATTCACACGCCGGGCGCGCCGGCTCTGCTGCGCGCGCTGGCCGACCGCCTGGTAGCGGCCGGGGCGCGGCCGGCGCAGCCGGGCGAGTTCACAGCGCGCGCGTATCTCAACGGCAAGCTCAGCGCCGAGCAGGCTGAATGGGTCCCAGCGCTCATTCACGCCGCGGACGCCGAGTCGGCCCGCCGCGCGCTGCGCCAGCCGGCCCGCGCCGCGGAGCATGCGGCGTGGTCGAGCGAGCTCGCTGATTTGATCGCGGCACTCGAAGCCGGCATCGACTTCGCGGAAGAGGAGGACGTTCGTTTCATCAGCGCCGACGACGTGGTGCGGCGAATCGCGGCGCTGCGCGCTGAAGTGGAGCGCGCCGCCGGAACGCGGCGTCGCGTCGAGCGTGAACTCAACCTGCCGCACGTGATGCTGTGCGGACTGCCGAACGCGGGCAAGAGCGCGCTGTTCAATGCGCTGTTGGGGCAGGAGCGCGCGATCGTTTCGCCGGTGCCGGGGTCGACGCGCGATGTACTGAGCGCGGTGGTGGACCTCGACGGCGTGCGTGCCGTGTTGCAGGATTCTGCCGGGCGCGAGGATCCCCGCGATGCGATCGAGGCGGCCGCGCGCGCCGCTGCGGACGGGGCGGTGGGAGGCGCTGATCTCATCGTGTGGCTGCATGCGGCCGACCGGGATTGGAGCGCGGCGGAGCGCGCGGCGCTGGAGGCGCTGCCGGGGGAGCGGTCGGTCGTCGTGTATTCGAAGTCGGACTTGGTAGCTGGAGCACGCATAGTTGGAGCGAGAGACGCAGTGCTCTCCTCGCCGGGTGGCATGGGCCTCCGGCCCGTGCTCGGATGCGCCGCCCAAACCCAGGAGAGCCAAGACAGACCGGCCGGAGGCCGGTCCCCCAGTGCAGCGCCACTCCAAGTTGGGATCGCCGCGCACGGGCCGGAGGCCCATGCCCCCCAACGCTATGCCCCCCAACACTATGCCCCCCAAGGCCCCGCCCCCCAAGACGATGCCACCCGGGAAAGACCGGCCGGAGGCCGGTCCCCCAGCGCTGCACAATTCCAAGATGCGATGACTGAGCACGGGCCGGAGGCGCATGCCCCCCAGGTTGGCGAGAACGCCCGTTCGATCCATGTTTGTTCAGTAATCACCGGCGACGGGCTTGGCGCGCTGCGCTCGCATCTGCGCGCTCGACTCGAGTCGCTTCGCGGCGGGAGCGACGAACAGGCGACTCTCGGCGACGAATTGGCGCTCGACGCGCTTTCAGCCGCGGAACACGCGGCGCGCGAGGATTCCGCACTGCGGGCGCCGGAAATCCTCGTGTTGCTGCTGCGGCGCGTGTGGGAGCAGCTTCAAGAGTCGTTGCATCAGCCGCTTAGCGACGCGGTGCTGGCGCGAATTTTTTCGTCGTTCTGCATCGGCAAGTGACTCACCCCTGCGGGGGGCGCTGGGAACGCGATTTCCGTTAATTCTCCGCGAATCTGTTAAGGACGAAGGCCGTTTCGTCGATATCCACTGCGGTTCGGTTCAGAAAATTTCGCGGACGTGAGTTGACAGGTAACGAGGTCTGATACATATTTCATGTAGGTCCTGATAAAAAGATCATCGGAGGTCCGAGAACAACGCAGTACAACGGCTTCTTTCCCCTCCGGAGAGCACCGGGTCGCCTTAGGGCTCCTGGTGCCCTCTTTTTTTTCGGGCCAACCGATTGCCCGGCGACGCCGCCCGTTCCGTCCGACGCACCAGAATCTGCTCACGAAGTTCATCTACCGCTTCAATGACGACTTGCAGGCTGGTTCCGACCGCGATTTCGTCGCCGCCACGCCGCGACGCGAATGACGCCGACCGTTCTCGGTATTCGAACCCGCGTCCGAGCTCCGCTCCGGGGAGGAACGCGTCTGCGAGGTACGGCTGAAGCTGCACGAAGACCCCGCCGCGCACCACGCCGCTGACGAGCGCCGCGCAGCTTTCGCCGACCCGGTCGCGCAGAAAATGCCGTTGCAGCGAAGCGATGGCCTCGCGTTCGGCGCGCTGCGCGCGGCGTTCGGTGGCGGTGCAGTGCTCGGCGATTTCGTTCAGCTCGTCTTCGTCGTACTGCGGGCGCGTGCGGTCCAGCAGGTGCGTAAGCAAGCGCTGGTTGATGAGATCGGGGTAGCGGCGAATCGGAGAGGTGAAGTGGCAGTAGTGCTCGCTGGCGAGCGCGAAGTGCCCGACGCCTGAGCGAGTCGAGTACTGCGCCTGCGCCATGCTGCGCAGAAGCAGTGAGTGCACGGCGGGTTCCGTGGGGCGGCCGCGCACGGCCCGCTGAAGCTCAAGAACCTCGCCGCGCGTCAGCCGAGTCGGGGTCTGAATGCCGAGGCGTCGCGCGAGAGCGGCCAGCGCCGGCAGGCCCTCGGACTCCGGCTCGGGATGCACTCGGCGCAGGTGCGTGATCCGGTGCTCGTGAAGCGCCGCAGACACGGCTTCGTTCGCCTCCACCATGAACATCTCGATAATCGTGTTCGCGAAACTGGTGTCGGCGGCGCCGATCCAGCTCACCGCGCCACCGGCGCCAAAAAGCACATGCGGCTCAGGCAGTTGCAGGCTGATCATGCCCTCGCGCAGCCGGCGCGCCTGCACGCGGCGCGCGAGCCCCGACGCCAGGCGCAGCAGGCGCTGCAGCTCGCCGGGCAGCGCCGATTCCTCGCGTTCGAGCGCGCGGGCGGCCTCGGAATAGGCGAGTTTCGCACGCGATTGGATCACGGTGCGCGCGAACGCGGTCGCGCGGCGCCCGCCGTCCGGGTCATAGGTGATGAACACGCTCAGGCTGCGGCGCGGCTCGCCGTGGCGCAGGCTGCACGCGTCGGCCGAAAGGGATTCGGGCAACATCGGCGACACCAGCCCCGGCAAGTAGAGGCTGTTGCCTCGTTCGGACGCGTGTCGATCCAGCACGCCGTCCGGCGCGACGCAGCCGGCCACATCGGCGATGTGCACGCCCAGGCGGGTGTGTCCGCCGCGCAGCTCCTCGATCGAGATCGCGTCGTCGTGGTCGCGGGCGTCGGGCGGGTCGATGGTCACCGTGAGCAGCTCGCGCAGGTCGTCTCGCTCGTGCATCAGCTCTGCGTCGCTGATCCGAGCGGCGGCGTCAGCGGCTGCGTGCACTTCGGGCGCGACGTCGTCGAGATAGCCATTGCGCCGAAACACCGCGCGCACGCGGGTTGCGGGAAGGTCGGCCGGTCCGAGCGTCTCGATGATGCGGCCGCGCGGCGCGTCGCCTTCTCGTTGGCGCAGCTCGTATTTCACGACGACCAGATCGCCGGGGCGCGCCGTGCCGTCGGCTGCCACGATCAGCGGCGCGCCCGCATCCTCGCGCTGCGGCCGCACGATCCAGCGTGTGCCTTCGCGTTCGAGCAGCCCGACGCGCGTTTCCTGACCGCGCGTGCTCACGCGAACGATCTGTACGGTCGGGGCCGTGCCGCGGCGGCCGGGCCGGGTGACGCGTGCCTCGACGCGATCGCCGCTGTGTGCACCTCCGGCCGCGGCGGGCGGGACGAAACCGACGGTGTGTCCGGCGGCCTCGACGAAGCCGAATCCGCCGGCGTGTGCGCGATAGGTGCCCGTGATTTCGCCGCGCTTCGCCGGGCGGATCAGAGTTCGCCCGCGGCCGACGGCGATGCGCCCGCGCTCGATCAGTTCGCGGACGGCGGCGCGGAATTCGGCGTAGTGCTCGTCGGAGACGTCGAGCGCGCGGGCCAGCGCCCGCAGTCGCAATGGCTTGTCGGGGTGATCGGCGATATACTGTTCAATCGTCGATGATTTCGGACACGTCCCCGCTTGCCGCTTCACGCGTCGCCTCCGCGGCGAGTCAGGATATGCTCGCAGTTCGCGGAGCGATCCTAGTCTCCGAGGCCGAGCACGACCAGCCGGGGATGCGCGCCGCCACCGCCTCTGAAAGGGCCTCCCATGGATAACGGATTGCACGCCGAAACTCAGTTCTCCGTGTTTCTGGTGAATCGCCCTGGCGTGCTTGCGCGCGTCGTGCAGCGGCTCGCCGATTCCAAGATCAACATCGTCGCACTTAGCATGATGGACTCGACCGAGCACGGCGTGCTGCGCATCGTGGCCGCCGACGCCGACCGCACGCGCGACGCGCTCGCGAACCTCGACGTGCCGATGAACGAGACGCAGGTGCTGGCGGCTACGCTGCCCAATCGCCCCGGGGCGCTGGCGGATTTCGTCGGCCGGCTGGCCGAAGAGCACATCAACGTGCATTACGCGTATTGCACGACCGGCGCTCCCGGCGGCAAGACCGTAGGCATCTTCAAGGTCGCCGACATGCCCAAGGCCGTGACCGTGCTCTCGTCACGCAAGCCGCGACGCCGCACCGATCGCCCGGCGCGCGAGCGCAGTGCGAGCGGCGTGCGTGCCGCGCCGGCTCGGGCGCGGAGCGGCCGGCGCTAGCCGGATGGTTCCTTCGTGGCAGGTTCGCCTGAGCGCGGGGGCGACGCTGCTCGGCTGCGTCGCGGTGCTGGCGTGCGCAGTCTGGCTGAAGCCCGACCCGCGCGGCTACGGCACACACCAACAGTTCGGCCTGGGCGCCTGCGGAATGATCCTGAGCACCGGTCTGCCCTGCCCCACCTGCGGCATGACGACGGCGTTCTCGCACACGGTGCGCGGCGAGTGGGGTTCGGCCATCCGCGCCCAACTCGGCGGATTCCTGCTGGCGCTTGGCGTAACGCTACTGGGAATTCTCTGCGCGCGCGCGACGCTGACGGGCCGCTGGCCGCATTTCGCCGTGCGAGTTACGCCGTTCGGCCTTTCTGCGCTGCTGCTGATCGTTCTGGTCGGCGGCTGGGGGCTGAAGCTCGCGATCGGCCTTGCGGACGGCTCGCTGCCGGTGCGCGGCGGCGTGCGGGTGCAGCCGTTGCCGAGCAGTGCTCCGTCGCAATCGTGACTTATTTGCCGCCCGCGTTGACGGGTGCGGCACGCGGGCTGCGTTTGCGAATCTCCGCGAGCTGAATGGCCAGGCGAATTGCGGCGGTCATGCTGCCGGGATTCGCGCGGCTCTTGCCGGCAATCTCGAATGCGGTGCCATGATCGGGGCTGGTTCGCACGAACGGAAGACCGAGCGTCACGTTCACCGCCTCGTGAAACGAGCGCATCTTCACCGGGATCAAGCCCTGGTCGTGGTAAAGCGCCACCATGCCGTCGAATTGCGCACACACCTCGGGTCGAAACGCGGTGTCCGGCGGCAGCGGGCCGCTGACACGGACACCGGCGTGGCGCGCCAATTCGAGCGCCGGTTCGATGATGCGCGCTTCCTCGTCTCCCAGCAGGCCGCCCTCGCCGGCGTGCGGATTAAGCCCGAGCACGCCGATGTGCGGGCGCTCGATGCCAAACCAGTCGCGCAGCGCGCGGTCGAGCAGATCGATCGGCTGGTGCACCAGGCCGATGGTGAATCGATTCCGCAGCTCGAAGAGCGGGATGTGATCACTGGCGAGCGCCACGCGCAGCTCGCCGGCCACGAACGCCATGCAGACGCGCCGCGCATCGCAGCGCCGCGCCAGGAAATCCGTGTGCCCCAGAAACGCGTGATTCGCCAGATGCCAGCTCTGCTTGCAAATCGGCCCGGTCACGAGCGCGTCGATGGCGCCGCTGCGCGCGTGGCGCAGACCTTCCTCGACGAACCGAAACGAAGCGTGGCCCGCCGCGGCGTTGGTCTGGCGTGAACCGCTGAGCGGCATCGGAGGCAGGTCGTCGAAATCCGCCAGCAGCACGCCGCTGCCGACGCGTGTCTGCCCGTCGTAAGGCTCGCGCCACCAGAACGGCGCGACCTCGGCCTGGTCGGCCGCGAGCTCCATCGCTTCGTGCGTGCCGAATATCACGAACCGCGCCGAGCGCCGCAGGCCGGAGTCCGACAGCGCCTTGACCAGCACCTCGGGACCGATGCCGAGCGGATCGCCCATCGACACGCCGATCAGCGGTTTGTTCGCGGCCCCGGCTCGGCTCACGCCACGCGCTCCCGCAGGATGGCCTCGCAACGATCGACGATCAACCGCGCGAAGACGTCGGTTTCGACGTTGATCGATTCGCCCGCGCGGCGAGCGCCGAGATTGGTGCGCTCGAGCGTGGTCGGAATCAGGCAGACGGAAAGCGCGTCCTCGTGCGCGTCGACAACGGTGAGGCTCACGCCATCAAGCGCAATCGAACCTTTGCGGACCACGTAGCGCATCGTGTCGGCGGGAACGCGCAGCCAGAGCTTCCATTCGGCGGCGTCGCGCTCGACGCGCTCGACGGCGCCCATCGCGTCGACGTGCCCCTGCACGAAGTGACCGTCGACACGGTCACCCAGTCGCAGCGAGCGCTCGAGGTTCACTGCGGCGCCGGGTTCGAGCCGGCCGAGGTTGGTGACGCGCAGCGTTTCGGGAATCACGTCGAATGCGCCGCGACCCGCCTGATTTTCGCAGAGCGTGAGGCACACGCCGTTCACGGCCACGCTGGCGCCGAGTGCAAGGCCGTCGAGCAGTTCACCCATGTCGATCCAGAGCCGCACGGCGCGGTCCGCGTCGGCTGCGCGGTCCAGCCGATGCACGACGCCCGTTCGTTCGACGATGCCCGCAAACAACCGCATGCCCCCCTGGCGTCCGGTCTGGGTGATTTAATGCCCCATGGACGCGGCATTTCCAACATCGCGGCGCGTGGCGGCGATGACGCCGGTTTCCGGCGATGACGCGCTGGCGTAGAGCCTTCTGGGTATCCGGCCGGCGCCGAAAGCGAGCCGTCCGGCTTCGATGGCGTGGCGCATGGCGTGAGCCATTGCCACAGGGTCGGCCGCGCTGGCGATGCCGGTGTTCAACAGGACGCCGTCCGCGCCGAGTTCCATCGCGATCGCTACATCTGACGCGGTGCCGACGCCGGCGTCGACGATCACCGGATAGTCGGGGTCTTCATGCTTGAGCTGCTCGAGGATGATGCGAATGTTGTTTGGGTTGAGCACGCCTTGGCCGCTGCCGATGGGCGAGCCCAGCGGCATGACGCTGGCGGCGCCGGCCGCCTTGAGGCGCTGCGCCAGAATCGGGTCGTCGTTGCTGTATGCCAGCACGATGAACCCCTCACGCAGCAGGGCTTCGGTGGCGGCAAGCGTGCCGAACGGATCGGGCAGCAACGTGCGCCGGTCGCCGAGCACCTCGAGCTTTACCCAGCGCGCGCCCGGATTGCCCATTCCCTCGAGCAACTCCCGCCCGAGCCGCGCGGCGCGAATCGCATCGTCGGCCGAGAAACAACCCGCGGTATTCGGCAGAATCGTATAGCGCTTGAGGTCGAGAAAATCGAGCAGGCTGCGACCGGCGCGATCCACCAGCCGCTCTCGTCGCACCGCGACCGTCACCACTTCGCAGCCCGACGCGTCGAGCGCGGCCTGCATCAGTCGATAGTCGGGCGCGCCGTCGACGGTCAGGTACTTGCCGGTGCCCACGAACAGCCGCGAGCGGAAACGAAAGCCGCCGACGGTGAGTTCCTGCGCCATCATCCGCCTCCCACGAACGTCACAATCTCCAGGCGGTCGCCGTCGTGCAGCGGCGTCGCGGCGAATTCCGTCCGGCGCACGAGACCTTCGTTCAACTCGACGGCGATCCGTGCCGGCTGCAGGTCGAATACGGAGAGCAGGTCTGCCACGGTCGCGCCGTCGCTGATCTCGGCGGACTCACCGTTTACGGTCAGTTTCATCCCCATCAGTATACGCCGCGGCGCGGCCAGGCCCCGGTGCGGCGCCGCGGGTCGCGTGCTTCCCCGCGGCGGCGGCTCGTCCTCCCGTCGGATGCATCACCCCCCTTGGAATCTGCGTCAATTCTTAACGGAAAACGGGCGGTTGCCTGCTTGCACTGTGCTCGCGAGCGCGGTCTGCTTCGCGAGTCACCTCGAAGGAGAATCGGCATGGCGAGCGAACTGCGTGTCTTGTGCGTTCACGGCATCGGCGGGCAGGAACAGAACCCCGACTGGTACAAACCGTGGGAGGCGAGCGTCCAGCGCGCGCTGGACGCTGCCGGCGCGTCTCGGAAGGTCGTCGCGACGCCGCTGCAATATGACGACATTTTCGCGGCGGCCGACCTGTCGGCGATCGACTACGCGGAGGCGTTGATTCGACTCTCGGCCTCCGGGGTTTGGCATGGGCTCGACGACTTGTTCACGCCCTCGCGCTCGCTGGCGCGCGCCGAAGCCCGCGGTTTGCGCGAGTCGATTCGTTGGTACGCCGGCATGGTGGTGAAGTGGATCGAGGATGAGCGCCTCAGAGCCGATCTGCGGGCGCAATTCTACCAGGCGCTGCGGCGGGAGCGCTTCGACGTCGTTCTCTGCCACAGCCTGGGCACGTTGTTGTCGTACGACTCCGTGCTGCAGTCTGATTTCGGCAAGATTCCGGCGAGCCATCGCAAATTCAATTTCGTGTGTACAGGGTCGCAGATCGGCAACCCGGCGGTGCGCGAAGCGTTCGCGGGACGGCTGAGCATGCCCGACGTGCCGCGCATGGTGCATCTCTTCAACGCGCGGGACTGGATGTTCACCAACGAATTTCAACTGCCGGACCGGCGCTATGAACAGGTCGTCACCGAATTCTCGACCTGGTTCAGCCTCAATCACGACGCCGTTCGCTACTTCGAGCACGAGAATGCTCTGCCCGTATGGCGCGAGATCGCGTTGCCGCGCGATGTCGTCAGCACGCGCGCCCTCGCTGCGGCGATCGGCGCGACCCGCGCCGCGAAGCCAAAACCGACGCATCGCGCATTGATCGTCGGCATCAACGAATACCGCGATCCGCGCGTCGGCACGCTCGCGGGCTGCGTCAACGATGCGTTCCTGATGAGCTCGGTGCTTCAGGAGCGCGGGTTCCCCGCCGAGGGCATCCGCCTGCTGCTGAACGACCGCGCCACCGCGCAGGAGATTCGCGATCGCCTGCGGTGGCTGCTCGACGAGCCGCAGCCCGGCGACCATCGCGTGCTGCATTTCAGCGGCCACGGGGCGCAGCTCCCCGGCTACAACGCAAACGAAGTCGTGGATCACGTCGACGAATGCCTTGTGCCCCACGATTTCGATTTCTCGCGCGAACGGGCGATCGTCGACGACGATTTCTTCGCGCTGTATGCCGACCTGCCTTACGACCTGCGCTTCACGACCGTCTTCGACTGCTGCCATTCGGGCGGCATGACGCGCGCCGGGATGCACCGCGTGCGCGGGCTTTCGCTGCCCGACGACATTCGGCATCGGCTCCTGAAATGGGACGTGAAAGACGGCTGGATCGCGCGAAAGATCGCGCCGCTGAATCCCCAGCTCGCGAAAAAAGCCGACGACTTGCCGGCCTATGTGGGCGAATCGGGCATCACGCGCCGGCTGGGGCGCGCCATTCGCGCGCGAACGGCGTCGCATGTCCGCTACGACACGATGCGGAAACGGCTGCCCGGAAACAAGGGGCCTTACCTGCCCGTGCTGCTGGAGGCCTGCGCCGAGCATGAGCTCGCGCTCGAGCATCAGGAAGGCGCGACGAACTACGGCGCGTTTACCTATGCGCTGGCGGCGACCATCCGCGCGCTGCCTGCCGACGCGCGATACACCGACTTGCGCGACGGCGCGAACAAATGGTTGGAGCGGCTCGAGTATCGACAGCAGCCCAAGCTGCTCGGTCCGACGGAAGTGCTCGATAGTGCGATTCCGTTCGCCGCGGAGCAGCCGGCGGAGCGGGCGCGCCGCAAGACACCCCGCCGCCGCTGACGCGGAGCCGGTGCGATCGGTGCGCACGAAACGGCGACGCCGCCTTCCATCGAAGACGGCGTCGCATGGGGAGCCGAGCCCTGCGCGGTTGGCTTACCGCCGGCGAGCGATCGCCAGCGTGCCCAGGCCCAGCAGGCCCAGTAGGCCCGCCTCGGGCGACGGGATCACGCGGTTGCCGACCGTGAAGATCCAGTCGGATGCAACCGTGTGCTTGTTCGGATCGCGGTGGTTGAGCCAGCCCCAACCCGAGATGCCCGCGAACCCGCGATGTCCCTGATCGTCGCCTTCGTCGCCGAGCTGGAACGTGTAACCGTGATTGCCGGCGTAGTCGAACAGATCGATGATCTCTTCGTAGCCCTGGCGGTGAATGAAGCCGCTGTTCACGTGCTCGCTGTCGTAAACGATCACGTCGTCGTCGCCGCCCGCGATCGACACCACGTTCGTGTACGTCACATCGATGTCCCACAGACCGGACCAGGCCGGGTCATAGCCGGTGCCGCTGTCGTACCCGCCGAAGGCGACGCCGAAGATGCGGATCGTCGACGGCGTGTAGCGCAGATACATTGCCGAACCCGGGGCGTCGAAGTCGAACGTGAAGCTGTCGCGATTGCGCGTCACGTTGAACAACTCGTCCAGGCGCAGGCCATAGCTGGGCGGAGCGACGGCTCCGTCCGGATGGCTGTGCAGGTGATAGGTCCCAAAACTCAGCGGAGCGGCCGACACGGCCGGAAGTCCCGCCAAGCCCACGATCAAACTCGCATAACGCTTCATAGCTCGCCCTCCTCGCGCTGCGTGTTGCCAAACTTATAGAACTCGGCTGCGCGGAAAATCAAGCCTAAATGCGAGAAATGACAAACAGTTACGATCACGCGTTGTTATCGGCGGCTGCCGCGACGCGCGGTCGCCTCAGCACCCCAACGCCGACGCCAGCTCATCGGCATGATCGATAAGGCGGCTCGCGCCGGCGGCTTCAAGCTCCGCACGATCTCGGAAACCCCACGTCACGCTGACCATCGATACCCCGGCCCGCCGCGCGGTTTCGATGTCGGTCGCCGTGTCTCCGACGAGGCACGTTTCGTCGAGCGGGCAGCCGAGTTCGTGGGCGATGTCGAGCAGGTTGGCGGGATTGGGCTTGCGCAGCTCATCGCGCTCGCAGCCCACAACGCGCGCGAACGTGTTCGCCGGCCAGAGGGCGGAAACGACGCGCAGCGTGATTTCGTGCGGCTTGTTCGAGAGCACCGCCAGGGTCAGTCCCGCCGCGCGAAGGCGCTCGACCGCCGCGCGCACGCCGGGATAAGGTTGGGTACGCGCGACGGCGCGCAGCCGATAGCGCGGGCGAGCCAGTTCCGCGAGTCGCTCGGCCAGCTCCGGCCGCGAGTCGGCCAGCACCCGTCGGCACAGCGTCGTGAAGCCGTCGCCGACCATGCGGCGATAGCTCGCGATCGGCAGCGGCGGCAGGCCGAGTTGGTGCAGCGATTCGTTGACGGCCTCGGCAATGTCCGCCAGCGAATCCACCAACGTGCCGTCCAGATCGAGGATGCAGAGCCGAAAACGTCGTGACGATGGCTGCATGCGAACAGTGTAGAGGAATGACGATTTTTCGCGGCCGGGCCAAAGACCGTCGCCCTGAACGTTGAATAGACTGCGTGGACGCAAGCCGGCGGCGTCGATCGACGTCGCTTGCGAGCGCGGGAGACACGCAATGAACAAGCCGTTGCTGGGACTGCTATTGGGAACAGTGCTGGGGGCGATCGACGGAGTGACGGCGCCGCTGGGGTTGAACGACCCTGAAGTGTCGAACGGCCTGATCGGAATCGTGATCGGCTCGACGTTCAAGGGGCTGGTCGCGGGCGTGCTGATCGGGCTGGTCGCGCGGCTTACCAACTCGACGCCGACAACCATCGTTTTCGGCATTCTGGTCAGCGGGTTCTTTGCCTGGCTCGTGGCGCACCTGCAGGGCAAGTACTACCTGCGGATCACGCTCCCGGGCGCGATCCTCGGCGCGCTGGTCGGCTTCGCCGTGCAAACGTACGGCGGGAAGCGCGCCGCAGTCAGCGCGATCTGAGAGTCCGGGCGTGAGACACAACTCTGGCGGCGTGACGGCCTGTCGATGGCAGGTCGAACGATGCACTGCGAGTGGATACCTGAAACCAGCAAGCAAGGGGCGCGAAATGCTACGCGTTGCGATGATCTCGGCTTTGGCGGCGTTGGCGGCAACGGGTGTGTGGGCGACGCAACCGGCCGCGTCGCCGTCTTCACGCATCGAGCTCGAAGTGGACGTCGCGGCGCCGATCGCGAAGGTCTGGCAGGCCTGGACGACGCGCGACGGGCTGCGTTCGTTCTTCGGCGAAGACAATAAGGTCGAGCTGCGCATCGGCGGCCCGTTCGAGATTTACATGAGCATGCAGGCGCCGGAGGGCAAGCGCGGCTCGGAAGGCTGCGCGGTTTTGAGCTACCTGCCGGAGGAGATGCTGTCGTTCTCGTGGAACGCGCCGCCGAAATTCGAGCACGCGCGCGCACGGCGCACGTGGGTTGTGGTGCAACTGACGGCCGTCGGACGCGATCAAACGCGGGTTCGCGTAGTGCATCTGGGTTTCGACGAACAGCGGGCCGCGAATCCCGAGCACGTCGCGGAGTGGAACGAAGTCGAGCAGTATTTTCGCCGCGCGTGGCCGATGGTGCTGGACGGACTGAAGTCGGCCGTCGGGTCGTAGCCGGCGCGGCGCGAGCCTACTTGCGGTACTTCGGCTGATAGAGCTGCACGCGAAAGTCGCCGGGAACGCGGAAATAGGTGACGAGTCCGTATCCGTGGTCGGCGACATCCTGCGTGAACTCGACGCCGCGGGCGCGCAGCTCGCGGACCGTCGCTTCGATGTCGTCGCAGTAGAACGAGATGTCGGCGGTTCCCGACGGCGGACCATCGGTCTCCGCCGGATGCACGCCGAGGTCGGCCTCGGGCGCGTCGAAGATGAGCCAGCCCTCGCCGATGTCCGAGCCGCGCAATCCGAGCTTGTCTCGCAGGAAGGCGCGCAGCTCCGCCGCGTTCGACGAATAGAACATCGCGTGCATTCCGCGAATCATTGGATGCTCCCGAGGAGGAAACGGCCCAGCCACGGAAGCGAATTGTAGCGCGCCGAGTTCCGTCCGGGGCTAGCGAGACGTCGAGCGGCGGCGCGCCGCCGCCGCAATCCACGCAATGCCTAGCAGCAGGCCGGTCGTCGGCTCGGGCACCGGCATGAATGCGATGTCGTGCGTTCCGTCGAGCCCGCCCGCGCCGCTCGAAATGAGCGTACCGAGAAACGCGCCCGTCGCCGCGTCAAAGCGAACGACGGAGTCGTTGCCGAACGAGCCGACGATCAGCTCGCCGGTCGGAGCGCGCTCCATGTAGATCGGAATGCTGACGTTGCCGGCGGCGAAGACGCGGTCGAAGCTGCCCGCCTCGCCGTCGAAGGCGAGAATTTCGTTCGTCACGGACTGCGCCGCGAGCAATTCGCCGGCGTCGTTGAACGCCAGCCCGGTGGCGTTGCGATGCGTGGTACCGGCGTCAAACGCACGCTGAAATTCACCGTCGGAGAACACAAACACACGATTGCTGAGCGCGGCGCCGATGTATAGCTCGCCCGCGGGGCTGAAGGCGAGCCCGACCGGCCCATCCATGTCGCCGGACTGCGCCGCGACGCCCACGAACGCTCCGCTGTCGCCGTCGAACCGGAGCACGCTGTCGTTCGCGGCCGAGGCCACGTACAGATCGCCGTCGGGCCCCCACACGATGTCCCGCACGCTGGAAAGCCCGCCCGCGCCGGGCTCGGTAAACGAGTCGATAAACGCGCCGCTCCGGCCGTCGTAGCGCAGCACGGCGTTGCCGTCGCCGAGCCCGACGTAGAGGTGCCCGTCCGGGCCGTACGCGATGCCATTCGGATTCGCCAGCTCCGGCCCGGCCGCAAACACGCCGCGAGACTCGCCGGTGAGCGCATCGTAGCGCAGCACATTGTTCGAAAAGCGTGACGACACGAGGACATCCTGCGCCGCGCGGGCGTGACCCGAGACCAGCGCAGCGGTGACGACGAACGCGGGACCGAGTCGCATGGCGGCTCCGAAGGAAAATGAACGGGCGAGAAAGGCTGCTCAGCGGCCGGGCGACGGCACGGCGCGCGATGGACTCCTCTGCCTGCCGAGAGAAGACGGAGCCGGCCTTCGCGGGCGCTCAAAAACCGACGACGCGCGGCCGGAATTCACCATCGTGGCGCGGGAGCGCTCCGCGCGGCCATTCCGCCACGTGCACCGTTTTTGATACCATCGCGCGTGCGTGGGGGTGAACTGGTTTGTATCGGGCTGCCGGGAGATCCCGTCATGAGCTCTGCCGCAACGTTGACGCTCGACGAGATTCAGGATCGGGTTTGTCGCATTGCATCCGACCAACTCGGCATATCGATCACGGACTGCCGACTCGAATCGCGCCTGCTGGAGGATCTGCACTTCGACAGCCTCGACATGATCGAGCTGCTGATGGAGCTCGAGGAGCATTTCTCGGTCACGCTGCCCGACGACGCGCCGCATCCAAGCTACAAGGCCGTGTTCACACGCTCGCCTTTCCGGCTCCGCGACCTCGCCGAACTGGTCTACCTGCAACGCCACACCCTTCCCCCGCAGCGCCGCAGAGCCGCGCGGCGGCAGGCAGCACCCGTGTCGACCACCGTTCCGTTCACGCAGCTCGGCGGACGCCTGCTCCCCGGCGAAATTACGCCCGCGACGCTGCTCGAAAAGACGCACGGCGCCGAACTGCGCCGCCGGACCGACGGCATGCGCTGCGTGCGCATCCCCACGGCGACGGTGGCCATCGGCGGAGATTTCGAATGGAGCTGTGCCGACGAGCGCCCGCAGCATGCGGTGCATCTCGATTCGTTCGTGATCGATGCGGAGCCGGTCTCGACGACCGCCTATGCACGATTCCTGAATTCGATTTCGGGCGTCGGCGAGGCCACGTTGCGCGAGTGGTTCGTGCTCGATCCGCACGACCGCCGACACGAGCACGCGCTGCTCGATTGCGTCGCCGGCGCATGGCGCCCGCGCGCCGGAACCGAGCAACTGCCGATGATGCTTGTCTCGTGGTATGGCGCGAGCGCGTATTCCGCGTGGGCCAATCTGCGGGATTGGCGCGCGTATGGCGAAGCGGCGCACAGCCTGCTGCCGAGCGAGGCCCAGTGGGAATACGCGGCGCGCGGGGCGCAGCCGCGTGCGTTTCCCTGGGGCGATGAGCCGGCCGCCGATCGCGCTCACGCCGGGGTGCATTCCCGCGGCGCGTCGTACGCGCTCGACACGCTGCCGCTGCTGCCCACGCACGCCCGCTCGGGCATGTCGCCGTTCGAACTGCACCACATGGCGGGGAATGTGTGGCAGTGGTGCTGCGACGCCTACGACCCTGAGTTCTACCGCTCGGCGGCGGCGACGCGCCCGAATCCGGTCAACCTCGACGACAGCGGCCTGCGGGCCGAGCGCGGCGGCAGTTGGGTCGGCCCGCTCGACCTGGCTCGCAGCTCCTATCGCCGCGGCCGCGCGCCGCGCGCCCGCGGACGCTGCCTCGGATTTCGATGCGTCACGGCCGATCCGCACACTGCTTCGGCGCGGTAGCGCGCGATGGACGGCGCGGGTAAACGCGCGATGACGCGGCGCTGAGCCTGAGTTTCAGGGCGGTTAATTTGGCAAGAGGGGCAATCATGGCGTGGATTCGAACCGTCGCCGATCACGAAGCGGACGGACCGCTCAAGCAGTTCTTCGCCGCCGCGCGACAGCGGGCCGGGCGCGTGTTCAACATCGTGCGCGTGCAAAGCCTGAGTCCGCCGGTGCTCAAGGCCGGCATCGGTCTGTATCAGGCGGCGATGTTTGGACCATCGGAACTTTCGCGGGCGCTGCGCGAGCTGCTGGCGGTCGTCGTGAGCCGCGCCAATCAGTGCCATTACTGAGTGCAGGCGCACGCGAATGATCTCCGGTCGGAGGTCGAGCGTGACTGGCACGGGCTTGTCGGCGACGCGGCCGACGGCACGCCCACGGCCGCAGTCCTGGACGAATTCGTGCATCAGGTCGTGCGCGACTGGCGCGCGTGTCACCTGCGGCCGTCCGTACGTGCACTGTTGGAACACGCGGAGCAGGTGACGCGCGCTCCCGCAACGTGCACCCGAAGCGATGTCGACGGTCTTCGTGCGGCGGGCTGGTCTGACACGGCGATTCACGACGCGGTGCAGGTCGTCGCGTACTTCAATTACATCAACCGCATCGCCGACGCGCTGGGCGTTGAGGCGGAGAGCGGGCTGCCGGTGTGGGGTTAGGTCGCGGGCGGCTTCAGGATTCCGCCCCGGCACATCCGCCGGTGGCGACGTCGCGCGCTGATCCTCATCACACCGACAGTTCCGGTACCTGACATCGGCGGCGGCTCGGGTGGGAACTCCGCGAAAGCATGCGTTGCTCACGCTGGCCGCTAGAGCGGTTTCAAATTTGCACTGCTTGGTAGCCGCAGTGTCGGAAGAAGCCG
>CAYMBL010000010.1:0-101581 GCA_964388675.1 uncultured Planctomycetales bacterium
GGGCCACTGCCGCTCGCATAGCAGAATCCACTCGACGTTGCACTCGGACATCCACTCCGGCGACAGCAGCAGCGCTTCGGCGGCGTCGGTCTCGCCCCACGGCTTGAACTGAAAGCGCTGCACGACGGCGCGCGGCTGGAGCGGGCCGTAGTCGGTCAGAGTCGGAATGCGGAGGGCCATCGCGGTATTCGCGACGCCCTTGTCGATCGGCCGCACGAACTCGCCGGGCAGGCCGCCCGCGTCGCGCGCGGTGACGGTCCAGAGCCGGCCGCGGCCCCGTTCCGAGATCGCGGCCGCCCAACTGTCGCGCTCCTCGGAGTTCAGGAGCGTGTGGTAGCTGCGGTGTTGCGGCGGCACATCCAGCGTCCAGCCGATGACCGCGAGGTCAAGAAACAGCACCGCTCCGCAGGTGCGATACGACGCGCTGCGCGGCCAGGCGCGCAACTCGCGACCGAGGGTGAACACGCTGAGAAGCACGGCCAGCGCGGGAACCCACACCTGCGGCTCCCAGGGGCGCACGGCCTGCAGCGCGGACCAGCGCAGATCGGCGGGCAGCCACGGCGCTACGAGCAGCGCCAGCAGCAGCGGCGGCGCTAGGAGCAGCAGCGTGCTGCGGAAGGGATTTGACGTCCAGCGCAGCGCGATCGAGCGCAGCCGCGCGTGGCGCGGACTGAGCGGACCACGCAGTTCGCTGAGCGCGTGCGCCGCGACGGCCGCCAGCGCGAGATTCACGAGAAAGAGCGCCCGCGCGGGAACGCGAAAGACGCTGGCGCCGGGCACGAAATAGAGCAGCGGCGCCAGCGGCCCATAGCGGCCCAGCGCGAGCAGCAAAGCGAATCCCGCCAGCAGAATCCAGGCGCGACGGACCGGATCGGCGCGCCAGCCGGCGCGCAGCACGAGCGCGCCGAGCACGAGCGGGAGGATGCCGGCGTAGGCGAACTGCTCGCATTGGTGCGACGGCCCCCAGTACTCGTGTTCGAAGATATTCGGTGTGCGCTGCCCGAAGAACATTGGCAGCAGAAATCCGATCGCAGACAAGGGGTTCCAACTGTTCTCGGTGAACGCGAAAAAGCCCTGCGATGCGCGCGTGCACTCCTGCAGGTAGATCGCCGTGGGTACGAGCTGGGCCGAGTACAGCAGCCCAGCCAGCAGCCACGTGCCCAGCCACGCCGCAAGCGTGCCGCGGAGCGGACGGCGGCTGACCGCGAGCCAGAAGGCGCTGCCGAGCGCGCAGAGTGCGGCGATCTGGAGATGGCCCGCGTAGCACTGCAGAGCCGCGACCGCCGCGGCGGTGAGCCAGCGCGAACCGCCGCCGGACCGCGCGAGGCGCTCGATGCGCCAAAACACGAACGGGGCCCAGGCAACGGCGCAGATCATGGTGAAGTGCGCGCGGTGCCCCAGCAGAAAGCCGCTGAGAGCGAAGGCGGTGGCGCCGAAGACCGAATCGCGTGGATAACAACCTTGAGCGCGCAGGAGTCGGTACATGCCGAAGAAGGCCAGGCTGTAGTGAGCCCACAGCAGCGCGGGATACGCCTGCCGCGGCGGCATAACTGCGAACAGCCAGGTCGGGGGGTAGAAGACGGCGGATTGCGGGTCAGCCAGATAGGGGCGACCCAGCCCGACCCAGGGATTCATGAATGGCCAGAATCCGGCGCGCAGCGTCTCATGCAGGAATGTGCGCGAGGGCAGGTAGTAGAGCAGTTCGTCTTCGCCCGCGCCGAGCCCGGCCAGCGGCCAAACCGGCGCCAGCGCGAGACCCGGCAGCAGCACACAGAGCGCCACCACCACCAGCCGATACAAGGGCATTCAGGCGGGAGCGTAGCGTTCGCCCGCGGGCGCGACAAACCGGGGCGCGGCGTCGCGTTCGGCGGCTAGCCGTCGGCGAGTTGTTGGACATGCGCCGGCACGCAACGCCGCAGCACATCGAGGTTGTAGCCGCCCTCGAGCACGCTGAGCAATCGGCCGCCAGCGTGTCGCCGGGCGATGTCGATCAGCATTGCCGTCATGAACTCGAACGCGTCGTCGCTGAGTGCCAGCGAGCCGAGCGGATCGTGCGCGTGGGCGTCGAAACCCGCAGATATCAGAACATACTCGGGCGCGAACTGCTCCGCGCGAGGCAGCACGCGCGTCTCGCACGCACGGCGGTAGTCGGCGTCGGTTGCGCCGGGCTGAAACGTCAGGTTGAGCGTGAAGCCCTGGCCGTGGCCGCGACCCAGCTCGTGTTCGTGTCCGGTGCCCGGGTAGAGCGTGTCGGGGTGGCCGTGCAGACTGATGAACAGCACCGCCGGATCATCCTCAAACGTGTGCTGGGTGCCGTTTCCGTGGTGCACGTCGAAGTCGACGATCAGCACGCGCTGCGCGCCGGCGCAGCGGCACAGCCAGCGCGCCGCCAGCGCGATGTTGTTGAACAGGCAGAACCCCGTCGATTCGGCGTGCTCGGCATGATGCCCCGGCGGACGAACCGCGACGAACGCGCGCTGCAGCCGGCCTTCGGCGATTTCGCGCGCTGCCGCGACGGCCAGACCCGCCGCGAGCCGGGCGATCTCGTAGCTGTCCGGGCAGATCGCGGAGTCGGGGGAGTCGACGTAGGGCAGCTTGAGGCGACAGGCTTCGGCGACGCGCTCGACATAGTGCGGCGCGTGAACGAGGTGCAGCACATCGTCGGCAATGCGCTCCGCCGGGATCGGTCGACAGGATGCGACCAGGCCCGCCTGTTCGAGGGCGGCACGGATCGCCATCAGTCGCTCGGGCCGCTCGGGGTGACCGTAGCCGGTGAGGTGCTGAAGGAAGCGGTCGTCGAGACCCAAACCGGTCGCGTGCATGCGGCTAGTGTAGTGGCCGCGCGGGCGGCGTTGTCGCGCCCGGCGCCCCCCTTTGCGCCCTTGGACCCCTTCGCCCGCGAAAGGTAGAATCTTCTCCGGCGAACAGGGAGGTTCGCTGACTGGCGGGGTACATGCGTTCCAGGCACGTCGACGTTTTCATTGATCTGGATCAGGTTCGAGCGCAGGCGGAAGCGATTCGCGAACAAACGCGCGTCGCACTGATCGCCGTCATCAAGGCCGACGCCTACGGGCTCGGCGCGGCACGAGTCGCCGACGCGCTCGGCAGCGTGGCCGACGACTTCGCCTACTTCTCGCTCAGCGAGGCGCGCGAAGTCGGTCGGCCGGGGATCGTGCTCGGCCCGGTCGAAGGCGAACCGGCGGAATATCGCGAGCTCTCGCTGCGGCCGACGATCGGCACGCTGAAGGACGCGCGAAATTTCGCCGAGCTGCCGGTCGCGGTCGAGCTCGACACGGGCATGCAGCGCACCGGCTGCACCGTCGCGGAGCTTGAAACCATCCTGGAGCAATCCTGCGTCCACGAGCTCTACACGCACGCCTCGACCATGGAGTCGGTACGGCTGCTGGTGCAGGCGAACCGCGGGCGCTATCGCGCGCACGCCGCGTCGACGTCGCTGCTGGGTGAGCCCGAAGCGTGGCTGGATGCGGTGCGGCCGGGCTGCGCGCTCTATCGCTCGGCGGTCCGAGTCTCGACGCGGCTGCACCTGGTGCGAGCGACGCAGGGGCCGGTCGGCTACACCGGCTTCCGCGCGCCGCACGTCGGCGTGATCCTCGCGGGCTATTCGCACGGATTGGCGCCGGGACCGGTGCGCATCAACGGCCAGCGCCAGCGCATTCTCGAGACCGGCATGAACACCAGCTTCGTCAGCGTTGATGCGGCCGATCGCGCCGGCGACGAGGTGCTGCTGCTGGGCGATGGATTGACGGAGGCGGAAGTCGCCGCCGCGCTGGGCATCCGCGAGCACGCGGTGTTGTGTCGCTATTGCGCCGCGGGGCCGCGGCGTTACGCCGTGTCGGCGCCCCTGCGAGCTACAGGTTCGCGCGATACCACGCGATCGAGCGCGCCAGGCCCTCAGCGAACATGACGCGCGGCTCGTAGCCGATCGCCTCCCGCGCGGCACTCAGATCCGCGAGGCTGTGCCGCACGTCGCCGGCGCGCGGCGGCTGGTAGTCGGCGCGCAGGCTCGTACCCAGATTCTCGTTCACGACGGCGATGATGCGATTCAACGTCACACGTTCGCCGCACGCGATGTTGAGCACTTCGCCGCGCAGCGCGCGCGGCGCGTCGGCGGCGAGCAGATTGGCGCGCACCACATTCTCGACATAGCAGAAATCGCGCGACTGCTCGCCGTCGCCGAAGATGATCGGCGGCTGGCCGCGCAGCATGCGGCTGAGGAATCCCGGGATGGCGGCGGCGTATTGGCTTTTCGGGTCCTGGCGCGGGCCGAAGACGTTGAAGTAGCGCAGCGACACGGTTGATAGGCCGTAGCAGGCGCTGAACGATTGCAGGTAGTACTCGCCTGCCAGCTTGCTGACGCCGTAGGGGCTGACGGGCTGGGGCGCCATGGACTCGATCTTGGGCAGTGTCGGGGTCTCGCCGTACGCGGCGCTGCTGGCGGAATAGACCACGCGCCGCGCGCCGCCGTCGCGCGCCGCCACCAGCACGTTCAGCGTGCCGGTGACGTTGATTTCGTTGGCGGTGGCGGGGTCGTCGACGCTGCGCGGCACGCTGCCCTGCGCCGCGAGGTGATACACGACGTCGACGTCGGCGCAGGCGCGGGCCAGTGCGGCCGGGTCGCGGATGTCGCCGTCGATGATCTCGATGCGGCCGGCCAGCTCGTCGAGATTGCGTCGATGGCCGGTGCTGAAGTTGTCGAGCACGCGCACCGCCGCGCCGCGTTCGAGCAGGCCGCGCACCAGATGACCGCCGATGAATCCGGCTCCGCCGGTGACCAGACTGTGGCGCATGCTGTCCTTTCCGTGCACAGCGAAACCGTTGGTACGACGCCGGCCGACCTTGGGTTCGCCGGATTCGGCGTGTCAGACCGGCAGCCCGAAAAAGCGGCGGGCGTTGTCGGTGGTGAGCGCCGCGAACTCTTCATACGCGACGCCGCGCAGCTTCGCAAGAAAGCGTGCGGTGTGGGCGGTGAACGCGGGCTCGCACGGGCGATGCTTGCGAACGGGCTCCGGCGAGAGATATGGCGAATCCGTCTCCACCAGGATGCGATCGAGCGGCGCGGCGAGCGCCGCGCTGCGGACCGCGTCGGCGTTCGCGAAGGTGACGACGCCGGTGAAGCTCAGCCACCAGCCGCCGGCCAGCACTCGCTGGGCGAGCGCCGCGTCGCCCGAGAAACAGTGAAACACGACGCGGCCGCGCAGCGCGGGGTACTCGTCCAGAATCTCGCAGACGCGCAGCTCCGCCTTGCGCGCGTGGATGATGACGGGCCGCTTCACCTCGGCCGCCAGCGCGAGCTGCGCGCGAAACACGCGTTCCTGCACGTCGGCCGGGGCGAAGTCGTAGTGGAAATCGAGCCCGGTCTCGCCGACCGCGACCAGCGCCGCGATTGAACGATGCAACTCGCCAAGCTCGTGCAGCAGCGCTTCGTCGGCGCGGCCGGCTTCGTGCGGGTGAATGCCGGCAGCGACGTGCAGACCGGGATGGAGCGTGGCAAGCTCCAAGCCGCGGCGGGCGTCCGCGGGCGTGGTGCCGACGGTGATCCAGTGCGATACGCCGGCCTCGCACGCGCGAGCCAGCACCGCGGCGAGCGACGGAGCGAAGTCGTCGTATGTGAGATGGCAGTGCGTGTCGACCAGCACCGTCGCGTCCTTACGGTTTAAGGTTTCTTGGGTTTGGGCTTGGGGAGCGGAATGGGCAGTCCCGGCGACTCCGGCTTCTCCTTGCCGCCGCCGCCTCCGAGTCCTTTCAGCACGTCGCCGACGCCGCCTTGCAGTTGCTTCTTGAGCAGTTTGTCGACGATCGGCTTCACGTCGACCTTGGCGAGATCGAGCTTTGGCTGTTCGCGTGTGCCAGTGATGGGCACGTCGACTCGCGCGCCTTCGAGGTCTTTGACGAATTGCAGAGCCGGCCCCGTGACGCCGAGGCGTTCGAGCAGCGGCGCGCTGACCGGCACGGAGACGAACAACTCGAGCGTGGAGTCGAGCCCCACCGATCCGCGGAATTTCAGGTCGAATTTCTCGGGGAAGATCAGCGTGAAGTCTTCGTAGCGTATCCGCCCGTCCTTGAGCTCGAACTCGCAGCCCTTCACTTCGACGGCGTAGACCTCCTGCTTGCCGAGCGGGCTCAGCGCAAGCAGCTCCTGCGTCAGGCCGCCGGGCTTCATCTTCACGCCCTTCAGATCGAGCACGCCGTTGCCCGCGCCGCGGGACTTCATCGAATCGCCGAGCGGCACGAGCACGTCTTGCGTGCTGAGCGACGCCTGGCCGCTGATTTCCGACAGGCCCATGAAGATCGGGTTGACGTAGCTGAGCAGGGCCTGCGAAACGGCCTTGTTCACGGGCACTTTCTCGACCAGCGTCGTCTTCGGCTGGAGCGCGAACGTGGGCTCGGCAGGGGCGAAATCCACCTGGCCGCCAACGCGCAGCTTGCCGCCGGCCGCGGGAATTTCCGCGAGCGGCAGATCGAGCCTTCCGCCCTTGAGCCGCGGCTTGAGCGTCGCGGCGCCGAGCTTGATGCCGTAGACGGTGGCCCCGGAGAAGCCGAGATCGACGCCGCTCTCGAGGCCGCGAAACGCGGGCTTCTGACCCGGCTGGTTCAGCGGTCCGGTCGCGCTGAGCGCGCTCTTGCTGACGCCTTCGACCGCAATGTCGAGCGTGGCCGGCGCCAGCTCGTGAGCCAGGGCCATCAGCGGCGGCCATTGCGCTTCGTAGTCGCCTTTTAGCGCCAGTCGCTGTTCGCCGGAGAACTTCTCGATCGCGCCGTTCAGGTTCAGGGTCAGCAAGCCCGATCGCAGATTCGCCTTCTGGATCGCGAGGCGATCGGCGCGCCGTTCGAGTTTTGAGTCGAAGTCGAGCTGCACCTGATCCTGACGCACCGCCTGCGCCCCCGAGCCGATCACCAACCCCTCGATCGAGGTCTGTCCGCGCAACTGCACCGCGTCGTTGGCGGTCGACGCGCTGGACGCGAGCTTGAGCGTGCCCGCGAGCGCCGGCGGCTGCGCCATGCGCGCTGCGCGCGCGATCGTGTCCACCAGGCGGGCCAGGTCGGCCGAGCCGTCAAGCTGAAGCGCGAGAGTCAGATCGGCGCCCGCGGCCCAGTTGACCTGCGCCGCGGTCAGCGTCGCGGCCGCGGAGTCGAGCTTGATGGAATCCGCCTGCACGCGGGCCAGATCGGGTGCGATTTGCACGCCGGCCCACGCAAGCTGCATGTCGCGGTCGCTGAGCGGTTTCCCGTCGAGCGTCAGTGACTTTCCGGTCAAGGCGCCGGTCGCGGCGATCGGCTGCTGCGCGCTGTCGCGGCCGGCCTTCAGATCGCCGCTCACGACGCCGGCGTAGCGCGCCAGCTCCGCGCCGCCGATGCCGCCCGCTCGCTTTCCAAGGAAGGCAAGATCGGCCTTGGCGAGCTTCACGTCGGCGGCGAAACCGGCGCTCTTCAGGTCATACCAACCGCTTGCGGCGAGCTGCGCTTCGCCAGCGAGATCGATGAGCGTCTCGCGCGACTCGACCCGCGCGGGCCGGCCGTCCACCAGCCCGATCGCGCCGGCGTGCTTGAGCGACGCCGCGGGCAGCTCCAGCCGCGTCGCGCCGTTGACCACGCGCACCTCGCGGCCGTCGAGGCCGGCGGTCAACTCGTAGCGGTTCGCGTCGGGACGCGTCATGCGCACGCTGCCGACCACGGCCCCCGCAAGCTCCACGGCGCTGAGGTCGACAAATGCCGCGAGTTCCGACTTGAGTCGCGTGAGATCGGCCTCGACGTCGACCGAGAGATCGGCGGGCTTTCCGCGGGCGCTGAGCGTCGCGAACGTGGAGCGCAGCTCGGCCTGCTTGATTTCCAGGCCGACGCCTTCGGCGAGCCGCGCATCGACATCGGTCGCGATCGGCGCCGGACGCACGATCTGCTCACCCTGCGCGACACTGACTTCCTTCACGCCGAAGGAACCGCTCAGGCTCGGGGTGTCGCCGCCGACGGCGCTCAGCCGCGCGACTTCGAGCTTGCCGGCGGTGATCTTGCGATCGGCGCCGAGCTGAAGCGCGCCGGGCAGCAACTGATCAAGGCGAGCGAGATCGAGATTGGCGCTGGCGTCGAGTTTGAATTCCGGCAGTTCGAGCTTTTCGCCCGCCAGAAGCGCCGCGAGCACCTTGTCGAGCGTCAGGCTCGGCGCAGGTCGAGCCAACGAGTAATCGAAATCGGCGCTCGCGACACCCGGGCTGCCGGTCAGTTGCGTTTTTCCGGCCACGCGCTTCGCGGCTTCGTCGTATCGCGCGCTGAGCGTGGCTTCGAGCGATTCGCTCGCCGACGGCGCCAATCGCGAAGTGAGCTCGACGGCGTAGCTCGACGCGTCGGGCCGCGTGAGGCGCGCGTTGCCCTCGAGCGTGCCGCGCAGCGGAGCGGAACCGATGTCGACCAGCGGCGCCAGGCCGTCGCGCAGCTTCGCGAGATCAGCGCGCCAATCGACCGTCAGATCGCGCACGGCCCCGCGCGCCTTGAGCTGCGCGAATTCCGCGCCCAGTTCAGCGCTTCGAATCTCAAGCCCGCTGCCCGCGATCAGCGCGGAATCGGCCTTGATCGTGAGCGGCGCCAGCGGCGCTGCGGCCGCAGCGGTACGCAGATCGCGTACTTCGATCTCGACCGAGCCAGAGGGTTGCGCGCCGCCGGCGAGCGCCAGCGCACGGATGTCTACGCGACCGCCGACGATCGGCCGCTGCGGATCGACGTTGAGCAGTCCGGGCACGGCCTCGTTGAGCTTTGCGAGATCGACGCCACCCCGCGAGCGGAGCTTGAACTCGGGTAGCGACAGCGATTCTCCGCGCAGCACAGCCGCAAGGATGCGATCGGCGGCGAGGTCGGGCAGCGCGGCGCTGGTGCTGGATTCGAGTTCGGCGGACAGTTCGCCCGCCTGGCTGGCGAGCTTCGCCTGCGCCGCGAGCTTGTCGCCCGCGAGCGAGGCGTGCGACGTCAGCTCGACGTCGAGCGGCTGCACCTGAGCCGCGGCGCGGCCGCGCAGCCCACGTGCGCTGGCGCTCAAGTTGCCCTTTACATCGCCCGCGGTCGCGGTGGCGTCGAGCGAAAGCTGCACGGCGCCGGCCAGACCCAACTCGGCCGCGAACACGTCGCCGAGCGCCGCGACGTCGATCGGGCCGTTGGTCTTGAGCGATAATTTTCCATCTGACTTTGTGAGATTGAGGCGGCCCTGATCGAACAGCCGCTGCCACGCGATTTCGCCTTCGAGAGTCGACCCGGCAACGGCGGCGGAGAGCCGGCCCTGGATGTCGGCCAGCGACCGCGCTTCGATATCGCAATCGAGGGCAGTGACTTCGAGCGTCGCGCCGCCGGCGCGCGAGACACTCACGCTGCCCGATTTCACAACCACGCGCCCGCGTACGTCCGGCAGCGCGCCGCCGGCCGAGTCGGCCGGTGTCGCGGGATCGGGAGCCGGGGCGGGGGCCTGTGGGTCAGCCGACGCGAACGCCTCGGCCAGCGAGACGCGGTTCTGCGCGTCAAGCGACACCAGGATGCGCGGCGAATCGAGCTCGATCGTTCCCAGGTCGAAAGTCGTAAGGCCGAGCAGACCCTTCTCGATTCGCAGGCGCTCGACGTGGATCAGCTTCTGATCGGCGCTGGTCAGCGTGAGGTTTCGCAGTTCCTGCGGCCCCGTCCAGGACAGCGACAACCCGTCAATTGACAGCTTTCCGCGCATGGACTGATTGGCGATGCCCAGCAGATAGTCGCGCACCGCCGGCTGCGATGCGAGTGTCGGGGCCAGCGCGATCAACACGCCGAGCAGCACCACGAGCAACCCAACTCCGCCCAGCAGCCAGCGCAGCCAACGGCGACGCCGGCGCGGCGGCGCGGCAGGCGTCTTGAGTTCAGAGTTCGACTCCGGCGAGCGCGATGCGGGATTCTGCGCGTCGGACATGGTCGCCTCGTGTGATGCTGGGATTCGCCCGGCAGCCCTTTCCCCCGCCAGCGCGGCGGCGGACACGTAGCGAGCAAGTTTACCGGCGTGGGAGCGAGCGCGGCAGCGCTGCTGGCCGCGAATCGCGAAACGGACGACGAAGCGACATCGCCGACACCGCGCACGACAGCGGCCGGCGCGGACATTGTCCCCACCGGCCGCCTGGTCGTTCGTTCGCGACGGTCAGCGCTCTACGGGCAGAGCGTGTTGAAGACCGACAGGATCGCGCCGAGATCGGAGAGATCGGTCGTGTCGTTGCCGTCCAGATCGCCGACGCAGCCGCTCGTGCAGCCGTAGTCGCTGAGCACGATGCCCAGGTCGGACAGGTCGATCACGCCGTCGCCGGTGAGATCACCGACGCAACTCGACGGGCATTCAACGTCGAATGCGAGGAAGTCGTCGACGAGAGCTTCGACCGTCGACGAAGGGCCGGCGTCTTCCGCGATGAAGCGCACCTGTACGGTCGCCGTTGGCGAGACGAAGTCGGCGACGTCAAACTGCTTGAAGAACCAGCCGCCGTTGGCTTCGTCGCCGCTGGGGCCGACGGTCTCGACAGCGATCCAATTCACGCCGTCGTTGGTGATCTCGACCTTCAGCACGTCGGTGTGGCGGATCGGGTTCTGCGCGCTTTCGTTGTGGAACCAGCGCCAGTAGCTGATCTTGGGCGTGTTCGCGGCCGAGAAATCGAGCACCGGCGAGAGCAGCGTGGTGCGGCCGGCGTCGACATCGTGGGCGTTCTGGTTCGAGCTGGCGCTGTTGCCGGTGACCCAGGCGAAAGAGCCGCTGGTGGTGTGATCGTCTTCGGGTGAGGGGCCGCCGGTGCCGGTCGGGTCGGCGCGCACCCACACGCCGGCGAGCGCGGTGTCGCCCGGGACGCCGCCGACCCAGCCGAGGTCGGATTCGAAGGCGTCATCGAGGGTGGCGGGCAGTGAGACTGCCGACGTAGCGGCGTACACGCTGCCGTCAGACGGGTTGTTCACGGTCGTACCGCTGACCGACGACGCGGAGAACGAGAAGCTCACGCCGTCGCCGCAGGTGGAAGCGGGGAACGCCGCTTCGTAGAGGTCGCCGCCGAGCGCGGTCATGGGCGCGGTGGTCTCGACGCCGTCGATGGTGTAGGTCACGTTGACGCTGGCGGGATCGACGCTGTTGTCGTTAAGTGCGGAGATCTGCACACGGAGCGTGTCGCCGCGCGGGTCGATCGAGGTGGGGATGCCATCGGGGAAGCTGTATTCGAGCGGGGCGAGCTGCCAGACGAACAGGCCCTTCTCGAGGTCGCTGCCGATGATGGTGCCGCTGGGGAAGTAGGGCCAGTTGCCCCACAGGCCGTTGAACGACGCCTGATCGTCCTCGACCCAGGTGTCGAAGTAATGCGTCTCGACGGGGGCGAGCGGGTCGCTGATGTCGAACACGCGCAGGCCACTGCGATAGTTCGCGGCGAAGAGCTGGTCACCCTTCACGTACAGATTGTGGCCGATCGCGGTGGTGCCGTTGGTGAAGGTCGTGGCGAGCGTCGGCGTCGTCAGGTCTTCAACGTCGATCACCAGAATCGTCATCGGCAGGCCGAAACTCTGCTCGTCCAATTCGTCATTCACGAAGGCGTACTTGCGGTCTTCACTCAGCCAGACCTGGTGCGAGTAGCCGGGGTTGGGCCAGGTGATGCGGCTCAGCGTCACGATGTTCTGCTTGTCGGTGACGTCGAGGATCTCGAGCCCGGTGTCGGTGAAGCCGCCGTTGAAACCGTTGCAGGCGAAGATGATCTGCTTGCCGGCGTACGGCCCGTCGCTGTAGGTGACCGCCAGGGCTTCGTGGACGTACTTGTTATCCCACTGCGTGATGAACGTCGGGTTGCTGGGGTCGGCGTTCAGATCGTAGACGCGCAGGCCGTGGCTGCCGCCGCCGCAGCGATAGAGGTAGCCGCTGACGGGGTCGAGGATCACGGTGTGGGTTGCGGTGGTGGTGCCGCCGGTGGTGATCGTGCGCACCAGCGTGACGACGCCGCTGTCGATGTTGTTGAGGTCGATGACCTGGATGCCGTTGCCGCCTTCGCTGACGGCGTAGGCGTAGCCCTGAAAGATCTCGACGTCGCGCCACAGGCTGTTGGGACCTGAGATGTGCGCGACGACGCTGGGATTGGTCGGGTCGGTGATCTCGACGAACGCGACGCCGGTCGAGATGCCGATGGCGGCGTACTCGCGGCCGGAGCCGGAGACGTATCCCCAGCAGTCGGCGCCACTGGTGGCGCCGGCGTTCAGTTCAGGCAGCGTGACCCAGCTCTGCAGCAACACGTCCCGGCTGGGGAACGACGCACGCGCCGCCGCGCCATCCGACGCGCGGTAACCGCGCCCCTCGTAGCGAGGCTGACGGTCGCGCACTTTCGGGTCGTCGGGGTGCGCGAGCGCCGCGCCAACTCCGAGCAGCGCAGAGAACAGGCCGGCACGGGCAATCCACGGTAGCCGCATGGGTGCTCCTTGATGTTTCAACTTGACCCCCAGAGACGCCAGCACTATATCAACGCCCGTCTCGTCGTCCATTCAATTTTTCTGGCGGAAATTCGTCAGAACACGACCCGCGGCGCGGCGGGTCGCGAAGTTGTCCAAGTCGTCCAACCGATAGGGAGCAACATGTCGAAGCCTGAACGCCGTGCCGCATCGTGGCTGGTTTGCCTGTTGATCGCCCCCAGTGTCAGCGCGCAAACCTCTGCGCCGTCGAGTGCCCCAGCCAGCGCGCCAATTGAGGACTCGCAGGTAGCGAACACTGAGCCGGCCGACGGAGCAGGCCTCTGGGAGCGCGACCGATTGACCGGAGACTGGGGCGGCCTGCGGACGCAGCTCGAGGAAGCCGGACTTTCCTTCAGCCTGACCCACATCGGTACGCTCGCGATCAACACGCGCGGCGGGACAAACACCGACGAAGCGATCGAGTACCGCAGCACCGAGTATCTCTCGATCACGATCGACCTCGAGAAGACGACCGGCTGGTGGAAGGGCGGCGAGCTCTACATCCTTGGCGACTTCGCGCACGGCCCCGGCATCACCGAACGACACGTCGGCGACCTGATGGGCGTGAACGAATACGAAGGCCGCGACTATGCGCATGGCGGCGAGTTCTGGATCAAGCAGCGATTTCTTGACGACAAGCTGTGGTTCAAGCTCGGCAAGATCGACGCCGCCGTGGACTTCGGGGCCACCACGTACGCGCTGGATTTTCTGAACTTCGGACTCTACATCCCGATGCTGCCGACGCCGACCACGCCCGACCAGGCGATGGGCGCGACGGTCGGCTTTGAGCCCTGCGAGTGGTTCTACCTGCTCGCAGGGGTGTTCGACGCGCAGGGCACCGGCGGAACGTGGGGCTGGCGCACCGCGTTTCACGACGAAGCGCAGACCATCACGCTTTACGAAGCCGGACTGCGTCCGACGCTCGAGCTCGACGGCCGCGAGTATCCGGGGCGCTACGCCGTGGGCGGCTGGCACAACTCCGCGCCGAAGGACGTCTTCTTCAACGATCTGGGCGGTCGGCTGGCGCCACGAACCTATCGCGGCGACGCCGGCGTCTACTTCGTCGGCGAGCAATTGGTGTACAAGGAAAGCGACGACGCGCTCGACGAGCAAGGCATCGGCCTATTCGCGCAGTATGCACACGCGTCGCCCAATCAGAACGAGATCACGAACTACTTTGGAGCGGGAATCGCGTGGACGGGACTGATCCCGACGCGCGACGCCGACGTGCTGGGCATCGCGTTTCTGCACGCCGACCTTAGTGGTCAGATCAAGGAGTTCGAAGACCGACACTCCGAAACGGCCATCGAGTGGTTCTACAAACTGCGCGTCACGCCGTGGTTCGTGATTCAACCCGACTTGCAGTACGTCGTGAATCCCGGCGGCGACGGGCGCGACGCGCTCGTGCTTCAGTTGCAGACGCAAATTTCGTTCTAACCACCTAACTCATTGAGGAGCTATGCATGCATCGTTTCGCTCGCAACGGATTCGTTCTGCTGGTCGGTGTGCTGACGCTTGTCGCGTCCAACGGTTGCAGCGGCGAGTTGCGCGACGCAGCCCAGTCCGGCCTGTTTGACTTCGTTTCCGGCTCGGTAACGGAACTGCTGGGCACGCTGTTCCCCGTTACGACCGAGTAAAGCGCCGGCATTATGGGACAAGCGATCCGCGTGCTGAATTTGCGTGGAACCGCGCGTCCGACCGCTCCTACACTCCCGTGTAATCGAGGGAGAACGATGATGCACGCACGAGTCCTGGTTCCGCTGCTCGGCCTGTCCGCGCTTGCCGGCTGCGCCAGCACGCAGTCCACCGCGAGCGACTGGGAGCGCATCGAGCGCGCCTATCGGGCCGCAGTCGCGACCCCGCACGCGCAGAACGCCACCGAACGGATCACGGACCGCTGGCAACGGGAGCGCCGCATGGCCCGGCTCGCCGCCGAGTGCGATCGCCTGTTGGGCGCGGGCGCCGAAACCGATGCCGTTCGGCTCACCGCCGAAACGGCCGCCGCCGCGGCTCCGGATGACGCGGCGCTTCGCGCGCTGCGCGACGCTGCGGCGCACAAGGACACCGCGGGCGTGCGTGCCGGCTTTGCACGACTTTCCGGGTCTCGAATCTAGACTGCACCGCGCGGCAACTGCGCAGCCCCGATAAGGTCTCTCGCGCCCCCGCGCCGCCCGATCAATCCGCAAAGAATTGTTCAACTCGTTCCCGGATCAAATCGATCTCCCTTCTGCATGAACGAAGGGGGAAATGATGCGTAACTGGGGTCTGGCGTCCAAACTTGTCTCGTTGGTGCTCGTTCTCGCGCTCGCACCGTTGCTGGTGATGGGCTGGATTGTCCAGCGCGCCGCCGGCACGATTGAGAACGGCGTAGGCTCGCGATTTCAGTATCTCTCCGCGGCGCTGGCTGACGTCATCGACCGCAACCTGTTCGAGCGCTACGGCGACGTGCAAGCCTTCGCTCTGAACACGGTAATCCAGCAGAAAGACAACTGGTACAAGCCGGGTTCCGAGAATCCGCTTGTCCAGACGATGAATCGCTACGTCGATACCTATGACATCTACTCGCTGACGGTGCTGGTCGATCTGGAAGGCCGGGTGATCGCGGCCAACGATCGCGACGCCGACGGCAAGCCGATCGATTCATCGTTCCTCTACGAGTCCAATTTCGCGAAATCGGCGTGGTTCGCTGCCTGCCGCGACGGACGCTTCACGCGCTCGATGCCGCACAGTGCGCCCGGCAACGACGTGGCGGACGGCACGTACATCGATGACATTCACGTCGACGAGGATGTGCGTCGCGCCTATCCCGGCGACAGCGGCCTGACGATCGGCTTCAGCGCACCGGTTCGAGCGCCCGACGGCACGGTCATTGCCTACTGGAACAACCGCTCCAAATTCTCAAACGTGCAGAGCATCCTGAGTAAGGAATTCGAGGCGTACGCCGGCGAATTCCCCGGTCTCTGCCTCTCGCTGCTCGATTCGACCGGCCGCGTGCTCGCGTCTGTACAGGGCGATCGCACGGCACCGACGGCAACCGACATGACGCGCGGCGAGCTGAATCTGGTCAACCAGAACTTCGAGCCGGCGAAGCGGGCCGTGGCCGGCGAGGCCGGCTTCCAGTGGGCGCAGACGCCAAGCGGCGATCGCGTTGCCGGCGGCTTTGCCCATCTGCGCGGCGCTCTGGGATATCCGGGAATGAACTGGGCGGTCGTCGCGTCGGCGCCGCTCGCGGATGTGCGCGCCGTCTCCGGCGTCGCCGCCATCGAGCGCAGCGTGTACCTGACCGGGGGCGTTTCGATCGCCGCTCTGATCGGTCTGAGCTTCGTCGCGGCGCGCCGCTTCGTCGCGCCGCTCCGGCGCAGCATCGGCTCGCTGAAGGACGCGGCCGGTCAGTTCGACGAAGCCGCGGGGCAGATATCGATGTCCGCGCAGACGCTGGCCGAATCGGTTACGCGGCAGTCCGCCGCGGCCGGCGAAACGCGCGACGCACTGCGTCAGATCGAGGCCCAGGCCCACACCAACGCCACGCAGGCGCGCGAAGCCTCGACGCTCGCGGAGCGTGCTCAGAAAGCTGCGCAGAACAGCGACTCGACGATCGGCGAGCTCGACAAGGCCATGACGGCCATCAATAGCTCCGCCGGCGAGATCAGCCGCATCATCAAGGTCATCGAAGAAATCGCGTTTCAGACGAATCTGCTGGCGCTGAATGCCGCGGTCGAGGCGGCGCGGGCCGGCGAGCACGGGCGCGGCTTTGCGGTCGTGGCCGAAGAAGTCCGCAACCTGGCGATCCGCAGCGCCAACGCCGCCAAGGACACGACCAAGCTGATTGACGAATCGGTGGTCCGGGCGCGCGGCGGCGCGCAGGTCGCGGCCGCCGCCGGCAGCGCCGTTCGCGGCGTGATCCAGGACATCTCTTCGATCGCAGGCGTCGTGCAGCACATCGACGCCGGAGCCGCGGAGCAGTCGCGCGCCATCGAGCAGGTCGCGATCGCGATCGGACAGATCGAGAACACGACGCAGCAGACCGCGTCCAACGCCGAGGAATCGGCGGCCGCCGCCGAGCAGCTCACTGGCATGGCGCGCTCGCTGCGCGGCGAGATCGTGGGCCAGCTCGTCGTGCTCGCCGACGGCGCCCGCGCCGCCAACTCATAGCTCTGGCAGCCAACCGCGAACCGCGCGGCGGCTGACGAATCACCCGCGGCGGAGGCGACGACTTTCCTCGCAAGTCGCCTCCGCCTTTCCGCTTGTTGCCCGCTCGCCGTTCACGCCCGCCCAAGTCCCGCTCACCTCGTCGCCGTCGGGCCCCCCCGCATGCTGATCGCGGCGTAGAATCGCGCCCGTCGCGGCGCCGCCGCGCGAAGAGCGAGGGAACCCGCATGCGTGCCGAGCCGCTGCTCGCAAAACTGAACGAACTGCGCCACGAGGCCGAGGATGACAAGACCGACCTCGAATACCTGGCGCTGCATCACGCCTTCTGCTTCATCTCATACAACATGGGCGCGTTTCAGAAGTACCTGGCCGAGAACGCCGCCGAAGACGAGCGCGACGCGTGAGCCTGCGCGGCGTCGCGTGGACGCTGGGAATCGGCGCGGCGTGGCTGCTGGCGGCGCTCGGCGCGAAGTTCATCGATCAGCCGCTGAGCGACTGGCTGGCGCAGCCGCCGCGCGGTCCCTGGCTGCGCGGCTGGCTGGATAGCCTGACCGGATTGATGATCTACGTCGGCGTGCCGTCAATTCTGCTGGCGCTGCCGAACTGGAAGCGCTTGTTCCTGAGCTGGAACGCGGCCATGCTGCTCAGCGCGCTGCTGACGCATGCGTTGAAGTGGGCGGTCGGCCGTGCCCGGCCGCACCAGGCGCGGGGCGCGTTCACCTACGAACCGTTCTCGCAAACCGAGCACATGAACTCGTTCCCCAGCGGACACACCAGCTCCGCGGTCACGATCGCACTGCTGCTCGGCCTGTACTTTCCGCGTCTGCGCGGCGTGTTCTGGTTCTTCGCGGCGGTCGTGGCGCTCGAGCGGATCGTGACGCGCAATCACTACCCGTCCGACGTGATCGCCGGCGCGGGCATCGGCCTGCTGGCGGTGCTCGTGGCCTGGCGCGGGCTGGGACCGGCGTGGTTCGCCTGGCACGAGCCGGCGCACGCGGATTTGGACGCGACGGGCCGCACCCCTACAATTGACTCTTTCAACGAAAGCAGGGGACGCACATGACGAACACTCTCGCACACCGCCTGGCCCAGTGGGCGCAGGCCATTCGATTCGAAGGTCTGAGCCAGGCGACGGTCCATGAGGCCAAGCGCCGCGTGCTCGATTCGATCGGCACCGCGCTCGGCGCCTGGAAGGGCAAGCCGGGCAAGATCACGCGGCAACTCGCGCTGAGCGTCAGCCACGCCGGCGGCGCGACCGTGCTGGGCAGCAAACACCGCACCACGCCCGACCTCGCCACGTTCACGAACGGCGCGCTCGTGCGCTACCTCGACTTCAACGACACGTATCTGAGCCTCGAGCCGGCACATCCCTCCGACAACATCCCCGCAGTCTGGGCGGTGGGACAGGTCGTCGGCGCCGGCGGACGGCAGCTCATCGAAGCGATCGTCCTGGCGTACGAAGTGCAATGCCGGCTGTGCGACGCCGCCAGCCTGCGCAAGCACGGCTGGGACCACGTGTACTACGGCGCGCTGTCGAGCGCGCTCGCGGCCGCGAAGCTTTACGGCCTTTCGGCCGAGCAGATGGTGCACACGCTCGGCATTGCGGGCGTCTGCAACTTCGCGACGCGCCAGACGCGCACCGGACAGCTCAGCGACTGGAAGGCCTGCGCGTTCAGCAACGCCGCCCGCAACGGCGTCTTCGCGGCCGGGCTCGCCAAGCTGGGAATGGCCGGGCCGAATGATATCTTCGAAGGCCCCAAGGGCCTGTTCAAAATGGTTACCGGCCCGTTTGACGTGAAGTGGGCCGGCTCCGCCGACGATTGGATGATCCGCAAGACGTACATCAAGTACTGGCCGGCTGAGTATCACTCGCAGTCGGCGATCGACGCCTGCCTGCAGCTTCGCCCGCAGGTCGGCGACGTCGGCGCGATCAAGAGCATCGTCGTCGAGAGCTTCGAGGCCGCGGTCAGCATCATCGGCTCGGAGCCGGAGAAGTGGCGACCGACGAGCCGCGAAACCGCCGATCACAGCATGGGCTTCTGCATGGCGTGTGCGCTGCTCGACGGCGACGTGACGCGCGCCAGCTTTACCGACGAAAAAATCCGCGACGCCAAGGTGCTGGCGCTGCTGGACAAGATCAAGATCGTGGAGACGGCGGATTGCAACGCCGGCTACCCCGACGGCATCCCCAACAACATCGTGATCACGATGAACGACGGGCGCGTGCTGAGCAAGAAAGTAAGCTATCCGCGCGGGCACGCCGGCAACCCGATGACCGACGACGAAGTGTTCAAGAAATTCCGCACGCTGGCGAGCGGCGTGGTGAGCGAGGCGACTGCGCAGCGCATCATCGAACTGTCGATGGCGCTCGACACGGCCGCCGACGTGACGCCGCTGCTGGAGTTCGAGACGCTGGCGTAAGCGCGTGTCGACTGCGGTTCCGGCTGAACGAATTCGCTGCGTCAACGCGGCGTCGGCGCGCCCCGACGGCGAATACGTTCTTTACTGGATGATCGCACAGCGCCGCACCCGCGCGAATTTCGCGCTGCAGCGGGCCGTGCAGTGCGCTACGCAGTGGCGGCGGCCGCTGATCGTGCTCGAGGCGCTGCGCTGCGACTACCGCTGGAACTGCGACCGGATACACCAGTTCATCGTCGACGGCATGCGCGACAACGCCGCCGCCTGCGCCGCGGCGCGCGTTACCTACTACCCCTTTCTCGAACCGCGAAAGCGCGCCGGGGCCGGACTGCTCGACGTACTGGCCCGGCGTGCCTGCATCGTCGTCACCGACGAGTTCCCCTGCTTCTTTCTGCCGCGGATGATCGCCGCCGCCGGCGCGGCGCTCGATGTGCGGTTGGAGGCGGTGGATTCGAACGGGCTGCTGCCGCTGCGCGCCGCCGCTTCGACGTTTCCGACCGCATACGCCTTTCGCCGATTCCTGCAAAAGACGCTGCGGCCGCATCTACTGGCCTTCCCGGACGAAGACCCGCTCGCGGCAGCGGCGGAACTGCCGGCGTTGTCGGCGGAGGCGCTGGCGCCGCTGCAACGTCGCTGGCCGCCGGCAGACCTGTCCGCGTTCGACCCGGCGGCTTTTCCGATCGATCACAGCGTCGGCGCGGCGCCGCTGCGCGGCGGAACTGCGGCCGGGCGGCTCGTCCTCAGCGAATTCGTCCAGCGAAAGCTGGATCGCTACGGCGAAGACCGCAACGAACCGGAGAAGGACGGCGGCAGCGGGCTCTCGCCGTACCTGCATTTCGGACACGTCGGCGTGCACGAGGTGTTTTCAGCGATCGCGAAGCGCGAGCGCTGGTCGCCCGAGCGCCTGAGCGAAAAGGCCGGCGGTCGCCGCGAAGGCTGGTGGGGCATGTCGCCCGCCGCGGAATCGTTTCTCGACGAGGCGATCACCTGGCGCGAGCTGGGTTACAACGCCTGCACGTTTGACGAAAACTACGATCGCTACGAAGGGCTGCCGGACTGGGCACGGCGGACGCTCGACGCGCACGCGGCCGACCCGCGCCGCTGGCTCTATACGCCCGCGCAGTTCGAGCGCGGCGCAACGCATGACCGGCTCTGGAACGCGGCGCAGAATCAGCTCGTGCGCGAAGGACGCATGCACAACTACCTGCGGATGCTGTGGGGCAAGAAGATTCTGGAGTGGAGCGAATCGCCGCGTGCCGCGCTCGACATCCTGATCGAGCTGAACAACAAGTATGCGCTCGACGGGCGCAACCCGAATTCCTATACGGGCATTGCGTGGGTGCTGGGGCGCTACGACCGTCCCTGGGCTCCGGAGCGGCCGATCTTCGGCGTCATTCGATACATGAGCAGCGAGAACACGGCGCGCAAGTTCTCGGTGCGCGGGTACATCGAACGCTATGCGCCGCAGGCTGAGTCGCTGTTCTGAGGCGCGTCCATCATCGCCCGTCGGCACCTTCGGCGGTTTCTTCAATAGCCTTCACCGCTCTTGGGGAGAATAGAACTCGAGCGCCCGTTGCCGTCTCGCAGACGACCATCTGCGTTAGCGGGTAAGGAACACCGTCAGAGTGCTTGGAGTCCGCAAAGCCGATGAACCGCAGCCGCGGAAAAAATTTGCCACCTGTAAGGTGAACGGTGACGGTCTTGTGACCGTCAACAAGCTGCTTCAGCTTCACGATCTCGAACGGCTGGGCGCGCCGCTTGAGGAGGTTGATTCCTTGGAAGAATGCCGTCAGCAGCATCACGCCAATGCAGACCGCGACGACGAAACCCAGAGTAACGTAGAACGTTTCCATGACTTGGCTCCCGCGCGGAGTCAGTCGCGTTCAGCCACTGACCTCGCTGTCGTGACTTTAGCTTCAACGCGCCTGGCACGAAAACCCTCCGATCCGAGCCCCGAACGTGAGTGAGGGGTCGCTTGCGTTCGCTCCTACTGACAGCGTGCCAGCGCTGAGGGACCTGCCTCCATTTGCTCCGGCCGGTCGCTGGTCTGCATGATGGAACCACGATTCCGGCTTGTCCCGGAAGAAGGGAGACGCGCGAGACGCGCATTGCACCCAGACCTGCAGAATAACGGCCTCGGATGCCTGCGACCGATTCTGGACCCAACGCCGTTCCCGCTGCGCGGGAATATGGGCACGGGCCGGAGGCCCATGCCACCCAAAAAAAAATCCGATTAGCGTCGTCACCGAACGCCCAATCCTAGAGAAATGGAATCCTCGCTGGTGCGTGACTCCACTCTCGCACCGGAGCCGCCAGCGCGCCATCGCGCCCGTAGGACGCCTACTTCAAATACCGCTCGAACCAATCGAGTATCCGCCGCAGACGTTCCGCCCGGTTCTGCGGCCGGCCGATGCGCGATAGGCCGTGCGATTCGCCCTCGAAGCGAAACATCTCCACCGTCCGCCCCAGCACCTTCAGCGCCGTGAAAAGCTGCTCGGCCTGCTCGATCGGGCAGCGATGATCCTCTTCCTCATGCTCGATCAGCAGCGGCGTGCGAATGTTCTGCACGTACGAGAGCGGGCTCTGGCGGCGCAGGCGCTCGGTGTCCTTCCACGGCGAGCCGCCGAATTCGTGGCCGAGCTCGTAGCCATAGTCGCTCGTGCCGAACATCGATTCCGCGTTGACCACGCTGCGCTGCGTCACGGCGGCGCGGAAGCGCTGCGTGTGCGCGATGATCCAGTTCGTCATGTAGCCGCCGTACGAGCCGCCGGTGACGCCGATGCGCTTGCGGTCGACGTAGCGCCGCGCCGCCAGCCAGTCGGCGACCTTCATCAGGTCGGCGTAGTCTCGATTGCCCCAGTCATGGTGGATCGCGTTGGAGAACTTCAGTCCATAACCCGTGCTGCCGCGTGGATTCGCGAAGCAGACGACATATCCCTGCGCCGCCAGCCACTGCATTTCGTGCAGGAAGGCGTGGCCATACTGCGTGTGCGGTCCGCCGTGAATTTGCAGAATCGCCGGATAGCGCCGGGCCGCGCTGAAGCCGGGCGGATGCAGCACCCAGCCGTGCACGTCCACGCCGTCCGACCGCACCGCGAACGGCTCGGGGACGCCGACACGGCGCTTTGACAACAGCTCGCCGTTGACGGTCGTCAGTTGGCGCGTGGCGCCGTCCGCGGGGTCGAACGCGAAGACGTCGCCGGGATTGGTTGCGGTGCCGGCGCTGTACGCGATCGGTCCGTCGCCGGCGGCGCGATCGCCGAACATCACGTGCTGATCGCCCGCAATTTCGACGCGTGAGGCGCGCTCGCCCACGCCGCGGCTGTAGAGGTGTGTCGAACCCGCCCGGCTCACGGCGAAATAAACGCGCTTCGAGTCGGCGCTCCAGATCGGCGCGATCGGCTGGAACGACGCCGTCGCGACGTCGCCCATCGTCTCGTTCTGGCAGTTGTTGTCGACGTCGGTCGTCAGCGCGGACGCATTTCCGCCGCGCACCGGCAGCAGCCAGACGTGTCGGCAGAATTTCCAGGATTCGCCGGGCCCGGCAGCGTCGCCGACGTACGCGATGGTCTTTCCGTCGGGCGACCACGAATGCGCCGCGCAGGCGCCGCCTGTCTGCTTGAGCCGCCGGCTCGGACCGCCGCCGGGCCTGACGAGATAGACGTCGGCGTTCTCGGAGTACAGATCAGGATTCTCGACGCGGTTGGAGAGGTAGGAAATCCAGCGGCCGTCGGGGCTGAAGCGCGGCTCGCGGTCGTCGTAGTCGCCGTCTGTAAGCTGCCGCGGGCGACCGCCGTCGCGCGCCACGACCCAGATGTGCGTGTAGTTGCCGTTCCACCAGCCGGCGCCGTCGAGCTTGTGATGCAGGCGCCGGATGTGCTTGAACTCCGGGCGGCGGCGCAGCTCGTCCGACTTGCCGTCGCGCAGCAGTTTCTCGCGCTCGGACAGCGGCTGATACGCGTAGGCCAATCGATCGCCGTCCGGGCTCCACGCAAAATCGCTGACGCTGCCGTCGAGGTCGGTCAGGCGCGTGGCTTCGCCGCCGTCCATCGGCAGGACGTACAGTGCCGCCGCCTTCTCCCGGCTGGATAGGAAGCCGAGGAACCGACCGTCGGGCGACCAGCGCGGCAGGCTGTCGCTGTGCTTGCCGGCGGCGGTCAGGGCGCGCAGCGCGCCGCGCTCGACGTCCACCAGCATCAGTTGCGTGTAGTTCTTGTTCTCGCGGGCGTCGGCGCGCTTCAGCTCGAACGCGACGCGCCGCCCGTTCGGCTCGAGCGCGACGCGCCCGACCGCGCGCAACTCGAAAAGGTCTTCCAGCGTGATTCCGCTGGGCATGCGGCGAATGCGGACCGGGGCGGAGCGCTTGCGGGCCATGGGTTCTCCTGGATCTGCGCGAAGCGGGAAGGATACCCGCAAGTCGCGGACTCAACCCAGGGTGCGCCGGCTGCGGACGGGGATGCCGCAGCTATTGCAGGTCGACCGCCATCACGTTGGTCGAATCGCGCAGGTACGCGCGCCCGCCGACCACCGTCGGCGCGGTCCAGGCGCGCTGGCCCAGCACTTTCGCCCGTGACGCGATGACCAGCTCCTGCTCGCCGCGCTTCGCGAGCGCCAGCTCGCCGTCCTCATCAAGGATCAGGTAGCGCCCCTCGCCGCCGACGATGTTTGTCTTCTTGAATCCACGCTGTTTGAACAGAATCTCGCCCGTCTTGTAATTGCAGGCGACCAGGAACATCGCCCCACGGTCGCCGCTCGAGCCGAGCACAAAGTCGCCGTCGGCGATCAGGTTGGAATGCATGACGCGCAGCTTGGTGTGCGCCCACAATTCCTTGACCTCCGTCTTGTCCTGGCTCCGCGCAAGCTGCAGCGCCCGTGTGCCGGCGGTGCCTTCGGTGGTGATCAACAGCACGTTGCCCGGCAGCCACAGCGGCGTAACGCAATTGGTCGACCACTGATTCTTGTGAGCGTGCGTCCACAACACCTCGCCGCTGTCGGGGTTCATGCCCACGACTTCCTCGGCCATCAGCGCCACGATCTGCGGCTGTCCGTCGAGGTCGATCAGGATCGGCGAGGAATAGCTGTTCTTGTAGTCGCCGCCGCCCCAGGCGATGCCGCCGCCGTCCAGCTTGAACGCCATCAGGCCGTGGCCGTCGCCGCCGACCGCCACGATCACTTTGTCCTTGTAAAGCAGCGGGCTTGCGGCGTAGCCGTGCATCAGGAACGTGCCGCCGAATTTCTCAAGCAGATTGTGAGACCAGCGCTCGGCGCCGCTGGAGCGATCGAGACACTTGAGCACACCGGTCACCCCGACCGTCACCAGCGAGTTGCCCGCGACCAGTGGCGTCGCGCGCGGCCCCTTGCCGAACTCACCGACGTGCTGGCCCGGAACATCAACCGCGTACGCGTGCTCCCAGACGGTCTTGCCGCTGTCGGCGTCGAGCGCGACCACCGTTTCGCGTCCGTCGGCGGCGCGGTACTGCGTGTAGAGTCGCCCATCCGCCGCGATGATCGCCGAGTAGCCGTCGCCGAGCGGTCGCTCCCAGATCCGCCGAGGTCCGCCTTCCGGCCACGCGGCTGACGCCGCGGTCAGATTCGCCTGGAAGTTGCGCTGCGGGCCGCCCCATTGCGGCCAGTCAGAGGCGAAGCAAACGCCGGAGCAGGCGACGGTCAGGGCCGACGCGAACGCACGTGCAAATGTCATGAGCGGTTCCTTTGGGAGCGCAGCATCTCCGCGACCGGCCGCGGCGGGCGGGCGGCGCACGATGCTTGTAGACGCCGCTGCGCTCAGGAACCCTTCAAATCCAGCGCCACGATGCGACGCTTGTCGCGCAGGAATAGCCGATCACCGACCAGCGTCGGCGCCGACCACGCGATCTTCTCGAGCACTTCGGTTTTCCAATGCACCTTCATGCCCTCGGGCGAAACGCTGACCACGCCCAGCGCGCCATCCTCGTCGAGCACAAGCAGCTTGCCGTCGGCCAGCAGACTGGTGGACTTGGCGAATCCGCGCTCCTTCCATTTCACTTCGCCGTTCTGCGCGTTCATCGCCACCAGGAACGCCGGCCCGCCGCGCCCGACCGACCCGTAGATCCAGTCGCCGATGCGGATCGCGCTGCCGTGCTGCACGCCGTTCTTGTTGTCCTTCCAGAGTTCCGTCACGGTGGTATTGCCGCCGCTTTGCGCGAGTTTCAGCATGCGGCTGCCGGTGCGGTAGGACGACGTGAGGAACAGCAGGTTGTCGCTGCCCCAGACGGGCGAGGTGGCGTTCACGTCATAGTCGGTCTTGTGCGGGTGACTCCAATACTCGGCGCCGGTCGCGGGGTCCACGCCGACCGCGCCCGTCGCCAGCATCACGACGCACTGCTCCTGACCGTCGACGTTGATGAGCATGGGCGAGCAGTACGCGTTCGGCGCGTCCACGCTCGACCAGACGACGCTGCCGTTCTCCTGCTTGAACGACATCAGCCCCTTGCCGTCGCCGCCGACCGGCAGAATGATTGTGTCCTTGTACGCGAGCGGACTCGACGAGTAACCCCACGTCAGCGAGGTCGCGCCGAAGCGCTGCATCAAGTCCTGCGACCAGCTAACGGCCCCGGTCTTCTTGTCCAAACAGTGCAGCTTCGCCGACGCGCCGACCGCGAACAGCCGATCACCGACGATCAGCGGCGTGCTGCGCGGTCCGATGCCGAAGTCCTTGTTCATGTCGTCCGGCAGCGGCGCGGCGTACTTGTGCTCCCACGCTACCTCGCCCGTGTCGGCGTTCAGGCAGATCACGACTTCGTCGCCGCCGCTGCGGTACATCGTGTACAGCCGGCCGGCCTCCGCCAGAATCATCGAGTAACCGTCGCCGAGGTCCCGCGTCCAGAGCTTCCGCGGTGGGGTTGGCATCGCCTTCGGGAGTTTGGCTTCTGAAACGCGGAAATCGCGCGTCGGCCCGCCCCACTGCGTCCAGTCCGCGCCGGCCAGCGCCGCCGCCGCACACCAACCCGCAAACGCTCCGCTCAACAGTCTCGCGCGCATCGCGATCATCGATCTCTCCCCCGCGGCGTCCTGCGCCGCGTGCCGCTAACCGAGGTTCAGTTCGCCAGGTCCACCGCCAGAATGTGCTTCTGATCTCGCAGGAACAGCCGCGTGCCGATCAGCGTCGGCGCCGTCCAGGCCTTGTTCTCCAGCAGCGCCGCCTTGCTCGCGACCGTCAGTTTCTCCGGCGCCGCGGCCGCCATCGAAAGCTCACCGTTCTCGTCGAGCACGATCAACCGTCCATCGGCGTAGAGCACGGTCGCGAGCGGGACGCGCTCGCGCCAGGTCTCCTTGCCGTCCTTCATGCTGACCGCCGCCAGGAAGCTCGCGCGGCCGCTTCCGCTCGCGCCGTAGAGATGGTCGCCGACGCAGACTACATTGGTCTGACCGGCTCCAACCTTCTTGGTCGTCCAGAGTTCGCTCACGTCGGTCTGACCGCCCGAGTTCGACTTGACCTGAAGCGCCACTCCGCCGCCGAACGAGGGAAAGAACAGCCGTCCGTTGCCGCAATCGACGGGCGTGGTGCAGTGCGTATCCCACTGATTCACGAACGGATGCGTCCACGCCAGCTTTCCGCTCTCGGCGTCCAGGCCGATGATCTGCTTGGTCATCACGAGCGTCACCTGCGGCCGGCCGTTGACGTCGACCAGCAGCGGCGACGAATAGCTGTTATCGAAATCCGCTGATTCCCAGCGAATGCTGCCATCCGCGGCCGAAAGCGCCACCACGCTGCGCCCCTTCGCGCCGATCGGCAGGATCACCATGTCGCGGAACGCCAGCGGGCTCGCCGAGTAGCCGAATTCGAGAAACGTTGCGCCGAATTTCTCGTACAGGTCGTGCGACCACAGCACCTTGCCGTCCGCCGCGTTCAGGCAATAAAGCTTGCCAGTGAAGCCCACCGTGACGACGCGATCATCGAGCAGCAGCGGCGTCGCGTTCGGGCCACGGCCAAAGTTCGAATCGCTCTTGGGCAGCAGGGGCGCGCTGTATGTGTGCTGCCAGCGCGTTTCGCCGTTGGCCGCGTTCAGGCAGACGACGTGTTCGTCATCTCCACTGCGAAACATGGTGTACAGCGTCTTCTCATCACCGACGATGGCCGAGTAGCCCTCGCCCAGCGGGCGCTTCCAGAGCGCGGTCGGCCCCGTGTCGGCCCACTTCGGCGCCAGCCCGCTGCTGGGGGCGTGAAAACTGCGATTGGGGCCGCCCCACTGCTTCCAGTCGGCAGCCAGACCGCTCGTCGCGCAAGCCACAGCCAGCACCAGGCCGCGCATCGTCCATCCAGCAACCATCGCTCGTCCTTTCATCGACCGGTTCCCACCGGCCGGCAGTCATCCCAGGAGAAGAAGCTCAAGAGCCGCGCGCCCCGTCCGCAGCGCCGAAACAGTATAGGACGCCGTCGGTCGCCCCGATCACCAGCGCGCCCGCGCCGATCGCCGGAGACGCCGCAAGCCCCGCCCCGATCTCATATTGCCAAACCACTTCGCCCGTCGTCAGCGAAAGCCCGTAAACATGGCCGTCGTCGGAACCGACGAACACTCGCTCACCCGCGACCACCGGCGAGGAATCGACGCGCCCGCGCGCGACGAACTGCCATTCCTGCGTGCCGCGCTCCAAATCGATCGCTCGCACGCGCTTGTCGCGGCCGGCCACGATCGCGCGCCGCCCGGCGATCGCCGGCGAGGCGTGAAACGGGAACTGACGCTGCGCGTCCTCGAACACCCACGCCCGGCCGCCGTCGCGCCAGCGCAGCGCCACCACTTGCTGCCCTTGCGTCGGAATCACCGCCAGATCGCCCGCCACCGCCGCCGAGGCGCCGGTCACCGACCCCAGGGGCACGCGCCGCATCGATGACCCGTCGGCGAGCTTGACCACGTGCAATTGCCCATCGCAGCCCGCGATCAACACCTGTCCGTCGATCACCGCGGGCGTCGCGTGCAGCCGGTCGCCGGTCTCGTATTTCCACAGCAGGCGACCCTCAGGCGACAGGCAATAGAGCCAGCCGTCGTAAGACCCCACAACCAGCCGATCGGGATCGTCCTCCGCCCAGTTCACTCCCGAGAGCAGCGACATCTCGGTCGCGAACGTCCAGCGTCTGCGCCCGCTCGCACATTCGATCGCGTGCAGCACGCCGGCGTCGTCACCGACCAACACCAGTTCGCCGCGCACACTCAGCGAGCTTTGCACCAGCTCGCCCGCGCGATACGCCCAGCGCAGCGCGCCGCTGTCGAGCGCCACCGCGTACACATAGCCGTCGTCGCAGCCGAAATAGACCACGCCGTCGGCGATGGCGGCGGTCGACTGAATCGGCTCTTCGAGCGGCTGCGAAGACGGTGCGCTCTGCGTCGTCGGCGTCAGCGAACGCCGCGCCTCGCGCGTGTCGAACTTCCAGCGCAGCGTCAGCTCGGCCGGCAGCGCGTCCGTCGCGACGCCGGTGTTCGCGCCGTCGCCGCGAAAGCGTCGCCACCCTTCGTCCGCGCCGGCAACGCCGGCAGCGAGCCACGCGCAGATCAGCGCAGCGCTCGCCGGTCTCCATCGATGAAGTGATCGCCCGAACACGGCAACCCCCGACCTCGAACCGTGAGTCAACTCGGCTTGAACCGCAGCACCAACGCCGCACCACCCGCCGCCATCAGGATTCCCACAAAAAACAGCGGCGACGGGGCCTGGCTCGGCTTGTGCAGCCACAGGCCGATCAGCGTCGCGACAATCGGCGCGCCCGCGAACACCAGCGGCGGCACGGTCGCGGGCGTTCCGCCGTTCATCAGCGCCAGAATGACGCCCAGCGCGCCGAGCGCTCCCAACACGCCGGCGAAGAGCGCGATGCCCGAACCGCGCGCATTCGGCAGCGCGCTCAGCTCGCCGCGCTGCGCCAACAGTGCGACAGGCACCAGAACCGCGGTCAGAAAATACGCCGCACCGACAAACAGAAACGCCCACAGGCCCTTGCTCTTCCCGCCGATCGCGAGCTGTCCCTCGTGGATCGTCGGCACGTACGCGCCCCAGCACGCGACAGTCATCAGCACGAACAGCAGCCACGTCCGCATTCCGCATGCTCCCCTTACACGCTGCCTTCGAGCCGCGCCCGGATGTCGTCCGGGATCGGTATCGAATTGAACGCTCCGTGCGCCATTCGACAGCAGACCATCTTCATCTCGCCGCGCGCCAGCAGCGCGTGCCCGCGCTGAAACTCGACCTCGATTCGCAACGATTTTTCGCCGATCTCCGCCACAAGCACGCGCAGATCGAGCTCGTCCTCGAAGCGCGCCGGCGCAAAATACTCACAGCGCACCGCGACCCGCGGCCAGCTCACCTTGCCGTCGTCGCGCTCCATCACGACGCTCAGCCCCAGCGAACGCCAGAAACCGTGCTCGGCCTCTTCCATCAGCCGCAGGTAATTCGAAAAGTGCAGCACACCGGCCAGATCGGTCTCAGCGAACTGCACTCTTCGCTTCAGCCGAAACTCACGCGCCATCGCCGCGCCCCGTCGCCGGCGGGAAAAACCGCTCGACCACCGCTTGCCGCGGCGGCTGCGTAACCAGCGACACCAGCACCAGCGCCGCGGCCGCGAACAGCACCATCGGCGCCGCGGGCACCACGCCCCAGATTTCAGGCTCGACCCGGCTCGCGAAGCCGTGCGCCCGCCCGTTGTAGACGTAGAACGCCACGCCGCTGCCGATGCCCGCCAGAATCGACGCGTACGCGCCCCACTTCGTCGCGCGCTTCCAATAGAGCGCGGCGATTACGAGCGGAAATAGCGCCGAGAAACCGCTGAAGCACCAGACCGCGAGCGTGAAAATCGGCACGCTGCGCAGCGCCAGCGTCAGCAGCCAGCTCGCGAGCACGATGACGATCACAAAGATGCGGCCGGTCAGCAGCCGCTGGCCGTCGCTCATCGAATCCTGCCGCGCGTAGTGATCGACGATGTCGTGTGTGAACATCGATCCGATGCTGAGGAACTGCGCGTCCATGCCGCCGAGAATCGCCGCCAGCACGCCCGCCGCGAGCAATCCGCCGATCCACGGGTCGCCCAGCGCCTGCACCATCAATCCGATGACTGCATTCGCATTGGCGCCTGGGGTTTCGTTGCTGAACGGCACCACCGGCTTCCCGCCGACCATCGCGGACGTGGCCCACACGCCGATCAGCACGCACGGCGCCCAGATCAGCATGATCAGCAGCGGATGCAGCGTCACGGTCAGCCGGAACGCCTTCGCCGAACGTGCCGTAAGCCACAGTTGGAACAGGTGCGGGAACATCGCAACGCTCAGCGGAATGAATCCGTAGCTCAGGAACTCGAGCTCCGTCATCTCCTTGGGCTTGTGCGGTCGCAGCGTCGGCCGAGCCAGAGCGCTGGCCGCAGCCGATGTCGGGCCGACGGGCGCGCTCGCAATCGCCGGCGCGCTCGCGGGTTGGGTCGACGCCTTCCACTGCGCCATGCGCGACTGGTAGACCTGTTGATGTTCGTCGGTGACGGTGCGCGTGAGTTTGCTCGGGTTGTAATCCTGCACCATGCGCGTCGCGGCGGCGGGACCACCCAGCTTGTAGGCCAGCGCGCCGAACGTCACCACGCCCACCACCAGAAAGATCAGCGTCTGCACGGCGTTGGCCCATGCCGTCGCTCGCGCCCCGCCCAGCGACACGTAAAGCCACACCACGCCCGTGCTGGCCAGCGTGCCCAGCCAGAACGGAATCGAACCGTTCCAGTTCAGTTCGGTGCTCGGGAAGAGATCGGGAAACGCGCCGCGCGTCGCAACGCCGATCATGTTCCCCGCGCCGAGAATGCCAATGATGATGTAGGGCATCTGCAGCAGAACCAGGATCGGAAACAGCAGCACGCCGATATTCTTCGACGCGAACCGGTCGCGAAAGAACTGAATCTGCGTCTGGTAGCCGAAGCGCTTTCCCAGCGACCACAGCTTCACGCCAACCAGAAAGAAGCACGCGGCGTGCACGATGCCCGACCAGGAGGCCATCTTGCCGTAGACGCCGATGCCGCTGAACCAGGCTTCGCCGCTGCTGCCCTGAATCGCGAAGGCGGTCATGGTGGTGCCGAATACGCTCAGCACCAGCAGCACCGGCCCCACGCCGCGCGACGCGATGAAGTAGTCGACTGCGGTGCCGCGAAACAGCGTGTTGCTCGCGACTCCGAGCAGGATCAGCGCGCCCAGGTAGGCCACGATGATCCAGAGCTGCACCATTCCGGCCGGCAGGTCGCTTGCGAGTAACGCGGACAAGCTAGTGCCCCGCCTTTCCCGAGGCGGCGCTGTCGCTCTCCTCGACGTCCAGCTCGTGCGGCCAGCAATAGCGGCAGGCCAGCCCCCACAGAATGCAAGCCGCGATCGAGATCAGAACGTGATAGGTGAAGCTCACCGGCAGGAAACCCAGCACCAGCGTGCGATGGTCGGCACGCCACCAGAAGTCCTGGTGCGCCACCGCCAACATCAGCAACAGCCCGAAGATCGCCGCGCGCATCGCCCGCACCATCCTTCGCTTCGCCGTCGTCGTCGCCGCGGCCGTCGCCCAAATGAGCGGCCGGACTGTGGACGCGAAGTGTAACGGGGAATCGCGGCCGGGCACGCCGGTCAGGCGGTCGCCGGCGCGTCGAGGCGAATCGACTCCGGGATGTCCACGTACTTCGACATGGGCTCGAAGACTCGGCTCACGTCCTGCCGGAAGACGTCGCCCACGAGGATGCGCGTGATGTCGTCCTTGAATTCCGGGTGCGCCTTGTTGAACATGCCGAACGAGAAGCCCTTCGTGTAGAAGGCGTAAACGAGCTTTCGCACCGCCTGCACGCCCTCGTAGAACTCAGCGCCCCACGTCCCCAGCCGCGCGCCGCAGCAATCGCCGCTGCGCAGCGCCTCGTGAATCGCGTCCGCCGCCAGTTCGCCGGATTTCAGCGCCAGAAACACGCCCGAGGAGTACATCGGGTCGAGGAACGTGAATGCATCGCCGATCAGCACCCAGCCGTCGCCGGCGCAGACCTTCGAGTTGTACGAAAAATCGCTGAGCACGTGCACCGGCGAAACGCGCTCGGCGCCCGCGAGCCGTCGCTGCACTTCGGGACAGCGCTCGATCTCCTCGAGCAGCGTCTGTTCCGGGGCGGCGCGGCCCTTGATCAGATAATCGATGTCGGCCACCACGCCGATGCTGACGATGTCGTTGGGCAGCGGGATGTACCAGAACCAGCCGGCCTGATCCTTCACCTGCAGAATCAGCGTCGCGCCCTCGTCGCGCGGGTTCGGGTCGCGGTACGCGCCGCGGTAGTGCGCAAACAGCGAGGCCTTGCGCAGCTTGGGGTCGGGTTGGCGCAGTTGGAAGCGACGCGAGAGCATCGCATTCGTGCCCGTGGCGTCGACCACCACCCGCGCCGCCACCGTCTGGCGCACGCCGCCCGCCCGCTCGACGACCACTCCGCGCAGCCGCGGCCGGCCGGCCGCATCGACGCCGTCCGTGACGACATCGACCACGTTGGCGTTCTGCCAGACCGTGGCCCCGCGCTGGGCCGCGTTTTCGAGCATCATCTGATCGAATTCGCTGCGCAGGACCTGCCAGGTCTGCGAGCACTCGTGCGGGTTCATCTCGTCAAAGTAGAACGGCGCCGACTCCTTGCCCGAGGCCGAGAAGAACTGCACGCTGTACTTCTTCACGAAATGGCTCTGCTTGAGCTTGTCGAGCAAGCCCAGCCGCTGAAACGGCCAGTAGGTGTCCGGCATCAGCGACTCGCCGATGTGAAAGCGCGGGAACTGCCCGCGTTCGACGATCAGCGTGCGCCGCCCGTGATCCGCCAGGAGCGTGGCGCAGGTTGCGCCCGCCGGCCCGCCGCCGATCACCACCACGTCGTATACGCCGTTGTCCATCCGCCGCCTCCCGGAGCGTCGGGCCGCGCTCAGCCCGAACCTGGGATGATAGTTCGCCGGACGGCGATCGGCCGCGCTCGTCTGAGCCGCAGCCCAAGATGCCGAGCGGCGCGGGGGGAGGCACTGCGCTGGGGGGCGGGCCGCGCCGAGGACCGGCCCCCAGTCCGCTCGATCGCGCTAGTCCACGCCGTAATCGCGCTCGTTGCTCTCCTCCATGCCCGTGCAGGAGTCGTTCGGGTTGCCGCAGTCGAGCTCATACGCGCTGCAACTGTTCGCGCACGTGTCCGGGGCGGATCCGGTGTAGCTTGCGAGTTGCCCGTCGGCCCAGGTCCACATCACCGAACCCGCGGGCAGGCCCCAGCGGTTGCTGCCGAGCGTCAGATAGCTCGCGAGCGAGCGCGGCGAGTATGCCCCGCTGCCGGTCAGGCCGATGCCCTCGCGCGCGAGATCGTGCTGCATGCAGCATTTCGCGTCTGTGTCCGGCGTCTCGAAGGTACAGTGAACGTCGCCGAAGCCGACCTTCATGTTTGGTCGTGGCGAGCGCCGCCAGGTTCGTTCTCAGCGTTTGCATCTCGCAGCTCTTGGTTTGCCATGCGGTGTTCAGGACTATGTCGGTCGGGCTGCTGAGGCCGAAGTAGAAGTGCAGGCTGTTTTCGAAACCCTGGTAGTAGTGGTGATTCGGGCTGCTGGTGTCTTCGTTGAAGCGCACGGTCACCGCCAGCGGAATGCCGGGAAACGTCCCGCTCCACATTCCCAGAATGCCTTGGTCGCCTGGGCGTACTTGCGGCACGCGAACCCTTCGGGATAGTGGCTCGGGTCGATGGGCACCCCGGGCGGTACCTCATCGACCGGGCACGCGTAGTTGGTCCAGCGCAGATAGGGCTTGTCGTTGCTGTCGAATCGAATGCCCTTCTGGGTGAGCGGCTGTTTGAGCGTCAACGTGGCCTTGTTGTAGAAGCTCGGCTCGGTCGTTTCGACGCTGTAGCCTGTGACGATATCGTCGAGATAGCCTGCGGAATCGAGATGGCTGGCCAGGCACGATAGGAACGTCTCGAAGGCCTGCTGGTACGTGGCGCTCCAGAACAGTGGGTACTTCACAGGCGTTTCCTGCTGCGTTTCCGAATCCACGTGCGTGTAGGAGACGTACTCGTTCTCGCCGAGCAAATTCAGGAGCCAGCCGGGTGTGGCGGTGTTGTTCCAGTTGTTATCGCTGATGGGTCCTTGCCGTTGATCGGCATGATCACGAGCACGGCCTTCTTCGGGTTCGGGGCGGCGGTGATCGTCGCGAACCACGCGTCGAGCGTGGTCCAGTTGCGCTGTCCCTGCGAGGGTTCGAGGTCCGACCAGTTGAACCAGCTCTGGATGGCGGTGATGTGAGCAGTGTTTTTGGCGTTCTCTATGTCAATTGGCTTCCTGTCGTTGATTTTCGCGACGATCCCGTATCCACGGGGTTGGGCCACCGCCGCCGCTGTGAGCAGGCAAAGCAGAGCGCCGGCCGAAACGCGTACCGATGTGCGTCCGAGCATGATCGACTCCCTTCAAGTAGGACGTGCGCGGGCGTTTTTTTTTTTGTCAAGGACTTTCTTGCAAATTTTCGCTTTTTCGTGTAAGAAACTTGGTGCGACCTGTCTTGGAGACTGACATGCGGCTTCCAGATGCGCTGCTTCTCACGCTGATCGCGTCAATTCTCGACCCTCAACCTGTGATCGCCCAGTGCGAGTGGGCCTGGCGCAACGAGGATTTCGGCGCGAACAACTCCATCATGCAGATGACTCAGTTGGATCCAGATGGGGCCGGACCGGCAACGGAGCTGTTTCTCGTTGGCGGCTGGATCACGGAGTTTGCGGGAATCCCGGTGAATCGAATCGCGGCGTGGGATGGTTCGAACTGGTTCGACATGGGCGAGCCGGACTTCGTCGCGTTCTCGCAGAACGCAACGGACTTCGTGGTTTTCCGGGATCGGCTGTATTGCGCCGCGATCGGCTTGTACGAATGGACCGGCGCCGAGTGGGACTATGTCGAGAGCGCGCCGTTCCCGATCTACGGTCTGCTCGTTCACGACGACAATCTCGTCGTGCATGGCCCGCTCACGCGCTGCATCAAACGCTGGGACGGGCAGTTCTGGTTCGACTACGGCACAGGAATGAGCGAGGGATATCTCGGCGACGATCCGTCGGTTGACGATGTCGCGATTTACAACGGTGAGTTGTACGCCGGCGGAAACTTCAACCGCGCCGACGGCAAGCAATGCACCACCGTTGTCCGTTGGGACGGCACAACCTGGCAAAGCCTTCCCGGAGCACCAGAACCGCGCACATCCGCGTTGCACGTCTTCGATGACAAGCTCTACGCGGGCGGATTGTCGCGATTGCCGTGGTACTCGCCATTCGCGTACTGGGATGGCGCGGCCTGGACCTATCCCGAGCAGCCCGACTCCGACGTCTACGCGCTTCACACGTTCAACGGCCAACTCGCGCTCGGCGGCGGCTTCGAATTGCCCTACGAAGGCGTCGCTCTCTGGGACGGCGCGAACTACAGCGGCCTTGCGGGCGGGATCGAGTCGTTTGCACAAGCCGTCTTCGCACTCGCCGAATTCGACGGCGCGCTCTACGCCGGCGGCAACTTCCGCGAAGTCGACGGCATGCCCATCGAGTACTTCGCCATCTGGGAGCAGGTCCCCGCCGGCGACATCTTCGGCAACGACGGCGCAATCGACATCTCCGACCTCGGCGTGCTGCTCAGCGCCTTCAACGCCTGCCCCGGCGACGCCGCCTACGACGACCTCGCCGGCACACTCGCCGACGACGGCAACGACTGCGTCAACCTTGGCGACCTCGGCGTCGTGCTCGCCAACTGGGGCCAGACCTGCGAATAGCGGCTGGTCGCTCTCGCGAGACGAAAACAGCGCATGAGCATTTGTCGGTTCCCGCTGCGCGGGAATAGGGGCACGGGCCGGCCACCCAAGAAGAAAATAGGGCAAGAGAATTTGACCGCTTGCTCACGCGCGCGGCTCGGATCAGTCAGAATTGACCGCTCCCTCACGGTCGCGGCTCGGATCAAGCGAACTCGTGACGGGTGCGAGAATCTTCTCTCGCACTGTTGCCGGTTCCCGCTGCGCGGGAATAGGGGCACGGGCCGGAGGCCCATGCCACCCAAGAAATAAGACCGAGGCGCGAAAAGACCGCTTGCTCACGCGCGCGCGGCTCGGATCAATCAGAATTGCCCGCGCTCCCTCACGGTCGCGGCTCGGATCAGAGTACGCGGCGCCCGGCCGATCGGGCCGGTCGAGAACGGCGAGACGCCGATGCTCCCCGTTCCGGCGGTGAAATCACTCAGAGCCACATCACACACCTTCCGCGCAGATGCTGTTTCCGGCGACCGGCCGATCGGTCATAATTACGCGCCTGGGTGGAATCAGCGCAACCGAATTGGGGGATCACGCATGCTCACTCGCGCGTCACTTTGCGGCCTGGCGATGTCTGTCTTCGCGGCGTCGGCGCCGGGGCACGAGCCCGTGCGATACGACGGTCAGAAGCTGGTCGAGGTCGATCTGACGAACGAGGCGGCGCGGGATCGCATGCTGGCGATCAGCGACGCGTTTCTGTCGTGCGAGCTGCATCGCGGACCGACGCCATTTCGCCTGACGCCGGAGCAGGTCGCGGCGCTCGAGACATCGGGGCTGACCTTCCGCGTGCTACACGACAACATACAGGAACTGGTGGAGCGTGAGCGGGCGACGCTGTCGTTCCCGCAGGACGGGGACGACTGGTTCGCGCAATACAAGACCTATGACGAGGTGAACGCGTACATCGATACGCTGGTGGCGACGTATCCGGCGCTCGCGAGCAAGCTGAATCTCGGGCTGTCGCTCGAGAATCGCACGGTCTACGGCCTGCAGATCACGGGTTCGAACGGAACCGCGGGCAAGCCGGCGCTGCTGTTCGAAGGCTGCCAGCACGCGCGCGAGTGGGTGGCGGTGATGGTGCCGATGTACATCGCGGATCGGCTGCTGGCGGATTACGGCGTCGACGCGGCGATCACGGAACTGATGGACAACGCAGTGTTCTTCATCGTGCCGATCGTGAACCCCGACGGCTACGAGTACAGCGTGGACGTCGACCGCTTCTGGCGGAAGAACCGACGCCCCAACGGCGGCAACAGCTTCGGCGTCGATCTCAATCGCAACTGGGGATATCAGTGGGGGCTCTCCTCGGGCTCCAGCAGTGATCCGAACTCGGAGACGTATCGAGGCACGGCCACCTTTTCCGAGCCGGAAACGACCCTGATGCGGGATTTCACGCTGGCGCATCCGGAGATTCGGGCGTTCATCGATTTTCACAGCTACTCGCAGTTGATCCTGTCGCCGTGGAGCTACACCGAGCAGAACTTGAGCGAGCCGGACCTCACGATCTTCGATGATCTCGGGCGCGCGATGTCCGAAGCGATCGCGGCGACGCACGGAGAGACGTACGGTTGGGGCCCGGCCGGGCAGGACCTGTACCTGGCGTCGGGCACGTCGAAGGACTGGTTCTACGGCGATCAGGACATGCTCGGCTGGACGATCGAATTGCGTCCGGCGTCGTCGTTCCCGGGTTTTGAGCTGCCGCCGGCCGAGATTCTGCCGACGGGTCAGGAGAGCTACGCCGCGATTCAGGCGCTGGCGGATTACGTCATCACGCTGCTCGACATCGATTTCCCGAGCGGCCGGCCGACGCGCATCGCGCCCGACGCGGCGACGCCGATCACGGTTTCCATCGCCGACGTCAACGGGACGTACTTGGCCGGCTCGGGCAAGTTGCTGGCGCGCGTGGGCGGCGCGGGCGAATACGTCGAGAGCGCGCTGACGGACCTGGGCGGCGGCGTGTTCGAAGGCGCGCTGCCGGCGGGCGCGTGCGGCGAACTGGTGGAGTACTACGTCGTGGCGCAGACGGTTGAAGGCGCGACGGCCACCTCGCCGCGTTCGGCGCCGACGGACGTCTATGCGGCCGGAATCGTCGAGATCACACCGGTGCTGGAGGATGACGCCGAGATCGACCGCGGCTGGACGCTGAGTTGGGCCGGCGACAACGCGACGACCGGCCTATGGAACCGCATGGATCCGCAGGGGACGGTGATCAACGACGTGCAGATTCAGCCGGAGGACGATCGCAGCCCCGGCGGCGCGGCGTGCTTTGCAACCGACGGCAACGCCGGTGGGAACCCCAACGCGCTGGACGTCGATGGCGGTACGACGACGCTGGTCTCGCCGGTGCTCGATCTTTCCGGCGGCGAGGATGCGTACATCAGCTATTGGCGCTGGTATCAGAACAGCGTGGGCGGCTCGTCGAACCAGGACAGTTTCGTGATCGACATCTCGGCCGACGGCGGCGCGAACTGGGTGAACGTGGAAGTGGTCGGACCGTCGGGCGCGGATGCCGCGGGCGGCTGGTACTTTCATGAGTTTCGTGTGGCGGACCATGTGACGCCGACGGACCAGGTGCGCGTGCGGTTCGTCGCCAGCGATCTGGGGAACAGCTCGATCGTGGAAGCGGCGATCGATGATTTCGCGGCGATCACGACGGCGTGCAGTGCGCCGCCGGCGTGCGAAGGCGACGTGACGGGCGACGGGCTGCGCGATTTGTCTGATCTGGGCGTGCTGCTGGCGAACTACGGCGCGACCGGCGTCGGGCTGTCGAGCGGCGATCTGGACGGCGACACCGACGTCGACCTAAGCGACTTGGGGATCATGCTGTCGGTCTTCGGGCAGCCGTGCCCGTAAGCCAGACGCGCGCCGACGTTCCGAGTACGCTCCGGCGGTGGAGCGGTTGAAGCGTTGCGGTCTGGGCACGGACGCGGTGGGATGCGGTCGTTCTTTCGTCGCGTAGGGATTGCCGGGTCGGTCACGACAACTCTGCTCCTGATCCTGGGAGCGATTGTCGGGACCGGCGCGGGCCTTGGCGGCTATACGTTCGTCTACGCGCGGGGCGGTTCCTATCTGATGGACTCCCCCGCGGCCTGCGCGAATTGCCACGTCATGAACGAGCAATTCGACGGCTGGACGAAATCGTCTCACCACGCGGTCGCGACCTGCAACGACTGTCACACGCCGCACGATTTTTTCGGCAAGTACACGACGAAGGCGCTCAACGGCTGGAACCACTCGTGGGCGTTCACGATGGGCGGTTTCCCGGAACCGATTCAGATCACGCCGCGGAACCGGCGGATCACCGAGGAGGCGTGTCGCTATTGTCACGCCGACGTGGTCTCGGCGATCGATGCCCGCACGGATGTAGCGCCGGCGGAGCGACTCGACTGCATTCGCTGTCACCGCTCCGTGGGTCACCTGCACTGACGACGGCGCGGCTCGAGGGAAGGTGAGTTGAAGTGCACATGAAGAAATATTCGGGCTCGATGACGCGAGCGGCGGCGCCCACCAAGCTGCTGCTGGGTGTGATTGTGCTGGCGGCCGCGGCGACGGTTGCGATGACGGCGCTGCTGGTGAATATCTTCGAGCGCAAACAGGAGGCGCGGACGCCCTTTTTCCGCGTGGTCGAGCTGACCGAAGAGACGTCCGATCCGGCCGAGTGGGGCAAGAACTATCCGCAGCAATACGACTCGTATCGAAAGACGGTCGACATGGTGCGGACGCGCCACGGCGGCAGCGAAGCGGAGCCGCGCGACCCGACCCCGAATGATCCGCGTCAGACGGTGTCGTTTTCGCGGATCGAAGAGGACCCGCGGCTGAAGCGCATGTGGGCCGGCTACGCATTCGCGCGCGACTTCCGCGAAGAGCGCGGCCACGCGTACATGCTGGAAGACCAGACCTACACGGAGCGCGTGACGGCCGTGAAGCAGCCCGGCACATGCGTGAACTGCCATGCCTCGACCTACGCCGCCTATCGCGAGCTCGGCGCGGGCGATCTCAAGCAGGGTTTCGAGAAGCTCAACCAGATGCCGTATGAGGAGGCGCGTCAGCACGTCAGCCACGCGATCGCCTGCATCGATTGCCACGATCCGGCGACGATGGCGCTGCGCGTCACGCGGCCGGCGTTCATGGAGGGCATTGCGCGGCTGCGCGAATCGGAGGGCCGCCCCGGCTATGACGTGAACCGCGATGCGACGCGGCAGGAGATGCGTTCGTTCGTCTGCGGTCAGTGCCACGTCGAGTACTACTTCGCCGGCGCGGAAAAGCGTCTGCGCTATCCGTGGGCGCAGGGTCTCCGCGCCGACGACGCGCTCGCCTACTACGAAGAACTCGGTTTCAAGGACTGGACGCACGCCGACACCGGCGCGCCGATGCTGAAGGCACAGCATCCGGAATTCGAGCTGTGGAATCAGGGCACGCACGCCCGCGCGGGCGTGTCCTGCGCCGATTGCCACATGCCGTACATGCGGGTCGGCGCGATGAAGGTCAGCGACCACCACGTGCGTAGCCCGCTGCTGAACATCGCGGCCGCGTGCCAGACGTGTCACCGCGTTCCGGAAGCGGAGCTGCTGGCCCGCGCGGAGACGATCCAGGAACGCACGATGTTCTCGTTCGATCTTGCGCTGGACGCGCTGGTGGAGGTCATCGACGCGCTCAAGGCGGCACGCGAAGCGGGCGCCAGCGACGAGCAACTCGCCGAAGCCCGCAGCTTTCATCGCAAGGCATCGTTCCTGGTCGACTACGTCAGCGCGGAGAACAGCACCGGTTTTCACGCCGATCAGGAATCGGTCCGAATTTTGAGCCTCGCGCTCGATTACTGCCGAAAGGCGATGATCGCGGTGCGGGCGCTGCCGTCGGCGCCGCAGACCGCAGCCGTTCCGTAGCGCCCGGTCTGCGAGACCCTTCAGGGAAGCGAGATCGGTTCGGCGGTCGTCGCGGCGTGATCGCGCGCATCGGCAGCGGAAGCGGGAACGTCGGTGTTCATGCGGTCGCCGCCGGCGCGTTTGGCCGCGTACAAAGCGCGATCGGCAGCACGGGCGAGATCCGCGGCACTCCAACCGTCGAACCAGGACGCGACGCCGATGCTGGCGGTGACGTTCCACGCCGTGCCGTCGGCGGCGCTGAAGCCGGCGCGGATGGCGCGTTGAATGCGATTGGCGACGTTTTCAGCGCCGGCGTGATCGGCAGCGGGCAGCAGCGCGAGGAATTCGTCGCCGCCGACGCGGGCCGCGGCATCGATCTGGCGCAGACCGGCGCGAATACGCGTGGCGACCTGCCGCAGGAGATCGTCGCCGGCGGCATGTCCGTGCTGGTCGTTCAACCGTTTGAGTCCGTCGAGGTCGATGGCGAGCAGCGAGAGCGGCGTCTGGTAGCGCTGCGCGCGCTGCACCTCGCGGTGAAGCGCATCCTGCATCCAGCGATAGTTTCGCAGGCCGGTCAGGCCGTCGATCTCTGCCTCGCGGCGTGCGGCGTCGTGCGCGATCGCGATGGACAGGCTGCGCGCCAGCGCGTCGAAGAGCGTCTGCGGGCCGTTTGCGACCGCGTCCCCGGTCGGCGCGGCCGCGCTCTCAACAAGCACGAGCCCAAGCACGCCGTCGACGCCGCGCAGCGGAATCATCGCGCCGGCGCCGGTGACACTGGAGGGAGCGATCCAGCCGCGCGCGGCGGCCGCGGAGTGCAGGTCCGAATAGGTCCATGGGTTGCCGTCGATCGCCACCTGCGCGAGCGAATTCGAACTCGCGGGCTCCAGCGCGACTGACGTGTCGATCAGTTGCGGGAACGAGCTGTCCTGCAGGGTGAGCCGGCCGTCGGCTTCGCGGAGGTAGAGCGCGGCGCAGCGAGCGCCGAGGTCAAGCGGCAATTGGCGCGCAATGCGCGCTGCGAGTTCGCGCAGCGGCAGCCCCAGATATTCGACGAGCGACACGGGGAGGCTGGCCGGCGCAGGCGCTGCGAGTGTGCGGCGGGCGGCGGCATGTTCGAGCGGCACCCCGGCCCACAGCACGGCGATCACGGCATCGGCGCAGGGCTTACGAATGAAGAGTCCGTTGGGCAGCGTGGCGGTGGTGCGCGGGATGCGGTTGTAGAAGTAGATTCGCTTGCGGGCGCGCGCTCCCGGGGGAAGCGCCGCCGCGCCGTCGAGGTCGATCCACCATTGGCGCGCCTCGGGCAACGTGACATGCCCGGCATCGGCGTGCGAAACGCACGCGAGCCGTGCGCCGGCCGGTCGTTGCCGACCGACGACGTGGATCAGCTCGGCATCGTTCGTGATCAGCAGCACGTCGGCGCTGCGCGCGCTCATTCCAGGCTCCGCCCTTCGCAATTGTTCTTATCGGTTCCGGCGGGGTGCGCGGTTTGGCCGATTCGCGCAAGTTTGACGGGGGCTTCGCGCAAATCCGGTGTGCCGGTCGTGCGGCCCCGACCGATAGGAAGGGCGAAAGCCGCTCTGGGCGGCGGAGACCGGGCGCATGTTGCGGGCGATAAAAACTCTGCTTTCCGATCGCTGGCAGATTCCGCTGGCGGCGGTTGCGCTCGGGCTGGCCGGGCTCGCCTATTCGCGGCTGAAGCCGCCGCCGCGCGAAATTGTTTTTGATGCGCTGGTGGCGGATTTGACGGCGCTGGCGGCCAAGCAGGCGTACTACGACGCAGCCGACTCGGCGGTGAATCTGCTTGCGCTGCAGCCGCCGCTGGAAGCCGCGCAGCGTGCGTATCTCGAGAACTTCCTCAGCGAGGTGATTTACACGCAGGAACTGCTGCGTGAGGAGCCGAATCCGGCCAACGCGCAGTTGATCCTCGATCACCAGGCGGCGTCGGTGTCGCTGGGGCGGTCGCTGGACGCGACGGCGTCGTTCCGGATGGCGCGTGCGCACGGCTGGCTGGGGCAGACCGAAGAGGCGATCGCGGAGTATCGCGAGACGCTGAACCGCGAGCCGCCGGTGGAGCTGCGCCGCGAGGCGCTGCAGGCGCTGGCGGAACTGCTCGACGGGCGGCCCGACGCGGCCGCCGAGCGGGAAACGGTGGTGCGGGCGCTGCTGGCGGAGGAAGGCGTCTCGCCGGCGTACGCCTGGGGCGCGCTGCGGACCGCGATCGGCGATGCGCTGGAATCCGGGGATTTTGCGCGGGCGCGCGAGGTGCTCGAGCGCGACGCGGAGCGATTCAAGCGATCGGACCTGCGCGGGTATCACGAGCACCTTTGGGCGTGGGTGCTGACCGCCGAGGACCAGATCGACGAGGCGCTGCCGCTCATTCAGTGGGTGGACGAGTGGCTGGATGTGACGGTGGTCGACGATCCGGCGCTGCATCGCGCGGGTTTTCTGCCGGTGCTCAATCGCTGGCTGCGCGCCGAATGCGATCTGCGCGACGGACGGCCGCAGGCGGCGCTCTTGCGGTTTGAGGAAGCGGTGGCGCTGCAGAATTACGGTCCGCTGCTGGTTCCGCTGACGATCGGGCGCGCGACGGCGCTGGCGCGACTGGAGCGGCATGACGCGGCGCGCGAGGTCTTTCGCGACACGATCGGCGTCCTCAGCATGCAGCCGACGCTGCTGGCGGGAGCGCGGGGTCGGCTGCGGCGCGGGCTGATCGCGCTCTACGAGGAGCGCGACGGTCTATCGGATTTCCCGAACGCGGTGCGCTATCTCGACATGGCGGTGTCGCTGGCGCCGCCTGCCGAGCGCGAGGTGCGGCAGATTCTGCTGGCGCTGCTGGGACGCGAAAACGAGCGCGCGGCGGAAGTCGAAGCCGCGGAAGACGCGGCGCGCGGCTATCGCGAAAAATCGGGCGCGGCGTACTCCGCGTCGGCAGCGCTGGTGGAAGACGACGAGGATCTGCGCGCGGGACTGCACTGGCAGGCGGCGCAGCAGTTCGACATGTCGGGGTATGTGAGCCTGGCGCGCGAGAATCTGGTGCGTTTTCTGGACGGCCCCGCAAAAGACAAGCGTCGCCCGCAGGCGCTGCTGCGGCTCGGGCAGGCCCATGCCGCCGACGGCGAATACGAAACGGCGATCGGCTGGTTTCGGCAGTTGGCGGCGGAGTTCCCGTCTCTGCCGGAGACGTCGCGCGGGCGGCTGCTGCACGCCGATGCGCTGCTGGCACAGGGCGAGTCGCGCTATGAGGAAGGGCTTGCGCTGCTGGAAGAGCTGCTGGCGACGGGCGGTGTTGGTCCCGAGTCGCCGGTTTATCGCGACGCGCTGTTCGCGCTGACCGATCTGCTCTATCAGCGCGGCGAATACGGAAAGGCCATCCGGCGCGTGCAGGACGCGCTGGAGCTGTACCCGGACGACGCGGAGCGTCATCGCCTGCGTTTCCTGCTGGCGGACGCCTATCGGCAAAGCGCGCTCGCGCTTCGCAAGCAGGCCGAGCCGGATCGTACGCGCGCCGTCGAAGCCGAGCGGCGGCTCGAACGTGCCGCGGACGAGTTCGGCGCGTTCCTGTCGGAGACGCGCGAGCGGCAAGCGGATGCGGCAGGGCTGGACGTGCTGCGCCGGCTGGCGCTGCTCTACCGCGCCGACTGCCTGTACGAGCGCAACACGCCGGACACGCTTGAGGAAGCGCTGTCGCTCTACCGCCAGGCGGCCGCTCTGTATCAGAGCGAGCCGGCGGCGCTGAGCGCGCAGGTTCAGATCTCGAACATTCAACTGCGGCAAGGTCGATCGGTGGAGGCGGCGCGTGCGCTGGAGCACGCACGCTGGTTGATGCGCGGCATGCCGGATGCGGCCTTCGAGGGCGCGCTGAGCCGGGCGGCGTGGGACGAGTTTCTGACGGCGGCGTCGAAGTCGCACCTGTTCCGCGACGTGTTCGCGGCGGCGCCGTAGAGGGAGCGATCGCGTGGAACCAACACGTCGCTGGGTGAACCCGGACCGGCTGCTGCGGCTGCTCGAGTCGCAGCGCAATTGCTATCGCCGCCTGCGGGAGTTGAGCCTGCTGCAGCGCAGCCTGATCTCGGGCGATCGGCCGGAACTGCTGCTGAACGTGCTGGGCGACCGGCAGCGGATCGTCAACGAACTGGCCGGGCTGAACGAGCAGCTAGCGCCATTTCGCCAGGATTGGGAAGGCGTGTACGAGAGCCTGCCCGCCGAGGTGCGGGTGCGCGCGGGAGAGCTGCTCGACGAGATCAACGGATTGCTGCGCGTGATTCTGCAGAACGACCAGGAAGACAGCGCACTGCTGGCCGCACGCAAGGAAAGCGTGCGCGGAGCGCTGGCGCAGCTCGACGGCGGGCGGCACGCGCAATCGGCCTACCGTCCGACGCCGCGGCGGCCAAGCGGCGGCTCGGGCGCGGATTTCCGCGCGTAGCGCAAGGCAAGCGGCAAGGATGCCCATGGTTCAGCACAACGAAAATCCGGCGACGATGCTGACGGCGCGGCCGACCAGCGGCCCTGCGCCGGTCGACCTGGGCGACGTATTCCGCGAGTACATGGAAGTCACCGCGCGACTGCAGCGCACGCACGAGAACCTGCAGCGCGAGGTCGAGCGGCTGCGCGAAGAACTGGCGCGCAAGGATCGCGAGCTGGAACGTCGCCAACGGCTGGCGGCGCTGGGTGAGTTGGCGGCGGGCGTGGCGCACGAAGTGCGAAACCCGCTGGGCGCGATCCAGCTATACAGCGGGTTGCTGCGTCGGACGTGCGCGGAGCTGTCTCCGGCGCTGCAGTTGATCGAGAAGATCGACGCCGGAATCGGCGCGATCGACGCGGTGGTGCGCGACACGCTGTCGCTGGCTCCACGACCGACGCGGCTGGAGCGCCAGGCGCTGGAGCCGATCGTGCGCGCGGCGCTGGAATTCTGCCAACCGGTGTTTCAGCGGCGCGAAGTGCAGGTGGGCGTAGCGCTGCCGGCGGAGGCCGAAGTGGCGGCCGACGCGCAGCTCCTGCAGCGTGTGCTCATCAACCTGCTGTCGAACGCGGCGGAGGCGGCGCCGGCCGGGTCGCTGGTGGAGCTGTGCGCCGAGCGGCGCGCCGACGGCGGCTTTACGCTGCGTGTGTCGGATCGCGGCGCCGGACTGCCGCCGGAGCTGCTGGATCAGGTTTTCAACCCGTTTTTCACGACGAAAGCCACGGGCACGGGCCTGGGGCTGACGATTGCGCATCGGCTGACCGAGGCGCATGGGGGGCGGCTCGGCGCGCGGAATCGTGCGCAGGGCGGCGCCGAGTTTTCGGTGGAACTGCCGGCGGTCAGCGCCGCCGGCGCGGCGCGGCACGACCTGCGCGCCGCGGAGCTTCTGACGGTGGAATCACCCGCTTGAGAAGGAGAGATCATGGCGGTTATCTGCGTTGTGGATGATCAGGCGCTGATGCGCGACTCGGTGCAGGCGACGCTGGCCCAGCAGGATCACAAGGTCATCGCATTTGAGAACGCGCAGGACGCGCTGACCGCCATGCGGCAGCGGAGTTTCGACCTGGTGCTGACCGACCTGCGGTTGCCGGGGATGGATGGCGTAGCGCTGCTGCGCGAGATGCGGCGTCTGGGGCTCGACACGCCGGTGATTCTGATGACGGCGTTTGCGTCGGTGCAGACGGCGGTCGAGGCAATGAAGCTCGGCGCGTTCGACTACATCAGCAAGCCGTTCAACGCGGACGAAGTGGCGATTCAGATCGAGCGCGCGATCCGCGAGCGCAAGCTGGAGCGCGACAACGAAGTCATGCGCCGCACGATCGAGGACATGTCGGCGGAGCGGACGCTGGTCGGCGCGGCGCCGGCGATGCGGCCGGTGCTGGAGAAGATCGAGCGCATCGGACAAAGCTCGGCCACGGTGCTGATCACGGGCGAGAGCGGAGTGGGCAAGGAGCTGATCGCACGCGCGATTCATGCGGCCAGCCCGCGCCGCGAGCAGCCGATGCTCTGCGTGAACTGCGCCGCGCTGTCGCCGACGCTGCTGGAGAGCGAGCTGTTCGGCCACGAGAAGGGCGCGTTCACCGGCGCCGACCGGCTGCGCAAGGGACGATTCGAGCTGGCGGACGGCGGCACGCTGCTGCTGGACGAAGTGAGCGAGATCGCACCGGCGCTGCAGGCGAAGCTGCTGCGCGTGCTGCAGGAGCGCGAGTTCGAGCGCGTGGGCAGCTCGGTAACGCGGCGCTGCGACGTGCGCGTGATCGCGACGACGAACCGCGATCTGCGCGACTGGGCGGCCAAGGCGCGCTTCCGCGAGGACCTGTTCTATCGCCTCAGCGTGCTGCCGATCGAGGTGCCGCCGCTGCGCGAACGGCGCGAGGACATTCCGCTGCTGATGGATTGCTTCATCGGGCGGGTTGCGGATCGCGAGGGACGCGAGCGTCCGCGGCTGTCGGACGAGACGCTGGCGCTGCTGATTGAATACAAGTGGCCGGGCAACGTGCGCGAGCTGCAGAACTTCTGCGAGCGGCTCTGCGTGCTGGAGGCGGGGCGCGAAGTGACGCCGGCCGTGATTCGCCCGCTGCTGACGGGACCGATCAAGGCGGCCTCGGCGCCGGTGGAGCGCGTGGCCTATCGCGACGGACAGATTCTGGCCGACGCGGAGCGCGATCTGATCGTGCGCACGCTCACGCGGTTCAACGGGCATCGCGAAAAGACGGCGCGGGCCCTGGGAATCGGGTTGCGCACGCTGGGTCTGAAGCTCAAGAAGTGGCGCGAAGAAGGCACCTTCGAGGAAGTGCGCGATAACCGCGCGGTGCTGGCCGGCGTGAGCGTGTAATCACAAACCGGATCGACGTGCGGGCGCGGCGTCGCCGTCGCGCCTGGCACGCATCTTGCAGGGGTGAGCCGCCATGCTGATTGACCGGCTGTTGAATTCGCCGACGCGACGTGCGCTGGAGCTGAGCGCCAGCTTTGCCGAGCAGCGACAACGCGTGCTGGCGGAGAACATGGCGAACATCGATTCGCCGCTCTACCAGGATCAGACGCTTGACGTACGCGACTTCGAAAGCGGGTTGCAAAGCGCGCTGCAGGAGGCACGCCGCGCCGGCAACGGCGAGCTGAAATTGCGCGATGCGGCGCAATCCTCGACCGATGCGGCCGGACGGCTCGTCGTGACGCCTGTTCGGGTGGCGGCGGAAGGCGCTGCGGATGCGGCATCGCGCTCGGCGCGGGTCGAGGAACTGTTGACCGCGGCGCAGCAGAACGCCATGCGCTACGGTCTGGCCTCGAACTTGCTGAAGAGCCGCTTTGACAGTCTGTTGACGGCAGTGCGCGGCCGTACGAGTTGATGCGTAGGCCGGTGCGCCGGCGAGGCAAGGCATGATTCGTTCGATGGAAATTTCGGGGTCGGCGCTCGCGGCGCAACGCGTGCGGCTGGACGTGATCGCGGGAAACATCGCGAACGCGTTCACGACGGCGCGCTCCGACGGCACGATCGAGCCTTATCGCCGACGGGTGGTTACGTTCGGCGTGAACGGGTCCGATGGCGGCCCGGGAGTGCACGTTTCGGGAGTGGTAGAGGACCCGGCGGCGTTCCGGCTGAAGTACGACCCGGGGCATCCGCACGCGATTCCCGAAGGGCCGCAGGCGGGGTATGTGCGCTACCCGAATGTGAATCAGACGCTCGAGTACGTGGATGCAATGGAAGCGGGACGCGCGTACGAGGCGAACGTGGCGGTGATGAATCTGTCTCGCGACATGATGCGGCAGGCGTTGCAGTTGTTCGCCTGAGCGGCGGTGAATCGCAGGGTGGGCCGTGCCCACCATTTCCAGGCTGCCGGCGCTGCAGCTGTTTGCCTGAGCGGCGGTGAACCGAGGGAGTCGCCATGCCTGATCCGATTTCACTCAACTCCGTCAGCGGCGGCGGAGCGATCGGCGGCGTGAGGCCGGCGGCGGAAGCGAAGCCGGCCGGAGACGGCGATTTCGCTTCGCTGATGAAGGACCAGTTGCAGAAGGTCAGCGCGATGCAGTCGGAAGCCGACGCCAAGGTCGAGCAGTTCCTGACCGGTCAAAGCGACAACATGACGGATGTGTTTGTCGCGGCGCGCAAGGCGCAGGTGGCGTTCTCGCTGTTGATGGAGATGCGCAACAAGCTGGTGGACGCCTACCAGGAGTTGCAGAACATGCGCGTCTAGTCCGAAGTGTCGCGCGGGGCTTGGCGCGAGACGCATCCTGATCACACGGAGCGCCGTGCATGCCAAGGTACGTGGTTCCCGCTGCGCGGGAATAATGGCACGGGCCGGAGGCCCATGCTACCCAGAGCGTAGTCGGGGCTTGGACAAGAATCAGATCGATCCCTCCCTCACGGTCGGGGCTCGGAACAGAGACCAAATCGAATAGATATAAGATCGATCGCTCCCTCACGGTCGGGGCTCGGAACAGAGACCGATTCGTTCCCTCCTCAACAGTCGGGGCTCGGTGCGCTGCGCCGGCGTCGCGAATTGCGCGAGTTGTTGCGCGTTGCGGGCGGAAACGGCCTGAAAGCCGATGAGATAGGCGTCACGCATCGGAGCCATGGATGGCCTCATTGCATCAATCCCTGACCCGTGCCACCACTCAGCTTCGCGATATGACGACGTCGCAGCGCGTTGCGATCGTGCTGGGGCTGGCGCTGGTGGCCGGCTCGCTGGCGTGGATGGCGCAATGGGCGGCGACGCCGGAGATGACGCCGCTGCTGGAAATGGACCTGCCGCCGGAGGACGTGGCGCGGATGCGGGCGGGTCTGCAATTGATGAATGAGCCGGTGGAGGTGGTGGGGCAGCGGGTGCTGGTGCGTGCCAGCGCGAATCGCCCGGCGCTGCTGGCGCAACTTCAGCAGAGCGACAGCATGCCCGCGGACACCAGCGCCGGGTTTCGGGCGCTGGTGGAGCAGTCGAATCCGTGGATTTCTCAGGAAGAGAACAACCGGCGCTGGACGGTGGCGCTGCAGGATGAACTGAAGTCCGTGCTGGCGCAGTTTGAGGGCGTGAAGCAGGCGGCCGTGTTTCTGAACCTGAACGCGCGCGAGCGCGGCTTTTCGCGTTCGTACCCGGATGCGTCGGCGAGCGTGACTCTGCACATGCGGGCGGGCCAGTCCGTGCCGCGCTCGCTGGCGCTGGCGGCGGCGCAACTGGTGAGCGGCGCCGTTCGCGGTCTGCCGCGCGAGCGCGTGCAGGTGATCGACGGCGCGGGGCGGCCGGCGCTCGACTGGAGCGACGAGTCGCCCGAGGGCGTGCCCGCGCTGCATCGGCTGCAGCGTGAGAAGGAAAGCGAACTCGAGACGAAGATTCAGCGGCAACTCGCGTTCGACCCGCGGGCGCTGGTGAACGTGCAGGTGGTGCTGAGCCATACGCGCTCGGCACAGGAGACCGCGGAGGCCAAGGAAGGCGTCGTCGTCGAGGAGAACACGACCGAGTCGACCACCACCCGCAGCAGCCGCGCCGGGCAGCCGGGAGTGGAGCCGAACGTCGGCGTGGCGGCGGCGAGCGGCGACACCGGAGATACGACGCGTTCGGAATCGCGCGACAGCAAGTTCCAGCCGGGCTACGAACGTCGGACGACCGAGACGCCGGCGGGCGAGGTCAAATCGGTCTCGGCGGCGATCAACCTGTCGTACAGCTATCTGGCGAGCGTCCACCAGCGTCGCACGAAGTCGACCGATCCGCCGTCGGCGGAGGCGATCGCCGCGCTGTTCACCGAACAGGAAAAGCGGATCAAGGACCAGGTCGCGAAGCTGATGCTGCCGCAGAAGGTCGAGCAGGTCGCGGTGTCCTGGTACGACGACTTCGAGCCGGCGGCAACGGCGACGGCAAGCGACGGCGCGGCGGAAACCGTCACCGCGACGACTGACGGCCTGAGCATCGCGGGACGCTACGCGCCGCTGTCTGGACTCGCGCTCCTGGCGCTGCTGGCGCTCGGAATGATGTGGCGCATGGCGCGCCGCACCGACTCGGCCGACGAGATGGGCGTTGAACTCGGGCTGCCGCAGGAAGCGGTGGAAGCCGCGCGGCGCGCGGCGCAGGATCTGGCCTCGCACACCTACGTGCGGCGACCGGCGGGCGCGGGAACGTCGGCGGGCCGATCCGCGGGCGGCGCCGCGGAGGACCTCGGACGCGAGCCGCCTCCGCCGCTGCCGATGGGCGAGCCGGCCGAAGGCGTGCTCGAAGCGCAGGAAATCGACGAATCGACCGCGCAAATTCACAACATGATCAAGCAGGTCTCAGACCTCGCGAACCAGGAGGACGAAGTGGTCGCGGGGCTGGTCGAACGCTGGATGGACGGACGACGGGCGTAGGAGCGAGCAGTGGGCAAGGCGCAGCCGGCACCGCCGGAAGCAGTGGACATTCGCGAGCTGCCGGGATCGCGCAAGGCGGCGATCCTGATGCTGGCGCTGCCGCAGGACGCGGCGGCCCGCATCATGCGCAAGCTGCCGCACCCGAAGGTCGAGGAAATCGGCCGCGAGATCGCGAACATCGACCGCGTGAGCCCGGTCGTCCGCACCGAGGTGGTTCGCGAGTTCTACAACGTGATGCTGGCGCGGCAGTACATCAATATGGGCGGCTTGCCGCTCGCCAAGAGCCTGCTTCTCAAGACGCTGGCGCCGGACGAAGCCAAGCGCATCATCGAAGCGCTCGAGCACCAGGTGCATCAGCAGCCGTTCAGTTTCCTGCAGAAGACCGAGACCGAGAACCTGCTGATGTTTTTGCAGGGCGAGCACCCGCAGACGATCGCGCTCGTGCTGAGCCACCTGCCGCCGACGATGGCCAGCGCGATTCTGGTGGGCTTGCCCGCGGAGCGGCAGATCGAAGTCGTGATTCGCATCGCCAACATGGACCAGACCAGCCCCGAGATCATTCGCGAGGTCGAGCGCGGCCTCGAAAAGCGGCTGGCGGGATTGATGGCGGCGCGCTTCGAACGCACCGGCGGCGTGAAATCGGTCGCCGAGATTCTGAACCTGTCGGGCCGGGCGGCGGAACGTTCGATCATGGAAGGCCTGGCCACCGCCAGCCCGCAGCTCGTCGAGGACATCCGGCGTCTGATGTTCGTCTTCGAGGACATTCTGCGCGTCAACGACCGCGGAATTCAGAGCGTGCTCAAGGAAGTCGAGAACGAAGAGCTCTCGCTGGCGCTCAAGACCGCGAGCGAGGAGCTCAAGCAAAAGATCCTCGGAAACATGTCGGAACGCGCGGCGGCGCTCATCAAGGAAGAGATGGAGTTCATGGGACCGGTCCGCGTCACCGACGTCGAGGCCGCGCAGCAAAAGATCGTCGACATCGTGCGACGTCTCGAAGACAGCGGCGAAATCGTGATCGCGGGCCGCGGCGGCGAGAAGGACCTGCTGGTGTAGTACGGCGCCGGCTGACGCCGCGCCGCGGATGGGGAGTCGAGCATGGGGCTGGTCGTCCGCCGGGAGCAGTACGCCGCAGCGCCCGTGTTCAGTTTCGGCGATCTGGAGCGCGGCGGCGCGGCGCTGATCGAGCAGCACCGAGCGCAAGCCGCGCAATTGCTGGCCGAGGCGCGGCGGCAGGCGCAGCGTGAGGCTGAGCAGATTCGGCAGCAGGCGCGCGAAGCCGGCCTGGCCGAAGGACGCGAGCGTGGCCGCGAGGAGGCGCGAAAGGCGGCCCTGGCGCAGGCGCTCAAGGACTCGCGCGCGGAATTGACACGTCTGCAATCCACCCTGCGACGCGCGATCGAAGAGTTCGACGTGACCAAACGCCGAATGCTGTCGGCGGCGGAGTCGGACCTGATCCGGCTGGCGCTTGCCATCGCGGAACGTGTGGCCACGCGCGTAGCCGCGGCCGATCCGACAGCGGCACGGGCCAACGCGGCGCGACTGCTGCATCTGGTGCAGCACGATCACGATCTGGTGCTGCGCGTGAACCCGGCGGATCACGAGACGATTCGCGCGCATCTGGCGGAGTTGGCCGCCGGGGCGCAGCGCGCGGCGCATGTCGAACTGGTCGCCGACGCCGCGATTCCCGCGGGCGGATGCCGCATCGACGGCCGGCATGGTTCGGTCGACGCGACGATTCCCACGCAGTTGGCGCGAATCGCCGACTCGATCCTCGGTTCGGCCGCCGCCGAAGCGACCGGAACTGCGTCGTGAGCACGGCGGCGCGCGAGACGCTGGCGTGTGTGGCCGACGAAATCGGCGCGATCATCAGCGAGCGCGTCACCGGGCGCGTACACGCGGTGCAAGGTCTCTCGATCACGGCGATCGGGCTGCCGCTGCCGGTCGGGGCGCGCTGCCGCGTGCTGGCGCGGCGGGGTGCGCCGGTCTCGGCGGAGGTCGCGGGTCTGCGGGGCGACTCGACGCTGCTCTCAGTCTTCGGCGAGGCGACCGGCATTGCGCCTGGCGATCCGATCGAGTGCGTTTCGGGTCCGCCGCGAGCACCGGTCGGTCTTGATCTGCTGGGGCGTGTGATCGACGGCGAGGGCCGTCCGCTGGACGGCAAGCCGGCTCCGATCCTGAACCGGCGTTATCCGCTCTACGCCGACCCGCCGCCGGCTCTTGAACGGCGCCTGATCGACGCGCCGCTGGGACTCGGAGTGCGCGCGATCGATGGACTGCTGACCGCGGGGCTGGGGCAGCGGCTCGGCATCTTCGCCGGCACGGGCGTCGGAAAAAGCGTGACGCTGGGCATGATCTGCCGCCACACGCAGGCGGATGCGAATGTGGTGGCGCTGATCGGCGAACGTGGACGCGAGGTGGGCGAGTTCGTCGAGCGGCAGCTCGGCGCCGAGGGGCTGCGGCGCAGCGTGGTGGTGGTGAGCACGTCGGATGAGGCGCCGGCGCTGCGCGTGCGCGCCTGTTTCCACGCGACGGCGATCGCGGAATACCTGCGCGACTGCGGAATGAACGTGCTGCTGATGATGGATTCGATCACGCGGCTGGCGATGGCCCAGCGACAGATCGGGCTGGCGGCGGGCGAACCGCCGACCGCCAAGGGCTATCCGCCGAGCACATTTGCGCTGCTGCCGCGGTTGCTGGAGCGCGCGGGGCGTACGCAGCGCGGCAGCATCACCGGCGTCTACACGGTGCTGGTCGAGGGCGGCGACATCGACGAGCCGCTGGCCGACGCGGTGCGCGGCATTCTCGATGGACACGTCTGGCTGGCGCGGCGGCTGGCCAACCGCGGCCACTATCCGGCGATCGACGTGCTGAACAGCATCAGCCGCGTGGCCGACGACGTGATCGCACCGGCGCAGCGCGACGCGGCGCGGCTGGTTCGGCGCACGTTGGCCACCTGGGCCGATATCGAAGACCTGGTAAGCATCGGCGCGTATGTGCCGGGCGCGAATGCGGACTACGACGTCGCGGTGAAGATGCGGCAGCCGATTGAGCGATTTCTGCGACAGGAGCGTAGCGAGCCGGGCGCGCTGGCGGACAACGTGAAGGCGCTGTGCGAGCTGGCGGCGCAGATCGAGCAGGCGGCGCCGCGCAGCGCACGCGGGGCGTAGTCGAACGGCGCGGAGAGGTTGACGGATGGCGCGGCGGTTTGAATTTCGGCTCGACACGGTCCTGCGTGTGCGGCGGTTGCGAGCCGAGGAAGCGCAGCGCCGCGTGACGGCGCAACTGGTGCGCATCTCGCGGCTCGAGGCGCTGGACAGCGAGCTGCAGGCTGAATTGCTGCGGCGACAGGATGCGCTGCGGGCGGGCGTGCAGCATGTGGTGCAGCCGCTCGAGCTGGCGCGCACGCGTGCGTGGATGGCGCACCTGCGCGGCGAACGGGCGCGGAACGCGACGGCGCGGGCCGAGCTGCGCCGCGAGCTGGCGGGGTTGCAGGAACAGATGCGGGCGGCGCGAGTTGATCAGCGCGTGATCGAGAAGCTGCGCGAGCACCGATTCGACGAGTACCGCAAGGCGCACGCCGTGCGCGAGCAGAGCGAGAGCGACGAGCTGGCGCGCCAATTGCATCAGCGTGCAGTCGTGAGCGAGACGGATGGATTGCCCGCGGCGCCGGCCGAACGACAGGCCGCCGAAAGTGAGTGCGCGTGATTCGCAAACTCTATCACCTGCTCGCGATACTCGGCATCGCCGGCACGCTCGGCGGCGGCGCACTCATCGGTGCGCTGTTTGCGACCGGCCAGCTCGACGCGCAACGCGTGGACGCCATCGCGTCGATTCTGCGCGGCGAAGCACCCGCAGCGCCGGCGTCGCAACCTGCGGCGAGCGCCCCGGCGCAGCCCGAGGCGGCCGCGGTCGCGATGCGCGCGCCGTCTGCCGAAGAAATCGCACGCCAGCAGCGCGAGACGCAGTTGCGGCGATTGGCGCTGGAGCGATCCACGGCCGACCTGCGGGCGCAGCAGGAGCTGCTGGGGCAGGCGATGCACGAGCTGATCGTGCGCGGCGAGCAGTTCGATCAGAAGCGCACCGACTGGCTGGCGCAGCGCGAGAAGTTAATGGATGAGAGCCGCGACTCGGGCTTTGCGCGCGAAGTGGAGCTGCTCTCGACGCTGGCGCCGAAGCAGGCGAAGGAGCACCTGGTCCGCACGTGGAGAAAGAACAAGGCGGACGCCGTCCGCATCATGAACGCGCTTTCGACCAGCAAGGCCAAGGCGCTGCTGTCGCAGTTGAAGACGCCCGAGGAAACCGAAGTTCTGCATGAGCTGATGGAACAGCTTCGCACGCAGGACGCAACCACGCTCGCACCGGAGGCAGGGACGGCTTCGGACGACGACAACTCGCCATGAGCGAAAGGTCGCACCATGCTCGTCCCGCCGTTGCCGAGGCTCGCGCTGCGTGCCGCCGATCCTGCCGCCGCGTTCGCGCTGCGCTCGGAAGAGCCGGAGCCCGCTGACGAGCGTGAGCGAGACGAGCGCGCCGCAGGCGAGAGCGGCGCCGCCGCCCAGCTCGCGGCACAGGCGGCGGCGCTGCCGAATTCGACGACACGCATCCTGACCGCGGAGCGCGAGTTTGCGCCGCAGAGCCGAGCGTTCCGCCGCGACGCGCAGCGCGGCGTCGCCGAGCGCAGCGGGTTCGAGCGACGCGAGCGCTTTCGCGATGCGCTTTCCGCGCGAGGCAAGGAACAGCGCGCGGCGGCCTCGGATGGCGCACGCCCGAATCACGCCACTAAGCCTGACACGAGCGTCGCGCGGACGGAACACACCGCGACGAGCGCGGCCGGGCCTGCGCCCGAGCCGGTCCACGGCACAGCCGCGCCTTCGTCGCGGAGCGCGACGACACCGAGTGCCGTTGCCGCGCCGGGGCAGACCACGGGAGCCGCGCGAGCGGCGATCAACATTCCGCAGTCGCTGCTGAGTGCCGCCGCGCCGGAGGTGGCGCAGGCCGCTGCCCCGACGGGGGCGGCCGCGGTTGCGTCGGTATCGCCGGTTTTGTCGCCTCCTGTCGCCAATGCGATCGCGCCCGCGTCGAGCACCGGGCCGAGTCGCAGTGAGCCGAATGCGAGCGCTACGGCTCCCCCGTCGCAGCGAACGGCAGCGCGCGGCCCGGTCGTGCGCGGCGGCACGGCGCCGGGCGCGGATTCGGCCGAGCCGCGCGAAAACTTCGATCGAGTCTTGCGCGTGCTGCGCTCGGCGGTGTACCAGGAACGTGGGACGACCGTCGTCCGGCTTACGCCGCCGGAACTTGGCAGCCTCTTGCTGCGATTCGAGTTGGGTGCGAGCGGGCTGCAGCTCGACATCGAGACCGAGTCGCAGTTGGCACAGCACTTGCTCTCGCGGGAGCTGGACCAGTTGCGACGCGGGCTCGAGGCGGCGGGGTTTCCGCCCGAGCGAATTGAGATTCGCAATGTCGGGCCGGCCCCGGAGACGCCCGGCACGCCGACAGATGCGCAGAACCTCCCCGACGCACGCGATGGCGGCGGGAGCTACGGCGACGCCGGCGGCGACAGCGGCGGCTGGGACGACGGGACTGGTCAGGAAGCACCATCGGCCGCGGCGGAGCCTGCGGCGCGCGTGGAGACCGCGGCGGAGTCGCGGGTCAATCTGGTGGCGTGACGTGCGCGGAGCGCACGGCGGGCCGACGACAGCGCGATTGCCGCGCCGGAGACTAGCCGATGGACGTCAGCACGATCGACAGCGCCCTCGCGACAGGCGGGCGCTCGCAGCGCGGGCTCAGCAGCCTGAAGAGCGAGGATTTTTTTGAGCTGCTGGTGACCGAGCTCAAACAGCAGGACCCGCTCGAGCCGGCGAAGACGGCCGACATGATCGGCCAGGTCTCGCAGATTCGCAGCATCGAACTGAGCACGCAGTTGACCGAGACGCTGGAATCGCTGGCACGCACGCAGCGCACAGCCGGGGCGAGCGACATGATCGGCAAGTACGTGCGGGCGGAGACGCCGCTGGGCGACGGCACGACCAGCGTGGTCGAGGGCGTGGTCACGGGCGTGCACTTCAATTACGACGGCAGCGCCACGCTCGAGCTCGACAATGGGCAGGCGGTTGCGTCGAAGGATGTGACGCAGGTCACGACGCTGGATGTGATCGAGCAATTGCTCGGCGCGCCCGAAGACGATGAGTCAACGGAGGCCGCGGCTGCGACTACGCCGCCGCTGACGGCGAAATCGGCGGCGGCGAGCGCTGCCCAACCGACGACGACGGGCGGACTGCTGCCCTGGTTGCAGTTGAGCGGTTCGTTCAAGCTTTAGCCGCCGAAACCGACGCCCTTCACGCCAGCAGGAGCCGCCTGTGGGACTTACCACCGCCATGTACACCGGGTTGACGGGCATGCATGTCAACCAGGAGCGGATCAACACCATCGGCAACAACATCGCGAACGTGAACACGACCGCGTTCAAGGGTTCGCGCACGCTGTTTCAGACGCAATTCTCGCAAATGATCTCGGCGGGCACCGCGCCAAGCGACACCAGCGGCGGCGTGAACCCGACGCAGATCGGATTCGGGGCTCTGGTCGGCGCCACGCAGAAGAACATGACGCCCGGCTCGATCGAGACCACCGGCGTGGCCAGCGACCTGGCGATTCAAGGCGACGGATTCTTCGTCGTGCAGCGCCCGAACGGGCAACAGGCCTACACACGCGACGGCGCGTTTTCGCTCGATGCTCAGAATCGAATGGTCACGATCGACGGCAACGCCGTGATGGGCTTCGGCGTCGACGAAAACTTCGGCATCGTGCCCAACGCGCTGCAGGAGCTGGTGCTGCCGATCGGCACGCTGAGCATCGCGCGGCCTACGCAAAACGTGGTGATGGACGGCGACCTGAGCGCCGCCGGATCGATCGCGACGCAAGGCTCGACCCACGCGTCGCAGGCGATGGTGAACGGCGGCGGCGGCGCGGCGGACGGTTCGACGGCGCTGACCGACCTGCGCTCGGCAACCGATCCGACCACGCCGCTATTCGCAGCGGGATCGGTGCTGAGCGTTTCCGGCGTCGACAAGGGCGGTCGCAGTCTGCCGCCGGCGACGTTCGTCGTCGGCACGGACGGCAACACGCTCGGCGACCTCGCCGCCTGGATGCAGACGCAGCTCGGCATCCAGACCGGCGTCGGCGGCGGCACGCCGGGCGTCACGGTCGAGGGCGGCGCGCTGGTCGTGCGCAGCAACGCGGGCGAGCCGAACGGCTTCACATTCAGCGCCGGCGACATCACCAGCGACAACGTCGCCGCGGCGCTGCCGCTGAGCTTCAGCGAGACGGCGGCGGCAGACGGATCGGGCGTGTTCACGTCGTACACCGTGTATGACTCGCTCGGTACGCCGGTGCAGGTGAACGTCACGATGGTGCTCGAACAGACCACCGCGACCGGACCGATCTGGCGGTTCTACGCCGAAGCGCCGGACGCAAACGGCGCGATCGAGCAGCTTGGCACCGGCACGGTCGAGTTCGACACCAACGGGAATTTTCGCGCGGTGACGGGCAACGAACTCCAGATCGACCGCGGCGACACGGGCGCGGCGTCGCCGCTGGCGTTCGCGATGGACTTCAGCGGCGTGCACGGATTGAGCACGCGCGCCTCGGCACTGATCGCGTCCGATCAGGATGGGTTTCCGCCGGGTACGCTCAGTTCCTACGGCGTGGGCGCAGACGGCACGGTGACGGGCATCTTTTCGAACGGGTTGACGCGGACGCTGGGACAGGTGGCGCTCGCAGTGTTCCCGAATTCCGAGGGGCTCGTCGCCGATGCGGACAATCTCTATCTGCAGGGACCCAACTCGGGCGCGCCGACGGTTTCGGCGCCGGGGCAGTTCGCGGCCGGACAGATTCAGTCGGGTGCGCTGGAGCTTTCCAACGTGGACCTGTCGCGCGAGTTCATCGGGTTGATCACGTCGAGCACCGGGTTTCAGGCGGCCAGCCGGGTGATTTCGACTTCGTCGGAGCTGCTGGATCAGTTGCTGCTGATCACGCGGTAGCCGCGCGATTCGCGGAAGTCGCGCTGCGATCCGAGGGGGCTGGGTCGTACAATTCGCGCGATGCCGGAGCTTCCCACCCAACGCCGGCCGGCCGCGATGCAGCGGCTGCAATCGGATCGCTGGCTGCTCGCGGTGTTGCTGGTGTTCGCGGTCGCACTGCCGGTGGCGCTGCTGCAACTCAGCGCGCCTCGGGCGCAGCCGCGCGGCGCCGCCTCTCAGCCGGAGTCGCCGGCGATTGTCGACGCGCTGTCGGTGCCGCAAGGCGACGAAGAGCCCGCGCCAGAGTCCGTCGACCCGCCGTTCGACGATCTCGAAGAAACGGTGCCGGCGCTCGATGTGCCGCAGCCGTCGGCGGTCGCGACGAATGCCGCGCCGCCCCCAAGCGCTGCGGCCCCTGCGCCGCTTGGGTATCCGCCGACGCGCCCGCGACGGTTCGTGCGCGACGAAGCGCTGTTGACCGAGTCGCTGCCGCCGCCACTGGCTTCGCGGCCCGCCGAGTTCGACCGCTCGCCCGAGGCTCGGCGACGGCGTATCGAGCAGTTCGGGGGCTCCGTCAGTACCGAGAACGCGGTCGAAACGGGTCTGCAATGGCTCGCGGCACACCAGGAGCCGAGCGGGCTGTGGAGCCGCACGCGCTTTCCGCAGCGCTGTCCCGATCGCGACGAGTGCGGCGGCATCGCGGTGGCGCGGCTCGATCACTCGCTTGACGCGGGGCTGACCGGGCTGTGCGTGCTGGCGTTTCTCGGCGCGGGCTATACCGACGAGCACGGCCCCCACCAGCAGACTGTCGCGCGCGCCGCCGACGCCCTGCTGCGGCTGCAGCGCACGGACGGAGGCTTCGGCGCCGACAGCGATCGCATGGCCGGCTACAACGACTCGCTGGCGACGCTGGCACTGCTCGAGCTGTATGAGCTGACCGGGCGCGCCGAGCTGCGCGAACCGGCGGAGCGCGGCGTGCGGCGGCTGCTGCGAAATCAGCAGGCGCTCGGCGGCTGGGACTACCTGGCGACGCCCGACGCCGGTCGCAACGACACTTCGATCACCGGCTGGATGGTGCAAGCGCTGCAGTCGGCGCTGGTCGCGGGGATCGACGTGCCGCGCACGGCGCTGTTGCGGGCGTCGCTGCACTTCAGCCGCGCCGCGTCGCCGGATGGCCGCGTCTGGTATGCCGACGCCGGCGTGGGATTCAAGCTCGAAGACGGGCTTCAGCCGGGGTATCGCTACGGACCGGCGATGAGCGCCGTCGGCCTCTCATGCCAGCAGATTCTGGGGTGGAACGCCGACGCTTCGCCGCTGCGGCAGCAGCGGACGCTGCTGCTGGCGGATCTGCCCGACGCGCGCCGCCTGCAGGGCGGCGACCCGAGCCAGTTGCACGATTACTACTACTGGTACTACGGCACACTGGCGATGTTTCAACTCGGCGAGGACGACTGGCAGCGCTGGAACGCGGCGCTGCGCGACGCCTTGCTGCCGCTCCAGGATCGCACGCAGACCGCGCGCGGCGTGCGTCGCCACAGCTTCGGAAGCTGGCCGCCATTCGGGGCGAACTGGGGAAAATGGGGGCGGGCGGGCAGCCGCGTCTACAGCACCGCCGTCTGCGTGCTGACGCTCGAGGTCTACTACCGGCACACGCCCGCGTATCTCGAGGATCGCGTGGGAGTCGGCCCGGCGGACTGGAGCTCCTTTCTGCGAGCGGCCGACACGCGCGAGCGCCGACTCGCGATCGACGCGCTGGGAGGCATGCGCGTCGAGATCGGCGAGCCGCCGCTGCTCGAACTGCTGCGCGATCGCGAGCCGGACCTGGCGCGCGCCGCGGCCCGCGCGTTGGTGGCGTTTGATTCGCCCGCCGGGCGCAGCGTGCTCGAATCGGCGGAGGAGAATCTGCCGGCGTTTGAGCGCGAGCTGGTGTCACGCGCGCTGCGGCGCATTCGCGAATTGTCCGATGCGCCTCGCGACACGGGGGCGCTGCGTCAGTTCGACGTGCAGCGCGGCCTGGCGACGGTCGAGCTGCCGCGGGCATATGCCGGGCTGCGCGTCGTCGTGGAGCGCGGCGGGCAGACGATCGCGAGCGGGCGGGTCGTGCAGCGCTTCGCCGGCACGGATGTCGTCGTGTGTTCGCTTCCCGATCTCGATCGCGCGCGGCCGCCGCGTCAGGGCGACGCCGTGGTACCGCAGCAGCCCGATTTTCCTTGACCCGCGCGTTGTCGCTCGTTATCATCCTCGTGCGTAAGACACCGTAATACTAGCGAGGCCCTATGTTCGTGTGGGTTCGAGCGTGTCTGGCGATCGTGGCGATCGCGTTTGGCGCGTCCACGTGGCTCCGCGCGCTGCACGGCTCGCTTTCGCACGCCTCGCCCGCCGTCGCGACCGACCATTGCGAATCGGCGCACCACTCCGATTCTTCGCCCGCGACGCCTGAGTCGCATCGTCCATGCCCGCTGTGCGACCTGATTCACGCTTCCGCACTTGCGAATCCCGAGCCGGCTCCGACGGTTCTGACGGCCGATGCGCCGTTCGAGTTCGTCGTCGCGCGGGATTCAGCCACACCGTCGTCTACGGAACACCGTCCGAATCAGCCGCGCGCGCCTCCTGTCTGATCCTGCGGCGGAACGCGTAACGTCGGCGCGGCTGCGCAGGCGCTTGCGCACATAGTCCGGGACAGCCCCGTTCCGCGATTGTGCTCTCCTCCGCCGCCTCCACTTTCCACTGACGAAACGAAGTCGTGTCAGACGGGAGTGATCATGATGCGCACGCGCGCGTTCACACTGATTGAGTTGCTGGTGGTGGTGGCGATCATTTCGCTGCTGATCGCGATCCTGCTGCCGTCGCTGCAGGCGGCGCGGCAGGAGGCGAAAGCCGGCGCGTGTCTGAGCAACATCCGCGGGCTTGAACAGGCGCACTGGACCTACATGACGGAGAACCGCGGGTTCTTCGTAAACGTCGGTCTGGCCCACGGCGGATACACGGGCGACGAGAAAGTCGCCTGGATTCGCACGCTCGAAAAGTCCTACGGCAACAACCTGCTCGCGCGCTCGCCGCTGGATCGCAGTCCGCATTGGGGCCCCCCGCCCAGCGGCGAACCCATCGCCGGGCTGGCGCCCGACAAGCGGCGTGTCACGAGCTACGGCGTGAACAACTTCCTGGCCGACGCCTCGCAAAACGGGCTCAATCCCTATGGTCCGCCGCCCAGCGGCGTGAACCCCGCGGACTGGCCCGGCGGCGACGGCCTGGCCTACACGCGACTCGAGCGCATCAAGTACCCCTCGGCGACGATTCACTTCCTGACGATGGCGTTCGAGGGCGCGTTCGCGGCCTCGGACCACCCGCACGTCGAGGAGTGGATCGAGCATCCAAGCCCGCCGGCCAAGGCCGCGGAGCAGATGCAGATCAACGCGGCCGGCGGGCCCGAAAAGAGCTGGGAGTCGCGCAGCAATTACGGGTTCGTCGACGGGCATGCGCGCCGGCTCACGTTTCGTCAGACTCTCACGGATATTGAGTACAACCTCTTCGATCCACGCGTCGCGCACTAGACGACGCGCGGATCAACCGTCGTCGCGCGGGGATCAACCCGCGCTGCGACGGGCGACGTTTCGGGTATCGATTCAGAAACTCACAAAATGAGGGATAGAAGCATGCGTACGTTCATGGTTGGAGTGTCCGCCCTGGTGATTGGCTCGGCTGCGGTCGCGCTCGCCGAAGAGGGGCATCTTGATGTGATGCCGGTTGCCGTGATCGGCGATCCGTCGCGCATCGAAACCGGCGCGTTTGACTTTGACGGGTTCGCGGTGGATTCGCTTCCGCCGGTGCGCGTCTACGAAAACGATCTCGATGACCTGGGAATCGGCCTGCTCGTTGGAGAAGCGGGCTTCACGTCGCCCAGCGCCTTCGTCGCGGCGACGCAGCTCGGCGGTTCGGGCTACACGAATCTCGCGGGCGGCGTCGATGTGCGGTTCGACTTTCGATCCTTCTCCGTGCAGGGCGGCCCGGCCGTCAATCTCTGGTACTGGGACGGCGTGGACGACGACAACGATTTGGACTTCAGCGACGACGTCGACTTCCAGCCGGCCGGCGCCACACTGACGTTTGAGAAACTCGGCGGCGCGTTCAGCGTCTCGGTCGACGGATCGAGCGCCGGCGTCGCCGGGTTCGTCGTCGACACAACAATCTTCGACGATCCGGGCACGAGCGAGGACGAGACCGGGTTCATGCACCTCGATCTCGACGCGCTGCTCGACGGCGACGCGGGCATCTATGCGATCTTGCTGGATGTGACGGCCGGCGCCGACGCCGCGCCGATTTTCTGGCTCTTCAACGCAGGATTGGGCGAGGAAGGCGAGGCCGCGGTCGAAGCGGCGGCCGACGTCGTTCCCGAGCCGGCGACGGGCGCCGCACTCGCGATCGCGGTGCTGGCGCTGCGGCGGGGCGGGCCCCGCGGCGCGCGCGTCTGATCTCCGTGTTTGTCGGCGGGCGGACGGCGCTCGGAGGGGCGCCGTCCGCCCCGGGTCGAAGGAACTGGCTTTATTCGGGAGGCTGTCTATGAGACGTTCGAATTCAGGCGCCGCAGTGACGGCGATTTGCGCCTTCGGTTTCATGCTTGGCGCGTTCGCGGGGCGCACCGCGGCCGCGGACGAAATTGACGCACTGGTCTGCACCGTCGACGGCGATCCCGCGCAGCTTGCGACCGGCCGCATCGACAGCGTAACCGGTTTGCTGGATGCGCCGGTCCGCATTTACTCGGCGAGCGCCGACGTCGTTGCGGGCGTGGACGCCTATCTCGGCGACGAAGGGTTCTTCGCCGTCAGCGACACCGCCGAACTGCCGGACGGATACGCACTGCTCGCGGCGAGCGTCGACCTGCGCTTCGATCTCAAGACGTTCGCGCTCGGCGCGGCGTCGTCAAATCTGTGGCGCTGGGATCCGGCGGCGAATCCGGCGGTGGAGTTCGTGCCCGTTTCGGGCGGCGTGACCGTTGCGATTCAGAAATCTCCGACGACGTTCTTCACGGCGACCGTCACCGGCGCCGATGCGGACGTCGCGGGCTTCACGATCGATCGCACGTCGTCCGCCGGCGCGCTCCACAAGCATCTCACGCTGCGCGTCGACGATGCCGACCCTGACCTGGGAACGATCGTGCCGACCGGCATCTATGTGATTTCCTACGTGCTTTCCTATCCGGGGGCGACCGCCGAACCGAGCTATCTGGTGATCAACGGCGGGCTGGGCGCCGCGGGCGCTGAAGACGTCGACGCCGCTCTCGCCTGGCTGGAGAGCGAACTTTTCGGCACGCCCGAATGCCCCGGCGACGTGAACGGCGACGCGGTCGTGGATCTCAGCGACCTGGGCATCGTGCTCGCGAACTGGGCGCGCAGCGATGCGACGCGCGAGGATGGCGATCTCGACGGCGACATGGACGTCGATCTCAGCGACCTGGGCGTTGTGTTGAGCGAGTTCCTGTCGCCTTGCTGATTGTCGGCGGCAGCGCGAGCGCCCGTTCGGTCTACGGGCGGAGCGGTCGCTCGTACTCTCCGTGCTCGGCGCACTGTCCGCGCCAGCCGGTCACGATCTTCGCGCCCTCGGGCGTGCTGGCGGCGTGCCAATCCTCGCTGTCGAGCCGCCGCACGAGCGTGTTCTGCTCGATGTACTCGCGGGTCAGGTCCGGGATCGGCGCGCCGGTCTGGTCGGCTGCGTCCTGGCGCTGCTTGTAACCGGGTGTGTGCGTGCGCAGATAGGCGATGCGTTTGCTCTTGACGCCGCAGACGGGGCAGTGCACGCAGACGGCTTCGACACCGTCGCCCGCGGGGCCGCCGACGCCGGCGATGGGCGCGAATGCGGCGCGCGGCGCCGCGAAGAGCCGTTTCTCGCTCAGGTCGTAGAAGAACTCGCCCTGTCCCTTGGGGCCGGAGCGCAGCCCCCACGCCGCGCCGAGCACGGCGACCGCCGCGCCCACGATTGCCAGCCATCGCAACGAACTGCGCTTCGGCACGAAGCGTCTCCGCGCGCTATTGCGTCGAGTGCTCGAGGTGCGGGCGATACTCGATCGACCACCAGCATTCCTCAGGCGTGCACGCAATGCGAGCCGCGTCGAGGTAGCGCGTGCTGCCGTCGTAGAACGAGTAGTTCGCGCGGCCGGCGTGTCGCACGGCGCCGAGATCGCCCTGCAGCACGCGGTCGTAGCCGGGGCCGCCCTCGGACAAGCCCGGCGTCCAACTGAAGATCCACCAGCGGTCTTCCGGCCAGTCGAGCTCGGCGTCGCCGTGGCCGTCTCCGAACAGAATCAGCCGATCGGGCACTGCCACGAACGCGGCACGGCTCAGCCCCTCGATGTAGCCGGACTCGGTCGGGCGGCCGAACGGTCCGTTGCCCTCGGCCTCGGACCAATAGTGCGCCAGGTTCGCGCCGATGCCGCTGGCGTTGTACATCTCAAGGGCGTGCAGCTTACCGAAGGCGCTGGAATCCACGGGCGGCAGCAAGCCGGATCGCTGCGAGCGGTCATAGGAAGAGAAACCGTCGGCGTAGCGTTCGTTGGGCTCGGTGGGGCAATCCACCGCATCCGGATTCTGCCCGATGTATTTCCACAAATACACGCGCCACGTGCCTTCGACGTTGCTGGTTCGCAGGCGGTGCAGATCCTGAATCGGGTTGAACCAGTCGCGATTCTCCTGCGTGTATTGCAGCGCGCCGATGGCACAACTGCGCTGGTTCGTGGCGCACTTCACGCGCTGGCTCTGCTCTCGCGCGCCGGCCAGGCTCGGCAGCAGGATCGCGATCAGAAGCGAGATGATCGCCACCACCACCAGCAATTCGATCAGCGTGAATCCGAGACGGATTGCGCCGCGTGGGACCGGGTTGTCGAGCGTTCCCACGAAGGTTCGACGTCGCATGGGCACCCTCTTTTCTCAAAGCGTACGTCAAAATGCTACGCCGCAATTGCAAACGTTGCGTGAGCGCGACGCGGCGGGTGCTTGCGCGTTTCTCGCGCCGAGCTAACGCGAGCTTCAGCGTTTGCTAACCGATCGCGGTTGAACTGCACTCGGTCGGCCGAAGCGCCGTACCGCACTCTTTTACGGAGGACAGCAGAATGCGTCGAATTGCAGGAGCGCTCGCGGCGCTCGTGACCGGTTCAGTTGCGACGGCGATGGCGGACACGCCCTCGCAGTGGGACTTCAACAGCGGCGACCTGGGCGCCAGTTTCGGCCCCGGCATCCTCTCGTTCTGGGATGACCCGAACAGCGGCGTGCCGGGCGGTTCGGAAGCCATCACCGAGTTCGGCGACACCGCGGCGTTCGGGGTCAACCCGATCGGCGGCCAGGTGGCCGACGTGATGCGCGTCCCGCCCTACTTCGGCAGCGAAGGCCTGTTCGTCGATCACTTCACCGATCCGAACGGCGGCGGCGCCTATGTGAATCAGTACACGCTGGTGTTCGACGTCTACATCACCAGCGATGCCTATTTCTTCGGGTCGGGATGGTTCCCCTTCCACAACACGAACTGCTGCAACGCGAATGACGCGGACGCGTACATTCAGTTCGGCGTCGGCATCGGCATCTCGGGCGATTACGTCGGCGACATTCAGCCGGACAACTGGTATCGCGTCGCGTTCGTATACGACCTCGGCGCCGCCGGCCCGAACCACTGGCGGTACATCGACGGCGCGCTGGTCGGCTCGCAGACGCTCGGTGGGCTCGACGGTCGCCACTCGCTGTATTCGCCGAACGACGGCGACCCCGATCCCTACACCGGTTTCCACCTGTTCACCGAACCTGAGGGGCTCTTCACGAGCGAGGCGTATCTCAACAGCATCTACTACACCGATCGCGCGCTGAGCGAGTCGGAAGTGGCCGCGCTGGGCGCGGCGGACGCGGACGGCATCGGTGAGCCGGGCGCGCCGGCCTGCCCGAACAACCTGCCGGGCTGCGACAACAGCGACATCTTCCCGGCCGGTGCGCCGGACTGCATCGTGAACCTGTCCGACCTGGGCGTGCTGCTGGCGAACTTCGCGCCGGGCGTCCCGGGCAAGACGCGCGACCAGGGCGACATCTTCCCGCTCGTGGGCGGCGACGGCGTGATCGATCTGTCGGACCTCGGTCAGGTTCTGACGGACTTCAACACGAACTGCCAGTAAGCGAGACTGCTCGATAGACGCTGACGGGAGGCGCGAGGCAAATCGCCTCAGCCTCCCGTAGCCATTTCATCAGTGTCAGCAACCCGATCGGGCTCTGCGCTGGCGTGACGGCGCTGCGCTCTGAACGGCTCACGACGAAGGCGGAACGTCAGGATTGACGGAACGACCGCATTCCGGGCACGAACCAGACGCGTTGCCGGTCAGGTCGTATCCGCAGTGGATGCAGTGTCCCGGCCCAGGAGCCGAGCTTCCGATTCCTTCAATTCGCGCGAGCAGCGCCCCCGTCGACGATAGCAGTCGGTCCGGCATGACCTGCGAGTACCCCAAGGCACGCGCACGGAGGAGGTACTTCTCGGCGTCTTCCTTTTGCCCCGTCGCGCGGGCGAGTTGGGCGAGATTGAAGAACGGCAACGGATACTCAGAGTCGCGTCGGATCGCATGTTCGAATGCAGTTCGCGCCGCAGCAAAATCACCCTGTTGCATCCGCGCTGCTCCCAGGTTGTTGAGCGCCATCGCTTCCACGTCTCGCGTGTATGCCGACCCGCTCAGCCAGATGAGGTGGCGCAGACCCGGTCGCTCACGAAGCTGCTCCAAGAAGCGCAGCAGGTGCACCGTCGCGGATTGAGTATCACCCATATCCAACAAGCGACGCCCGCGAAAGAAGTCTCGCCAGAACAGGCCCTGAATACGGCTCGGCAACAGAAAGAGAACGACCACCAGGATGACGATCGGAACAGGCGGCCGGAAGTGGACATAGGTCGCGGCAAATGTCCCAACGCCACCGCCAATCAGCAAGAGGTGCGTGAGCTTGTACTTGGTTGTGCGAGACATACCGTCGCTACTCGCATCCGAATGCCGAAGATTCGGGAATTGTAGCGCGTATTCAATCGCATCGGAGCGTTCGGGGCGAGCCGTAGCGGTTCGATTCATGCGCCGACAGTCGTAAGCCTGCCGGCACAAAGCTCACGGGAGGCGCGAGGCAAATCGCCTCAGCCTCCCGTAGCCATTTCCGCAAGATCGCAGACTCAGCCCGCTACCAGGGATTCCTGACGTGGCAGGCGCGGCCGGTCTTCTCGACGTAGTCCTGGTGATAATCTTCCGCGGCGTAGAACTGCCGAGCCGACTCGATCTGCGTCACGATCGGGCGGTTGTAGGCCTTCTTCTCCGTCAGCTCACGGACGAAGGCTTCCGCCTCGCTCTGCTGTGCGGGTGAGGTCGTCCAGACGCCCGAGCGATACTGCGAGCCGACGTCCGGCCCCTGACGGTTGAGCTGCGTCGGATCGTGCATCACGAAAAACGCCTCGAGCAGTCGGCGGTACGAAATCTTGCGGGGGTCGAACACGACCTTGACGGTCTCGGCGTGGCCGGTTTCCTCGTAGCAGATCTGCTTGTACGTCGGATTCTCCGAGCGCCCCTGCATGTAGCCGCTTATCGCGTCCAGCACGCCCGGCCCTTTCTGGAAGTAGTGCTCGACGCCCCAAAAACATCCGCCGGCGAAGTACGCGGTCTCGAGCGCCGGGCGCGACGCCTCCGGCCACTCGCTGCCTTCTTCGATAAACGAAAGCGAAGCGGAGTTCAGGCAGTGTCGCTCGCCGGTCGGGCGCGGCCCGTCTTCGAAGACGTGGCCGAGGTGCGACTCGCAGCGGGCGCAGTTGATCTCGACGCGGACCATGCCGTGGCCGTCGTCGCGCTTGCGCGCCACGTGCGCCGGGTCAAACTCGCGATAGAAGCTCGGCCAGCCGGTGCCGGAGTTGAACTTGTGCGTGCTCGAGAACAGCGGCAGCCCGCACACGACGCACGCGTAGACGCCGTCCTTCTTGTTGTCGAGCAGCGTGCCGCAGAACGGGGGTTCGGTGCCGGCCTTCTGCGTGATTCGATACGCCTCCGGGTCCAGCTTCTTCGCCAGTTCCGCAACGCGCTCACGCGCGAGCGGTGTGACGTCGTGCCCCGATGCCGAGTACTTCGAGCCGTTCAACGTGGTTCCCTCCGCGGGTTTCTCCCGCTGCGCCGAGTCCTGGCCGGCGTACGTGGCTCCGCGCTCGCACCCCCCGAGGGTGAGCACCGCGCTGGAGACGATGAAGACAAGCCAAGTCGGCAACCGCGACATTCGATGCAACCTCCTGCTTATTGTTACGGAGTGTAGGCGTGCAGGCAGCCCCGCCGAGGGTTGTTAAAAGCACGCGGACCGGCGCCAATCGTTACCCACAGCGACCAGCCACCGATCCGCGTGCGCAAATCGTGCTCCGCACGAGCGGTCATCTCAATCATAGCGCGCTGCGCGACCGCTGCTCGCGAATTTCAGATGCCGGCCCGTGCGGTGGGTTACCATGGAATCGCGCCGCGGGCCGATCGCGTACTGCCCTCGGGAGAGTTCTGAGATGAATCGAGTCGCGCTTTCGCTTTGCCTGACGCTCGGTGCGCTTTCGAGCCGCGCGCTTGCCCATGATTTCACAATCACGGACGCGCAGGCGACGATATTTCCGGACCATGTCCAGATCGACCTGCTCGTCGACCTCGATGAGCTGGCGCTCGGCGCGCCGCCGGGTTCCGATGCGCTGTCGTTGTCGCAGACGTTGACCGCGATGCAACCCGCCGAGTTCGAGCAGACGCTTCAGAGCCTGCGACAAATGCTGAATCGCCGCACGCGGATCAAGATTGACGGCGAAGGCGTCGAGCCTCAGATCGAATTCCCCGGACCGGAAGCGACGCCAGCGCATCTGGCGGAGGTGCCGACGAAGCTGGGAGTCATCGCGCGGCTCCGCGTGCCGCGCTCGGCCGAGGCGCGAGAAATGACGTTCTGGGCGTCGCGGGCATTCATGGCGATTCATTTGACGGCGAGGCTCGCGGATGGAACCGAGCTGAGTCGGCAGGTGCTGCCCGCCGGAGCCGAGAGCGCGGCGATCGCATTCGATCGCGCTGTCAGCGAATCTCGCGTGCGCATCGCGTACAACTATTTCGTGCTTGGCGTCGAGCACATCGTGCCCAAAGGGCTCGACCATATTCTCTTTGTGCTGGGGTTGTTCCTGCTGAGCGCCCGCCTCAAGCTGCTGCTGTGGCAGGTCACCGCCTTCACGCTGGCGCACACGATCACGCTGGCCGCGTCGATGTACGGCCTGATCGCGCTGCCGGCGTCGATCGTCGAGCCGCTGATCGCGCTCTCGATCGCCTACGTCGCGATCGAAAATCTCTTCACCGCGCGGCTGCACACCTGGCGGCCGGCGATTGTGTTCGGCTTCGGGCTGCTGCACGGCATGGGCTTCGCGGGCGTGCTCAGCGAACTGGGCCTGCCGCGCAGCGAATTCGTCACCGGGTTGATCGCGTTCAACGTCGGCGTCGAGGCCGGCCAGTTGCTGGTCATCGGTGCGGCACTGCTGGTCTGCGGCTGGGCGCGGAACCGCGCGTGGTATCGCCCGCGGATCGTGGCGCCGGCGTCGGTCCTGATCGCGCTGATCGCGATCTACTGGACGATCGAGCGCACAGTCGGTTCGCCGCTGTCCGCCCTGGCCTGAGCGCGCGCCTCGCTCCAATGAGTCAGCGCCTCGCGCAGCGCCGCGCGCTTCGGTACGCTCATCTCGAAGCCCAGCCGCGCGGCTTCCTCGAGCGCGTCGCGAAGCGTCCACCCCTCCAGCGCAATGCGATACGCCGCCACCAGCACGCCGGTGCGGTGCCAACCCTGCTCGCAATGCACCAGCACCGGGTGATTCGCCGGCTCGCGCAGCAGCGCAACGAACCGATCGAAAATCTGCGCCGGCGGGCTTGCGGCGTCGGAAAAAGGCCAATGCTCAAGCCGAATGCCATGCTCGCGGCAGAAGCGCGTCTCGAGCCGGAACCAGCGCCCGCGCAAGGGGTGGCGCGTGCCGCCACGCGCGACCACGATGGTGCGCAGTCCGTGCTGCTGCTGAATCGCGCGCAGCTCGCGCACGCGCGGCTGGCCGCAGCGCAGCAACACGCCGGGCCGCACGACGTGAAAATTGTCGAGTCCGTCGTAGCGGCTGCCGACCAGCCCGCTGAGCCAGCGCCACCACTGCCGCGGCCGGCGCCAGACCGGCGTATGAACGCGCGGGGCGCGGCGCTCGGCGGCGGAGACGGGGGCGGCGGGAGGAACGCTCATTCGCCGACGTAGGTTCCGATGGGTTCGCCGAGGACCACGCGCCGCATCGATCCGGGCGTAAACAGGTTGAACACGACGATCGGGACGTTGTGCTGCTGGCACACGTCAATCGCGCTCACGTCCATCACCTTCAATCGGCCGTCGATCACCTTGTTGTAGGTGAGGCGGTCGTAGCGGCTGGCAGAGGCCGACTTGCGCGGGTCGGCGTCGTAGACCCCGTCCACCTTCGTCGCCTTGAGCAGCGCACCGGCGCGCAGCTCGGCCGCGCGCAGCGCGGCGCAAGTGTCCGTCGTCACATGCGGGTTACCGGTGCCCGCGGCCAGAATCACCACCCGATTCTTCTCCAGATGGCGCAGCGCCCGACGGCGAATGAACGATTCGCAGACGCGCGAGATGCTCAGCGCGCTCTGCACGCGCGTCACGAGATTGCGCGCTTCGAGCGCTTCCTGAAGCGCCAGAGCGTTCAGCACCGTCGCCAGCATTCCCATGTAGTCGGCGGTGGCGACCTCGATGCCCAGATCGCGCGCGAACGTCTCGCCGCGCATGAAATTCCCGCCGCCGACGACGACCGCGATCTGCACGTCGAGGCTCGCGACCGACGCGATTTCCTCGGCCACGCGTTCGAGTGGCTCGCGGTGAATTCCGAACGAACCGGGCGGGCAGAATCCTTCGCCGCTGATCTTGAGCAGCACGCGGCGGTACTTTGGCGCAGGCTCGGGCATAGGCTGAAGTGCTCCTTGCGGAGCATCGTAGGGCGTGTCGGGTCGCGGGTCGATGCTTCGGCCGACGATCACGCCGGCTGCGTCGCCGGCGCGAGCGACCAGCGCAGCAACTGCGAGAAGACCTCGACGCCCAGCCAGGCGATCAGCGCGAAGTAGGCGGCGCTCAGCGCGGAGAGCACATAGCCCGCGAGGATCGCGACGCCGTCGCGCTCGATGATGCCCAGCGCCAGCAGCATGCACGCCCAGCCCGGAAACGTGTTCGAGAGCGGAATGGGCAGCGGTGCCATGAGCATGACGCCTGCCGCCGCGAGCATCAGCCCGTTCACGCGATTCAGCGTCGCGCCGTGCGAGAGCGCCGGCCAGCGCGGCCGCAGGTAGCGCTCGAGCCGCGCGAACAACCCGGCGCCGGCGGTGAGCAGCGGGCCGATGCGCGCCGACGGCAGTTTCATCTCGAGCACGAAGCGCGGCAGATAGGGCACGCGTGCCAGCGCCACGCCGACGCCCACCAGCGCGATCAACAGCCCGAACGGCGTGCTGGTGCCGGGAATCGACACCGGCAGCAAGAACGGGATGGTTGCGATCAGCGAGAGCAGCAGCATCCCCTGCTCGCCCAGGCGCTCGAGCAGCAACCGCGGCGTGACGTGGTCGGACGGCAGATCGGCGCTCAGCGCGCGGAGCGTCTCCGACATCTTTCGTTCCACGGCGCTGAGCTTCACCTGCATGTCCGTCTCCGTGCCGCGCGCGGCGCGGAGATGATAGCGATGCGTGATCTGGATCGGCGTTGCGGCTAGTATGCTGTTGATGGTCGCATTCAGCGCCCACAGTCCGAGATGCTCGAAGGTCCGCGCGAAGGTCGCAGGCGTGTTGCCACCCGCCCCAGCGCAGTCCGAGGGTTTTCAACTCGCGGGAAGGTCGTCAATCGACCGCCGTCTAGCGAGAGGAGATTCACATGACGCACGCTGCAAACGACACGTTGGCCCTAACGGTCCATAACACCGGTTTCCTTCTGGACCGCCTCGGAGCCGACTGCCATCACCTCCAGTTCCTTCGGGAACTGACGCAAAACTCGATCGAAGCGATCTTGAGAACACCTAAGAAAACCGGAGAGGTCCTTTGGGATGTAGATTGGACGCCCTACGAGGCGGGCGAAATGACCGCGTTCAAGTTGTGCGTCACCGACAACGGCTGCGGCATGGATGGCACCGAGATGGTGAGGTACATCAATCAACTCTCCTCGTCAGGCGCAGTTCAGTCCGTGGACGGCAACTACGGCGTCGGAGCGAAAATCGCAGCGGCGACAAGAAATCACGCGGGGCTGATTTACCTGTCCTGGAAAAACGGCCAGGGAAGCATGATCCACCTCTGGCGCGACCCCAAGAGCGGTCAGTACGGATTGCGGCAGATTCAGCGCCCGGACGGCACGTTTGGGCACTTCGCGCAAGTCGACGACGCCATTAAGCCGGCCCTTATCGATCAGCATGGCACTCGGATTGTGTTGTACGGCATGACCGAGGATGCCGACACCATGAAATCTCCTCCCGATTCACCCTCTCCGTCTCGCTGGATTGCCAAGTACCTGAACACCCGCTATTTCCGCTTTCCGGACGGAATTGAGGTTCGGGCTCGCGAAGGGTGGGAACATCCCCGATCAAATAAGGACCTGAACACGCTCCGCCATCTTCAGGGCCAAGCGCACTACCTCAAGACCCACCAGCAAGCCACTGGACAGGTGCAACTCACAGACGCGTTGGCCCACTGGTGGATTCTGAAGGATGAACCTGCGTTGGGGTCGAACTCGGGGTACATCGAGTCCTCCGGCCATGTCGCGGCGCTTTTCAGGGATGAATTGTACGAAATGGCGACTGGCCGTTCGGGCCACGCCAAGCTTCAGCAGTTCGGTGTGATCTTCGGCCAGCGCCAAATTGTCGTCTACATCGAACCCGTGGCGAACTCTAAACGGAGAATCACGACCAACACGGCGCGCACGCAGTTGATGCTCAACGCCGAGGCGCTTCCGTGGGCCGACTGGGCCGCTGAGTTTCGTGGGAACATACCCGACGATATCCACGCGCTGATGGACGAGATCGCATCGAAGACCTCGGGTACGGATCACAGCAAGTCGATCAAGGACCGTCTTAAAGCCCTGATGGACCTGTACAAGGTCAGCCGGTACAAGCCGTCTCCGAACGGCGTACTGCGAATCGATGACCCGCAGCAATCTGCTGGCGGGCAGACGCCATCCGGCGGGGGCGCAGGCGGCGGAGGGGGCGGCGGCGGGAGAGGGCGCGGTTCAAAGAGCGGCCCGGTCGGCGGTGTTTACTCGGCATTCCTGAAAAACGACGGCACGCCGGGTGTACAGGTGCGGCCCGACCTCTTCCCGGAAGTGAAGTGGGTTGAAGTTACGAACGGATCTAGAGAACAGGGAGACATCGAAGACAAGGCAGCCCGGTACCTCCCGGAGCAGCATCTGCTGCTCATCAACGCGGACTTCCGTGTCTTCGCTGACATGATTCAGCACTGGGCCGAGCGATACGCAAAGGAACATGGCGAAACGGCTGGCCTGCGTGACGTGGTCCGAGACTCGGTTCACGACTGGTACGAACAGGCACTCGTCGAAACCGTGATCGGAGTACAAGCCCTGAAGGGCAGCCGCGAGTGGTCGATGAAACAGATCGAGTGCGCGCTTTCGGAAGAGGCGCTCACCTCGGTCGTGATGCAGCGATACCACCCGTACAATTCGGTCAAACGAGAGCTTGGCACCAAGATCGCGCCATTGAAGAAATAGACTCGGACCGCTAGCTCTGAGTCTTGCCCCATCACACACCTACGCGGCGGTGCAGTTCCGGTGCGCACGTCCAAGCGAGCGCGCCGGCTTCCGACACGCCGCCGCGCGTTCAGTTCGCCCCGCCCGCCAGACGGCTCAGCAAGCGGTCGCCGACGCGCAGCGCATTCGCCATGATCGTGAGCGCCGGGTTGACCGCGCCGCTCGACGGGAAGAACGAACCGTCGACCACGTAGAGGTTGTCGACGTCGTGCGCCTTGCAATTCGCGTCCAGCGCGGAGCTGCGCGGATCGTGGCCGAAGCGGATGGTTCCGCACTGGTGCGCGACGCCCGCCAGCGGAATGCGCTGCCCGACCCACAGCGAGCGCGCCAGCAGACCCTGGTGGCACTCATGGCCGTGCACGCCGCAGCGCGTCGACTTTTTCAGAAGCTGCTTGAGTTTCGCGATCAGGCGCGTATGCCCCTCTTCGTTGTTCGGCGCGTAGCTCAACGTGATTTCGCCGTCGCGATTGATCGCCACGCGGTTGTTCGGATCGGGCAGATCCTCGCTCGTCAGCCAGAAGTCGAGCGAATGCCGCGCCATCTTGTCGAGCGTCCAGCCCGGCACGAAGCCCGGCGCCCCGGCGCGCAGCGTGTCGGCGTCGAACTTGCCGACGAACGAGATGTGCCCCATCGGGAATTCCCACTCCGCCGACGGACCGTAGAAGTCGTTCACCGCCAGCGTCTTCTGGAACACCGTGGGGTTGGGGCACAGCGACAGCGCCATCTGAACCGAGTTGATGTGGCCCATGTAATGGCGGCCGACGACGTCGGAGCTGTTCGCGAGACCGCGCGGGTGCATCGCGTTGCCCGAGCGCAGCAGCAGCGCCGCCGAGTTGATCGCACCGCAGGCCGCAACGACGATGTCCGCGGCGAAGCGCTCCTCCGCGCCGCCGCACTCGACCACCACCTCCGTGATTTCGCGTCCGCTGGCGCTGGTCTCCAGCCGCTTCACCAGCGCGCCGGTTCGCAGCGTGACGTTCGGGTGCATCAGTGCGGGCTCGACGCCGCAGGTCTGCGCATCGGCCTTGGCCTGCACCAGGCAGGGATGCCCGTCGCAGGTTTCGCAGCGAATGCACTTGCTGGTTCGCGGGTTGCTCTCGTCCAGCATCACCCCGAGCGGCGTGTGGAAGGGGCGCAGGCCCATGGCCGCGAAATCGTCGTGAAGTTGCTGGATTCGCGGCTCGTGGCTGACCGGAGCGTGCGGATATGGCACGCTGCACGGCGGCTCAGTCGGGTCTTCGCCGCGCAGCCCGTGCACCTGATACATCCGCTCGGCGGCGGTGTAGTACGGCTCCATTTCGTCATACGAGATCGGCCAGGCCGGCGACACGCCGCCGTGATGCTGCACGTCTCCGAAATCGGTCTTGCGCAGCCGGAACAGCGCCGCGCCGTAGAACTTGGTGTTTCCGCCGACATAGTAGTTTGTGTGGGGGTGCAGCGGCCGGCCGTCGCCGTCGCGCCAGATCTCGCGGGTGTGATATTTGCCCTCGAGGTTTACGGCGCGCGTGCTCCAGTTGTCCTTCTCGCGCGGGACAAATTCGCCGCGTTCGAGCAGCAGGATTCGCCGGCCGGACGGGGCGAGCTTCGCCGCCAGCGTTCCGCCGCCGGCGCCGGTACCGATGATGATCACGTCGTAGCGGTTCGTCGCCGACATCGCGTCTCCTTGGAACTGACCCGGCTTGGATGCGTGATCGGACCGCTTGGTCTCGCGCGCGACAGAATCATCGGGGGGGGGAGTTGGCTGCCGGCGCGTGCTTAGCAGACCTTTGACAATGCGGCTGCGCTGGGGGATCGGCCTTCTGCCGGTCGTGGGCGAGGCTCCGCGCGGGGCGGCGCTTTCCTGAGAATTCACCGCGCGAAACTGGCGATATCCACCGTACAGGTGAACTCGTGCTGTGACGCGGCACACCGGGGGACGAATGACCGATAACGCGCTGATCGTCATCGCCGAGGACGAAATCGCGTCGCGTGCGCTCCTGAAGCGCCAACTGGAACGCGCCGGCTACCAGGTGGTGGCGTGCGAGAATGGTCGAGAGGCGCTCAGCGCCGTGGTCGCTCGCAACGCGCACCTGCTTATCGCCGACTGGATGATGCCGGAGATGGACGGCATCGAGCTTTGCCGTGCCGTGCGGGCCGCACAGACCAGCAGCGAGACAAGCTTTGTCTACGTGCTGCTGCTGACGGCACACAGCGCCACGGAACAGATCGTCGCCGGGCTCGAAGCGGGCGCGGACGACTATCTGACGAAGCCGTATCACGCGCAGGAGCTGCTGGCGCGGGTGCGCGCCGGAGAGCGCATTCTGCGCCTGCAATCGGAGCTGCGCGACCGCAACCGCCAGCTTCAAAGCATCAACGCCGAGGTGTCTGAGCTCAATCGCCGCCTGGAGATTCTCGCCAATACCGACGGTCTGACGGGCGTTTGGAACCGCCGCGCGTTCTTCGAGCGCGCCGCGGAAGCGTGGGCCTTCGCGCAGCGCACCGGTCAGCCGCTCAGCGCGGTCATGCTCGACGTTGATCGCTTCAAGTCGGTCAATGACACCTACGGTCACGGCACGGGCGACTCCGTGCTCAAAGAGGTTGCCGAAGCCTGCCGCGCCACGGTTCGCCCGTACGACGTGTTGGGGCGTCTGGGCGGCGAGGAATTCTGCATCCTGGCGCCGAATTGCAGCGCCGAAGGCGGCGCCGCGCTCGCGGAGCGCGTGCGCGCAGCCATCGAGGGCGCGGAGATTCGCGCCGGCTCCGTCACGCTGCGCGTCACGGCCAGCTTCGGCGTAGCCGAGCGCAACAGCGCCCACGACGCACCCGAGTCACTGCTGGCCGAAGCGGACACGATGCTGTACGAAGCGAAGCGCAACGGCCGCAATCAGGTGTGGATCTCGTCAGGAACGCCGGGAGTCGGTCAGCGCCACCAGCCCGCAACAGCCGGCGCGATCGCCTGACTCTCGTCTTTCAACTGCGCCCCAGACCGCCGACTAGAGCTTTCCCCGAAACCATTCGACCGTGTTGCGCAGGCCCGTCGCGCGGTCCACGCGCGGCTGCCAGCCGAGGCGCTCGCGGGCGCGCGTGATGTCAGGCTTGCGGCGGCGCGGGTCGTCGGCCGCGCGATCGAGGTGGCGAATTTCGCTGCGGCTGTTGCATAGTGCGATGATCTCGCGCGCGAATTCGAGGATGGTGATCTCCACCGGGTTGCCGAGATTCACCGGTTCCGTGCACTCGCTCTCGCACAGTCGCATCAGGCCGTCGACCAGATCTTCCACGTAGCAGAAGCTGCGAGTCTGCATCCCGTCGCCCTGCACCGTCAGCGGCTCGCCGCGAAACGCCTGCGAGATGAACGTGGGCAGCACGCGGCCGTCGTCGGCGCGCATGCGCGGCCCGTAGGTGTTGAAGATCCGCGCCAGGCGCGTCGCCACGCCGAACTGCTCGGCGTAGTTCGTGATGAGCGCCTCGGCAAAGCGCTTGCCCTCGTCGTAGCAGGCGCGCTTGCCGATCGGGTTGACGTTGCCCCAGTAGGTCTCACGCTGCGGGTGCTCGGCCGGATCGCCGTAGACCTCGCTGGTGCTGGCGTGCAGGATTCTGGCGCCGTGGGCGCGGCAGTAGTCGAGCAGATTCCACACACCGCGTGAGCAGACGTCGAGAATCTTCATCCGCCGCGGTCCGAAGTCGGTCGGTGACGCGGGGCAGGCAAGGTCGTACACACGCTCGCACGGCTCGGTGAGCGGAATCTGCCGCGCGATATCCGCTTCGAGGAAACGAAATCCCGCGTGCGCGTGCAGGTCGGCGACGTTCTGGCGCTGACCGGTGCAGAAGTCGTCGATGCCGAACACCTGGTGGTCTTCGCGCAGCAGCCGTTCGCACAGGTGATAGCCGATGAAACCAGCGCAGCCGGCGACGAGAACGCGCATCGACAAGCTCCCGCTGCGGGCGTCTAAACGGCGCTTGGCCCGCATGCGCGAGCATTATAGGATGCGGGCTTGGCCGGCGCGCGCCGACCGCGAAGCGACGGCCGCCGCCACGAGGATCGGATGAAAGTCGGCGTCATCGGCGCAGGGTATGTGGGGCTCGTCACCGGCGCCTGCCTGGCCGACAGCGGCAATCACGTGTGCATCGCCGACCGTGACGCGCAGAAGATCGCAACGCTGAACGCGGATCGCTGCCCGCTGTTCGAGCCTGGGCTCGAGGAGCTCATTCGCGCGAACCGCGCCGCAGGCCGGCTGCGATTCACGACGGACGTGCGCGAGGCCGCCGCGGATGTGCGCGTCGTGTTCATCGCGGTCGGTACGCCGCCGCGAATCGATGGCTCGGCCGACCTTTCGAGCGTTGAGGCGGTTGCGGCGCAGGTGGCCGAGGCCCTGAGCGGTCCGACCGTGCTGGTGGTCAAGAGCACGGTTCCGCCCGGCACCGGCGCGCGTCTCGAGCCGCTGGTGCGCGCCAAGACGTCGCATCCGGTGCATCTGGTCAGCAATCCCGAATTCCTGAAGGAAGGCGCGGCGGTCGAGGATTTTCTGCGGCCGGACCGCGTGGTGATCGGGGCCGAGGACGCGGCTGCCGCCGACGTGGTGGCCGAGCTGTACGAACCGTTCGTGCGCAACAGCCGCCCGATTCTGCGAATGGGGCGCAGCGCCGCGGAGATGACCAAGTACGCGGCGAACGCGTATCTCGCGACCCGGATCAGTTTCATCAACGAGATTGCGGCATTGTGCGAGCCGCTGCAGGTCGACGTCGACGAAGTGCGGCGCGGCATCGGCGCCGACGCGCGCGTCGGCATGCACTTTCTCTATCCCGGCATCGGCTACGGCGGAAGCTGCTTCCCCAAGGACGTTCAAGCGCTGGCACATCTGGCGCATGCGCTCGGCGTGGGCGGCGAACTGCTCGACGCCGTTCACCGGCGCAACCAGCGCCAGGCGGCGACGTTCGTCGAGAAAATCGTCGCGCGGTTCGGGGCGCGGCTCGACGGCCGCACGCTGGCGGTGTGGGGGCTGGCGTTCAAGCCCAAGACCGACGACGTCCGTGAAGCACCGGCGCTGGCGATCGTGGCGAGGCTGATGTCGCTTGGAGCACAGATCGTCGCACACGACCCCAAGGCGATGCACACGGCGCAGCGCGAACTGGGCGCGAGCGTGCGGTATGTTGAGGATTCCTACGCGGCGCTGCCCGGGGCCGATGCGCTTCTGACGCTGACGGAGTGGATGGAGTACCGCTCGCCGGATTTCGATCGCATCCGCGCGAGCCTGCGCCAGCCCGTAATCTTCGACGGGCGCAATCTTTATGACTATCGACGCCTTGCCGCTCTCGGCTTTGAGTACTACGGCGTGGGCCGATCCGGCGGCACGCGGTAGCTGCTCGCTTAGCGCAAAACGAAAATTCTGCAAATCGAATCTTTGCGCAATCCAAATAATGTGCTGACGCGGTCCGGCGAATCTTGTTCAACTTGCGTGGGAGACGGCATGCGGAACGACCGACCTCGGGCTCGGCCCGTCTCAGGCTTCACCCTCATTGAGCTGCTCGTCGTCGTTGCGATCATCACGCTCCTGCTTGCGATCCTGCTGCCCTCGCTTTCGGCGGCACGCGACGAAGCGAAGCAGACCAAGTGCCTGGCGAACCTGAGCACGCTCGGCAAGGGGTTCATGACTTACGCCGCCGACAATCGCGAGTATCTGTCGAGCGGACAGTCGAGCCACGAGATCGGGATCAACTACCCGCGACAGATTCTCGATCAGGAAATCATCGGCTTGCACAAGGTGGGTTGGATCGCCGATCAGGCAACGCGACAGGTGCCGGTCGGCGATCTGCTCTGCCCGGGCAATATCGCGCAGCACACCGAAGCGTTTGTCGAAGGCGGCGTGAACATGGCGACGCCCTACGGCGGCTATCCGACGCGCTTCGAGTTCCTGATCGCGAACAAGATCAATACGAACTACTGCCAGAGCTGGTACATGGCGCACACCCAGGCCAAGCCGGCGCCGACTATCTACGACCGCAAGTATGCCTATCCCACGCTCTCGCTGACGCGCGGCGACCTCGGGCCGTTGCGTACGAATTCGATGGATCGCGCGCAGCCGGCGCGCGTGCCACTGCTGGCGGATGCGCGGCAGGACTTCGACGAAGACACGATTCCGGGCATCTCGAATTCGCTGCTGGTCGCGGAGCGCGTCTCGGACGGCCCCACGTGGTGGCTCACCAGTGAGACGTTCGCGATCGAGAGCGACGGCTATCGCTACGGACTGCAGGATTGGCAGGACATGGGCCCGGCGCACGGCTCGCGCGGCCTGTTCCTGGCCGGACGCGGGCACACGTCCGTGGAAGGAAACATGCTCTTCGGCGACGGCCACGCCGCAGCCCTGCTTGATCGCTTCGCGTCGGGTTCGCTGTCCTCGTCGCCGGGAGCGAAGGTGGACGGTGCGGACGGCCGCTTCGACCTGTTCGATCTGGAGGCGAAGGTGTTTGACGGCGCGTTGACGCTGGGTCGGCGCAGCGACAGCAACACCTCGCTGCAATAGCTCTGAACTTGTTGTGTGTTCCAACCTTGGGAAGGGAGAAAGAAGATGCGGAGATTTCATGTAACTGCGGCGGCGCTTTCAAGCGCTCTGGCCGGCGCCGCCTGGGCGCAGCCTCAGGTCACGCTGTTCGACACCGTCTACAACGTGCAGCGCTTCGATTACAGCCTCGAAGTCGCGTATCAGGACCCGTCGGACTGCCTCTCGTCGGGCATCATCAACCTGACGCAGGCCGAGGGCATCACGTGGCTGGGCTCCAATCGCGCGCTGATGTCGAGCCGCGACATGGACCTGTTCAATTCGTATGAACATCAGATCGTCGAGGTGCAGTTCGACACCGACGGCTCGGGCAACATCACCGGCCTGAGCTTCGTGCGCACCGTCGTGCTCGTCGACACCAGCCCGACCGGCGACCCGCTCAACTGCGGGCTGGGCAGCCCGTTTGGCCTGAACTCGCGCGGCGTCAGCATCAACACCGGCAGCGTCGGACTCGGCGCGGGCGGCGACGTGCTGGTGTTCAGCGGCAACGAAGTCGTACACGGCTATGACCTGGCGACCGGTGCGTACCTGCCGAACGGCGTCGACTTCGTGAACGGCTTCTCGATCAACCCGCCGAACGACAACTGCGATGACGGCTGCTTCGTCGCGGGTCGCGACGAGTTCTACACCGTCTGGCAGGCCGGCCCGCGCGTCGAGCGCTTCACGACCAAGGGTGTCTATGTCAGCGGCTTCGCGGTCGCGAACGGGGCTTTCCCCTCGGCGACGGGCGACGCGAAGGGCATTACGTACGTGCCTGACACCAACAAGTACCCCACGCTGTTCCAAGGCGAGGGCGGCGTCGTGATCGTAGCGCTCGATGAACTGGGTCCGGCGCTGCAGGCGTTCGACCTCGACGGCACGTTGCTTCGCCACGAGCCGCTGAGCCTCGATGTCGGCGGCGGCGCGCTGCAAATCGAGTCACTGACGACCGATCCGGACACCGGGCGCATCTTCCTGGTCAACCAGAACGCGAGCTTCGTCGACGACTTCATCTGGGTGCTGACGCCGGAACCGACGGGTTGCCCGAACAACCTGCCGGGCTGCGACAACAGCGACCTGTTCCCCTCGGGCGGCGACTGCATCGTCAACCTCGGCGATCTGGGCCAGTTGCTGGCGAACTATCAGCCGGGCGTCGGCGGCAAGACGCGCGATCAGGGCGACATTTTCCCGCTGAGCGGCGGAGACGGCATCGTTGACCTGGGCGACCTGGGTCAGGTGCTGAGTGACTTCAATACCAACTGCCAGTAGCGCTGGTAGCTGAGCACGGGCCGAACGCCCGAGCTACGAGAGAGATGCATTCGAGTGGCATGCTTTCGCGGGACACCGCGTAGGCATGCCGCTCGCGTTTGGTTCGGACCCACCGCCGGATGGCACTGCTCGCAGAACTCGACCAGCAGCGGCTCTGGAAATCAGACCGGCCAGAGGCCGGTCCTCCAGCGCAGCCCTCCTGAAAACGTAACGAAGGCACAGATCGCAGAACAGTGGCACAAGGAGCCCGATGTTCGGAAGAGTGGAGCAGGAAGACAGACCGGCCAGAGGCCGGTCCCCCAGCGCAGCCCTCCTGAAAACGTAACCAAGACACTGCTCGCAGAGCAGTGGCACAAGATTCGGTCGCGAAACCACTGCTCGCAGAGCAGTGGCACAAGGCCCTCCGAAAACAAGACCGAAGACGCTGCTCGCAGTGCAGTGGCACTAGGCGCGACACGACTGTCACGGTCGGCGCGTGCGTCGCGGCGAGGGCGTTGCGGCGCGGGCGGCGCGTGCGTCGCGGCGAGGGCGTTGCGGCGGCGCGGGGTCCGTTTGATAATTCCCACATGGTGAACGCGCGCGGCCGATTGCTGGTCATCAGCGGCCCATCCGGGGCGGGAAAGACATCGATCTGCAACGAACTGCTGCGGCAGATTCCGAACGCGCGGTGGTCGGTCTCCGTCACCACGCGCCCGATACGACCGGGCGAGGTCGACGGCCGGCACTATCACTTCGTCTCGCGCGACGAATTCGCGCGCCTGCGCGACGACGACGAACTGCTCGAGCACGCCGAATACCTCGGCAATCACTATGGCACGCCGCGCCGGCCGGTGGAGCAGGCGATCGCGGAGGGGGCGACGATCATTCTCGAGATCGACGTCCAAGGCGGGGCGCAGGTGGCGTCGCGCATGCCCGAGTCGATTCGCGTGTTCGTGCTGCCGCCGACAATGGAGACGCTGCGGGCCCGGCTGGAAGGGCGACAGACCGAATCGGAAGAGCTTCAGCGCAAACGACTTGCGGAAGCGGACGGCGAGATCGCGTTCGCCCGCAGCGGCGGCTGCTATCCGCATATCATAACCAACGATATACTTGAGGATTCGGTCCGGCGGGTGCTGGCGATCGTTGAGCAGGAGAACAAGCAGGCATGATCGACGCCCTCAAGAGCGACGACGTCATTAATCGAGTCGGCGGCCGCTTCCGGTTGACCGCGCTCATTCAGAAGCGCTGGCTGGAGCTGCTGCAGGGCGCTCGGCCGCTGGTCGACCCGGCCGGAAAGACCGAGCTGGAAGTGGTGGTCGAAGAGATCGTGCAGGGGAAGGTCGGCATCGACTATGACGCCAGCGGACTGCCCGCCCCCGGGAAACGCTGAAGCGCCGCTTCGCGGGCGCGAGCTGCTGGTCTGCGTGTGCGGCGGCATCGCCGCGTTCAAAGTCGCGCAGGTAGTTTCCACCGTCGTGCAACTGGGATGCGGTGTGCGCGTCGCCATGACGCGCGCGGCGCGGCGCTTCGTCGGACCGGTAACGTTTCGAGCACTCTCCGGTCGACCGGTGCACACAAGCATGTGGCAGGAAACCGCCGGCGACATTCCGCATCTGAAACTCACGGAACAGGCCGACCTGCTGCTGGTGGCGCCCGCGACGGCGAACATCCTCGGCAAGCTGGCCGGCGGCATCGCCGACGACCTGGTCAGCTCGCTGCTGCTGGGCGCCGCGTGTCCGGTGCTGCTGGCGCCGGCGATGAACACGCGCATGTGGGCGCACCCCGCGGTCGTCCGTAACGTGGAGTTTCTCCGATCAAGCGGATTTCGATTCATCGGACCGGACTCGGGCTGGCAGGCCTGCCGCGCCGACGGGCCGGGGCGCATGAGCGAGGCGGACGCGATCGTCGCGGAGATTCAGACGCAACTGGCTCTGCTGCCGCCGCGGACCGCGCCGTGAAACGCGGGCGGGATCTGGCCGGCTGGTCGATCCTGATCACCGCGGGACCGACGCGCGAGTACCTCGACTCGGTTCGCTACATCTCGAACGACTCCTCGGGCAAGATGGGTTTTGCGATCGCCGCCGCAGCCGCGCGGCGCGGAGCACGCGTAACGCTGGTGCATGGACCGGTGGCGCTCGCAGTGCCGCCGGGCGTCGAAGCGCACCCCGTCGTGTCGGCGGACGAGATGCATCGGCTCTGCCGCAGACTGTGGCCGCATCACGAGGTGCTGATCGCGGCGGCGGCGGTGGCGGATTACACGCCGCAGCGCCGCGCACGCACGAAGCTCAAGAAGAGTGACTCGGCGCTGACGCTGCATCTGCGACCTACGGTCGACATTCTGGCGGATCTTTCGCGGCGGCGGCGCGCGGGGCAGTTCGTCGTCGGATTCGCGCTCGAAGATCGCGCGGCACGCCGCAACGCCGAGAGCAAACTGCGCCGGAAAAACCTTGACGCGATCCTGCTGAACCGACCGAGCGCGATCTCCGCCGATGCCAGCGTGCTCGAAGCGCTGACACGGGATGGTGTGTGGCGGCGATGGCCGGAACTGGGCAAATCGGAATCCGCGGAACGCGTGTTGGAACTGCTGCCGGCGGAATCGCGGGGGTCCGCTACGGCTTCCGAAAAACCGCCACGACGTCGCGCGGAATCGGGTCGTCGCCGATCCGGATGATTTCGTAGCCGAGCCGCTCGAGGAACGTGCGCAGCAGCGCGGCGCACATCGTTCCGAACATCCAGTACTCGCGCTGCCCGCGCAACTGCGGGCCTACCTGAGAACAGAACAGCTCGCAGCCGATGGGCGTGGTGGCGTCGGCGGCGTGCAGGATTCCCACCGCCCCGCGGCGCAGCAGCGGCTGAAGCTCACGCAGGTAGTTGAATATCTCGTGCGGCTCCATGTGCACGCAGGCGTCGAAACTGACGAAGGCCTCGATTGAATCGAGCGGTACGCCGGACAGGCGTGCGCCGTCGGTCACGACGGGCGTGATGCGGGCATCGCCGGCGAAGCGTGTCGTCAGGTGTTCCAGCATCGATTCAGAGACGTCGACCGCATAGAGCCGCGCGGCACGCGGCAGCAGCAGTTCGGTTACCCGGCCGCCGCCCGGGCCGAGTTCGAGGATCGTTAGATCGAGGCGCTCCGGCAGGTTTGGTTGCAGCAAGCGCGTTTCGAGATACCGAGCCAGGCCTCGCGGGCCTTCGAAGCCGGCGGGAATTCCATAGGGGAAGCGCGTCTCTTCCATCAACGACCACTCGTCGCCGAGGTGGGCCACGCGCGTGTGGTCCGCCGGCGACACATCGGCGAGCGCGGCGCTGCGCCGTGCGTCGTGCCACGTTTCTGCGTAGCGATTCCAGCCCTCGCGATTCGTGGTTCGGCGTGGCGTCATGGACTGCCGGCTCCGGCGGGTTTCCTACCAGACTATCGGTCGCGCGAGGCCCGCGGATTCAGGCTTCCGGCGCGGTTTCGCGCTCAGACTGCCGCGCGCGACGACCCGCCGCGCCGCTAGACTGCGATGACGAATGGCCATCGTCGAGTTTCGCGGAATCAGCAAGCATTTCGGCGGCGTTGCGGCGCTGCGCGGCGTCGATTTGGAGATTCTGCGCGGCGAATGTCACGCGCTCGTGGGCGAGAACGGCGCGGGGAAATCGACGCTTGGCCGGATTCTGGCGGGGATTCACCGCCCCGACGCCGGCAGCGTGAGGCTGGACGGAGTCGCCGTGCGCTTTCGCGAGCCGCGCGACGCCGCGCGCTGCGGGATCGGCATGGTGCATCAGGAGCTGGCGTTCTGCCCGGAACTGAGCGTGGCGGAGAATCTGTGCCTGGGGCGCTACCCGCGCACGCGCGGACTGCTGGCGCGACGCGCGATGCACGAAACCGCTCGCCGGCAGCTCGAGCACGTGGGGCTGTTCGTGGACGTGCGGCGGCCGATGCGGTCGCTCTCGACGGCGCAGGAGCAGTTGGTGCAGATCGCGACCGCGATCGCGGCCGGCGCGCGCATTCTGATCCTCGATGAGCCGACAAGCTCGCTCACGGAGCGCGAGACGCAAGGACTATTCGCGCTGCTCGACCAGTTGAAGGCACGCGGCGTGACGCAGGTCTACGTGTCTCACCGCATGCCCGAGGTCTTTCGACTCGCGGATCGCATCTCCGTGCTGCGCGATGGGGTGCGCGTCGCCACCACGCGGCGCGACGCGACATCGCCCGACGAGCTGGTGCGCTGGATGAGCGGACGCGAATTGACGACGGCGCCGGCCGCGGCGCGATCGATCGGCGGGCTGCTGCTCGAGGTGGAGGAGTTGCGTGCGCCCGGCAAATTCGACGTGCGGCGTCTGGCGGTGCACGCCGGCGAAATCGTGGGGCTGGCGGGGCTGGTCGGCGCTGGGCGCAGCGAACTGGCCGCCGCGATATTCGGGCTCGACTCCGCGGCGCGCGGCAGGCTGCGCGTGGCGGGGCGCGAAGTGCGGCTGGGTTCGCCGCGCGTTGCGATGCGAGCCGCGCTGGCGCTGGTGCCGGAGGACCGCAAGCGGCAGGGACTGGCGCCGCTGCTCAGCGGCTGTGCGAATCTGTCGCTCACGCTGCTGGATCGCCTGCGGCGCCTGCTGTGGCTGGATCGCGCCGCCGAGCGCCGCGTAGCGCAGGAATATTTCGCCGGTCTGTCTATTCGCGCCGACTCGATCGACGCGCCGGTGTGGCAGCTCAGCGGCGGGAATCAGCAGAAGGTCGTGCTAGCCAAGTGGCTGGCGCGGTCGCCGCGGGTCCTGATCGTCGACGAGCCGACGCGCGGGGTCGACGTGGGCGCCAAGGCCGGCATTCACGCGCTGCTGGCGGACCTGGCGGCGCGCGGCGTCGGGATCCTTTTGATCTCGTCGGAACTGCCCGAGCTGCTGGCGCTTTCCGACCGCATCGCGGTGATGCGCGAGGGGCGCATCGTCGGCGAGTTGCCGCGCGCCGACGCGACGCCGGAGCGTGTGCTGCGGCTGATGTCGGGCGTTGAGGGCGCTACTCGATAAGCTCGATGTGCGTGTCAGGGAGGCGCCGCCTGGGCCTCGCGAGCCGGTCTATATCTTCGTCGCGCGCAGCACTTCTTCGGGCGTGCTCTGTCCCGTGCGCACCAGCCGCCAGCCGTCTTCGCGCAGCAGTTGCATTCCCGCGTTGCGTGCCACGGGCAGCATCTGCGAGGCCGAGGCGCGCTGCACCACCATCTCGCGCAGCTCCTCGTTCATCACCAGCAATTCATAAATCGCGCGTCGGCCCGCGTAGCCCGTCTGGCGGCATTCGCGGCAGCCGCGCCCGCGCCACAGCGGATCGCCCGGCTGGTAGTGAAAATCGCGGGGCAGCAGCTCGGGATTCTCGGGCTGATACTCCTCGCGGCAGTTGGGGCAGATCGTGCGCACCAGCCGCTGCGCCATCACGCCTTCGACCGAACTTGCGATCAGGAACGGCTCGACGCCCATGTCGAGCAGACGCGTGGTGGCGCTGACGGCGTCGTTGGTGTGCAGCGTGCTGAACACCAGGTGACCAGTCAGCGAGGCGTTGATCGCGGTTTCGGCCGTTTCCTTGTCGCGAATTTCGCCGACCAGGATCACGTCCGGGTCGTGGCGCAGGAAGGAGCGCAGCGCGCGTGCGAAGCTCAGACCGATCTTGCCGAGCACCTGCACCTGGTTGATGCCCTCGAGGTAGTACTCGATCGGGTCTTCGATGGTCAGAATCTTCAACTCGTCGCTGACGATCATGCTCAGCGCCGCGTAGAGCGTGGTGGTTTTTCCCGAGCCGGTGGGCCCGGTCACCAGAACGATCCCGTGCGGGCGGGTGATTAGCTCGCGGAAAACGCCCAGCGTGTCGCCTTCCATACCCAGCGTGGTAAGGTCGAGCCGCACGCGCGTCCGGTCGAGAATGCGCAGCACCACGCCTTCGCCAAACGCCATCGGAATGACGCTGACGCGGACGTCGATCTCGCGGCCGTGCGCCTTGATCTTGAAGCCGCCGTCCTGCGGCAGCCGCTTCTCGGCGATATTCAGGCCGCTGAGAATCTTGATGCGGCTGATGACGGCGTTCTGAAAACGGCGAATCTCAGGCGGCACGTTGGCGCGGTGCAGTACGCCGTCAATGCGGTAGCGCACCACAAAATCGCTCTCGAACGGCTCGTAGTGGATGTCGCTAGCGCGCTGGTCGATGGCCTCGATCAGGATTTCGTTCACGAGCTTGATGACCGAGGCTTCCTGGGCCATCTGCACGTCGAGGTCGCTCGACTCGACTTTCTGCTCGTCGAGCACCTCCAGCTCGCCGGCGTCCTGCACCATCTCGTGCAGCACGTCGCCGCCGACGCCGTAAAACGCCTTGATCATGCGGTTGATCTCGGCCTTCGTGGCGAGGACGGTCTCAATCGGTTCGTTGATCGTGGCTCGCAGCTCGTCGAGCGCGTAGATGTTGTAGGGGTCGCTAGTCGCCACGCGCACCGCGCGGCCCACGCGCTTCACCGGCATCACGCCGTATTTGTGGACGTAGCGGCTGGGAATCAGGCGGACGAGCTCGCGGTCCACGTCGGACTCGTTCAGCTCGACCACCTCCATCGCGAAGCGTTCGGCGTAGACGGCCAGCACGTCGCGCTCGCGCACCAGGCCCTGGCGAATGGCCATCTGGTCGACGCGCTCGGGGCTGCCGTTCTGGGCGGTGGTGAGTTCGGCGAGTTGTTCGGGGGTCAGGAGGCCTTTTTCGACCAGCACTTCGCCGAGCGGCATCTGGCAAATCCTCGAAACGATGCGGGCAGCTAGCCGTTGCGGCGCTGCCGTCGCCAGTCCGTACTACCCGCAACTTCGCGCCGGGTTGCAGCGCAGGCGCGGGACTCACACGCTCAGACGCCTCGCCCGTGCCGCCCGCATCCGGGCGAACACCGCCGGGCGCCCACGCCCGCTCAGCCGCTTCCGCTAGAAACTGATCAGACGCAGCGGATTCTGCAGGCCGCCGATGATCGCGCGCGTGAAGCGGGCGGCGTCGGCGCCGTCGCAGACGCGGTGATCAAAGCTCAGGAACACCGGCATGATCAGCCGCGGCAGGATGGTCTTCTGATCGTCCATCACCACCGGAGTCCACTTCGACTTGCCGAGACCGAAGATCGCGACTTCGGGGAAGTTGACCATCGGCGTGCTGAAGGTGCCGCCGAGCGCCCCGACATTCGTGACGGTGAACGTCGCGCCGCGCAGCTCGCTCACCTCGAATTTGCCCTGGCGGACGCGCTCCGCCACGTCGTTCAGCTCGCGCGCCACCAGCGGCAGCGGCTTGCGATCAACGTCGCGCACGACCGGCACCACCAGCCCGCGCGGCGAATCGACCGCAACGCCGAGGTGGATGTACTCCTTGTGAACGATTTCGTCGGCCGCGACGTCGTAGCTGACGTTGAACTGCGGGAACTCGCGCAGACCGGCTGCAACGGCCTTGAGCACGATCGCGGTCATGGTGATCTTGCCGAGCGGGTCCTTCACGCCGTTGTTCATGTCCTTGCGGTTGCGCTCGAGCTCGGTGATATCGACCTCGTCGCCATGCGTCACGCGCGGAACGTTGTGCCAGGCGCGGGTCATTTGGCGCGCGATGGTCTTGCGAATCTGGCTGGGCTTCTCACGCCGAACGGGGCCGTACTGCGCGAAGTCGGGCAGCGCTTCAGCCGGCAGCGAGAGCGTCGCGCCGGCGGCGGCAGCCGGAGCAGCGGTGTGCGGGGTCGGCCGGGCGGCCGGCGCCGCGGCAGGCCCGCCGCGCGCGAAGCGCTCGACGTCGGCGCGCAGCACGCGTCCGTTGGGTCCGCTCGGAGGCACCATACGCAGATCGACGCCCATTTCGCGCGCCAGCTTGCGCACCACCGGCGCCGCCGGAATCGGACCGTCGCGCGGCGGAGACGCGAGCGCGACCGCGGCCGCGGCGGGAGCGGGCATCGGATCGCGCCGCGCGGCCTCGCGCGCGCTCGGCGCCGTGGCATGGGCTGCGGCGGCGACCGCGCCGCTGGCGCGCGCCGGGGCCGGGGCGGATGCAGCAACGCTCGCGCCGGCTTCCGCGATGACGAGCATCACTTCGCCGACGCGCACGGTCTGTCCGGGGGCCACGTTGATCTTCGCGACGATTCCGGCGCGCGGGCTGGGGATGACGACCGCCGCCTTGTCCGTCTCGACTTCGAGCATGTCCTGGTTTTCCGCAATCGGCGCGTTTTCCTTGACCAGGACGTTGATGACCTGTCCCTCATGCACGCCTTCGCCGAGGTCGGGCAGTTTGAATTCGAACAGCCCGCCGCCCGCGCCGCCGTTGCGCCCGGGTGCAGCCGAGGCGGCAACCGGGGCCGGTTTCGCGGTGGGGCCGGGCTTTGAAGCGGGAGCCGCAGCGGGTGCCTTGGCAGCAGCCTTTGCGCCAACGGCGGCGCCGCTGCCGTCGTCGATGACGATCATGACGTCGCCCACGTGCACGGTCTGCCCGGGGGTGACGTTGATCTTCGCCACGCGGCCGGCCCGCGGCGACGGGATCACGACCGCGGCCTTGTCGGTCTCCACCTCAAGCATTTCCTGGTTCTCTGCGAGCGCGTCGCCCTCTTTCACGAGGACGTTGATCACCTGACCCTCGTGCACGCCCTCGCCCAGATCCGGCAGTTTGAACTCGAACATCCGTTCCTTCCTTCCAACCCCGACCCGATGCCGGGCGCTGCCGGCGGTCAGCGCCCGCCGCGATCGACACGGCCCCGGCGCGAGGATCGACCGCCACGCGGCCGACCGCATCGCGAATTCTAGGGGCGGGAGGCGCGGCTGCGTAGGGCGGCCGGGGCGTTACGCCGCCGCGCCGGCGAGTCCGCCGACCACCAGATTGAAAAGCAGATTCACGGCGTTCCCGACAACCGACGACGTGATCAGGTTCGCGAAATAGAACTGCGGATCGCTGCCGAAGCAGCCGGCAAATTGTGCGAGCGTGCCGGCGGCGCCAGCCAGCGCCAGACGCTTGCCGATGCGAATCGATTTCATGATTGCTCCTGCAGGTGAAGGCCGTGAATCGCCGAGAAAGCGATGATAGGAGGACCCCGCTCGCGGGCCAAGCTCGGGGCATGCGGCCCGGCTTGTCCGCCTGCGCGGCAGACGCTACAACACCCGCTTGCATTTTTCCGCACAAACACGGAGCGCGGCATGAAATCCAAGGTCGGCAAGGACCTGCTGGCGAAGATTCAGAATAAGAAGGCAGTGGTCGGCGTGATGGGGCTGGGCTACGTCGGCCTGCCGCTCGTACGCGAGTTCACGCGGGCCGGATTCGAGGTCATCGGCTTCGACGTCGACGAGAAGAAAGTCTCGGCGCTCAAGGTGGGCAAGACCTACATCAAGCACCTGCCGGCCGACCATTTCAAGGACCTGATTCGCCAGGGGCAGTTCACCCCCACCACCGACATGAAGCTGCTGGGCAAGTGCGACGCGGTCCTGATCTGCGTGCCGACGCCGCTCGCGAAAAACTGGGACCCGGACATGCGCTTCGTGATCGGCACGACCCAGGCCATCGCGCGCACGCTGCGCAAGGGACAGTTGGTCGTGCTCGAGTCGACGACCTACCCCGGCACCACGCGCGAAGTCTGCAAGCCGATCCTCGACGAGACGGGGCTGAAGGTCGAGCAGGACTACTTCCTGGCCTTTTCGCCCGAGCGCGAAGACCCCGGCCGCGTCGATTTCACCACGCGCACGATTCCGAAAGTCGTCGGCGGCTACGGCCCTGACAGCTCCGAGCTTTCCAACGCCCTCTACAGCGGCGTGGTCGACAACGTCGTCAGCGTCAGCAGTTGCGAAGTGGCCGAGGCCTCCAAGATTCTCGAGAACGTCTACCGCTGCATCAACATCGCGCTGGTGAACGAACTCAAGCAGCTCTTCGATCGCATGGACATCGACGTCTGGGAAGTCATCGACGCCGCGCGCACCAAGCCCTTCGGCTTCTCCGCGTTCTACCCGGGGCCCGGCCTCGGCGGACACTGCATTCCCATCGACCCGCTCTACCTGGCGTGGAAGGCGCGGCAGTACGGCAAGCCGACGCGGTTCATCGAGCTGGCGGCCGAGATCAACACCGGCATGCCCGAGTACGTGATTCAGCGGCTAACCGAGGCCCTCAGCGAAGACGGCAAGGCACTGAAGAACGCCAAGATTCTCGTGCTGGGCTTGGCCTACAAGAAGGACGTCGACGACGTGCGCGAAAGCCCGTCGGTCACGCTGATCGAGCTGCTGCAGGCCCGGGGCGCGAAGATCAGCTATCACGATCCGTTCATTCCGTCGGGCAAGCCGATGCGCGAGCACAATATTACGAACCTCAAGAGCGTGCCGCTCACGCCCGAGGCCCTCGCCGCGGCCGACGCCGTGCTGATCGCCACCGATCACACCAATGTCGATTATGCGATGGTCTGCGCGAACGCGCGGCTGATCGTGGACACCCGCAACGCGACGGCGAAGGTGACGAAGCGCAAGGCGCGCGTCGTCAAGGCCTGAGCAACGACGACTGCGACAGCCGATCCATCTCCGCTTCGGAGATGTCGGCGTTGCTGTACACCTGCTGAATGTCGTCGTTCTCTTCGAGCGCGTCGATCAGCCGCATCGCTTTGGCCGCTTCGTCGCCCGCGAGCGCGACCGTCGTCGACGCGACGCGCGAAATCTCGGCGCTCTCGGGCTCGATGCCGCCATCGCGCAGCGCCGCCCGCAGCGCCTCAAACACGCCGGGTTCGCAGGTCAGCTCAAACGCCTCGCCCGCGCGGCGGACGTCGTCGGCGCCGGCGTCGAGCGCGATGTGCGTGAGCTTCTCCTCGTCGGCCTTGTCGGCGGAGACGATCACCACGCCGCGCAGCGTGAACATCCAGCCGACCGAGTTGGTCGCGCCGAGGTTGCCGCCGTTGCGGTCGAACGCGTTTCGCACTTCGCCGCCGGTGCGGGCGCGGTTGTCGGTGAGGGCGGTGCAGAGGATGGCGACGCCGCCGGGGCCGTAGCCTTCGTAGAGTATTTCCTCGTAGCTGGCGCCGCCGAGCTCGCCTGTGCCTTTCTTGATCGCGCGCTCGATCGTGTCCTTGGGCATGTTTTCGGCGCGGGCGGCGTCGATGGCGTAGCGCAGCGCCAGATTGGCAAATGGATCGCCGCCGCCGTTGCGCGCCGCGACGATCACGGCGCGGGAGAGCTTGCTCCAGGCGCGGCCGCGTCGCGCGTCCGTGACGGCTTTCGCCCGTTTGATTCGCGCCCAGTGGGAGTGTCCGGCCATAGTCGCCTATCATCGCATGCGGACGCTTCGCCGCCGCTCGTGCTGCACTCAACTTAACCGGGCGCGCCGCGCCGCGTCTACGGGAGAGCGTGTCGCATCGTGCGCCGCGGGAACGAGCCGGATTCGAGCGAGCCGGGCGCCGTTTCGGCTGCGCCCGCGCGGCGCGCGGGAGCACGCATGGCGCGCAAGATCGCGATCGGGCTGCTGTTGGGCTATGCGGCGTGGTGCGTGCTGCTGTGGTTTGGGCAGGACGTGCTGGTCTTCCCCGGCGATCTGAGCGACCGCGCACCGCCGCAAAGCGACCCCGGCCCCGGCGGCCAGGTGCACTGGCTCGAAACCCCGGACGGGGCGCGCGTCGAGAGCTGGTTCTACCCCGGCGACGGACGCAGCGCCGCTTCGCCCGGTCCCGCGGTGATCTACTTCCACGGCAGCGGCAAGCTGCTCGACGACTGGAAAACCGAGCAGCGCCCCTACACCGCGTGGGGCGTGTCGGTGCTCTGCGTCGAATACCGCGGTTACGGTCGCTCCAGCGGTGATCCGTCGCAGCGCGCGATCACGGCAGACAACGTCCGCTTCCACGATTGGCTCATCCAACGCCCCGAAGTCGATGCGACGCGCATCTTCTTTCACGGCCGATCGCTGGGCGGTGCGGTCGCCGCGGCGCTCGTGCCGCAGCGGCGCCCGATCGCGCTGATCCTCGAATCCACCTTCACCAACCTGACCGATGCGGCCTGGCGACTCGGCGTGCCGCCGTTCATTCTGCGGCATCCCTATCAGACCGATCGCGTGCTCGCCGCTTATGAAGGTCCGGTGCTGATCGTGCACGGCCGCAATGACGAGATGGTGCGGATTTCCGAGGCGCGCGAGCTGAAACGCCTGGCGAAACAGGCGACCCTGATCGAAACCGAAGGCGGTCACCATGCCGAGCCGCATGAACGTGAAGCCCTGATTGCGCCGCTGCACGCGTTTCTCGTGGAGCACAGCATCCTGCCGCCGCAGTAGCAATTCACTTTCGCTTGCCGCGTCCGCGGCGTGCGCCGACAATCCACGGCGAGGTGCTGAATGGTTGAAGAACAACCGTCCCGCGGCGGGGGCGAAACTCCTGCGGCGGGCGCCGGCTTTGACTTTCGAACGCATGAACCGCTGATCTACCAGCAGTGGGAAGCCGCCGGGCATTTCCACGCCGAGCCCGACGCGGCGCGGCAGCCGTTCGTCATGGTGATTCCGCCGCCGAACGTCACGGGCGCGCTGCACCTCGGCCACGCGCTGAACAACACCTTGCAGGACATTCTGATCCGGCGCAAGCGCATGCAGGGGTTCAACGCCTGCTGGCTGCCGGGCACCGATCACGCGGGCATCGCCACGCAGGCCGTGGTCGAGAAACGTCTGCGCGAGGACGAGAATCTGTCGCGGCACGAGGTCGGCCGCGACGGGCTCGTGCGTCGCATCTGGGAATGGAAGAAGCAGTACGGCTCGCGCATTCTCGATCAGCTTCGGCGCATGGGCTGCTCGTGCGACTGGCCGCGCACGCGCTTCACGCTCGACGAGCAGTGCGCCGCCGCGGTGTACGAGACATTTTTTCGCTTCTTTCGCGACGGCCTGATTTACCGCGGGCTGCGGCTCGTCAACTGGGACACGCAGTTGCAGACGGCGGTCGCAGACGACGAGGTCTATCACGAGACCGTTCGCGGCAGCCTGTGGCACATTCGCTATCCAATCGTCGACGCGGCGCAGCCCTCGCCGCAGGACCTGAGCGCGGCGCTGGCCCGAAGCTCCGGACCTGACGCGACGCCCGGCCGCGATTATCTGATCGTGGCCACCACGCGCCCCGAGACCATGCTGGCCGACACCGCAGTGGCCGTGCATCCCGATGACGAGCGCTACCAGCACCTCATCGGGCGGCATGCCCTGCTGCCGCTGATGAACCGCCCGATTCCGATCGTGGCCGATGGTCTGCTCGTGAAGCGCGAATTCGGCACCGGCTGCGTGAAGGTCACGCCCGGGCACGACCCCAACGACTACGCCTGCTGGCAGCGCAAGCTCGGCCGGCCCGACGAGATCGGCGTGCGCGATCTGCTCACGCCCGACGGCCGCATTCGGCCGGATCACGACCCCTACTCTGGCCTGAAGAAAGAAGAAGCCCGCAAGCGCGTCGTCGCCGACCTCGAAGCGCTTGGCCTGCTCGAGCAGATCGAGCCCTACGAAACCGAAGTCGGGCACAGCGATCGCAGCAAGACGCCGATCGAGCCGCTGCGCAGCGAGCAGTGGTTTGTGGCGATGGACAAGTCCGACGGTCCGCGGCTGGCGGAACTCGCGATGGAGGCAGTGCGCGACGGCCGCGTGCGCTTCTTCCCGCAGCGCTACGCGAAGACCTACCTCGACTGGCTGGGTGAAAAACGCGATTGGTGCATCAGCCGGCAGCTTTGGTGGGGACACCGGATACCGGTGTGGACGCGCACGGCGACTCGCGCGGACGCCGATCGGCTGTTCGTGGCGCTCGACGCGACGGGCGTGTCCACCTGGGGCGACGCTGTCGTGCTCCGCGAGACAGTGCTCGCAGACGGTCACGTGTTGCAGCAGGTGTGCCTGATCGATCCCGAGCACGACGCTATCGCACGTGTACTGGAGCTCGAAGGGTTTACTCGCGACCCCGACGTCCTCGACACCTGGTTCAGCTCCGCGCTCTGGCCGCACAGCACGTTCGGCTGGCCGGCGTCCGCCGCGCGCGACCTCGAGTACTTCTATCCCACGTCCGTCCTCTCCACCGCGCGCGAGATCATCACGCTCTGGGTGGCGCGGATGGTGCTCACCGGGCTCTACAACACCGGCCGCGTGCCGTTCCAGCAGGTCTACATCCACCCGGTCATTCAGGACGGCCAGGGCCGGCCGATGAAAAAATCGCTCGGCAACGGCGTCGACCCCGTCGACATCATCGAAGCCTACGGCGCTGACGCGCTGCGCTTCACGCTCGCCCAGCTCGCGACCGAGACGCAGGACATCCGCATTCCGGTCAAGCCGGTGACGCTGCCCGACGGCCGCACGGTAAACAGCAGCGAGCGCTTCGAACTCGGCCGCAACCTCGCCACCAAACTCTGGCAGGCTGCGGTGGGCTTTGTCATCCCCACCTGCCGCGACGTGTGCATCGAGGCGCGGCCGGCCGCGGACGGCGTGCGGTTGCACACCTCGCGCGAGCCTGGCGCGATGCCGCTGTTCGAGAAGTGGATTCGCGTGAAGCTCAGTGCCTGCATTCGCGAGGTCGACGCGCGACTCGAGCGCTACGAATTCGCCGCGGCGATGGATGCCATTCGCACGTTCTTCTGGAACGATCTGTGCGATTGGTACATCGAGGAAGTTAAGAGCCATCTGCGCGACGCCGCCGCGGACGAAGCGGAAAAGAACGACGTGCGCGTGGCGCTGCTGCAGGTCTTTGATCTGGCGCTTGCGCTGTTCCAGCCCGTCATGCCGTTCGTGACCGAGGCGATTTGGGCCGAGATCGGCCGCGCGATTCCGCGCCACCACGAACTGATCTGGCCGGCCGACCGCCCCCTCCCGGCCGTGGCGCCGGCGCTGATCGTGGCGCCTTGGCCGCGCTGGGAGAGTGTCGACTCGGCGGACGGCGCGTGGCTGAAGCCCGTCGCCGAACAGACCGACGCCGAGCACGAGGTGGACGTGTTTCTCGCCGCGATTCGCTCGCTGCGCGAGGTGCGCACCAGTCTCAACGCCATCCGCTCGCAGGCCAAGCAGCCCGCTCTGCGTCAGCTTCCGGCGGCGGTGATCCGTGCCGATGCCGGAGTCGCCGCGCGGCTGCGCCGCGGCGCAGCGACCATCGTGCGCCTCGCGCAGGTCGAAAAGGACGGTCTGACGATAGGGAGTGTGGCACGCCCGCCGCAGTGCATGTCGCGCGTGCTGAGCGTGGCCGATCCCGCGTCGGAGGGCGGTTCGCAGACGATCGAGGTCTGTGTGCCCGTGGCGGGCCTCGCCGATCTCGACATCGAGCGCAAGCGCCTGGCGCGCGAGATCGAGGAAAAGCTCGCGGCCGCCGAACGGCTCAAGGGCAAGCTCGCCAACGAGGGATTCATCGCCAAGGCCAAGGCCGAGGTGATCGAGGCCGAGCGCGCCCGATTGCGCGAGCTCGATGAGACCGTGGCGGCTCTGCAGCGCAACCTCGCCGAGTTGGCGTAACGGCGAAGCGTTACACTGCCTCGATGCGCAATTCAAACCTGATCCGCATCGTCGTGGTGGCCACCTCCTTGCTGGCCGCACGTTCCGTTTCCGCGCCGCCGGCTGCGAGCCGGCCGGCATCCGCCCCTGCCTTTCACAGCAGCGACCTCGAATTTGCCGGCGGCGCGCCCGACGTGACGTTGGCCGCCACGCTGCTCGTGCCGGTCGGCGCGTCAGCCGATGCGCGCGTGCCGGGAGTCGTGCTGATCAGCGGCTCAGGCCTGCAGGATCGCGATGAAACAATCCTCGGCCGCAAGCCGTTTCGCGTGCTCGCCGAGGCACTTGCCGCGCGCGGCTACGCGGTTCTGCGCTACGACGATCGCGGCAGCAAAGCCGCGGGCGTCGGCGCGAGCACCGGCTCCGCCGTCACTGCAACGCTCGCCGACACCGCGCTCGATGCGCGTGCCGCGCTGCGTTTTCTGGCTGCTCGACCCGAGGTGGATGCGCGGCGGGTCGTCGCCTGCGGGCACAGCACCGGCGGGCTTGAAGTCGCGATGCTGCTGCGCGCCGAAGAAGTGAGCGGAGCCGCGGTGCTGCTCGCGGCGCCGACGGTGTCCGGGGCTACGTTGCTCGAACTGCAAAGCGTGAAGGTTCTCGCCGCTGCAGCTCGGCTGGGGCAACTCGCGTTGACCGAAGGTCAGTTGGAGGCGGCCGGCCGCCTGCAATCCGAACTGGTCCGGGCCTATCTCGCGGGAGACGACAAAGCGACACGCGCTGCGGCCGAAGCCGCGGTCCGATTCAACAGCGAACTGCAGCCCGCCGCCTCCGCGCCGACGGGCGAGGCGATGGACCGGGCCGCATCCGCCGCAATCGCGGCGTTCAAGTCGCCCTGGATGGATCACTTCCTGCGCTACGATCCGGCGCCGGACCTTGCGGCCTCGCGCGTGCCGGTGTTGGCGATCTTCGGCAGCCTCGATTTGCAGGTGCCACCGGAGCAGAACGCTCAGCCGGCGGTGAGCGCGCTGACGGCGGCTTCGCAGCCCGCGTCAGCGGTCGTAACGCTGATCGGCCGCAATCACCTGTTCCAGACCGCGACCAGCGGTCATCCGGCGGAATACGGCCGACTGAAGGACGAGATGCCGCGGGAACTGACCGAGCTGATCGCCGACTGGCTGGATCGGGTGGTTGGTCGATAGGCGCTCGTCTCGAACGCGTTGCTCTCCCGTCTCGTTTCTCGTAGCTCGTTTCTCGTTTCTCGCTGTTCTATCCGCCCTTCATCTCTTCGCGCAGACGTTCCAGCAACTGCTTTGTCAGCCGCACGCCGTCCTGCTCGCTGTGCTTGTCGCCCTCGTATTCGATGCCCACGTATCCGCGGTACCCGGCGTCGAGCACGATCTTCATCATGCGGCGGTAGTCGGTTCGCACTTCGTTTCCGCTCGCGTCGAACTCGTGCGACTTGGCGCTCACCGCCTTCGCGAAGGGCATCAGCTCGCTCACACCCTGGTAGCGGTCGTACCACGCGTCCGGGCTGCTGCTGCGGCCCCAATCGAGGCAGAAATTCCCGAAGTCCGGCAGCGTGCCGCAGCGCGGGTGATTCACCGTCTTCATGACTTTCGCCAGCCACTGGCCGTTCGATGACAGCCCGCCGTGATTCTCGACGATGACGTTGATCTCGTGCCGCGCACCGAATTCGGTCAGTCGCCGCAGACCGTCCGCCGCGCGCTGCACCTGCTCGTCGAAACTGCCGCTGCTCTGCGCGTTGACGCGAATGCTGTGGCAGCCGAGGAACTTCGCGGCCTCGACCCAGCGGTAGTGATTCTCGATCGCCTTCGTGCGCGCCGCTTCGTCGGCGTCGCCCAGCGCGCCCTCGCCGTCGCACATGATCAGCAGGCTTTTCACGCCGTGATCGTCGCAGCGCTTCTTCAAATCGCCGAGGTACGCGCGATCATTGGCCTTGTCCTTGAAGAAGCCGTTCACATACTCCACCGCGTCGATGCCATAGGTCTCGCGCGCGGTCTGCGGGAAACTCAGGTTGTCGAGCTGTCCGCCGTGCAGCGCGCGGTGCAGCGACCACTGCGCCAGCGAGATGCGAAACAGCGGTTCGCCGCCGCCGCTGGTCTGCGCCTGTGCCAGCGGGGTCAGCGCAGCCGCGGCCGCTGCGGCGGCGGCGGCAGCTAGAAACTCACGACGGGTCGGCGAATTCGCGTGCATGATCGCTCCTGATTGGGCCACCGGAATCCTACCCGGTGCCGCCGGAGGGCGGGAGATGGCCCATCGCGCCGCGGCTGCGATCCGCGCTACAATGTCAGAATGATGTCCACCTTTGCCGAACACACCCTGCCCAACGGGCTGCGCGTCGTCTGCGAAGTCATGCCGCGCGTCAGTTCCGCCGCACTCGGATTCTTCGTGCAGACCGGCTCGCGCCACGAACAGCAACCCGAGCACGGCGTGAGCCATTTTCTCGAGCACATGTGCTTCAAGGGCACGCACAAACGCGACTGGCGCGAGATCAACGTCCGCTTCGACGAGCTGGGCAGCATCTACAACGCATTCACGAGCAAAGAGCACACCGTCTACTACGGCTGGGTGCCCGCCGCCCGCATGTCGCCGCAGCTCGAGCTGCTCGCCGACATGATGCGGCCGTCGCTGCCGGCGGGCGATTTCGACATGGAACGCAACGTGATCCTCGAAGAGATCGCCATGAGCGCGGACAACTTCGATCATCACGTCTGGAACTTCCTGCACCAGGTGGCTTTCGGCGATCACCCGCTCGCACACGAAGTGCTCGGCGAAAAAGAGACCATCGCCGGCATGCCGCGCGACCTCATGGCAGACTATCTCGCGCGGCGCTACGCCCCCGGCAACCTGACGCTGCTCGCGGCCGGGGCCATCGAACCCGAGGCCGTCTTCGCGGCCGCCGCCCGCTGGTGCGAGCAGTGGCCGCGCCAGAGCCGCAACGGGCACCCGACGCAGGCGGCTCCCCCGCCGCTGCCGGGCGGCTCGCACGCGCTGCGACTCACGCAGTTCCAGCAGCAGGCGGTGATCGAACTGTTCCCGTCGGTGCCGCAGGCGCACTCGACCTCCGAATCGATCGAGGCCTTCGTCGCGCTCTTCGGCGGCCAGAACTCGCGCTGCTATTGGAATGTCGTGCAGAAAGGCGTCTGCACGCACGCGGGCGCCGCCTGGCTCAGCTATGCGGATTGCGGCATTCTGGCGCTCTACGCGATCGGCGAGCCCAAGCGCGCCGACGAAATGCGCGAGGCGCTGCGTGCCCAGGCTGCCGCGGTCGCCGCCGACGGCTTCACCGTCAGCGAGGTGCAGCGCGTACTCAACCGGCGGCGCACGCAATTGGCGCTCGAGGGCGAGAGCCCGCGCACGCGCCTCATGCAGCTCGTGGACGACATCGAGCTGTACGGCTATCCGCGGCCGCCCGCGGCCCGCCTGGCTGCGGTCGAGCAGGTCACGCGCCGCACCATCGCCGACTATCTGCGCCAATACCCGATTACCTCGGGCGGCACGCTCATCACCTGCGGCGCGGGCTGACGCGGCAAAGGAACCGGTCGATGCAGTGGTCGCCGCTGACCATCCAGCTCATTCGCGCGGCTTTTGACGAGGACCTGGGCGCCGCCGGC
>CAYMBL010000011.1:0-99938 GCA_964388675.1 uncultured Planctomycetales bacterium
GCCGCGCCCAGCGATCACGAAGGTAGCGCAGCCGCGCTTCTTTTCGCTCGGGCCCGATCGCGCGGTGCAGCGCAATCGCCTCGCTGATCGCGAGCTTGTTCGCCGCGGGATGTGTGCCGATCTCCTCGAATTTGCGAATGTCGGCGGTCTTCTCGTAGGGCGCGGCCATCAGCGGCCACAGCCCGGCGATTCGCGGGCGGCGCACGTAGAGCATGCCCGTGCCGTGCGGCGCGGTCAGCCACTTGTGCAGGCTGGTGCCGTAGTACTCGCAATCCAGCCGGGGCGCGACACTGTCGGCGATGTGCGCGAAGGCGTGCGCGCCGTCGACGATCACCGGGATGTCGCGCTCGCGACCCAGCGCGCAGATCTCGCGCACCGGGTTGATCTGCCCCGTCACGAACACCACATGCGACACTAGAATCAGCCGCGTTCGCGGCGAAAGGTGGCGGCGGTACGCGTCGACGACCTCTTCGGGCGACTGCACCGGCACGTGCACCGGCGCCAGCACCAGCTTCACCGCTTCGCGGCATTCGCGCTGCTGAAACGTCGTGATCATGCGCGGGTAGTCGAGCTGCGTCGTGAGGATCTCATCCCCGGGTCGCAGGTCGAACCCATACTGACAGATTTGTAGCGCCTCGCTGGCGTTTCGCGTAATCGCGACTTCCTCTGCGTCACACTGAAAGACCGTGGCAAGCTGTCGCCGCACGGTCTCCACCTGCGGATCCTGCACCAGCCAGAGGTTGCGGGTCGGCGCGGTGTTGGCGAACTCCAGGTAGCGGCGCATCGCATCCTGCACGACGCGCGGTGACGGCGAAACTCCGCCGTTGTTCAGGTTGACGAGACTGCGATCGACCGTGAACGCCTGCTGCAGCCGAAACCAGAAATCCTCGTCCGCCGCGAGCTTGTCGACCGGCGTGTGCTGCACATTGTGGACCGCGGCTGCGACGGATTCGACGCCGCCGTCGCACAGCACGGCCGATCCGAGCGCAAGCGCAGCCGAGTCGCGGAGAAACTGCCGGCGGGAATCGCGGTGCATGGAGCGACCTTTCGTCGACGCGAGGGCTCGCGCGAACTGCAACGGGTCCATGATACCGCGGCGAACGCTACGGCGATTGCAGAAGTCGCCGCGCCTTTTCGAGTTGCTCGGCGATACGACCCGCAAGCTCAGCGCGCATCTGGCCCGCTCGATCCGGGGCAGCCGCCGCCAGGCTGTCGGCCAGCTCGATCGCGGCGGCCTCGGTGAGCGGCGGTCGAACGAATTCGGCCAGCGCCGCCGGCGAGTTGGCCGTCGAAACAGCCTCCCACGTCTGCTGGAGGGCGATGTGGTTGTCGCCGGTCGCCGCGCCGATCAGGACTCGCAGCGCCGCCAGTTGCCGCAGACCGCGTTCGAATTCGAGCTCGAGCCCCAGCGAGTCCTTCAGCGGATTCTCGGGCAGCGCGAGCTCCGCCGCGTGATTTTCGTAGATTTCCGGCAGGATCGGGTAGTGAAAAAGCGGCGGCGCGTCGGCTGGTCTACGAGCGCCCCAGAGCAACTGACCGGGCTTGCTGAGGCAGAAGCGGACAAAATCCTCAGCCAGCGGCACGTCGTCGGTTGTGTTCAGCACGCTGACCAGGTCGGGCGTGGCGGCGGTCGCCCCCGGGGGATTCACATATCGGACGACGCCCTGCGCGTCGTTCTGGAGCGCCAGACCGTCGAAATTCACGGCGAAACTCGCGAGGAATACGCCGCTGCGCGTCTGCTGGAGCGCGACCGTGCTGCGTTCGACCAGAGCGCGGCTGTTCGCGAGCATGCGAACGACCTGCCCCCAGGCCGCGTCCCAACCCTCTTTCTGCACGATCATCAGCAGCGATTGCTGCACGCTGCCGCTCGCGGCGGGATCGGCCAGGCCCAGCCAGCCGCGGAAACGCGGGTCGGCCAGATCGGCCCAGGTCGAAGGCGGGGCGATGCCGCGCCGCGCACAATCGCGCTCGTTGAAAACAATGCCGAATGTCGACAGGCCGGTTGCGTGCCAGTGTCCGTCCGCGTCGCGCGTCGGCAACCCCGCGACGGTTGCGGGCAGCTTCGCGGCCTCGTCAAGCCGCACCACGCGTGACTGCCCGCGCTGCTGCACAAGGCGATGGTCGGCGATGCCGCCGCCGAAGAACACGTCCGGCAGGCCGCTGCCTCGGCCGCGCGTCGCCGGTGCTTCGGGTGCGGTTTCCTGAATGAACGCGAGGCATTCGGGAGTGCCCAGCGCGATCCATTCGAAGTAGACGCTGGAGCCGCGCTGCGCCAGATGCCAATCCGAGAAAGCGGTCGCGAACGCGCGCCGGATCTCTTCATTGTGCGGGGTGACGACGGTGATCCAACGCGCGGCTTTCGGCGCGGGGTTGGAAACGTCGCGTGCCGCCGGATCGCAACCGGCGATCGATGCGAGCAGAGCGGCGGCAACCAGTGCGATGCGCATGTTCATGCGTCTGATTCTCCGGCAATCGGCGCGACCGATGCGCCCAATCCGGCTAGCGTAGCGGCCCGACGCGTGCCCGCAAACGTGCCCGTCGATTCTGAGTTAACGAGACCTTTGCGCGGCGCGAGCTAGGGAGTGGACGTCGGCGCCGATGCAGGCGTCGAGCGCGGCACGGCCCGCCAGACACGCGACTCACGCACGAAATCACACTGATCGAGCAGCCATTGCGGGCAATAGCCGCGCGCCGGAGTCACCACGAACAGGCGCCCCATCCGCAGCGGCTCCGCCAGCAAGTCCGGCTGCGCCGCCGCGAGACCGTGCGCGCCGACCTCGGGAATCACGAGCACACGACGCTGCCAGCGGCCCGTTCGCTGCAAATAGTGGATCGGTCGCACCGCGGTGTCATCGGCCACCAGAACCGCCCAATCGGGCAGATCGGTGCGCATCGCTTCGGCGAATCGCGCCGGACCGTGTTCGCCGGCCTTCCACGGCCACAGGAAGTAGCGATATTCATCGCGGAACGGCAGTTCGCGCTTCACGGGCAGCGCGATGTTCCAGCGCTGCGCGACTGTGGGCAACGAAACGTAGACGCCGACAGGCAGCAGCACCGCCAGCAGAAGCAAAGGCGTCCACGCGGAGCCGCGCGGCGCCGCCAGGATCCGGTCGGCGCCCAGCCCGATGAGCAGCGCGAGCAGCGTGATCGCCGGCAGGAAGAACGTGTATTGATCGGGCACCTTGTAGCGAATCGCCCACACCAAGTGCACCAGCAGCAGCGCGGTCAGCAGGATCGCGAGCGGCCGACCCACACTGCGCCGCAGACCGACAAGCCCGACGAAGATCAGCAGGAATGCGGGCGTCGGAAAGTTCAGTCCGAGGTAAACGCCGCTGCGGATCAGCATTGGCACGGTCGGCAGCACGTTCAACACTTTGTCCGCAAATCCGATGCCGAAGAACGTCGAATGCAGCGTGGCGCCGAGCGTGGCGCCTTCCCGCAGCTCCTGCGCGATCAGCAGCCACATCGGCAGCGCGCCGACGAACCATGTGAGGATCGCGAACAGCAGGACTGCGAGCGTCAGGCGGCGCTGCGCGACCTGCACGAGACAGAAGATGCCGTAGCACGCCAGACTGAGCACGGCCAGCAGGTGGTTTGCGAAGCCGAGACCGTTGAGGAAAAACAGCGTGACGATCCAAACCGGTCCGCGCGTGCGCTGCCACAGAGCCAGGCAAACCAACTCTAGCAGCAGCAGCGACAAGCTGAGGGTGTAGACCTCCGCGAGCGTGCAATGCTGCCAGAACGTGTGCGCCACCGCCAGGCTGATTGCGCCGCAGGCCGCGGCGGTGCGGCGCGTGGCGAGCACGCGCAGCAGCAAGTACAGACTAGCCACCGCAACCGCGCCAAACACCGCGGAAACGAGATTGGTTTTGTACGCGGAGTCGGCGAATGGCAGACTCTGGAAGAGCAGCGCGGCGGAATAGTACAGTGGGTGAGACAGAGCCAGGCCGAGCGTGCCGCGCAGGTCGCGCTCGAGCACGCGCACCTGCGCCATTCCGCTGTCCTGCCAAAGGACGCCCGGCGCGACGGTCGACACGTAGAGGGTCAGCGCCGCCGCCAGAACCAGCGCGACTTCGAGCGCCAGCAATCCGCGTGCGGTTGGCGGCGTCGAGGCCGATCCGCCGCTGCTCACCGCGGCCACCCGGCCTTGAGAAAGCGGCCGTTGCGGCTGATGGGCTTGCCGTCGGCCTCGATCAGGCCGCCTTTGCGCAGGTCGCAGACCATGTCCCAGTGCAGCGCGCTGGAGTTCTTGCCGCCCGACTCAGGATACGACGCGCCGAGCGCCGCATGAAACGTCCCGCCGATTTTTTCGTCGAAGAGCGTGTTGCGCGTGTGGCGGCGGATGGAGTAGTTCGTGCCCAGGGCGATCTCGCCGAGGATGCGAGCCCCGGCGTCCTGATCGAGCATGCGCAGCAGAAAGTCCTCATTCTTTCGCGCCGACGCCTCGACGACCTTACCGGCCTTGAAGACCAAACGGACACCCTCGACTTCGCGTCCCTGATAGACGGCCGGCAATTCGTAGCAGACGACGCCCTCGGTCGCGTTTTCGATCGGGCCGGTGAAGACCTCGCCGTCGGGGAAATTCTCGTGACCGTCGCAGTTGATCCAGCGCCGGCCGGCGACGCCCACGCGCAGATCGGTGCCGCCCGGGGCGCGAAAGCGCAACTCGCGCACCTTGTTCAGCGCGTCGGCGAGGCGCTGCTGCGCCACGCCCAGTTTCTTCCACGCCGCGACCGGGTCTTTCTGATCGAGCTTGCCGGCGGTGAAAACGAAGTCCTCGTATTCGCGCAGCGACATTTCGGCGTCCTGCGCGGAGCTGTCGGTCGGCAAGGCCGTACCGCACCAGCGGAGCCGATCGGGGTTCTTGGCGGGTTTTGCGGCGCGGTTTAGGAACACTTCGAGAATCGGGCGCCGCGCTTTGCTGCGCTCGGCCTGCCGGGCCGCGTCGGCGTTCGTGAGAGCGCGCGAATTGCGATCGGCCCAGACGCTGATGCGCACGTTCGCCTGCTGCACGAGCTGCAGGTCGAAGGGACTGGTGTGGCTGAGCTGGTGAGGCTTGCCATGGCGCAACAGCAACTCGTCGCACTGCTCGGGAATCAAGCGGATCCACGGTTGCCCGCCAGAGTGGACGACGTGTTCGTACATCATGACCAGCAGCGGTTCGGCGATGGTGTTGCCGGTGAGAACGACGAGGTCGTCGCGTCGCACGCCGACGCTGTATTCGACGATAACCCGCGTCAGGCGCTCGAGCCGAGGATCGTGCATTTGTACCTACCGAGAGTGACGGTGCCGAGTCGCCCGACGCGGACGACCGAGCGAAAGTGTAGTCTGGCGCGAAGCGGAGGCCGAGGGTGGGCACGGTCTTCCGTACGTCTACATCGCGCACTTCATCGACATCCGCCGAGCACGAGCCGGAGAGCCTGGGAATTTTTCCAGCTCCCCGCTCACGGAATGCACTATCGGGCATCCAAACCCGCAAACGATGCGGTGCCAGGCAATCCGTGGCGCGCCCGCGAGAAAAATTCACAGTCTCGGAGGCCCATGCCCCCCCACACACAGAACCGGATATTCGGGAGTTTGTGGAACGATGGCCCACGGCACCCCTCCGGCTACAGCATCGCGAGCAGCAACTGCGCCACGATGATCTTCGCGATGAGCGCGACCGGGTAGACGCTCGCAAATGCGAGAGCGGGTGTATCCGAAGCGGAGAGTCGCTGCGCCGACTCGAGCCCCGGCGGATTGGTCATGCACGCCGCCATCGCTCCGGCCGCGGGCAGGTATCCCCAGCGAAACGCGGCGAGCGTCAACAGCATCGCGGCCAGCAGCGTAACGGCGGTGATGCATGCGCCGGCGAGCAGCAGACGAAGCCCCGACTCTTCGAACACCGAGAAGAACCCGGAACCCGCGGCTGCGCCGACGCCGGACAGAAAGATCACCAGCCCCAGCTCACGCATGAGATAGCGCGCGGCGGCGGGGACGTACACGCTGACGGGGCCAACGCGATGCGCGGCGCCGAGCAGCAGCGCGACCAGAAATGCGCCGCCGCCCGCACCCAGCCGCAGCACAGCGCCGCCGGGGATCGGGATCGGCACCATGCCGACCGCGACGCCGAGCGCCAATCCCGCGGCGAACGGCAGCAGCGTGGTTTCGTCGAGGCGGCGTTCCTGCCGCCCGACGCGCTCCGCAAGCTGCGAGATGTGCTCGGGTGAACCGACGACGCGCAGCACGTCGCCGAGCTCGAGCTCGAATTCAGCGCTGGGCGCAAACTCGATGCCTTCGCGGCGCACGCGCGTGACCACGACGCCGAAATCGCGAGCGACGCCGAGCTCGCGCAGGCTGAGGCCGACTGACTCGCGGCGCGAGACGACCAAGGCTTCGGAGACGATTGAGCGGGCCGCGTCGTCCATCGGCTCAGTCACGCGCGCGCCCAGCACGGTTTCGAGCTTGTCGAGCTCGCCCGGCTCACCGACTGCCATCACGAACGACCCGAGGCGCACGATGGTGGAGCCGCGCGCGGCTTCGATCAATGCGCCATGCTTGACTCGCGAAAACACGGCCCGGCTGAGGCGTCGACTCGCAAGCGCCGCAACGGTCAGACCGTCGCAGTTCGGGTTCGTCACCTGGAACGTGCGCGATTCGAGCGGCGGGGCCTCGCCGGTTGCGGTCGACTGCGCCGCGAGGCCCAGGCGCGGCGCAAGCCAGCCCAGCATCTGAATGACCAGCACGACGCCGAGCACGCTGGCCGGGTACGCGACGCCGTAGCCGATCGCGGCCAGCGATTGCTGCTCGGCGGGGAGCGCACGCAGCGCCTCGACGACGGCGGCGAGCGCGGGTGTGCAGGTCGTCGCGCCGCAGAAGAGGCCCGCGGCCACGGCGCGCGGCAGGTCGAGCCACGCCGCGAGCGCGAGCGCAGCCGCTCCGCCGCAGAGGGCCGCGCCGGCGCCGATGGAGACGAACGCGAGCCCGCGAACGCGCAGCAGCCGGAAGAAATGCGGACCGGCCTGCAAGCCGACCGAATAGACGAAAAGGACCAGTCCGAGCTCGGTGAGTGCCGGGGGGACGTGCACTCCAGCGCGGCCCGCGGCCAGGCCGACGAAGAACACGCCGGTCGCACCGAGCGAAAGCGCCCCAATGCGCGCCTCGCCGACCACGCGTCCGAGCGTGATGATCGCGAAGAGCACAAACAGCGGCGCGCCGGCGAGTTGCCGCACCCAGTCCATACGTCGCGTAGTGTACGCGCCCGCGCAGCGAGTTCGCGGCGGCGCGCCGCGCTCTACAATCGAGCGAGGAGAAGACGCCATGGCCTACGCTGCCGGCACCGTCATAGCATTGCTCGGAGTCGCGGTTTCGTCGGCGCTGTACGCGGCGCAGGCGACGCCGGCGGGCGATCTCGCCGTGAGAAGCACATTCGCGAATGCGTCGCTCTGGGACGACGGACTCAGCGAGATGTGCTTCTATGACGCCGAGATCGAGCTCTACGGGCAGGCGCGCCGTTACACGCGCACTCACCTGCTGAATCGCGAGTGGTTTGATCCGACAGCCGGCGTGAAGACGGATCGCGTCGGCGATTCGACGGCGGTCGCGGTGATGAAGCTCAACATCGCCGAGGAGGCTCCGACCGAGAATTACAACTACCGATATCTGACGACGCTGTTCGCCGAGCGCGACTCGCTCAAGCCGCGGAAGCTGGCTGCTTCGAGCCAGGAGTGGTGCGGCAACGCGTATCAGCACCTACGCTGGAGCGAAACCGGGCTGCACTTTCGCTCGTTCAGCTACTTCGAAGGCGAGGCGGAGCAGGATCAGACGTTGCCGAGCGAGGTCTGGCCGTTCGAGGCGGCGTTCCTGCTCGGGCGGGAGTACGCGGCTTCGGGGCGCGCGCCGACCGTTGCGCGAATGCTCGCGCCGGCGCGGCGGCTGCGCGGCGGGCCGATCGACCTCGGCGCGGTGGTCTTCTCGCGGACGGAGCCGGAGCGACTCTCGACGCCGGCCGGCGTGGTTGACGCGGTGGAGGTGACGATGGAGGCGGGCGGCGTGAAGTATCGAATGTGGTTCGACGCCGCGACGCCGCACCTGCTGCTGAAGTTCGAGTTCCCAGGTGAGCGTGGCGTGCTTCGGCATCACGAGCGGCGCGCGTATTGGGATCGCGCGTGGCGCAGCGGTTTTCACGAGCCGGGGCAGGCGCCGTAGCGCGAATCACTCGCAAGGCACGCCGAAGTTCGCGAGTACGACGCCGAGATCGCTGAGGTCGACGTCGCCATCGCCGTCGGTGTCGCCGTCGTCGGGGTCCTGCCCGGTCAGGCCGAAGTTGGCGAGTACAACCCCCAGGTCGCTCAGGTCAGTGTCGCCGTCGGAGTCGATGTCGCCGGGGCAGGACGGCGGCGGCGTGGCGCAACCGACCCAGGCGGGCATGAGGCTGCGCGCGGGGAATTGCGCGAACGGCTCAAAGTAGCCGGCGGCGAGCAGGATTGGCGCGTTGCCGGTGACGCCGGAATCGAGGACGTAAAGATCGCGCACGTAGCCATCGAGACCGCCTGCGAGGGCTGACCAGTTCGCGCCGTCCCAGGCGGCGATGTTGAGCAGCGGTACGCCGCCGGCCGAGTCGAAGTGCCCCGCGACGATGAGCTGCGATCCGAGCGGACCCGGACCGTCGGCATCAAAGGTCGTGAAGGCATACGGGATTGCGATATTCCCGCCGCCGGGCGCAACAACGGCGAGGCCGCCGCCGACTTCGCTCCAGGTTCCTTGCTCGTAGCGTGCGATGCGTTCGGCGGCGATGCCGCCGATTGCGGTGAACGAACCGCCGACGAGGAGCGAATCGATGCCGTCGCCGTCGGGGTCGTGCAGGAACATGGGCCACGCGCCGCCGCCGGAAACGCCGCCGCCGGGCACGGTCGACCAGGCGAGACCGTCCCAGATGGCGATGTGACTCGCGTTCAGGCCGCCGGCGACGACGAAATCTCCGGTGACCCAAAGGCGCGAGGGGATCGGCCCGGGTCCGTCTTCGTCGAACGCCTGCATCGCCAGAACATCGAGGTCGGTGCCGTCGCCGAGCGGAGACCAGGTCGCACCGTCCCAGGCGGCGATTCGATCGGCGGAGACGCCACCGATGCTCACGAAGAAGCCGGCGGCGTAAAGCGCGGTCTGCGCGGGTCCGTCGGCGTCGGGGTCGAACAGTTCGATGTCCATGATCTCGCCGCCGTCGGAGCTGCCGCCGACATCGTCGAATTGAAATCCGTCCCAGGTGGCGAGGGAGCGGACGGTGCGCGGGTTTGTCAGGTAATCGACGGTCAGAAAATTGCCGGCGACGAACAGCCGCGCCGGGTTGGGGCCGTCGTGGTCGTCGTCGAAGACGAGCAGGTCGTTGACGAAGCTGTTCAGGCCGCCGCCGACCATTTCCCAATCGGCGCCGTTCCAGCGAATCAGGCCGGTGAAGGTGTTGCCGAGAAAGAAGGACCCGCCGGCGTAAAGGGTTTTTTCGCCGTCGCCGTCGTCGTCGTACTCGGCGAAGACAAGCGCCGCGCCGCTACGAGTCTGGAGCGCGCCGGCGCCATCGTACGTGGTGTCCCAGATGGGAGCGCACTGCGCGTGCGCTGCGCTCGACGCGAAGAGGCCGAGTGCTGATGCGAGCGTGCAGACGAGTCGGTTCGATCGCATGACAATGCCTCCGGAAACGACGGGAAAATGCCCAGCGATCGGGATGGTACCGCGCGCCGCGCGCGAACTACAAGCGAAATCGGCGGGGAGAGCCGCGCGAGCCGGGCTACGGGTGAAACGGAAAAACCCACGGGATGACGGCGCACGCGATAGCCATGCAGAGGATGTCGATCGGCACGCCCAGTCGAATGAAGTCGACGAACTTGTAGCCGCCGGGGCCGAAGACCATGAGATGGGTCTGGTAGCCCATGGGTGTGGCGAAGCCGAGCGAGGCCGCGAGCGTGACGGCCATGACGTAGGGCGTCGGGTCGACGCCGAGGTTGGCGGCGGTGGACCACGCGATGGGGAAGGTGAGCACGGCGGCGGCGTTGTTGGTGACGGCTTCGGTGAGGATGAGCGCCACCGCGTAGATCATGACGAGCGTCAGCCAGGGCTGTCCGCCGGCGAGGCCGACGAGTGCGTCGCTGAATTTCTGCGCCAGGCCGGTGGTTTCCAGCGCCCGGCCGAGCGCGAACGACGCCGCGATGGCGATCAGCGTTTTCCAGTCGACGCCGCGCCGCGCCTGTGCGCTGGTGCAGCAGCGGGTGACGATCATGGCGCCGGCGGCGACGAGCGCTCCGTTGAGCATGCTCATCCACTCGAAGCTGACCACGACAATAAGTACGGCGAGGATGGCGAGCGCGACGTACGCTTTTTCGTGGCGTGGGGGATTCGAGTTTTCGACCTTGCTGACGAGGTAGAAGTGCCGGCTGTTCCGCTGCTGCTCGGCGAAATTCGGATGGGCCTCCAGCAGCAGCGTGTCGCCGGCCTGCAAGACGATGTCGCCGACCTTCCGATTGATGCGCTCGCCGGCGCGCGAGACGGCGACGACGGCGGCGTTGTAGTTGGTGCGAAAACGGCCGTCGCGAATGGTCTGGCCGAGGATCGGGCAGCGATCCGACACGACGGCCTCGATCAGCACGCGTTGGCTGCGCGGCGAGTCGAGCTTGAAGACCTGGTCGGTCGCGGGGAGCAGGCCGCGAATCTTTTGCAGATCGACCACCGAGTCGACTACGCCCACGAATACGAGGCGGTCATTGGCTTTCAAAAGGTCGGTCGACGCGACCGCGGGCAAGACCTCGCCCTCGCGGTCGATCTCCATCAGGAAGAGTTGCGGCAGGTGGCGCAGCCCGGCGGCTTCGATGGTCTTGCCAACGAGCGGCCCCGCCGGATCGACGATGCACTCGATTGTGTATTGGCGCGGGTCGGAGAACTGGCTGAGCGCGGGAACTCGATCGGGCAGCAGCCAGCGCTGCGTGAGCAGGATGAAGACGATGCCCGAAAGCGCGCAGGGCACGCCGACCCAGGCGACATCGAAGAATCCGAAGCCCGGACCGGGCGCGCCGGTCGCCTTGGTTTGCGCATCGATGAGCAGGCCGTTGACGATGAGGTTGGTGCTGGTGCCGATCAATGTGCAGCAGCCGCCCAGCACGGCGGCGTAGCTCAGCGGCATCATCAGCTTTGACACGGAAATCTGGTTCTGCCGCGCCCAGTCCTTCACCGCGGGCATGAACATGGCAACGACGGGTGTGTTATTAAGAAAGCCGCTGACGCCCGCGACGGGCGTCATGAGCCGAATCAGGGCGTCGTTGGTGGAGCGCGGACGACCAAGCAGGCGCTGGGCGATCACGGCGGTTGCGCCGGTGCCGTCCAATCCGGCGACGATCACGTACATCACGGCGACGGTCAGCATGCCCTCGTTGGACATGCCGGCGAACGCCTCGCGGCTGGTCAGCACGCCGCTGAGCAGCAGCGCGACCACGCCGCAGACGAGGATGACGTCGGCGGCGACGTCGGTGAATACGAGCATTCCGAGAACGAAGGCGACCACGCCGAGCGTGAACCAGGCCTGCCAGGCGAGCCCCAGCCATTCCATCGAAGCAACTCCGCGTCAATCCCGGATGATGAGCCTGCCGCTCGCGCCGCGCTGCCGCGCGCTATGGTACCACGGCGACCGCGAGCGGACGCAGCGGCCAGATCAACGGGATGAGCAGCGTGGCGACGACCCACAGCAGCACATTCAGCGGCAGGCCCACGCGGACGTAGTCCATGAAACGATAGCCGCCGGGGCCATACACCATCAGGTTGGTCTGGTAGCCGATGGGCGTGCTGAAGCTGGCGGAAGCCGCGAACGCGACGCAGAACGCGAACGGCCGCGGATCGACGCCGAGGTCCTGAGCCGTGGCGATCGCGAACGGAAACATCAGCACGGCGGCGGCGTTGTTCGTGATGAGCGACGTGACGATGGCGGTCACGAGGTACATCGCAGACAACGCGCCGATCGGGCCGAATCCCTGCGTCGCCGCAACCAGCGCGTGCGCGATGGCGGAGGCAGCGCCCGTTTTCTCGAGCGCCGTGCCGAGCGGGAACGAGGCCGCAATCGCGATCAGCACGTCCCACGCGATGCCCTGCCGAGCCTCGCCGGCGGAGAGGCAGCCGATGGCGATCATCACCAGTCCGACCGCCATCGCCGAGATCGCCTCGTGCACGCCGATCGAGTCGCTCATCGACATCAGCACGATCAGGATCAGCAGCAGAACGAGCGAGGCGTTGGCGCGGGCATGCCGCACCGGGCGGCCTTCCTGCACGCCGCTGACGAGATAGAAATCCGGGTTGTGACGGTGCGCGGCGTCGAAGTTAGGGCCGCCTTGCAGGAGCAACGTGTCGCCGGGGCGCAGCACGATGTCGCCGACGCGGCCTTCGAGGCGCTGCCCGCCGCGGTGTACGGCGACGACTGCGGCGTTGTAGACGGTGCGGAAGTTCGACTCGCGGATGCTCTTGCCGATGAGCGGCGACGTGGCGGAGAGCACGGCTTCAGAATAGTGGCGTTCCTTGGCTTTCAGCCGCAGCCCCTGCTCGGCTTCGGGGGTTGCGGGAACCAGACCGCGGATGCGCTCCAGTTCGACGATCGTGCTGACGGCGCCGGCGAAGGTGAGATAGTCGCCGGCGCGGATGATCTGGTCGGGCGCGACGGGCGCGATGATTCGGTCTTCGCGCGCAATCTCAACCAGAAACAAACCCGGCAGCCGCCGCAGGCCGGCGTCGTCGACGCGCTGACCCGCCAACGGACATTCCGGTCGCACCAGCATGTTGACCAGGTAGTCCTTGGAGTGCTCGCCGAATTCCTGGATCAGATCGCGACGATCAGGCAGCAGACGCCGGCCGATGGTGGCGATATACGCCACTCCAAGCAGCGCACTCGGCAACCCGACCCACGAAATCTCAAAGAACCCCATGGGTCGCACGGCCTCGCGCAGCGCCGGATCGGTGACGGTGGCGTGCAGGCGCTCGAGTTGCGCGTGAACGACGAGATTGGTGCTGGTGCCGATGAGCGTGCACGTGCCGCCGAGGATCGACAGCAGCGAGAGCGGCATCAAGAGCCGGGACGGCGAGACGCGGTGTTTCTTGCACCAGCTCTGAATGATCGGCAGGCCCATGGCGACGACGGTGGTGTTGTTGAGGAAGGCCGACAGGCCGGTGAGCGGAGCCGCCATGCGCAACAGCGCGCCCAGCTCGGTTCGCGCCTTGCCAAGCATCCAATTCGCGAAACGGTCGAGCGCACCGGTCTCCCACAGGCCCGCACCGACGACGAAGAGCGCCGCGACGGTGATCAGGCCGGGGCTCGAGAAGCCCGCGAAGAATTCCTGCGGGGTGACGACGCCCGCCAGCGCGAGCAACACCGCGCCGCCAAGGATGACCATGTCGGCGGGTGCGACCTCGCGCACCAGCCCGATGAACACGATCAGCACGACTGCGAGGGAGTACCAGGCGCCGCCCGTCAGACCAAGCCAGGGAGAGTTGAGCCATTCGGCCAGCATGGACACCCGTATTTCTCGCGTCGCCCGGTGCGGGAGCGCTGGGCACTATACGAATCGGAGCGGTCGCGTCCAGAGGCGAGCCGACGCGGGCGGGAATTTCACGCCATTCGCGCAAACTTCGCACCGAACTCCGGCTGGCAGCGCTGGGGGACCGGCGAGGACGCCCATCCCGCCCCGGTGATTTTCGTGGCAGGCGCGCGAAGGCGGGCTACAGAATCGCGCCGGTTACTTATGCTCTCTCGCGGCGAGGAGTCGTGAATGCATCGTGATCGACTCCGCCGCAGGGCGAACGCGCAGGAGCGATGGCATGGCCGAATCCGCCTGGTGGTATTTGTGCCATCTCGATCTGTTCGAGCGGCTGCCGCAGGAAGTGCGCGAGCGGCTGCGCAGCCGCTCGCGGATCGCGGAATTCGCCGGGCGCACGCAGATTGAGCTGCGTGCGGACGGGGCGGATGTCTACGTGCTGGCATCGGGTTGTGCAAAGCTGCTGCGCGTGGGGTGGCTGGGCCGGCGCATCGTCGACGATCTGCTCGTGGCGGGCGACGTGTTCGGGCGGGTAACGCTCGGTTCGCGCTCGGCGCCGCGCGAGTTGCAGACCGTGGAGGCGACGCGTGTGCTGTGCGTGGCCCGCGAGGATTTTCTGAGCGCAATGCGCGATGCCTCGGACTTCGCGTTCCACGTCACGCAACTCATCGAACAGCGCGAACGGCGGCTCGAGCGGCGGATCGAGAGCCTGCTGTTCAAGGACGTGCGCACGCGCGTGATCGAGACGATCGTGCAGCTCGCGCGCGACCACGGCGATCGCTGCGAGCATGGCTGGGCGGTGGACGTGCGCGTGAATCAGCAGGACATCGCCGACCTGGTCGGCGCGTCGCGACAGATCGTCAGCCGCGTGCTGCGCGAGCTGGAGTTCAAGCTGTATCTGCGGCGCAAAGGCCGCGTGATCTGCATCATCAGCCTGGCGCGATTGACGCGGCTGTGCGACGGATTGGCATAGCACGCGTCGCAGAAAATCCGCTGAAACTTACCGACATAGGACGCTTGCTGCGCTGAACTTGCGCGCTCTGTAAACCGGTGGACATTCGCTTGAGCGATCCGCCGGTTCTCCTTGTTGACAAGACGGTGCGCGAGCCGAGCAACCGGTTGCGCCGGCTGCGCCGTCGAACTCTGCATGGGAGAGCGAGCATGAAGCAATTGATGTACACACGCACGTTCACGCGGCTGGTGGCGGCTGCGGCTCTGACGGCGGCGCCCGGCGCCGCGCTCGCGGAGCAGGTCACCGTGACCATCCGCAATCTGGCGCCGTCGAACGGCACCTTCCTCACGCCGCTGTGGGTCGGCTTCCACGACGGCGGCTTTGATTCGCTGAATCTCGGCGCGGCGGCGTCGCCGGGACTCGAAAGCTTGGCGGAAGACGGCGCTACCGCCGCGATCAGCGCCGAGTTCACCGCGAGTGGCGCCGGCGCCGTGCAGGGCACCATCGCGAGCGGCGGCATTCCGCCGATCGAGCCGGGCGAGACGACCAGCATGGTATTCAACCTCGACCCGCTGGCAGCCTCGAGCCGCTATTTCAGCTACGCGTCGATGGTGATTCCCAGCAACGACGCGTTTCTGGCGAACGACGATCCGTTCGAGCACATGATCTTTGACGCCGCGGGCAACTTCCAGTCACAGCGCTTCTTCCTGCTGGGCAGCGAAGTGCTGGACGCCGGAACGGAAGTGAACGACGAACTGCCGGCCAACACGGCGTTCTTCGGCCAGGCGGCGCCGAACACCGGCGTGACGGAAGGCGGCACGGTCGGCGTTCACCCCGGTTTCCTCGGTTCGTTCGCCAACCCGGGTGGCACGCCGAGCATTCTGGCGAGCGCGGCGTTCGCGAACGCGGACTTCTCGCTGCCGGGTTACACGATTGCGGAAGTCACCGTCACGCCGGAGCCCGGCGCGCTGGCGCTGCTGGCGATCGGTGGTCTGGCGTTCTACCGCCGGCGCTAGGGCTGGTATCCGCGGCGCGCCGCTTTGCGCGGGGTGACGCGACAGACTGTGCCGGTTGAGTGGCTCGCCGGCCGGGCCGGCTCCGGAAGTGACCTCTCCTCCGGGGCCGGTGGTAGTGATGCGGAGCGCGTCGGCTGCACAGGGGCACTCCGGCAGCTCGTGCGGCGCGCTCCGATGTTTTTCGCGGTTGCGGTCGCTGCGCGACGACCTTGGGGGGCCGCGGCGACCGCGCTGCTTATGGGAGGCGGCTCAAGTCGCGTTCCGGTTCCAACTCTTCGTGCTGTCCAACGCCTGGCCGCTTGTCATCCACGCGAGTTGGTCAGGGAGCACGCGGCCCGAGCCGAGCGCGCTGGCGGTAGAACGCAATCGCGAGCAACGCTGCAAGCAACGCCGCAACCCACGTCACGATGCCAAGCACCCACGCGATGAGCGCGATCCCCCAGCGCAGGCCGGCTGTCGGACCGCCGCCCACCCAGCGATGAAGCGCGTCGAAGAGCGCGAGCGCCGATGGATCGGCGCGGCCCGGCCGCACGACGTGAACGCCCGCGACGCCGCCGCCGGACGCGTAGTAGCCGACGGCGCCGCCGCCTTCGGCGATGATGCCGAGCGTGCCGCCGCCCATGGCGAGCCCGCCCATTGACGCGCCGCCAACGGCGATCATTCCGATCGTGCCGCCGCCGACCGCCAGGCCGCCGATGGCCCAGCCGCCCAGCGCGATCCAGCCGATCGCAAAGCCGCCGAGCGCAATGATGCCGCGCGCCTGTCCTCCGACCGCGAGCCAGCCGACGGCGGTGTCCCCGAATGCGATGATGCCGCGGGCTTTTCCGAAGCGCTCATTCTCGTGCGGGCCGAAGGCGATGCTGATCAGCGGCAGCCCGAACAGCACGACCGGCGAGGTGAACCGCCGGCCGGTCGCCACGAACGCGGGGCCGCGCTCGAGCACCTCGACCAACGGTCGACCGCATTCCGGACATTTGCTGGATTCGGTCAGACCGGCCAGCGTGTAGCCACAGTTTGAGCAGTAGGGATCGCGTGCCATGACGCCGCAGGATAGCGTCTAGCCGCCGGTGCGGTCCTGCAATTCCAGGCCCTCGGGCGTCTGCCAGACAAAGCGGGCCGGGTCCAGCGGCTCGTCGAACGCGAACTCGCTGAAGGTGACGGTTCGCGTGTTCTTGCCGTCGTCGGAGCTCGCCGACTCTCGCACCAGCACGCCGTGCGCCTTGCTGAAGTAGTAGCGCACCGTGCTGAAGGGGCTGCCGCTGGTGCGCGGCACGTTTGTCGCTTCGAGCACGAACACATCGATGTCGCCGATTTTTTCATCCGGAAGCTGCGCGAGGCGCGCCTCGGGCCCGAGATTCGAAAAGAGCTCGCGCGGATTCAGGCCGCGGGCCGGATTGCGCTTCGACTTCGTGGCGCTGCGGCGATCCCCCTGTTCGGTAATGCGATATTCGAACTCGCCGTCATCCACGCTCAGCGAAGTCTGGTCGACCTGCATGGTCTGGCCGTCGCGCGTCAACGATGTCGTGATGCGAAGATCAAGCCGAACCTGCGTCTTGCCGTCGGCTTGCACCATCTCCATCGCGCCGCCGCCTTCGCCGGAGACCGGTGTTCCTTCGGCTTCGGTGCGCAGGCTGACGCTGACCTTGGCTTTGATCGAGCGGTGTTTCTGCCAGGCCTCGACGATCTGTTTTTGCACTGCGGCGAGAGCTTCGGGATTAGGGGCGGGGGCACTGGCAGGCTCTGACGCCGGCGCGCTCGCGGGCGTCTCCTGACCCGCCGCGCTGCTCGTAGTGAGCATCGGCGCGGCGAAAGCGAGCGCCACAGCGACCGTGCAGACCGAACGACTCATTTTCGGAAACTCCTTCTTGTGGATGTGCGTGCGCGGCCCAGGCCGCTTGCGCATCAGGGCTGTCGCAGCGCCGCGGCGGCGTCCGCGACCGACGGGAAGATCTTGAAGTAGTTCGTGAGCTTCGTGACTTCCATCACGCCTTTCACGAAGGGCGTCAGACCGGCAAGGGCGACGCGACTTTCGACCGTGTGCGCCTGCGCCACCGCTCGCACGAGCAGGCCGATGCCCGACGAATTCAGATACGGCACGCCGGACAGATCGATGAGCACGCGTGCCGCGGGACGCGCGGTCGCGGTGGTGAGTTCGTCTATGAACTCCTGGTCGGGGTCGCTGAGTTCACCCGTGAGAGTCACGACGGTGATGCCGTCGCGCTGCTGCACTTGCATGTCCATGCGGTTCGCACGCTCCAATACCGACAGAATACGCTATCCGATGGCACGCGAATTTGCCACCGGTCGCTGCGGATCGCCGGGGGCGCAACCGGTTTCGGCCAGCAGCGCAGCGGACCTGTCGCACTCGGTTGCGCGGGCGTGCTCGTCGCTCCGTCCAGCGCCCGATAGACTGTGGCCCCCGCGGCCCGCGGCCGCGCAGCCTGCAAGGTGGTGACGTCGGCATGGAATCGCGTATCGACCTGAAGTACCCGGCCTACGGGCTGCTCTTCGAAATTTCGTGGGAGGTGTGCAGCCAATCGGGCGGCATCTACACCGTCCTGCGCAGCAAAGCGCCATCGGCCACGCAGCGCTGGGGGCAGAATTATCACCTGATCGGGCCGTACCAGGAGGCGTCGGCGCGCGTCGAGTTCGAACCGCAGCGCTTTGATGACGAAGTGGGCGAGACGGTCGCGGAGCTCGCGGCGCGCAAGCTGATCATCCACTCCGGCCGCTGGCTGATCACCGGCCGGCCGCGGGTGTTGCTGATCGACCTGGCTTCGGTGGAGCCGCTGGTCAACGAGTTTAAGTACTACCTGTGGAAGGACGACGGCGTCAGCTCGCCGGACGCGGACGCCGAATTCAACGACTACATGGCGTTCGGCGCGGGCATCACGGAATTGCTCGTGGCGCTGCGCAGTAGGCTCGAACAGCGGCCGATGCTGGCGCACTTTCACGAATGGCAATCGGCGGCGGCGCTGCCGCGACTGCCGCGACGCGGCGTGCGCGTTCCGACGGTGTTCACGACGCATGCGACGCTGGTGGGACGGAGCCTGAGCGCGGCAAACGTGGAGCTGTACGACCGGCTCGACGAGTTCAACGCGGACGCGATCGCCGCGCAGCACGGCTTCCTGCATCGCTTTCAGCTCGAGCGTGCCGCCGCGCGCGGCGCCGATGTCTTCACGACCGTGTCGGACATCACCGCACAGGAGGCCGAGGTCTTCCTGGGTCGGCGGCCGGAGGCGCTGCTGCCGAACGGGCTGAACGTCGAGCGGTTCGCGGCTCCGCACGAGTTTCAGAATCTGCACCAGCGATCCAAGGAGCTCATTCACGAGTTCGTGATGGGGCACTTTTTCCCCAGCCACAGCTTCGACCTGCATCGAACGCTCTACGTGTTCTCCGCCGGGCGATACGAATATCGCAACAAGGGGCTGGACGTCTTCATCGACTCGCTGGTGGAGCTGAATCGCAGACTGAAGGCCGAGGACTGCGACACGACGGTCGTGGCCTTTATCGTGACGCGCGCCCCCTACCGCGGGCTGAACGTCGAAACGCTGAACCGCCAGATCATGTTTCGCGAGCTGCAGAAGACGTGCGAATCGATTCGCGAGGAGATCGGTCGCCGGCTGTTTGAGACTGTCGCCATGGGGCGCCTGCCGACCAGCGACGAGCTGATCGACGAATACGCGCGCGTACGGCTGAAACGCATCATGTACGCCTCACGCCGCAGCAACCTGCCCCTCATCGTGACGCACGACCTCGAAGACGACCTGCACGATCCGGTGCTGGTGCACCTGCGGCGGGCGCGGCTGCACAACGCCGCCGACGATCCGGTGAAGGTCGTGTATCACCCCGAATTCGTGACGACGGCCAGCCCGCTGCTGCGCATGGAGTACGACCAGTTCGTGCGCGGCTGCAACCTGGGCGTGTTCCCGTCGTACTACGAACCCTGGGGTTACACGCCGATGGAATGCATCGTGCGCGGCGTGCCGGCGATCACCAGCGACCTGAGCGGGTTCGGCTCGTACCTGATGGATCGCTTCCCCGATCACGACGGGAACGGGATGTTCGTGGCGCGGCGGCGCGCGGTGAGCTATCAAACAACGGTGTACCAGGTCGCGAACTGGCTGCACCAATTGGCGGTCATGCCGCTGCGCGAGCGTATCGCGATGCGCAATCGGGTGGAGCAGTTCGCCGACCACTTCGACTGGAAGGGCATGACGCAGTACTACCGCGCGGCGAGGCGCATGGCGTTCGAGCGCCACTACCCCGGGCGCGAATGCCAGCCGCCGATTCCGACGTCGTGGGCGCACTGAGCCGGTTGCGTGTGGCGGAGCCGGTTAGCGCAGCATGCGATCAACCTCGCGATCGCGAATGTCCTCGTGCACCTTCGCGATGGTCAGCATGATGCCCGAGAGCTGGTTCTCGATGCGATCCCAGTCGAGAAACAGGTCGCGGGCCGGACGGTTCACCGGCAGTTCGGGCGCTTCGATGTTCGCGAGTTTTCGGAATCGGTCGGCCAAGTTGGGGTGGGTGCTCCAGACCGTCGCGGGTTCCTGAAAAACCTCGTTCTCGGCAGCCTGCCAGCGCCGTTCGGACACGTTCGCGAGACGAGTTCGAAATTCATCGTAGAGATTGCCGGGCCGCTCGCGCCCTGCGACGCGCGCCAGCAATTCTCCGATGTCGAGCTCCGGTATTCGAGAAAAGCGGTACGTCTTGCGCAACATGTCGCGCGTGTGCTGAGGCCCGCAGAATTGAGCCGCGACACGATCGGCTCGGTACTCGCGCAGCCGAGAGTCGTACAGGTAGAGCAGCGTGAAGACCCAGAAGAGGCCCATCAGCGGCAGGTGAGTCAGCCAGCCGAGCAGAGAGAATCCCTCGGACTCGTCGTCGTGCAGAACCGCGATCGAGAGACCTAACGACATGTAGAATCGAGTGATCCCGCGCAATATCACGGTGTCACCGGCGGCGGCGTGCGCCAGTTCGTGACAAATGGTCGCCGTGAATTCGGCCGCGCTGGAGACAAGAACGTCCTGCGCCCCGACGACCAGTACATGCTCGCGCCGGCGACCGTGCTCGTCGTCAATGTCGAAGTAACCGATCGACGCGCTTGCGCCCGGTTCGACGAGCACCAGCGCCGGCGGCTTCGCGTTGAGCCGCTTCGCGACCCGTTTGAGCAGCTCGAACAGCGCGCGATTCGCCTGCTCCCGGAGTTGAACGCCCGGTGGCGGCTCGTGCCGCCGAGGTGTTACGAGCAGCAGCAGCGAATAGAGCAGCAGCACCCCCATCAGGAACGAAAACAGAGCGGTTGACCCGGTCAGGAGGAGTGCTACCCTGAGCGTCACCAGCCAATAACAAAGCCACAACAATCCGCCCGCAAGCGCGAGGACCACCATCGGATAGACGACGATCAGGAGCACCATCGCAACGCGATTGAGCTGACCACGCCAGCCGATGCGAAAGTCGGCGCGGGTGTACTCGCGCTCCGCGCCGGTCGCCTTTTCCGGAACGGGCTTTGGCGGGCGCTGGCGATCGGGTGTGTTGGACAGACCTGCTACTCCGACGAACAACTTTCTCGATCGATTTGCAATCCGCCCGCAGGATAGGCCCGACTGGTTCGTTTGCCAATCTCCCGGCATTCACCTGATTACGGCCGTCGGCGGCGCGAAAAGCTCTTGACGCGCGGTTTCGAAAGCACAATACTTCATACGTCGTGCAATTCCTGTCCGCGAGGTTTTTTTTCATTGAGGGAGTCATCATGCAACGTCTGGTTGGCATTCTCGTAGCGATCGGGATCGGCGTCGGCTTGTTCCTCTACCGGTCGCAACAAACCGCCGAGGTGGAAGCGAACGAGGAGGCGACGGCGGCCGCCGTCATCGACTTCGTCATGTCGCGGCCCGATTCGGCGAAGTTCAGCAGCTATCTCGACGAGCATCTCGGTTCCGCATGCGAATACGCGCATTCGATCGCGTTCACCGAGGGGCGGCGGCGCTCGGCAGCCAAATTCGACCCCGACAAGTTCGCGCTCTGCGTGGGAGAAAACCTGCTCAGCCAATCGAAGCTGAATCCGAAGACTCGCGACGATCAGGCGCTCGGCGTGTTCCTCCGCCAGTTGCAGATCGATATCGAATCCGCCGTCAAGGAAGGCAAGCTCAAGGGGTAGGCGCACGCTCCGCCGCTGACCGGCGTAGCCCGCGCCGTCGCAGCACCACCAGCGCGACACCCGCGGCCGCCCACAGCAACGCGCCGCCGATCGACCATTGCACCGCGAGCGCCAGCGAACGGGCGAACGCTTCGAGCCCGCGCCCGGCCGCCGCCGGAACCTCGCGTAGCAAACCCGCCAGAGAAAGCGCCGTCGCCGCCGGCTCGTCGGGCCGGCGAACGAAGACCTGCACCGTTGCCAGGGACACCTGTCGCGCCAAGAGTTCGCGCGCGCCGCTCAGGCGCTCGATCGACAGCCGCACGTCGGCAAGCTCTTTCCGCACGGCAGCGATTTCATGCAGCGGCGCGTCCGCACGCGAGGCGAGCAGCTCCAGCAACTCCTGCTCGATGCGACGCTCATTCGTCAATCGCGCGTTCAGGTCGACGACCGCACTCGTGACGTCCTCGGAAGAGATGTGCTCGCTCGCAACCGGCCCGCTCGCGCGAATCTCCCGCAGCGCGTCGGCCAGGCGCGTCGCGATGATGCGCAGCGTGAGCGATCCTTCCCGCCGATCCGCATCGCCGCTGATCGAATACTCGTGCGCGTATTCGCCGGCGGCTTCATTCGGAATTCGCAAGAGCCGCTCGCACGCAGCGGCGACGTCCGGCGTTCGCAACTCGACCGTCGCGCGGCGCACTACGTCGCGCCCTGCGATCGGCTGAACCCGCCAATCGGCTGCTGCCACCCTCGCCAAATCGTCAGGCGCGGCGGCGAGACGCGCGGCCCCGTTCGCCCGCCGCGCATCGGACGATTCGAGCGAGCCGACCAGGTCCCACTCACCCGCGGGCCCCGACGCCGAATCCGGGAACGCGAGAACCGAGTCCGCCCGCCCCGGCGAACCGTGCGCCGGCTGCGAGACCACGGGCGCCGCATTGATCGGTTCCCGCTCGCTCGGCCAGAAGCGCTCGGCGATTCGAGGGTCGCCGAGAATAGGCCAAGCCGCGAACCCAGTCGCCGCGAGCGCGACCGCGAGCCACGCGGGCTCGTGGTTCAGGCGAATCCAGCAAGTCCACCACGCGCCGCGGTTTGCCGCTTCCGCCGCGCGCGTGGAACTCGGCTGTGCGGCATCGCGTTTCATGCGCCGTCTCCCGAGGGCTTCGGCGTATCCGCCGAGCGCCTAACCCGTCAGACGCACTCCGACGGCCGAGGTTCCCGAAATTCGCGTCGCCGCCGCGATTCGGTCGATCGCCTATCATGCTCCGTCCGCGCCCGCCGAGCGCAATCCCGCCTCGCGGCGCGACACGCAGGAGAATCGTCGATGGCGTCCGATGCCGCGTTCATGGAAAAGCTGGTCTCGCTCTGCCGCCGGCGCGGCTTCATCTTCCAGTCGAGCGAGATTTACGGCGGCATCGGCGGATTCTGGGACTACGGCCCTCTCGGCGTTGAGCTGAAGCGCAACATCAAGAACGCCTGGTGGCATGACCACGTGACCTGTCCGCCGGACGGCCCCGACGGCAAGCCGGTGCAGATGGTCGGTCTCGATTGTTCGATCATCATGAACCCGAAGGTCTGGGAGGCGAGCGGACACGCCACGGGGTTCGCCGATCCGATGGTGGATTGCCGCGAATGCAGGGCGAGATATCGCGCGGATAAGGCATGGACCGTAGCTCCATTCCGATTTGATGCGAAGAAACTCTGGACGGTCGAGGTCTCAGCGATTGTGGGAAATGACCTCGCAGGAGCTGAACAGCTATGGGGCGCGGTGGCTGACTCCGAGGCCGAGGCGATCGAGCTTTGCCGCAAGCAGATTGAACGGTTTGAAAAGAAGTTCAAGCAAAGCGGTAATCCGATCGCGCACTCGGCGATCGAGATGGCCGACTGTAACCTCGAATTCATGGTCTGCCCGAGTTGCCAGAAAGCAGGAACTCTGACAGCCCCTCGCGCCTTCAACCTAATGTTCAAGACATTTGTCGGTGCTTTGGAGGACGGTTCAGCGCACGCGTGGCTACGCCCCGAGACCGCACAGGGTATATTCGCGAACTTCAAGAACGTGCTCGACACCTCGCGCGTGAAGGTGCCCTTCGGAATCGCCCAGATCGGCAAAGCGTTCCGGAACGAGATCAACCCGCGCAACTTCACATTCCGATCGCGCGAGTTCGAGCAGATGGAGATCGAGTTCTTCTGCAGCGAACAGGACTCGATGCAGTGGTGGGAGTTCTGGCGCGATCAGCGCGTCAACTGGTACAAGAAGCTCGGCCTCGCCGGCGACAAGCTTCGCCCGCGCAACCAGACCTCCGACGAGTTGGCGCATTACTCGAAAGCCTGCACCGACATCGAGTACCTGTTCCCGTTTTCCGACGAGCCGCAGGAACTCGAGGGCGTTGCGCACCGCGGCTGCTTCGATCTCACGCAGCACGCCAAACACAGCGGCGTCGACCTCAACTACTTCGACGAGCAGAGCTGGTCGCAATTTCTGGCCGATCGCAAGGTACGCGGCGAGCCGGAGCTGACCAAGGAGCAGAAATCCGAGCTGGGCGGCAAGCCCCCCTATCGATTCCTGCCGACGGTGATCGAGCCGTCCGCCGGCGCCGACCGCGCCACGCTCGCATTCCTGTGCGAGGCCTACACCGAAGACACGAAGCCCGACAGCAAGGGCAACCCGCAGACGCGCGTCTACCTGCGCTTTCACCCGCGACTCGCGCCGATCAAGGCCGCATTCCTGCCGCTCGTGAACAAGGAAGGAATGCCTGAGCTCGCCGACAAGCTCTACCGCGACGCGCGGCGGCACATGAACGTCTTCTTCGACGACGGCGGTTCGATCGGCCGGCGCTACGCACGGATGGACGAAGCCGGCGCCCCCTACTGCATCACGATCGACGGCGACACGGTGAAGGCCGATGGCGAAAACGCCGGCATGGTCACGATTCGCGATCGCGACACGCTCGCGCAGGAGCGCGTGCACCATAGCCGCGTCGTCGAATGGCTCCGCGCGAAGATCGAGCAGGACTAGCGCGATGGCGGGCGGAGTGCCAAGCTGCCCGGCCTAGGCTTTCGCCCGGCTCAGCTTCTTGCGCTCGTTCTCGGTCAGGGCGCGCTTGCGGACGCGGATCGCTTCCGGGGTGACCTCCACCAGCTCGTCGTCCTCGATGAACTCCAGCGCCAACTCCAGCGTCAGCTCGCGCGGCGGCTTGAGCACCACCGTCTTGTCGGCGCCGGCGGAGCGCATGTTCGTGAGCTTCTTCTCGCGGCATGAATTCACGGCGATGTCGTTGTCGCGGTTGTGCTCGCCGACAACCTGCCCCTCATACACCGACTCGCCCGGCCGCACGAACATCACGCCGCGGTCGGATAGTGCTTCGAGCGCATAGGCCGTCACCGGCCCGTTCTCGCTTGAGACCAGCACGCCGTTGGCGCGGCCGGGGATCGCGCCGCGCAGGAATTCATATTCGTAAAAATTGTGATGCATGATGATGGTGCCGTTGGTGCCGGTCAGCAGGCGGTTGCGCATGCCGATCAGACCGCGGGCCGGAATCGTGAACTCCAGGTGCGCGTTGTCGGCGTACGTCTCCATTTTCAGGCACACGCCGCGGCGTCCGCCCATCGCCTCCATCACGGCTCCGACGTACTGATTCGGCACCTCGATCACGCAGAGCTCAATGGGCTCGGTCTTGTGGCCGTCGAGCTCGCGGAAGATCACCTTGGGCTTGCCGACCGCCAACTCGAATCCCTCGCGACGCATGTTCTCGATCAGCACGCCCAGGTGCAGCATGCCGCGCCCGCTGACGTGGAATTCCTCCGGCGTGTGGCCGGGCTCGACGCGCAGCGCGACGTTTTTCTGCAGCTCCTTTTCGAGGCGGTCGCGGATGTGCCGGCTGGTCATGAACTTGCCGCTGCGGCCCGCGAACGGCGAGTCGTTGACGCGAAAGGTCATGTGCAGCGTCGGCTCGTCGATTCGGATCAGCGGCAGCGGCTTGGGGTTCTCCGGGTCGGCGAGCGTGTTGCCGATGTCCACCGATTCGAGCCCGACCACGGCGCAGATGTCGCCCGCGAGCACCTCGGAGGCCCGCGATCGACCCAGGCCGTCGAAGACGTACAGCTCGCTGATCGGCTCGATCTTCTGCGTGCCGTCGGCATGCAGAACGGCGACGCGCTGCCCGGCGCGCAGCGTGCCCGCGAAGACGCGGCCGATGCCGATGCGGCCCACGTAGTCGTTGTAGTCGAGCGAAGTCACGAGCATCTGAACCGGCGCGTCGACGTCCACCTCCGGCGCCGGAACGTGCGTGATGATCGCGTCGAACAGCGACAGAATGTTGGTCTCTGTTCCGTGCAGTTCACGCCGCGCGAATCCCTGGATCGCGGATGCATAGATGGTCGGGAATTCGAGGGCCGCGTCCTCGGCGCCCAGCTCGATGAACAAGTCGAGCACCTCGTCGAGTACGTCGGTCGGCCGCGCGTCGGGCCGGTCGACCTTGTTGATGACGACGATCGGCCGCAGCTTGTATTCGAAGGCGCGGCGCAACACGAACTTGGTCTGCGGCATCGGCCCTTCGAAAGCGTCGACCAGCAGCAGGCAGCCGTCGGCCATCTTCAGCACGCGCTCGACTTCGCCGCCGAAGTCGGCGTGGCCGGGCGTGTCGATGAGGTTGATCTTGATGTCGCCGTAGCGAATCGCGATGTTCTTGGCGAGGATCGTGATGCCGCGCTCGCGCTCCAGATCATTCGAGTCAAGGATGCGATCGCCCTTGAGCTGGCTGTCGCGGAACATGCCGCTTTGTCGCAGCAACTGGTCGACGAGCGTGGTCTTTCCGTGGTCGACGTGCGCGATGACCGCGATGTTGCGAATGTTGGCGAGCTTCAAGCTTCCCCTCCCCCAAAAGCCGCACGCCGGCGCTTCCGGCTGCGGATTCGTCAGTTCTTCGAGCGCGGCGCGCTGCGGGCCCGGCCCACGCGGCCCGTGTTTCCGTCGGTATCCGTAGCGTGCCGCCGGCGATATTCGCACGGCGCGTTTTTGTTCACCAATTCGAGGAGCTTTGTGCAGTGCACCGCAGCCATCGTGCGGCAGATTCCGGCGGTCTCCGCTGGCGGAAAAGCCGCGTGCGGACAGCCGAAATCGCAAAACGCCGGAATTTCCGTCGCCACGCGTCGCTCCCGTCTGCTCGGGCCGGCGGGCACGACGCCTGCTGCCTCGTTGCAGGCGGGGGAGTATACTTGCTCACCGCGTCGAAGCTTGTTACGAATCGAGGACAAATGCGCGTCCTTTTCATCGGCGACATCGTGGGCCGACCGGGCAAGCACGCGTGCGGCGCGCTACTGCCGCGGCTCATCCGCGACCGCGAGCTTGATTGCGTGATCGCCAACGCCGAGAACGCCGCGGCCGGCAGCGGCATCACGCCGCAGATTTTCAGCAAATTGCGTCACCAGGGCGTGGATGCCTGCACGCTCGGCGACCACATCTACAAACGCTACGAAGCGATCAGCCTGCTCGAAACGTCGGACCGCATCGTCAAGCCGGCCAATCTGCCGGCGGTCGCCGCCGGGCGAGACCACGTGCTGGTGCCCACCCGCCGCGGGCCGCAGATCGCGGTCATTTCGCTGCTCGGGCGCACCTACATGAACATGAAGGCCGATTGCCCGTTTGCGGCCGTCGATCGCGTGCTGGCGGAACTGCCGGCGGAGGTGCGGCTGATCTTCGTCGACGTGCACGCCGAGACGACTAGCGAGAAGATCGCGCTGGGCTGGTATCTGGACGGTCGCGTGACCGCCGTCGTGGGCACCCACACGCACGTGCAGACCGCCGACGAACGCATCCTGCCCGAGGGCACGGCGTACATCACCGACTTGGGAATGACCGGGCCCTACGACAGCGTCCTGGGCCGCGACAAGCGAAATGTTATCCGCTCACTGATCACGTGCATGCCGTACCCCTACGACGTGGCGTCGAACGACGTGCGGCTTTGCGGCGTGATGGTCGAGGCGGATTCCTCGACGGGTCGTGCCATCGCGATCGAGCGCGTCAACGTGGTCGACGAGACCGCGGGCGGCGACGAAGAATAACAGCGGCTGCGAGCCGGAAATTCGCGCGGCTGCGGCGGGCCCGTTAGTTCTGCGCCGGGCGTAGCATCGGCTCGGGCATGGCGCTGAGGATCTTGTCGCCCAGGCCGTACGCGACGGTCTGCTCGGCGTCCATCCAGTTGTTGCGGTCGCAATCGGTCGTGATCTGCTCGAGGCTCTTGTTCGTGTGCTTGGCGAGCACCTTGTAGAGCTGCTCCTGCGTGCGCAGCACTTCTTCGAGCTCGATCTTGATGTCGGTCGCCGGACCGCGCGCCCCGCTCAGGGGCTGGTGGATCATGACGCGCGAGTGCGGCAGCACGTAGCGCCGGCCGGGCGTGCCCGCGGCGAAGAGCACCGCCGCCATGCTGGCCGCAACGCCGACGACGTACGTCGCGACGGGGCAGCGGACGTACTGCATGGTGTCGTAGATGCCCATTCCCGAGTAGACGCTGCCGCCGGGCGAGTTGATGTACAGGTGGATGTCGGCCTTTGAGTCCTCGTTCGCCAGGAACAGCAACTGGGCGATGACGACGTTGGACAGGTCCGACGAGACTTCGTCGCCCAGGAAGATGATGCGGTCTTTCAGCAGGCGCGAGTAGATGTCGTAGGCGCGCTCGACGCGGCCCTCGCGCTCGATCACCATCGGAATCAGGTTTGCGCTCGCCATTTCGAAGCTCCTGGCCCGCGCGCGGGCGGCGCCGGGCGTGAGTGCGGATGAGGAACTAGCGCGGCTTCTTCTTTTCCAGCGGCGCTTCTTCGAGAATCTCGTCGATCAGTCCGTACGTCCGGGCTTCCGCCGCGCTCATGTAGCGGTCGCGCTCGGTGTCCTTCTCGATCTGGCCGGCGTCGCGGCCGGTGTGCTTGGCGAGGATGTCGCAGATGGTGCGTTTCACCTTCAGGATTTCCTCGGCCTGGATGCGCATGTCCGACGCCTGACCGCCGACGTAGCCCCAAGGCTGGTGGATCATGACCTTGGCGTGCGGCAGCGCGAAGCGCTTGCCCTTTGTGCCGGCCGCCAGAATGATCGCCGCGCCGCTGCTGGCCGCGCCGACGCAGTATGTGCAGACGTCGCAGGTAAGGAAGCGCATGGTGTCGTAGATGGCGAGCGTGTCGTCGATGTCGCCGCCGGGGCAGTTCACGTAGAGGTGAATGTCCTGGTCGCGCTTGACGCTCTGCAGATACAGCATGCTCTTGATGATGTGCGAGCACACCGTGTTGCTGTTGATCATGATCCGCGGGTCGAGCGGAAGGTCGAGGAAGATGATGCGATTGTCGAGCAGCATCTCGTTCAGCCCCACCTGCCGCATGGACTGGTAGGGTGAACCCTGGTTCTTGAAGCGCTCGGTTTCGGGGAAGAACGGCATGCAACCTCCTTGTCGGCCGTGGACGTTCCGGGGGCCGAGTCGTCGCCGGCCGCGCCGCCGGTGAATCGACTTACTTCTCTTCGGCCGATTCGCCGCCCGGCTTGTCCGGCGTCACCGCGACGATCTTGGCCTGCCGTAGCAGCGCCGTCAGGCATTTTTCGTGCCGAATCTGCTCGGCCAACTGCGGCAGCAGGCCGCGGCGCTGCAGGTCGTCGCGCACGCGGTCGAACCGCTGATTGTAGTGCCCTGCGATGCGGGCGATTTCGCTGTTGATCTCTTCCTCGGTGACGCCGACGCGCAGGGCCGCGGCCAGCTTCTCCATGATGAACTCGATCCGCAGATCGCGGCCGACCTCTTCGCTGGCGCTGACGCGCAATTCGTCGATGCGGGCCTCGATTTCGCTGGGCGGCACCCCGCGCTGGTGCTCATCGACGACGCGGCGCATTACCGCGCGGTCGGTCATGCGGGCCGACAGCTTCTCGGGCAGGCCGATATTCGTCGATTCGAGCAGGTACTTCAGAATCTGCTCTTTCTGCGCGGTTTCGATCAGCCGACCAAGCTCGGCTTCGAGATCGGAGCGCACAAACTGCGCCAACTGCGATTCGTCGTCGCAGCCCATCTGCTCCGCGAGCGCCGCGCGCGACAGCGGGTCCAGCCGCCGCACTTCCAGCACATGAAACTCGAAGACGGCGGGCTTTCCGCGCAAGTCGGAGCGCTCGTAGTCCTCGGTGATCGTGCAATGCGCCTGGCGCTGCTCGCCCGCCTTCACGCCCTGCAGTGTCTTGTCGAGCTCCGGCAGCGGAATACCGTCGAGCCGCGACGGCCGCACGCCCAGTTGCAGGTTCGATTCCTGTTTGATCTGCGCTCCGTCGACCAGCAGCCGGACGTCGGCGGTGATGACGTCGTCCTTCTCGCCGGCGCCCTGCTCGGTCGGGCTGTATTTGCCGCGAATCTTGCACTGCCGCTCGATCTGCGTCTCGACGTCGGCGTCGGAGATGGTGAGCTCCGGACGCTTGACCTCGATGCCGCGCAGCTCCGGCAGGTCAAACGCCGGCTTCAGCTCCACTTCACACGCGTACGAGAAATCGCCCGTGTCCGGCAGCCGGATGTGCGTCAGCGCTTCGTTGATGTCGAGCAGTTTGACGCCGCCGTCGTCCAACGTGACCTGAAACAGCGGCTCGCCGAGCACTTCGAGTTTCTCGTTGTCCACCGAGGCGTAGAACGATTGCCCGACGACGGTGGTCTTGAGCGATTCGCGAATGTCCGTGCCGAAGCGCTTCTGAATGAGCTGCTTGGGGGCGCGGCCCTTGCGGAAACCCGGAACGTGGGCGTCGCCGCGCAGATCGTCGTATTCCTTCTGGATGCGGCCGGAGATCAATTCGCCGGGCACGGTGATGCGCAGTTGCTTGCGGAGGGTGCCGAGGTCGGAGACTTCGGTCTTGACCTGCTTTTTCAACTGCTCGAACAACTGCTCGCTGGTTTGTTCAGCGCGCTCGAGAAGCTCAGATTCCGACATACCGCCGGCCAGGCCGGTGCCCTGCATGACGACTCTCCCGCGGACGCACGGCCCGCCGCCCTAAGGTGCCGCGGCGGGTCACAGCGACGCCGCGGGCGCTTTCGACTACAGGAACCGTGTGAGCCCGCCGCCGGCGTCCCCGGCGTCGCCGCCGACCAGGATCGCCACGAGCAGGCTGAACAACGTGTTCAGAAACTGAAACAGGATGCCGTTGAAGTCGATCTGCGGGATCGCCTGCAACAGGCCCAGCGTGACGCCGCCGTAGCAGAGCGGACGAAGACGGACCAGAAAACGGTTCAGCATGTTCGGTCTCTCCGCCCGCAACGCCTGTTCACAGGCGCCGGCGGGCCTGCAAGTTCGGAATCCGACAAGATATTGAATCGGTAGATCGTGTCAAGCACGATCAGCCGTGGGTCCGATCACCAGCCGCTGAACAATTCGCCCAAACTGACGCGCATCGCCGCCGCGACCCGCACCAGCGTCCAGACGGCGGTCCCGCGTCGGCCGCGCTCGATCTGGCTGAGCTGCGAGGGGGTGATGCCGGCCGACAGCGCCACCTCGTTCTGGTGCAGCCCGCGCGATTCCCGCAAGCTCCGCAGCCGCGCCCCCAGTTTCTGGTGGAACGCGGGCTCGGTGCGGGCGGGAATGCCGCGCCCCGCGAGATGCGAATCCAGCACGGCGAGCAATTCCGGCAGTTGCACCGGCTTGGCGAGCACGGCGCACACGCCGGCCTCGCGCATCTGCTCGACAAACGCCGGATCGGGAAAGGCCTCAAGCCCAATCAGCGCCGCTTCGGCCCCCGCTTGCGCTCGCAGCGCCGTCACCAGTTCGTCGGGGATTCCGCCGGGCAGCCGCAGATCCGCGACGACGGCCATGACCACGTTCTCGCGTAAATACTGCAGGGCATCTTCGAGCCCCGTGCGACCGATTGCGTCGCACGATTCGGCGTGAAGACGCTCCACGAGGCGACGCGTGAGCCGCTCGTCGTCGTCGACAACCAGGACGGTCGTGTGAATCGGGTTTCGCATGAACGCAACCCAAGAGCGCCAGGACCGTATCATGGTACGGGAAGCGGAGCGCCCCTGCGAATCGGGCGGCCTCGGGAATTGGAGGCTGCCGCTCCGTCCGGCTCGGTGGAGACACCCTATGCGCGCACGAATTTGGCTCCTACTGGTCGCAACGCTGCTCGCGACGCCGATGACGGCGGCGCAGGAACCGCCTGAGGAACCGACCGCCGAGGCGATTCCTACGGAAGGCTTCTGGCCGACGAAGGCCATGCTGCACAACATGCTCGGCCGGATCGCCGACGAAATGGGCGACCAGTACGAGATGGACGACGACCAAATCGCGCAGTTGACCACCGTGCTGCGCGAGCGCGTGCCGGAATGGATGAACCAGAACCGGCCGCAGATCATGAACCTGATGAACCAGTTTTTTGAGGCTCAACTGGCGGACGAGCCGCCCGACGTAGGCATGGTCACCGAGTGGTCGGGAAAGATGCTCGGCCTGACGGACAGCTTCAAGGGAATGGTCACCGGCGTGACCGACAACATGCGCGAATTCATGACCGACGACCAGCAGGTGCGACTCGACGCCGAGATGGCGGCGTTTCAGACCGGCCTGACGCTCGTCAACAACAAGCTCACCGTGTGGGCCGACGGCGGGTATGACCCGGAGGTCGATTGGACGCCACCCGGCGCAGAGCGTCGCGAGCGCGAACGGGCCGAAGAGCGCGCTGCGGAAGCCGAAATGGAGAAAGCGCGCGCCGAGGCGTACGCCCGTGGCGGCAACCCCCAGGGCGGGCCCGAAGTCACGCCCGTCGGCGCCGAACCGGCGGCAGTCGAGGCGAACAAGAAGGACGCCGCGGCGGCGGCGGCAAAACCCAAGCCGGTCGACGAATGGACGAAGTACACCGACGACTTCATCGCGCGTTACAAGCTGAACGACGAGCAAACGCAGAAGGCACGGCTTCATCTCAAAGAGATGCAGCAGAAGCGCGACGAGTACCTGCGCTCGAAGGGTGCGGACATGGAGCGCGTCACGAAGCAACTGAAGGACGCCAAATCCGACGACGAACGGAAAGTGGCGCAGCTCGCGTCAGACAAGCTGAGCGAACCCGTGAACCGCCTGTTCACGCAGTTGAAGGACCGTCTGAGCCGCATTCCAACCCGCGAGCAGCGCCGCAACGCGGCCAAGCACGACGCCGAATCCACACCGGCGGCGCCGGTCGAAAAGCCGGAGAAACCAGCGAAACCGTAGCAGACCGATCCCGTGAACGCGGTGCTGTGTGCCACTGCTCTCCGAGCAGTGCCTTTTCTGGAATTCCTGTCGCTGCTCTCCGAGCAGTACCTTCGATTCGCAGGGTGAGCGGCGCTGGGGGGACCGGCGTCTGGCTGGTCTGTCTTCCGCGGACTCGTAGCTTCAGAACAGAAAAACACACCCGCCGCACGTTTCGGGAGCGCCCGAGGCGTGCGGCGGAGTGCGTTGTCGATCGTCTTACCGGATGGCTCGCTTACTGCGGGCCGTCCTCGTCAACTTCGACCTTCACCTGTCCATCGGCGCCGGATTCGACCCGGACGCGCTTCATCATGCCGCCGGCCGGAGCCTGCGACTTCAGGTGATTGTGCAGTTCCTCGTCGCTCAGCTTGCCGTCGCCGTTGACGTCGGCCGCCGGGAACTTCTCGAGCATGCGATTGCGCATCTTCGCGGCCTGCGCCTCGAGGAACGCGGTGCGCTCTTCCTTGGTGAGCGTGCCGCTCTTGTCGGCGTCGGCGGCGGGGTTCATCTCGAGGAACGCAGCCAGCGGCGCCGCTTCGACGAGCGGGATCAGCGGCGTGATCTCCTCGGTCGTCGGCGTGGCGCTGACGTTCTCGAGCACCCAGGCGCTGGCGAGCTGCTTGCCTTCCAGCTTGCCGCCCAGACGGTGCACGACGACGTCTTCATCGACGTTGACTTCGCCTTCGCCCGCGCGGACGCGGATGACCTTCTTCTGGCCGTCGCCTTCTTCAATCTCCGTATGAACGACGACGGGATCGCCGCCCTTTCCGTCATTCAACCGCATCACCTTCACCTGGCCCTTGCCCTCGGCGATCTTGGCGCGGACGTCTTCGGGCAGCTTTTCGAGCACATCGGCCGGGATGCCGTCCGCGGGGGCTTCCGTCGCATTCCAGCGAATGCGCGGCAGCATCTTGGGCATCGGGGGCACCGTGATCAGCCGCGCCGCCTCGATCGGGCTGAGCGCGCCGTCAGCGTCGCGATCGGCGTCCGGGAAGTTCGCCAGCACGCCCGCCGGCGCTTTCAGCGCCAGCGCCGCCAGATAGGCGCTGTGCTCCGCGGCGCTGAGCGTGCCGTCGGCGTTCGCATCGGCAGTCGGATGGCCGGCGAGGAACTCTGCCAGCTTCTCGGCGCTCGGTCCGCGAACGGCCGCCACGTGCACTGCGGCCTCGTTGCCGTCGCTTTCGTCGCTCGACAACCACATCACGTGGCCCTCCAGCGACCCGAGGTGCTGCAGCAGCATGTCGAACGGCTCGTCGCCGAGCGGTTCACCGACGACGATTTCGACCTCTTCCGCCGCGGGCGGCGTGCCGGGCTTGTCGTCGGGCGCGGCGATAGCGCCGCTGAGCACGAAGGCCGACCAGCCGATGAAGCCGACGCCGGCGAGGAATCGCAGCATGCCGCCGCGTGAGGAACTCGGGCTATTCAGAATCACTTCGATTCTCCTTTGCATTTGTTGGGAGTTTGCCGCCATCGCGGCTGGTTGAAACGCCGGCCAGCGACCGCGCGTGGGCTGCGCGGCCCTGAGCAGACAACGAGCGTACTGACTGGGCGAGAGCTTCCCGTTTCGGAGGGCCCATTCGTCACAGGCATGCTCACGCGCCAGGTCAATCCGCCGGTTGACCCACGCCACCACCGGCCAGAAAAACAACAGCGTCCCGGCGATCCATTGCAGGCCACGCGCCCACAAATCGCCGCGACGCAGATGCGCAATCTCGTGGAACAAAATCGTCTCGAGCTCGGGCTCATCCTGCCGGCAGCGCGTCGACAGCACGAGCGTCGGTCGCAGCAGGCCGAACACATACGGCGCCGCAGCGTCATCCGAAATTCGCACGTCCGGGACGCGCTTCACGCCCGAACGCACGCAGACGTCGCTCACCAGCCTCCGCACGTTCTCGTCAGCCTCGGGCAGCGCTCGCGCCCGTGCTACAAACCGCCGATACGAAGCGATGCGGATCGCCGCGAGTGCCGCGACCGCAACCATGTAGGCCAGCGCGAGGAACAGCATCCAGCTCTGGGGCGCCGCGGCCGACGCGCTCGGCTCCGCGACCGCCGGGGAGTGTGCGGTCATCGGAAACACGTTCCACTCGCCGCCGGTCCGCGGGGCGGCAAGCGGCGCGACCGGGGCAAGCGGCGCGACCGGCGCGCTCCACGAACCCGCGATGCTCGCCAGCGAGAACGACCAACCGGGCGTCTCCGGAAGTACAAATCGCAACAGCACGATCACCCAGAGCGCGGCGTGCAGAGTCGGTCGCACGCGCCCGCGGAAGCTCCTGAGCACCAGCGCGGTAAGTGCCGCCGCCAATGTGCCCAACACCACGGCGCGCAGCAGCCAGCTCACAAGGCCTTCGGCTGCGGGATAGAACACGGTCGGCGTAAGGAATTCCATCGTTAGCGCTCCTTCCCGCCGCTCGAGCCGCGCCGACCGCGCGCCGCGTCCTCGCGCTCGCGCTGTTCGATCTGCTGCTCGATGCGCTTGAGGTCGTCGGGAGAGAGTTCCGCCTCTTCGACCAGCCGCAGCACGAGTTCGCCCGCTTGACCGTCGAAAACCTGATGGATGAACTGCCGGATGCGATCGCCGATGATCTGCTCGCGCCGCACCGCCGGCCGATAAACAAACGGCTGGCGACTGCGGTCGACGCTCAGGCCGCCCTTCTGGGCAAGCTGATTCATCAAAGTCATCACAGTCGTGTACGCCGACGGCTCGTCGTCCTGAGCATCAAGCTCGACCTTGACGTCGCGAACCGTCATGCCCTCCGCGGACTTCCAGAGGACTTTCAGGATTCTCAGTTCCGCTGCGGTCACGTGCGGCGGTCGTTTTCCCATCGGGCACCTCGTTACTACGTATATCGGAAGACTACTATGGCCGTCGTAGCCTGTCAACTGTTTCGGAATTTTCTGCGTGGTCCGGCAGGCGCTGCGCCGCCGAACCGGGGCGGTCGAGCCGCCGCGCCGGAACTTGACGACCAGCCGGCGTCCGCCAATAACCCTCTGCATGTCGCAGCCGGGCGCGCCATCCGCCGGAGAGTTTCGCCAGCGAGGTCGCGAGGTTTCGCGCATCGAAGCGTTTTTCGACGCCGCCTTCGCCTTCGCCGTCACGCTGATGGTGGTCTCGCTCCAGGTTCCAGAGACCTACCACGAGCTCATCGACACGCTGCGCGGCGTGCCCGCGTTCGCGGCGTGCTTCCTGATTCTGTTCAACGTTTGGCTCGCGCACTACACCTTCTGTCGCCGGTACGGCCTGGCAGACATGACGACCATTGTGCTGAACTGCGCGCTGGTCTTCCTGCTGCTGGTCTACATCTTCCCATTGAAGTTCCTATGTCTGCTGGCGATTCAGGTCACCGTGGGGGTCGGGCCGCACACCGCCGTGCCGCTGCACGAGCGCTGCCCGCCCGACAAGCTCGACGACCTGTTCATCATCTACGGCCTCGGCTTTGCGCTGGTCTGGCTTCTGCTGGCGGGGCTGTTTGCGCACGCCTATCGGCGCAGCGCCGCATTGAATCTCAGCGCCGTGGAGCGCTGTGACACGCTGGCGTCGGTCACGCGATTCGTCGCGCTGGCCGGCGTGGGCGGCTGCTCCTGCGGGCTCGCGCTGGCGTTCGCCGAAAGCCCGCGGGTCGTCCTGGCCGGCTGGTGCTACGCCCTCATTGGACTGGTGGAGTTCGTCGTCGGACTCTCGTTCGGCCGACGACGCGAGGCACTTGCCGCAGCCTCAAGCCGAGCCACACAACCTGCATGAACTCTACCTCTTCCAACGCATCGCGCGGGAGCACTCCGGCAATCCGCCTGCGACCGATCGAGACGGCCGATCTCGACTGGTTGTTCGAGCAGCAGCTCGACCCCGAATCCTGCCGCATGGCGGTCGTGAATCCGCGCAGCGCCGAGGTCTTTTATCCGCTCTTTGCGCGCGTGTTGACCGACGAAAACGTCACCGCGCGGGCGATCCTCGCCGACGAGCAGCCCGTCGGCTCGGTCTCGTGTTTCGTCAGAGATGATCGCAGGTACGTCGGCTACTGGCTCGATCGGCGCTACTGGGGTCGCGGAATCGCGACCCAGGCGGTGCAGCTTCTGCTTCGCGAGGTCATCGCGCGACCGCTCCACGCGCGCGTCGCCCGCAGCAACGCCGCCTCGATCCGCGTGCTGGAGAAATGCGGCTTCGTCGTAAGCCGCTACGCGATGCACCCCGGCGATGAGCGCTTTCCCGCGTGCGAGGAAGCGCTGCTGGTTCTGGGCTGAGTCCTCGCTCCGCCGCGACTGTCCATCGTCTGCACATCCGACGGCGGCGAATGCCGCACGTTCCACGAGCGGCATCTTTGTGGAGCTCGACCGATTGACGCGGTCGGACGGCTCGGAAACCGCTTGCGATCCGTCAGGCACCACCTAGCCGCTTACGAAGAGCCGAGTGTCGTAGAGCACGCGCACGACGCCGTCGCGCTGGTGCCACTCGAACAGTTCCCGCAGCGCCGCCAGCATCGGCTCGTGCCGGGCATGCCCCGGCCCCGGCGCGTACGATGAAGACAGCAGCCGCCCGCGCAGGCCGTCGAAGTCGAAGACCTGTACGTTCTCAAACACCGCGCGCCGCGGCGCACCGCCGAAGAGTCGCTCGACTCGCCCGTCGCTTTCGACCTGCCGGTGATCCACCTCGCGGTAGTCTGTCGCGTAGGTCTGCAGCAGCGCTTCGTACTCCTGCAGGAACGGCGTGTCGCAGCGCCGGTCGTTCCAAAGCAGTGCGATGCGTCCGCCGGCGCGCAGAATGCGTCGAAACTCCGCGCGGCAGGCGGCGACGTCGAACCAATGGAACGCCTGCGCCGCGACGACCCAGTCCACCGAGCCCGCTTCGAGCGTGGTGGCCTCTGCGCGTCCGTCGACGCTGCGGAATCCGGCAAACGAGGCCAGAATCTGCTCCGCCGCCGCCCGCATCTCCGCGTTCGGTTCGACACCCAGCACGCTGTGCCCGTGCTCGAGAAACAGCCGCGCGGAGATGCCCGTGCCGCTGCCGACATCCGCCACGATCGCCGCGGGGCGCAGGCCGTGCTCGTCGGCGAGCGACGCGTACACCTGCGCCGGGTATCCCGGGCGATAGCGGACGTAATCGGCCACGCGTGATGAGAAGCGCGTCAATGCGTCAGGTCGCGTCATTCTGCGTCTCCTCGCGCCGCGACGCCAGCAGATACCCCAGCGGCAGCGCCACCAGAAAACCGACGGGCACATTCCACGGCCAGGCGAGCGTGATCGGATGGGCTGCCTCGCCGCTGCCGATCGTAAAGCGCGACAGAAACAGCGCGAGGCCCAGAGCAAGCAGCACGAGCCCCGTTTGCAGCGCGGGATGCACCACCGGGTGTGCGCTGGGCAGTCGCCGAGAAAGCAGCCAACCCGCGAGCAGCACGCCTGCCGCGATCAGCGTCGTCATCTGCGCCCACGGCGCGTGCCAGACGAGCGAAAAGACGACCAGCACCGCCAGCGGCGCGGCCCATAGCAGGCCCGCGCCATCGACGCGCACGCGCCACAGCGCGAGCAGGAACGCCGCCAGCATCGGCCCGCCGGTATACGTTGCCATCGCGAGTGCGAGATCGAGAATGTTGCGATAGTGCTCCAGTGCCAGCACGGCGACCTGTGCCGTGGCGCACAGCAGCGCCGCCCAGGCGACGACGAGCAGCTTCGACAGCAGCAGGTCGCGCCGCTCGTCGCCTTCGCGCGGGCCGCGCCAGGTCGCGCGCCAGGGTTGCACGACGCCGGTCACGATCACCTGCGACAACGCCACCAACACCGAGTCGAGCGTCGAAATCGCGGCCGCGAACACGCCGGCGATGATGAGTCCGGTCAGACCGACCGGCACCTCCTGCACCAGAAAGACGGGAAAAATGCGGTCATTCGCCGCGGCGACCTGGGCGGCGGCCTCGCCGGCGAGCGGGAAGTGGTGGTAGAAGGCGAACAATCCGAGCCCGACCAATGCCGCGAGCACGGCGAAAACGAGCGAGCCGCAGCTCGCGAGGGTGGCGTAGCGCGCCGCCTGCACTCCTCGGCAGCAAAAGATGCGCTGCGCCATCATCTGGTCGGTACCGTACGCCGCGAGGCAGATCACGGTATTGGCTAGCAGTCCGGCCCAGATCGTGTAAGGCTGATTGAGGGTTTGGTACCAATCGCCCGCGGCGTCGCCAGGATTCAGCAATTGCAGTTTATTGCCGGCGGGGTCGGCGGTCATGGCGAGGCGGAGGATTTCGGGCACTCCGCCCGGCACGTGAGTTACAACGATGACCAGCGCCACCACGATCCCGCAAAGGAACACGAAGAACTGAATCACGTCGGTCCAGATGACGGTCGTGATTCCGCCGAGCAGCGTCCAGATGACCGCGGCCAGCCCGATGATCCAGATCGACAGGCTGAGCGGAATGCCGCTGATCAGCTCGAGCACGATCGCGGTCAGCAGCACGCGCACGCTCTGGCCGAGCACGGCCCCCAGCACGAAGAGCCCGGTGGTGAGCAGGCGGATGTTGGGGCCGAACCAGCGCGCCATGTAGTCGTAGGGGCTGAAGATCTCGCGCTCATAGAACGCGGGAATGAACCAGATCGCGATGATCACGCGCGCGAAGACCGCGCCGAACATCAGTTGGAGATAGGTCAGATTTCCGCCGCTCTTGTAGACGATCGCCGGCACCGAGATGAGCGTGACGGCGCTGATTTCGGTAGCGATGGAGGAACCCGCCACCGCGAGCCAGGGAATCTTGCGATCGGCGAGGAAAAACTCGCGGATGGTGGCGGTTCTTCCGGCCAGGCGTGCGCCGAGCCAGGTCGTGAACAGCAGATATGCGGCGAGCACTCCCCAGTCGATCGCGGTGAAGTGGACCTGCACGCGTCGGCTCCCGTCAGCCGCGCAGCAGCGTAGCGGCGATGTTGAAGTAGAGCAGCAGCGTAAGCACGTCGGCGGTGGCGAGCACGATCGGACCGGCGGCGATGCGCGGGTCGATGCGCGCGGCGCGGGCCAGCGAGGGCAGCACAACGCCGAGGGCGCAGGCTGTGACCATCGACGCGAAAATGCTGGCGCCGATCGCGAGCGCGGTGGAGGCGGCGCCGCGCCAGAGCCAGGTCACCAGCGCCACGATCGCTCCGCTGGCGGCGCCGAGCAGCAGCGCGGTGAGCAGCTCGCGCAGCAGCCGCGGCGCCAGTGTGCGCCACCCGCCGCCGTCGCCGTGCAGCGACTGAATCGTGAGCGACATCGACTGAATGCTGACGCTTTCGGCGAGCGCGAGCACGACCGGGATGAAAACCGCGATGACGACCAGCGCGCCGAGCAGGTCCTCGTACCACGCGGCCAGCAGCGCGCACGCCAGCCCGCCGCCGATGTTGCACAGCAGCCAGGGAAAGCGCGTCTTGAAACCCTGAAGCGGCGTGGCGCGGCGGGCCGCGGCCACGTGCACGCCGATGAGCTGGAACATGTCCTCGGCGGACTGCCGTTCGGCGACGCCGAAGATTTCGTCGGTAAAGAGGTTCACGTCGACGACGCCGAGCAGGCGCATTTCGTCGTCAACCACGGGAAAGGCGAGCAGGCGATGCAGCACGAAGAACTCGCAGGCATCGAGCAGGGTCATGCCGTCGGGAATGCTGATCACGCGGTTGACCATGATTTCGGAGATCGCCGCCTCGGGCCGGCTCATGAGCAGCCGGCGCGTCGGCACGACTCCGACCAGCCGTTCGTCGCGGTCGACCACGTAGAAGTAGACGATTTTCTCGGCGAGGGGCGCGCCGCGCAGCGACTCGATCGCCTGTCCGACGGTTTGCGTGGTGCGCAGAGTGGTGGTTTCGCGGCGCATGTGCCGCGTGACGGGAGAGTCGAGATTCGGCTGCGCAGGTGACACGTGCGAATTGTGCGGGCATAGGCCGTGAAGTGCATGGGGCGGCGGAAAATTCTCGATCACGTTCGGCAATCCCGAGCGGGGCTGAGAAGTTTCTATTGCGAGCGGCGCGGCCGGCGGGCTATAAGGCAATCGGGCCGCGCCGTCGGTGGCGCACCCGCACCGATCTCACCAGGGGGATTGCGCATGAAGCGTTTCGCCTGGGTCGCGCTGGCCGCCGCACCACTGTGTGCCGCCGCGCCGACCAACGTCACCCGCTTCGACTGCCGTGTTCCGTTCCAGGCCGAGTATCGCGCCAGCACATTTACGGCGAGCGCCCAGGAACAGGCGGCGATCGCTGCACTGCCCGACGGCGGCAGCGTCGTCGTGTGGTCGAGCCGCCGCCAGAACAACGGTCGCTACGGCGTGTATCTGCAGCGCTTCGACGCGCAGGGACAGGCGATCGGCGCTGAGACCGCCGTCGGCCTGCTGTCGACGACGCACCAGGCGTCGCCCGACGTCGCGGTCGATGCCGCCGGCAATGTCTGGGTGGCGTGGCAATCGCATGGACAGGACGGCGACGCCGGGACAATCCTGATGCGGCGCTTCGACCACGACGGGCTGGGCGGCGGCGAAATGCTCGTCAACCAGTCCACGGTCGGACATCAGTCCGAGCCGGTTCTAGCGACCAGCGCCGGCGGAACGATCGCGGTCGCGTGGAATCACCTGGCGGGTTCAGATGCCGCGGCCCGCTGCGCCGTGCGGCTGTACGACTCGAGCGGCCACGCGCTGAGCGACGAGTGGATGGTGAGTGCGCCTGCGGGCGGCGCGGCGCGCACGCCGAGCGTGTCGTTCGCGCCGGATGGCTCGGCGGCGCTGGCGTTCGCGGCCTTCGACGATCAGGGCCGCCCCGCCGGCATCTACACGCAGTGCTTCGATGTCGCCGGCACGCCGCGCACCGCCCCGGTTCAGATCGCCGACGCGGCGACCAATCCCATTGAGCCGGTGCTGCGCAGCACGCCGACCGGATTCGCGCTGGCGTGGCTCGACACCGAGAGCGACGGCAGCGACTACGGCGTGGTCGCGACGCGACTCGATGAACGCGCGGCGCCGCGCGGCACGCGGTTCGTTGTGAACGAAGCCACGGGCGGCTCACAGACGGCCGCCGCGGTCACGGTCGGCCCCTCCGGCGACTTCGTGATTGCATGGAACGGCCCGGACGGTGATCGCTCGGGCGTGTTCGCCCGCGCGTTTGACGCGCAGGGCGCGGCGCTCGGCGGCGAAGTCGCGCTGAATTCGGCGACGCGCGGCCAGCAGCGCATGCGCACTGCGGTCGCGACCAGCCGCGCGGCTCTGACGCGCGACGGCACCCTGCTGTGCGCGTGGAACGGCGACGGCGATCGCGGCGACCGCAACGCGGTGCACGTCAGCGCCCGTCTGCCGCGAATGCTGCCCGCGAACCTGACGCCGGGCGTGAGCGCGGAGATGTCGCCCGCAGCGCCGCCGACGCTCGCCGCCGCGGGCCCGCAGCCTCACGTGCCACCGACGTTTGACGCGCGGCGCGCCACGCACGCCCCGCGCGAAGTGCGGCGCGGCCTGACCGAGGTGGGTTTCACGGCCATCGTCGACACCGGCTGGACACCGCCCGACCCGCACCTGGCGGTCGGACCGAATCACGTGGGCGTGATGACGAACGGCGCGATCGCGTTCTTCACCAAGGACGGCACACTCACCTTCGAGGACGAGATCGAGGACAATTTCGGTTTCTGGGGCACCGTCGGAGCAACCGGCTTCGTCTTCGACCCCGAGATTGTCTACGACCCGATCAGCGAGCGCTGGTTCGCCATGGCGGCCGAGGCCTTTGCCAACGGGCGCTCGTACGTGCTGCTGGCGACATCGGACGATTCCGACCCCAACGGCACTTGGTCCCGCTGGCGCATCCGCACGCGCGAGGCCGGCGACCTGTTCGATTCGCCGAACATCGCGGTCGGCGACGACATCGTCTACATCACGGGCGATGCGTTCCCCTCGGGTCCGCCCTCGTACCCGGTGTACCTGTTTGACAAGGCCACCATGCTCGCGGGCGGGGCGCTCTCGATTGGACAGACGATCCTGCTCTCGACGAGCACGCAGTCGGCCGGCATCCCGCCGGTTAGCTTCGACTCGCCGCCGGGGCTTTACATGGCTGAGCACAGCGAAGCCGCGGCCCCGAACACGGTGCGGCTGATCTCCATCACCGGCGCCATCGGCAGCGCGGTGGTGGATGAGACCACGCTAACGGTTCCGGCGTACACCGCGCCCGAGGATGCGCCGCAGCTCGGCACCAGCTCGCGACCCGAAAGTTTCGACAACCGCTTCTGGCGCGTGGCGTATCGCAACGGCTCGCTCTGGGCGACGCATCACCAGGGCAGCGCGCGCGTGCTGGCGCGCTGGTATGAGTTCGCCATGAACGGCTGGCCGACCTCGGGCAACCTGCCCGCGCTGGTGCAGTCGGGCGACGTCGATCTCGGCGCCGGTATCCGCACGTTCTTCACCGCGATCACGGTCGACGACGGCGGCAACGCGGCGCTGACGTTCGCGCGCAGCTCGCCCAGCGAATTCATCTCGATGGCCAGCGCTCATCGCCTGAGCTGCGATGCGCTGGGCACGATGGGCAACGCCGCCACCTGGCAGACCGCCACCGCCGGCTACTCCGCCGGACGCTGGGGTGACTACGCCGCGGTGGAGGTCGATCCGGCGGACGGCCGCACGTTCTGGGCGCATCACGAGTACGCGATCGGCGCGAGTTGGCGCACGTGGGTGCAGAGCTTCGGCGGCGACTTCGCCGACTGCAACGCGAACAACGTCGCCGATTCGTGCGACATTGCGACCGGAACGTCGCTCGACGCCGACGGCAACGGCGTGCCGGACGAATGCGAAGGTGTGCCCTGCCCCGGCGATTTCGACGGCGACAACGACGTTGACCTCGGCGATCTCGGCGTGGTGCTGGCGAACTTCGGGCTGTCGGGCCCGGGCATCGGCGGCGACCTCGACGGCGATGACGACGTCGACCTCAGCGATCTGGGCGAGTTCCTGACGCTGTTCGGTCAACCCTGCCCGTAGCGCTCGGTCGCGACGGGAGTGCATTTTGCGGCGGCGGCGCGCACGGACCAGTGGTCCTTGTGGCCGCCGCGTTTTTGTTCGCGAGGCGCGGCGCTCGAGGACAACGGTCGTCTTGCGCCGCTTTGTTTCGTTCGCGTGGCGCGGCGCGCGGGGACAATGGTCCTAGCGCGCCGCTTTGTTTCGTTCGCGTGGAACGGCGCGCGGGGACAAGGGTCCTTGCGCGCCGCTGCTTTTGTTCATGTGGCGGAGCGGATTTGGCCCCAACGGGGCCACTCAGCTTCAGCCCAGGGCAACGCCCTGGGAAAACGAACCTCCGTCGTGCAAACGCTGAAAGGGCGACTCAAACGCACGCGGATGCACGCGTTCGCTTCGGCCATTGAATCGCCCCTTCAGGGCTGCCTGACCCGCGCGACCACCCCGGGCTGCGCCCGGGGCTGACGCTGAAACGCACCGTTGGTGCTGGAGGACCGGTCACCGGACCCGCTTCTGGCCGGTCGCTTGGCTCCCGCCGCGTCAGCGGATGAATTCGCGCAGCGTCTGCTCGACGCGCTGGAGGTCGGCACGCTCGTAGAAGCGATGGCCCTGGGCATGCAGGGCGCGCACATCGTCGCGCGTCGGGTGGCGGAAATAGGAACGCTTCGAGAGGTCCTGCGGCGTGGCGTCGCGCTCGTGCGTCTGGCCGGCGTAGAAGCGCAGGAGCATGGGGGAAATGAGCGACGCCTGCTCCAGCAGCACCGAGAAGACGGTGCGCTGCTCGGCCATCGAAAACCGGCGCTGCTCGATGATCGGGCCGGCGTCGAGCCGGGCGGCGATGCGATGCAGCGTCGAGCCCGACTCCGACTCCTGGTTGCGCAGGTACCAGAAATAGGGCGACAACCCCGCATAGCCGGGCAGCAGCGCATAGTGAACATTGATCGCTACCCGCGTCGCCGAGTCGGTGACGGCGTCGATGAAGCGCGTGGTGGCGCTGGCGGAAAGCAGGATGTCGGGGCGAAGTTCTCGCACACGCGCGACCATGTCGGGCTGGTTGATGTTCGGCGCGTAGTGCACCTCGGGCCGCGCGCCGAGTCGCGCCAGATATTCGACGACGCTGCCCGGCAGTCCGCGGCGGCGCATACTGCGCGGCAGCAGCAGGTTCGTGAGCAGCTTGAAATGCGTGTAGCGCCAGCCGCTCGTGCGCCACATGTCGATCACGCCCGCGACGTTGGATTTCTGCGAGGGCAGGCGCGTCGTGACGAATACCGCCGCGATCCGGCCGTGGTGCTCGCGCAGGAATTCGCCCAGACTCAGCAGCGTGAGGATATTGCCGTTGGTGACGATGGCGGTACGCAATTCGCTCGGCTGCAGCGCGGTGGTTGGTTCGGCTGACACTAGCGTCCGCTCAACTCGTCGCGCGCGGCACGAATCAGCTCCCAAGCGGTCTGCAGGTGCTCGCGCCGCGTACGCAAATTGCCCACGCAGATGCGCAGCACGAAGCGGTTGCGCAGCTTCGTGTGTGACACGAACACCGGCCCCGCCGCATTGACCCGCGCCACCAGCGCCTCGTTCAGCGCATCCTGCGCCTCGGGCGCGGCCGGGCCCAGCGCCCGGAAGCACACCGTGCTGAACGGCCGCGGCGCCATCAGTTCGAACGCGCCGTCCGCCCGCACCCAGCTTTCAAACTCCGCCGCCAGCTCGCAGTGGTAGCGCATGCGATCCTGCAGGCCCTTGAGCCCGAAAGAGCGAAACACCATCCACATCTTCAGCGCCCGAAAACGCCGGCCGAGCTGCACGCCGAAATCCATCAGATTCGTGACGTTGGACTCGGTGGTCGTCAGATAGTGCGGCACGATCGAAAACGCCTCGCGGAAGGCGCTCTTGTCGCGCACAAACAGCACCGAGCAATCGACCGGCACGAACATCCACTTGTGCGGGTTCGTGACCAGCGAATCGGCCTGCTCGAGCCCCGGCATCAGCGCCCGGAACTCGGGGCAGATCGCCGCCGTCCCCGCGTACGCCGCGTCAACGTGCAGCCACAGGCCGTGGCGGCGCGCGATTTCGGCGATCGGCGGCACGGGGTCGATGCTGGTGGTCGAGGTGGTGCCGACGGTGGCGATGACCGCCAGCGGACGCGCGCCCGCCGCGCGGTCGGCCTGAATCGCGGCCTCCAGCGCCGCCGGCTGCATGCGGTAGTGCTCGTCGGCCGGGATTTTTCGCAGGTTCTCGAGACCGATGCCGATCAGCGCCGCGGCCTTGTCGATCGACGAGTGCGCGTGCTCGCTGCAGTACATGGTGAGCCGCGGCAGGTCGCTGCGGCCGGCCAGCCCCTTGTTCCGCACGTCGAGCGGGCCGAGCACGCGGTGCCGCGCGGCGGCCAGCCCTAGCAGCGACCCGATCGAGGCCGTGTCGTTGATGTGGCCGTGGAACCCGGCGGGCAGCCCCATCCACTGGCGCAGCCAGTCGCAGACCAATTCCTCGAGTTCAGTGGGCGCCGGACCGGTGCGCCAGAGCATCGCGTTCACGTTGAGCGCCGCGGCCAGGCTCTCGCCGAGAATGCCGGGGCCCGAACCCGTGACCGCGAAATACGCCATGAAGCCGGGATGGTTCCAGTGCGTGGTGGCCGGCTCGATGATCGTGCGATAGTCGTTCAGGATGGCATCGAGCGACTCGGGCATCGTGGGCGGCGACGCCGGCAGCTTGCTGCGCACGTCGCCGGGCTCGATCGGCGGGATGACCGGATACTGCCCGACGCGCTCGAGATAATCGGCGACGAGGTCGGCGACGCGGTGCATCGCGGAGCGGAATTCGGCCGCCGGCATGTCGCCGGGAACCGAGGTCGCGGATTCAGGCTTCAACGGTCGATCTTGCGAATGCATGGCGGCCCTGCTGCTCTGTGTGCGGGGATTCTAGTGCGCGGCGCGAAAAATGCCGCGCCGGGAGGTCGCGCCGCGGCTAGCGGCGGGCGGCGGCGGCCTAGCGGCCGTTCTCGAAGACATCCTTGGTGAACTTGCCGTCGATCGGAATCGGATAGTCGCCGGAGAAGCAGGCGGTGCAGAAATTGCCGCGGTGCGGCGGCGTGACGGCGGACTGCAGCCCTTCCAGCGAAAGATACGACAGCGAGTCAACGCCGAGATATTCGCGAATCTGATCAAGGCTGCGCTGATTCGCGACCAGCTCGCCGCGCTGCGGGAAGTCGATGCCGTAATGACACGGATGCCGGATCGGCGGGCTGGCGACGCGCAGGTGAATCTCGCGCGCCCCGGCGTCGCGCAGCGAGCGCATCTTGCCGCGCGTGGTCGTGCCGCGCACGACCGAATCCTCGACCACGACCAGCCGCTTGCCTGCGACCACGCTGCGGATCGGATTGAGCTTGAGCCGCACCGTGAGGTCGCGCACCGTCTGCGTCGGCTGAATAAAGGACCGGCCGACGTAGTGATTCGTCGTGAAGCCGCGACCGATCGGGATGCCCGAAGCCTCGTGGTAGCCCAGTGCGGCGCAACGGGCGCAATTCGGCACCGCGATAACCAGGTCGGCGTCGACCGGGCTTTCCTCCGCCAGAATGCGGCCGAACTCCTTGCGCACCAGATGCACGTTCTCGCCGAAAATGCGGCTCGACGGATCGGCGAAATACACCAGCTCAAAGATGCATTGCGCGCGGCGCGGCGCCGGCGGCGCGAAGCGCCGTGAGTGCAGCGACCCATCGGGCCGCAGCGTGACGATCTCGCCGGGCTCGACGTCGCGCTCGTATTCGGCGTTCACCATGTCGAGCGCGCAGGTCTCGCTGGCCACGATCCAGCGGCCCCCGAGCCGACCCAGGCAGAGCGGCCGATTGCCGGTCGTGTCGCGCACGGCTTCGACCCGGTCGGGATACATCACCAACAGGCAGAACGAGCCGCTGAGCCGCGCCAGCACCGCGGCCAGCGCGTCATCCTGCTCGCGAAAGTGGCGATCGGCCAGCATGTGCAGGATCACCTCGGTGTCGGAGGTCGAGGCGAAGATCGCGCCGCGGCCTTCGTACTCGGCGCGCAGCTCAGTCGCATTTACGAGATTTCCGTTGTGCGCGATCGCGACCTGGCCGGCAGCGCTGCGCACCAGCATGGGCTGCGCGTTCGAGCGGCTGCACGATCCGGTCGTCGAATAACGCACGTGGCCGACCGCGATCGGCGCGTGAAGGGAGCGCAGCGCGGCTTCGTCGAGCGCGTCGGTCACCAACCCGACGCCGGAGCGCTGCTGAATCACCTGGCCGTCGGAAGTGCAGATTCCCGCGGATTCCTGCCCGCGGTGCTGCTGCGCGTAGAGCCCGAGGTACGTGAGCTCGGCGGCATCCGCCAACCCGACCGCGCCGAACAGTCCGCAATAGTGTTTGATGGTGCTCAACGCGTGCTTCCGCTTGCCGTTTCTCCGGTTCGCCTGCCGCCCGAGGCATGGTATCCGCTGCCGCTTCGAATCGGATTGTGAGGCCGCGCTTTCCGCCGGGGCATTGACCGGGACCGACCCGGCTCGATAATGCCCCCGGTCCAGCGCGGTCGTTTCGCTTCAGAAAGAGTGGCCAAGTGCGGGCGCAGCCCAACGCCGAAACCAGAACGCCTGTCCAGACGCGCCGGGGGCGGTGCGGCGCGTGGTATGCCTGGCTGATCGCGCTGCTTGCGAGCGGCCCGGCCGCGGCTCAGCTCGAGCCCGACGATCCCATCCTGCCCGGCGCGGTCAGCTCCGAGATCATCGAGCTTCAGGCCCGCTACATCCGGCAATGGCGCCGCGCCGACGGCGATCTCGCACTGCACTGCACCGGCCAGTTCGAGCTCACGATGGGGCTGCGGCGGCTTTCGGCGAACAACGCGATCGTCTGGATCACGCCGCGCAGCGACGAGGCTGCACGGCGCTACTACGACCTGACGGTGTATCTGTCCGAAGACGCGCTGGTGCGCGAACCGGGCGGCACCTCCACCGCCGACCAAGCCCTGCTCGTCAGCAACCTCGCCACGTACGGCGAACTCGTGAAGCGGCAGGACGCCCACTCGCCGGAGAACATGGAGTCGTCGCCGCTGTTCCAGCGCGCCGAGCGCGACCGCGGCCTGGTCGCGGCGGCCGCCGCGGGTCAGATCAGTCGTCCGGCTGAGGTGGCGCGCGTCACGCCGCGCGCTCCGCAGCGTGAAGTGCACTTCACGATCCGCAAGGGCTCCGAGCCGGCCGAGACGCGCGACGGAGAACCCGTGCAGATCGTGAGCGGCGGCGTGTATTTGTCGCAGAGCGGCGGCCCCGACTCGCCCACGCTCGAGATTCAAGCCGACCGCGCCGTGATTTTCCTGCAATCACAGCCTGAGCGTCGCAGTGAAGCCGATGCCGCGAGCGAAACCGCGACGGACAGCGCTCCGGCGCAGCCATCCGAAGTCGGCGGTTTTCGTTTCGAGACGCCGGGCGAATCCTCGACGGAATCCGAGGCGCCGGAAGAAGGCGCGCTCGAGCCGCCCGCCCCCGAGTTTTCGGTCTGGCAGAGCGCCGCGCGTGCGGTCTATCTCGAGGGCGATGTGCAGATGGTGGCGGGCGACCGCATCGTTCGCGCCGAGCGGCTGTTTTACGATTTCGAGCGTGAGCGGGCCCTGATCCTCGACGCCGTGCTGCGTGCCGAGGTTCCGCAGCGCGAGGTGCCGCTGTATGTGCGCGCCGCCGAGATTCGCCAGCTTTCGACCAGCGAGTATTCCGCGGACCGCGCGCGCGTTACGACCAGCGAATTCTTCACGCCGCATTACCACGTCGGCGCCGAGAAGGTCTATCTGCGCGATCGACGGACGCGCGACGCATCGGGCGCAGTGATCGACGAGCTCGCCGCCAGCTACGAGCTGCGCGACGCGACGCTCAACATCAACGGCTCGCCGATCGCGTACTGGCCCTACAGCCGCGGCGACGTCGAGCAGAGCGAAACGCTGCTGCGGCGATTCCGCACGGGATACAGCGACAACTTCGGCTTCGAGGTGCAGACCGCCTGGCATCTATTCAATCTGCTCGGGGCGCAGCCGCCGCCGGGCGTCGACGCGACGCTGAACCTGGATTATTTCTCCGATCGCGGACCGGCTGCGGGCGTCGATCTCGATTACGAATCCACCGACAACTTCGGCCTGTTCCGCAGCTACTACATCAGCGACCAGGGCGAGGACAACCTCGGGCCGCTGCGCGACAACGAACCCGACACCGAGAACCGCGGACGCCTTCTGTGGCGACACCGCCACTATCTGCCCAACGACTGGGAGCTGACGCTCGAATTCGCCTACGCCAGCGATCCGGCGTTCCTCGAGGAATACGAGAAGTCGGAGTGGTTCGAAGGCAAGGACCAGGAGACCGTCGTCTACCTGAAGCGCGCCGGCGAGCTCGACGCGGTCACACTGCTGGCGAATTGGCGGCTGCTCGACTTCGTCACGCAGACCGAGCACCTGCCCGACCTCACCTACCGCCGCATCGGCGACACATTCCTCGATCCGCTCGTGACGTATCACGAGTCGCGGGTCGGCGCCGTGCGCTATCGCACCAGCGGCGAGGACATCACCGCCGCCGAGTGGATCGAGCGGCTGCGCATTCCCAACGACCAGAGCACCGACACCACGTTCCGCGCCGACGCCCGTCAGGAAGCCGAGCTGCCCATCAAGCTGCCCGGCGGCAACCTGGTGCCGTTCTCCACCGTGCGCGGCAGCTACTGGGACAGCGCCCCAACCCGCAGCGGCGGACTCTGGCGCGGCATCGGCATTTACGGCGTGCGCGGCAGCAGCACGTTCAGTCGGATTTTCGACGACGTGCGCTCCGAACTGCTCGACATCAACCGCGCCCGGCACATCATCAAACCCAAGTTCGTCGCCTGGTGGGCGCACAGCAATGCCCGCAGCGAGCTGATCACGCCCTTCGACGAAGGCATCGAGACCATCGACGACTTCTACGGCGCGATGATCGGCGTCGACCAGATGCTGCAGACCAAACGCGGCGCGCCGGGTCGCGAGCGCACCGTTGACCTGCTGACGCTCAATCTCGAAGCCGGCTTCTTCGGCAAGCAGCAGCAGGAACTCGAGCAGGCCGTCGGCTACGTCAACCCGCTGCGACCCGAGGACAGCCGCACGCGTAACTACGCGGCCGGCGAATTCACCTGGCGCGTCAGCGACTCCACCGCCCTGCTCTACGATTTCAATTTCGACCTGAACGACCGCGAATTTGACCGCCACGACCTCTCGTTTGCCGTCGAGCGCTCGCCGCGCACGTCCTATGTCTTCGGCTGGCGCAGCTCGCACGACGCCGAGCTCGGCTTCGTCGGCGGCGGATTCAACTACCGCTACAGCGAAAAACACATCGGGGCGCTGCGCTACTGGCACGACATTGATCGCAACTCCCTGGGCGAGCTGTCGCTCACTTACATTCGCAAGCTGCCGCGCTGGTATGTGGCCGTCACCCTCGAGATCGATGAGGTATTCGACGACACGCGGCTCTCGATTTCGCTCTGGCCCGAGGGGCTGCCGGAATGGACGCTCGGCTCGCGCCGCTTCACGGGGCTGGCCACCTCGACCGGCATCCGCCCCTGAGATTCTGACGGTAGACACGCCTTCGCCGCGTCCACGTCCGGCCTGAGCAAGAAAGGAGACTCTGCATGCTGATCGCCGCGCTGTGCACGTTGCTTCTGGCCCCCGCCGGCTCGCAGGAGTCGGGCGCAAGCTCCGCTCCGGCGTCGAGTTGGCGGCTGAATCTTGTCGAGAACGACGCCCTGCCGCCGGGGTATCTGCAACTGCGCATCCCGCGCGCCGACGACGGCTCGGTGCAGACCGCGTTCCTCTACGCGCCCGAGGCCGAACGCACTCGACGCAAGCCGCTGCTGGTCTTTGTCGACGGTTCGGGCGCGCAGTCGCAGTTCATCCGCATGGAGAAGGGCACCGCCGTCGGCGTCTTCGGCGCCATGGCCCGAGATGTCGTGCGCGACTATCACGTCGCGGCCTGCGAGAAGCGCGGCGTGGAATTCGGCGAAGGCGGGCGCGGCGCGGGCGCGGCCCTCGACGCCTCTCCCGAATACAACGAGCACGCCACGTTTCACGACCGCGTCGCCGAAGTGCGGCGACTGCTCGACGCGCTGCTGACCCAGCCCACGATCGATCCATCGCGCGTGCTCGTGATCGGGCATTCCGAGGGCGCGGTGGTCGCGGCGGGTGTAGCGGCGGCCGACCCGCGCGTCACGCACGTCGCGTGCCTGAGCGGCAACGGCGTGACGCAGCTCTTCGATTTCGTCGTGCAGCGCCGCAAGCAGATGCAGCAGCAGGGCGCTACGCCCGAGCAAATCGAGGGCGAAGTCGCCAAGCTCGAGGCCGAGTATCGAGAGATCTTCGCCGACCCCGAGAACACGACGCGCCAGTTCATGGGACACGCATTTCGCCGTTGGAGCTCGTTCTGTGCCAATCCGCCGGCGGACACGCTGAAACGCACGCGCGCCCGCATTTTTCTGGCGCACGGCAGCGCGGACGAATCGGTGCCGATCGAGTCGTTTGATGCGATGGTCGCCGACCTGATCCGCGCCAAAATGCCCAACGTCACGGTGCGGCGCTACGCGGGCTATGACCACGGCCTTCGGCCCGTCGGGCAGGCGCAGACTCGACCGCTCGCCGGCGTGCTCGAGGAAATCCTGAAATGGGCCGCGGAGTGATCGGGGATTCGTAGTTTTTGTAGGGTGGGCGATGCCCGCCGAATGTGACTGAGTCTTTGGTAGGGTGGGCCGTGCCCACCAGTTTGTCTCGCGGCCCGCCCCGCGCGATTATCGCGATCCAACGCCGATCGGACTGAAATCCGCCGTCGTCTGCACGCTGTCGGTCGTCGCGAGCGGTGGAGTACCGCTGACCAACATCGGCTCGTTGCCCGCGGTCAACCCGGCAAGAAACACCTCGACCTGGTCCATCACAATCTTGTCCGCCGCAAAATAGACGCCGCTGCCGTCCGCGTTCCAGGAGAAGCAGCACGGACCCCACAAACCGCCGCCGGCAACGAACGCCCCGCTCACCGCGACGAACGCTCCGCCGACCGCGTCGGGATCGGCAACGACGATCTCGTCGAGTGCGTAGTACAGCAGGTGCTCGCCGGTGGGCGACCACGCTGCGTCCGACAGCGACGGCGACGCCGGATCGCTGACGCGCCTCGGCTCCGTGCCGCCCGCGCCATCGCTCACGAACAGTTCGCTGTCACCGTCCGTAAGCTTGTCTGCAATGAATGCGAGCCGCGCTCCGTCCGGAGACCAGGGGAACAGGTTCGTCGACGTCGAGAGCTCCCCGCCCGCGACCATCTCCCCGCTGAGTTTCGCCGGCGGTTCCGACCCATCCGCCGGGACCACGTAGAGCTCTGTCACGCCGTTGCTGTCGAGCTCGCCCGCAACCGCGACGCGCGTTCCGTCCGGGGACCAGAACGCCGAGGGAGTAAAAACTACATTTTCGTCGTCGGTAAGTGCGTAGGTGCCGCTGCCGTCGGCTCGGGCCACGCGGATCGACGCGATGTTTCCCTCGCGGCGGGAATACAGCAGCGCATCGCCCGCCGGCGACCAGAAGCGCCGCAAATTCCCCGGCCCAACCGCCACCCCCGCGTCGGGCGCTTCGGAAACAGGCAGCGGCGCTGCGCTGCCGTCTGCGGGTACGACGTACAGCCGCAGCACGCCGTCCAGTTCCTTGTCTGCGAAGAACGCGATCCGCGTGCCGTCGGGCGACCACTCCGCGAACGTCACGTCGCCCCCCACGACCAGCGATCCGCTGATCGATTGCGCGGCGGCGCTTCCGTCAGCCGGCACAACGAACAGCTCGTTCACCTCGTCGGCATTCTCGTCCGCAACGTAGTAGATAGTCGTGCCGTCAGGCGACCAGCCCGCAGTCGCGACGTTTCCGCCGCTGACCAGCGGCCCGTTCAGCTTCAAGCGCGAGCCACCGCCGTCGGCACGCACCACGAACAGCTCAGCCTGCTCGTCCGTCTCGATATCTCCGAACATCAGCACGCTTCGTGCGTGCGGCGCCCAGCGACGGACGAACACCGCGCCTCCCGTCACGATCGACCCGCTGATCGCGAAAGGCTCCTCATTGGCGCCCGGAGCCGCCACATAGGTTGCGAACATGTCATCGACCACGCGATCCGAGGAGAACAGAACGCGCTGCGTGCTGTCGACCGCGTACTGCGGCGACAGCGGCCCTTCCACGCCGGTGTAGCTGACCGCGGATACGCGGAAAAAGCGGATCCCGCTGCCGACGAAGATCGACACGACCCCGCGATCCGCCGGCCCGGGCACGATGTCGCGGATCAACTCGTCAGCCGCGGACGTGATATCGATGTCGGATTCGTAAATCAGGTAGTACTGCACAGGCACCGACGAATCGCCCGGCAGCCAGCGCAGCTCGTAGTACGGCGGAAGCGCCTCAGGCGAGTTCGCGACCCAAAGCGCCGTCGGCGCAGCGGGCGCGGAGCTGTCGACCGGCCCCGCCGGACCGACCGGCCCTTGCGGCCCGGCAGCACCCGCCGGACCGGCCGGCCCCGTCGCGCCGGTGGCGCCGGGGGAACCCGCCTGACCAGCCGGCCCCGCGGGACCGTCGCTGCCGTCGGAGCCGTTCGTGCCGGTGTTTCCGTTCGTGTTGGTGTTTCCGTTCGTGTCGTCCTGCGTAGGACAGCCGCCGAGAAGCGCCGCAAGCAACGCCGCAAGAATCACACGGGCGGGGATCGACATCGTCGGCTCCTTTTGTAGTCCCGGTCCTGGGCGACCGTGCACTAGTGAAGTGTAGCCACGCGGGCAGTGCCGTGACTACCACGCCATTCGGCGGAAACGCCGCGAACTGAACGAAACCGAACTCGCCCGTGATGAGACCCGATCGCTCGCGCGCGTGGCCGACGCCTCGGACGCCCTTCGCCAGGGCGAGTGAATCCCCAAGCGCGGCGGGAGACTCTTCTCGCTTTCACGAGCGATCTACATCACCCACATGCCGTTGGATGGGTTCATGGCGACAACGCAATGGCCGAAACCCTAGAGCTGATACGTTACGGCGCCGACAAACGTCGCGCGTAGAGCCAAAGTGCGACCAGTATCGCGAGCAGGACAATCGCAAGCGTAAACGGCCGGCCCTGGCGCATTGCGCACTCCGTGTGCGCATCATCGCCCAATATCCGCTGGCCGTGTGCCATGCCGACCCGAAGGTCGGCATGCAACTCAGTCTCGCAGCCTGACTCCCACTGGCGCCTGTTCGCGCGTCTCGTCAGCGGCGAGAGCGCCCACGCAAGCCATGAATTCCGACGAACAGCAGCACCAGTTGCGTAAGGCTCACCGCCCCGCACACGCCCGCTCCGCAGCCGCTGGTGGGCTCGTCAACGAGCGCGTCCGTGACGCCCGCGATCACGTCGTCGGACTCTTCCTCGCTCGCAACGTCGTTCGTCGTGGCATCGGTGTCGTCGCCCGAGGCGTCGTCCGAGTTCACGCTGTCATCCGGCGTGACGCCCGCGTCGCCATTCTCATTGTCGTTCGCGTTGTCATTGCCGGCGGAGTTGTCGTTGTCGTTGCTGTTGTCGTTGATGTTCGCGTTGTCGTTGTCCGGGTCTGAATCGTCGCCGGATGCCGGGGCGGTCCGCGTGACGGCGGCGCTGATCGCGCCGCTGGTCGCGTTGCCCGCCTCGTCGCTGATGGCGCCCGCAACAACTTCGAACGTGAACGTGCCGCTGCCGCCGATGCCTTCGACCGTGATGCGAAAGCTGGTTAGACTCAGTGCCTCTTCCGTTATTGTCTCGTGCGACGTGCCGCTGTGATTCACCTGGAACATGGACGGAAAGTAGGAGTAGATCGTCTCCGAGTTGTTGAGCGTGAATACCGCCGTAGTCGCCGTACCAATGTCGGTCGTGTCGGGCGTCAAGGTGACGACCGGAGCGGTACGGTCAAGCGTGTAGATAGCGCCGGTGAAGCTGCCGTTGCCGGCGCCCGGACCTCCCAGCGCGGTCGAGCCGCTGTCCAGGATGGAGTCGTCGTCCACGAGGTTGAGCCCCAGCGTCCCGCTGCCGGCGCCGGCGCCGACCGTCACGGTGTACACGCTCCCGCTGCCGCTGACCGCGTCGATCGTCGCTCCGGCGATGCCGCTCGCGGCGAGCTGGAAGTCGCTCGCGTCGACGCCGGTGACCGCGGCGCTGAACGCGACCGAGAAGCTGACTTGTGCGCCGTTGGTCGGGTCGGCGTTAAAGCGCGTGATGGAGGCGACGGTGGGCGATGTGAGCAGCGTGCCGTAGACGTCGTCGTCGTCGCCGGTCGTGTCGACGTCGTCCGCGGCGTAATTACCGGAGTGGGTCAGCCCGGCGGCGAACGCGGTAGCGCCGGTGTGGATGAAGATCGCGCCGCCCTTGCCCTGTCCATCGCTGCCGTTGCCGTCGTGGATGCCGCCTGCGCCGCCGGTCGCGGAGTTTGAATTGAAGGTGCAGTTGTTGAGTGTGAGCGTTCCGGCGCGGGCGAAGATGGCCCCGCCGAGTCCTGCACCGCCGCCGCCGCCGCCAGCCAGGCCGGATGGAGGGGAGGCTCCGTCGCCGGCGAAGCTGCCGCCAACGCCACCCGGGGATCCGGATCCAGGTCCGCCGCCGCCACCGCCGCCGCCGAATCCACCCACGCCGCCGTCTGGGGAAGGGTTTGAGAAAAGGTTTTGGCCGCCGCCGCCACCACCGCCGCCGAAGCCGCCGGCGGCTCCGTCGCCCCCCCATGAGCCGCCGCCCCCGCCGGCGCCTTCGCCACCGGGCGCACCCACTCCACCGCCGGCGCCCCCGAGGAATCCGCCGCCGGCGCCGTCGCGGTCGCTGGGCCGCGTGACGCCGAACCCGCCCCCTCCGCCGCCCGAGAGGTTCGAACCGCCGGGGCCGCTGCCTCCTGCGCCGCCGACGACTGCGTTGTCGGTGAAGGTCACCGAACTCACAGCAACGCTGCCAGCGTTGACGAAGAGCGCCGCGCCCATGGCCCCCGACCCGCCTCCGCCGCTAGCGCTGGTCGCGCCCCCGTCGCCGCCGACCACGCGCGTGTGAGCGACGGTCAGGCCCGATATCGAAACGGTCGTACCCATCACTATGAACGCGCGATACGCATCCGCGCCGTGAATGGTGAGGTTCGAAGCGCCGGGCCCGGTAATGGCAATGTTGCTGGTGATGTTCGGCAGATCCGCGGTCAACGTGATCGTGCCGCTGACCGAGAACGTGATCGTGTCATCGCCGCCGGCCGCGTTGGCAGCGTCGATGGCTTCACGCAGCGAAGTGCCGTTGACCCCCGCACCATCGTTGTCATCCGCGAGCGTGTCGACGACATAGGTGCCGGCGATACACGCCGCCGGCGCCAGCAAGAACACGAGCACGACCGAAAATGCACGCCCCGAGCGACGAGGCCGAGAAATACTCATGAACGACTCCACGCGTGGACCCAGAACAACTTGGCGTTGCGGCTGGCGAAGCGCAACCTGCACAGACGCACGCAGGGTTCATCGGACCGCGGCGACAGCGCGCTCACCGTAGGAATGGCTGCCCTGCCGACTTGAGGGCCGACGTGCTAAGCGCCGCAAGTCTGCGAGACGTTTCAAGCTCCGAGAATACCGACTGATCGCACCGTGCGCGGGCGGGCAACTGCCTACTCGTCAAACCACCAGTCTCCGTCGCTGCCCTTGTAGACATAGTGCAACGCCGGATAACACGACTCGTTCGCGCAGAGTGACAACATGAACTCCTGCTCCGGGATAAGTACGACGTATTCCCACCGCCCCAGTCCCCAACGGGGGGATGGCGTGCGCTCCAGGAATTCAGGAGTCAGTTCGTGCAGCGACGAGGGAAAAATTCCGTGTAGGTCGCGGTACTCCACAAGGGCCTTGGCAATGGCAAGACCTTGACGTTTCGCGGAGCGGAATGAATACCGGTCCCAAAGGTAACTCGCCGCTCCAGCCGCGAGCGCAAAAAACAGTGCGGTGCCCAACAGAGTCGAAGCTGGACGAACTCGAATCACCAACAACTCCGCGAGGCTACCACCCGCGCGATGCCGAAACCGACCGCAAGAACCCACCCCGATGAGGAAACGACGTCGATGGTCCGCCGCCGTAGATCACGCCCTCAGTCGAGTGAGCGCTCAGTTCCACAACGCCCGCACCAGGGACTGCGATTCGCGACTGCATCGACAGCGTAGCATCCATCAAGAGCAATGCGCCGTCTGACGTGACCGCGGCCGCGCCGCCATCCGAAAGAACCGCCCCGCGACCCCGTAAGAACGCTTGTGACGTGAGCAGGCTTGTCGTGCGAGTAGAGAATTCGTTTCGCGCGAGACCATTCTCGCACAGTCCAAGCGCCATATGACCATCGAAATCCAGCACGCGGAAACCGGGGTCGATCAGTCTTGCGAATTGCGAGGCTTTCGACAGGTCTACGAACGAGACGCCGTCAACGTCGCGCACAGCAACCGCCTCTAGCGTCTTGCTGAACACCGGCTCGTCCGCGAAGAAGGGTCCCCTTCCGGCCGGCCGAACAATGCGGCAATCGTCGACGCGAAGAATCACGAACTGCTCGCCGGAGCCGTCGTGCGCCCGCCCGATCGCATACCGACCCCCGTGCGCCAGTCTGACTATCCGCGGCTCGTTGGGCAGCGCCGCCGCTCGCAGTTGCCGACCGGATCGAGCATCGAGCGTGATGATCTGGTGCGGCTTCTCAATGTCGTACGAATCGCGGACCACCGCAACAATGGAGTCGCCGGCCAGGTCGAAGGCCGCGGTCGCTATAGTGCTTGCACTGTTGTACTTCCACACCGGATTCGCCACGCCGGGCAGCCATCCGCAGAGATCTGCCGGACCGCCCATCGTGACAAACAGGTCAGTCTGCGGGTGGCACCGAACTGCCCGAACGGTCCGCCCCTCGACGTCGTAGCTGACGCCGCCGTGGCGGCACCCACTGCACAAAAGAATCGCGATCTGGCAGGCGATGAAACCGCCATTTTGCATGACGAGCCGCCTCAACAGTCGTCGTACACGCGGAGTGCCGCGTCAACATTGCGACCCCCGCCGTGTCACGCATTCGCCCCTCCGATCATACGCCGATCCGATCCTGCCTGCCCCTTGTTACAATGTGTCCGCATCTGCGCGGAGTCGCCATGTCTCGGGCGCCTGACGAATCCGACCTGGTCTCCCGCGCCATTGCCGGCGATGCCGCCGCCGTGCAGGAACTGCTCCTGCTCCATTACGACCCACTGGCTGGCCGGCTTGCGTACGCCATACCCGCCGATCTGCAGGGCACGATCGCCGTCGAGGACGTCCTGCAGGAGGCATTCGCCGACGCCGTACGCCGCTTCGCCACGTTCGAAGCCCGCGGCGACGGCGCATTCGGCGCCTGGCTCGCCGCGATCGCCGACAACAAGCTGATCGACCTGATCCGCGCGGCTCGCGCGCTGAAGCGCGGCGGCGGACAGGCACGTATCGACGCCGGCGCCGCCGATCGCAGCAGCGTTGACGACCTGCTCGCGCAGCTCGCCGTAAACGAGCGCACGCCCAGCCGCTCCGTCGCCGGGCACGAGGCCGCCGGAGCCATCCGCCGGGCGCTCGACGGCCTGAGCGACGACTACCGCACGGCGATCCAGCTTCGATACTTCGACGGCCTTTCCGTGGCGGAGACTGCCGCCCGCATGAATCGCACCGAGCCCGCCATCCACATGCTCTGCCATCGGGCGATCGCGCAGCTCCGCCAGCTCATGGGCAACGAGTCGGATTTTTTCAGCCGGTCGGAGTGAGCGCCTCCCTGCGAATCCGTTTCGGCAAGTGGGAGCCGCTTCGAGGGAGCATAGTCATGAGGCGCAGTTCGTGAACGCCCATTCCTCCGATGTACCGACGCCGGCCGCCGCGCAGCGCATCGCGCGCGACGTGCTCCGCCGCCGCATGGCGGGCGACGCACTCAGCGACGAACAGGTTCTTGCGGAGCACAGCGGGCTCGAGCCGCTGCTGCGCCCGGAGCTGCGCAAGATCGCGCTGATTGCGCAGGCGGCGCGCGTCGCCGCTGGCAGCTCGGTCGACGCCGGCCTGCCGCGGCGCGCCGGGCCGAGCGCCCAGCGCTTCCCCGGCTACACGTTGCTGCGCGAGATCGATCGCGGCGGCCAGGGCGCGGTTTACGAAGCCATGCAGCATGGCACCAACCGCCGCGTCGCCATCAAACTCATTCACCGCACCGGCGGCGACGCCGCGCGCCAGAACGCGCGCTTCCAGCAGGAAGTGCAGATCCTTGCGCAATTGCGCCAGCCGCACATCGTCACCATTCACGAAAGCGGCGCTGCGGGCGACGACTGCTACTTCGTGATGGATTTCGTCGACGGCCTGCCGCTCGACGCCTGGGTCGAGTCGCGCCGCGCCGCCGGCGGCACGGCAGCCCTGCGCGAAATCCTGGCTCTGCTCGCGACCGTCTGCGACGCCGTGCACGCGGCGCACCTGCGCGGCGTGATTCACCGCGACCTGAAACCCGCCAACGTACGCGTGGACGACGGCGGCAAACCGATCGTGCTGGATTTCGGCCTCGCCAAAATCACCGACGCCGACACGCCGCGCCCGACGCTGACCGAGTCCGGCCAGTTCCTCGGCTCGCTGGCGTGGTCGAGCCCGGAGCAGGTTTCGGGGCCGATGCACGCGCTCGATCTGCGAAGCGATGTCTACTCGCTGGGCGTGATTCTTTTTCATTCCGTCGCCGGGCGCCACCCCTACGACGTGCGCGGCGCCATCCCTGACGTGATCGAGCGCATCCGCGGCGTCGAGCCGAAAGGCTTCCGCACCGCCAACGCCTTCCCCGCGATCTCGCCGCTCGATCGTGATCTTGAGTGCATCGCGCTGCGGGCGCTCGCGAAAGACCCCGAACGGCGCTACCAGAGCGCCGGCGAACTCGCCGCCGACCTGCGCCGCTACCTCACCGGCGACGCCATCGAAGCCCGGCGCGACAGCCCCGGCTATCTGCTGCGAAAAGTGCTCCGGCGACATCGCACGGCGGTCACGGTCGCCGCGTCCTTCGTCGTGCTCACGACGGCTTCGGCGGTCGGCTTTGCGATTCAAGCCGAGCGTATCCGCGAGCAGCGCGATTTCGCGGAGGAATGCCGCATCGGCGAGCGCGTCGCGCGACTCTCGGCCGAACGTGTGACGGCGTTCCTGGCGAACCTGCTGGCCGCGGCCGACCCCTTCGCCGATCCCGAGCATCGCCGCGAAATCACCCTGCTGCGCGCGGTGGACCTGGCTTCGGAGCGCGTGGCGCGCGAATTCGGCGGCGAGCCGCAGGTCGAAGCCCACGTCCGCACCGTCATCGGACGGGTCTATCGCGAGCTGGGCGAGCTCGCGCGCGCCGACGAGCACCTGCTGGCGGCGATTGCGCTGCGCCGGGCTGCGATTCCGCCGGCGCCGGCCGCGCTGGCCGAGTCGCTCCACGAGCTCGCGGTGCTGCGACAGGTGCAGGCACGCTACGCCGAAGCTCATGACGTGTGCGTCGAAGCGCTCGAACTGCGTCGCTCGGCCCTCGGCGACGAAAATCCGGATGTCGCCGCGAGCTTGAGCCTGCTGGCGCACCAGCTTCGCGAAATGAACCGGCTCGATGACGCCGAGCACGCGGCGCGCGAGGCGCTGCGACTGCGCCAGGCCGCAGCCGTCGACGACGCGACGCTGGCGGAGAGTCTCAACAGCCTCGCGGGTGTGCTGCGCGAGAAACGTGCGCTGGAGGAGGCCGAGGCCCTGTACGTCGAAGCGCTGGAACGCCGTCGCGCTGCACTCGGCGCCGAGCACCCCGACATCGCCACTTCGCTGAACAACCTCGCGGCCCTGCGCCTCGAGCAGAAGCGCCACGCCGACGCGATCCCGTTCCTCGAGGAATCGCTCGCGATCTATCGCGCCCGGCTGGGCGAGAATCATCCCTATGTGGCGCGCGGCCGTACAAATCTGGGAACGGCGCTAGCGGAAACGGGGCGCGTGGCGGACGCCGAACGCGAGTTTCGCGCCGCGATCGCGATTCGCGAAGCGCTCGACAACGACCGCGACCCCGAGACGCCCGTGCTCGAATACCTGCTGGGGCGGCTGTTGGCGCGCACCCAGCGCCACGCCGAAGCGCGCGCGGCTCTCGAATCCGCAGTCGAGGGGTTGCGCGCCGCGCGCGGCGACAGCGACGCGCTGACGCGCCGCGCCGCCGCTCTGCTTGCGGATGTCTATCAGCGGCTCGGTGAATCCGGTCGCTCAGAGTCTCTGCGCGACGAGCTGGGCTTGTAGCCGCTCGCAGCGGATCAGCGACTCGCACGCGAGCGCGACGCCCGCCCCGGCGCCGCCAGCTTCCGCAACCGATCGAGGTTGATCGCATCCCGCGGCACGCCGTCCGGACCGTCATCCTTGGGCGTCTCCAGGATCATCGGCACATCGCGAAAACGCGGGTCCTGCATCAGATTCCGAAATCCCGCGTCGCCGATGCAACCCTCGCCGATGTGCGCGTGGCGGTCGACGCGCGACCCCAGATCGCCGCGGCTGTCGTTCACGTGCCAGCAGCGCAGGCGCTCGAGGCCGAGCCTGCTGTCGATCTCGTCGATCAGCGTGTCGAAACCCGCGGGCGAACGAATGTCATACCCCGCCGCGAAGACGTGGCACGTGTCGACGCAGATGCCCACGCGCCGCGGCTCATTCAGCAATCCGACGATCGCCGCAAGCTCGTCTATCGTGCGGCCGAGCGTCGAGCCCTGCCCCGCCGTGGTCTCGAGCAGCGGCCGGCAGCGAATGTCAGGAAAACTCCGAAATATCGTGTTCAAGGCCGCCGCAACGCGCGCCAGCGCAGCCTCGCGCGGCTGGGCGCCGGCGGCGCCAGGATGCACCACCAGCCCGGAAATGCCCAGCACATCGCAGCGCTGCAACTCCTGCGCGAAGGCCTCACAGCTTTTCACGAGCAGCGCATCATCGGCTGCCGCCAGGTTGATGAGATACGTGGCGTGTGCGACCGGCGGACCGAAGCCGTCGTCGCCCAACCCGCGCTTCCACGCGGCGACATCGTCCGGGTCTAGCGGTGCGGCGCGCCACTGGCGCTGGTTCTTCACGAAAATCTGAACCGTGCGACAGCCCAGCGCCCGTGCGGCCTCGATGGCATGATGAACGCCGCCGGCGATCGACAAGTGCGAGCCCAGGCAATGCGCGGGCGGTGCCGCAGTCGCGCGGCGCGGGCTCGGGCTCGGCTTCTTGTTTGTTCGTTTGACCCGTGGCATCCACGCGTTTGTAATGACGGCTCCGACGCGGGTCAAACACGAGCCGCTCGCGCCGGAACTTTGGACGTGACACTGATCCTGGCGTCGAGCAGTCCGCGCCGTCGCGAACTCCTCTCGGAGCTGGGGATCACTTTCGACGTGCAGCCCTGCGCCCTCGAAGAGCCGAATTGGCGTCCACCCGCGCTTCACGTGCGCGCCTGGGCCGCCGCGCTGGCCTACTTCAAGGCGCGCTACGTCGCCGAACGAGCCCCCGGATTCTGGACGCTCGGCGCGGATACCCTCGTCGCCTGCGAAGACGAGTGGCTCGGCAAGCCGTACGATCTGCACGACGCCCGGCGGATGCTCGAATTGCAGGCCGGCCGCGCGACTGACGTAGTAACCGGTGTGGCGCTTGTGCGTCACGACGGAGTTACCGAGCGTCGCATTCTCTGCGAGACGACGCGCGTATGGATGAAGGACGACGCCGCCGAACGCGAGGCGTATCTGGCCGGCGGCGAGTGGAGCGGAAAAGCCGGCGCCTACGGGATTCAGGACCAGGCGGACCGGCTCGTGGAGCGCTGGGAAGGAAGCTTCAGCAATGTGGTCGGCCTGCCGGTCGAGACCGTCCGGCGGATGCTCGCGGAGGTCATGACGTAGCGCCGGCGCAACGCGCCGGGTTCGCTGCGTACGCGGTGAACCGCGTTTCGGGACGACGTTTGTCCCGATAATGACCGGCTGCGAGCGCATTGCGGCGCGCGGCGCGACGATACTCGACGCGCACGTCGCCTAAGCCGATTCCCGAGCGGGGAACGTGGGTTGCGCGAGCGCGGGAACGGAATCCCGCGGAGGTTGATCGCAGCATGGCTTCCAAGCTCGATACCGCCCTTGGCGACTATCTCAAACAGATCAAGCAATACTCGCTGCTCACGCCCGACGAAGAGCGCGAGCTCGGAACACGCATCCGCTCCGCCGCCGACGCCGAGCAGCGGCTGACGCGGGGCGAGATCACGCCGCGGCAGTTCGAGGAAATTCAGCAGGTCTCGGCCGAAGCGCGCGAACGCATGATCTCGGCCAACCTACGGCTGGTGATCAGCGTGGCCAAAAACTTCCGCCATCGCGGGCTGCCGATGGAAGACCTGGTTAACGAGGGCAACGTGGGCCTGATGCAGGCGGTTGATCGCTTCGACCCCGAAGTCGGCTCGCGTTTCAGCACCTACGCGTCGTACTGGATCGATCAGGCGATCCGCCGCGCGGTGCAGATGTCCTCGCAGATGATCCACATTCCCAGCTACCTGATGGAGCAGATCGCACACATGCGGCTGGCGATGCGCGAGCTGCACGGCCGGCTGGGGCGCGAGCCGACGGTCGACGAACTCGCCGAGCACATGCACATCACGTCACGCAAGGCCGCCGCCATCGCACAGGCGATCCGCGCGTGCACGTGTCCTTCGCAGTCGGGCGCGCCCGACGACGGCACTTCGGTCACCGACGCCCTGCCTGACACGCGCGTCCCCGATCCGTCCGAGGAAGTGCTGAGCCAGGCCGACGCCGACCTTGTCTCGCGCGTGCTCTCGCAAATCACCGAGCGCGAAGCGGCGGTGCTGCAGATGCGCTACGGCCTGAGCCCTGACGGCGGTCGACGGCTTACGCTCAAAGAAGTCGGCGATCGCGTGGGTCTAACGCGCGAACGCGTCCGCCAGATCGAAAAGGAAGCGAAGCGCAAGCTCGAAGAGCTCGTACGCGACCACGTGTAGCCGTCCGCCGCCAACGACGGTTGGTCCGCGAAGTCCTAGGTACGAGAATCCCTTCTCGCACCAACACCACTCTCTGATCCGAGCCGCGAACGTGAGTGAGCGGTCTCTGGCTTTCGCCGCAAACGACGGTTGATCCGCGCTGGGGGACCGGCCTCTCGCCGGTCGTCGCTCTGCACGATTGAACCTCGATTCCCGCTGCGCGGGAATGAAGGGGACGGGCGAGGACGCCCATCCCACCCAAACAAGTCCCGCACCCTGATTTTCCTGCGAGAATCCCTTCTCGCGCCCTGATTCTCCCAACTTTCCTGGTGCGAGAATCCCTTCCCGCACCCTGAACCATGCACCAGTACGCACCGCTCGGCGTGGTGGCACAACAGAACGCGGTCCGCGGGCACAGTCGCGCGGAGCGCTAGTACCGGCCGCGGGCGATGGCGCGGAGACGTTCGTCGTCGCGCAGCAGGTCAAGCGCCGCCCGGATGTCGGCCCCGAATTCGCGATCGGCGTCGGCGTGAGTGATCTGCGCGCGCACGCAGGTGTGCGCCGCGCGCGGGCCGACGCCCGGTGCGAGCGGAGCGCGGAAGTCGACCGCCTGCGCGGCGCACAGCAGCTCGATCGCCAGCACGGTCTCGGCGCGGTCGATGATCTCGAAACACTTGAGCGCCGCGGTGGCGCCCATGCTGACGTGATCTTCCTGCCCGAGCGATGAAGGAATGGAATCGACGCTCGCCGGCGACGACAGCACCTTGCACTCGTTCACGAGGGCCGCGGCCGTGTACTGCGGAATCATGAAACCGCTGTTGAGCCCGGTGTCGCGCATCAGCAGACGCGGGAGGCCGGCCGTACCCTCCAGCAGCAGGTAGACGCGGCGCTCGGAAATGCTGGCGAGATCTGTCAGCGCGATGCAGAGGTAATCGAGAATGAGCGCGAGCGGCGCACCGTGAAAATTCCCGCCGCTGATGGCGTCGTCCTCGACCAGCACCGGATTGTCGGTGACGCTGTTCAGCTCGCGCTCGATCACCTGCGCGGCGTGGTCGAGCGCATCGCGAAATGCGCCGTGCACCTGCGGGGCGCAGCGCAACGAATACGGGTCCTGCACGCGATCGCAATCGGCGTGCGACTCGAGGATGCGGCTGTCGGCCATGTGGCGGCGCACGTTGGCGGCAACGCGCTGTGCTCCCGGGTGCGGGCGAAGGTCGTGAAGCCGGGCGTCCATCGGTCGCACGCTGCCGGCGAGACCCTCGAGCGACATGCAGAGGATGAGGTCTGCGAGGTCGATCAGCCGCGCGGCGCGCACCGCGATGTTGGCGGCGTAGGCGGCCATGAACTGGGTGCCGTTGATGAGCGCCAGGCCCTCCTTCGCGGCGAGGCGCAGCGGCTGCCAATCGTGCGTGCGCATGGCATCGGCCGATGGGCGCGGATCGAGACCGCCGAGCGCGAGCTGCCCGCGGCCGATCAGCGGCAGAGACAAGTGCGCCAACGGCGCCAGATCGCCGCTGGCGCCGAGCGAGCCGCGGGTCGGCACGACGGGCAATTCGTCGGCGCTGAGCCAATCGACCAGGCGGCCGACGACTTCGGGGCGCACGCCGCTGCAGCCGAGCTGAAGCATGTGCGACTTGAAGAGCAGCATCCAGCGGACGATTTCGGGCGGCGCGAGCGGCCCCACGCCGACCGCGTGCGAGATCAGCAGGTTTTCCTGGAGTTTTTCGAGCTGATCGGGCGGGATGCGCACGTTCTTGAGGTGGCCGAAGCCGGTGTTCAACCCGTAGACCGTTTCGCCCGACGCGACCAGCCGATCCACGCGGGCGCGCCCCTCGGCGACGCGGCGGCGCGATCCGTCTCCCCAATGAACGCGCAGGCGGGCCCCGAGCACGTCGTCGAGCACCGCAAGCGAGAGCGGGCGCTCACCCAGCCGCCAATCGATGGAGCGTGTCACGGCGCCTCCTTCTGCGGAGCGGCCACAACGCGCGCCGCGTCGGCGACGAATTCCTGCAGCTCGACGAGGCCGCGATCGAGCAACTGGCGCGACAGCAGCAGCCGCAGCTCGCCGCGGCGGCGCAGGCGGTAATGCGGCTCCGGCAAGCTCCAATTCACCAGGTCGAGCGGCTGAATCGCGCCGGTGTCGGTTCCGAGCCGAAATACCGGCGCGCCCTGGGCTTCGGCCGCGGATTCGCTGGGCATGCGCGCGAAGTACACGTAGCGCGGGTCGCGGCGTTCGTAGGGCGTCGCCTCGGTCGTGAGCGCTGGAAACGGTTCGTCGCCGGGCACGGGCAGCCGCGAGAAATCGCCGGCGGCGAGATCGGCGCGGATCAGGCCCTTGTCGGTGAGAAGGAGCAGCACGGGCGGAGCGTCGGCGGATAGCGCCGGCAGCGCGCGCGGTTGCAGGGTGAGCGCTGCGCCGAGTTGAAGCTGCTGAGCGATGAAGCCGGAGCTGAACGTTCTCCCCGAGTTGCGATCGATCAGCAGATGAGCCGGGCCTCGGAGCGCGACGTGAACAAGCCGGGCGTCGTCACTGAGGGTCTCGATCAGGGCGATCTCGGGCGAGCGCGGGTCGTTGGTGTACTGAGAGTTGGCCTGCACCTCGGTGGGGAGAAACTCGCCGTCGAACCCGCGGGGCGAGGGCAACTCGGCGGCCGCGGCGCGGAGTTCGTCCCAGAAGGGCGCTGCGAGTCGCTCGAACGCGGGAATCTCGTCGGCGGCGAGATTGACGGCGACGTCGGTTGAGCCGTCGGCGGAGAGCTGGACGACGCGGCGCGGTGCGTAGAGCAGAGCGCGGCCGTCGCGCGTGGCGCTCGAAATCCACGGCCATGTGAGCGGCTGCGGGCGCCAGTCCTCGCCGGGCGGCGCGAGTGCCTGCAAGTCACTGCCCGGCGTGTAGCGGTGGATGCGCAAGTCGGGCGCGAGGATCAGCCAGGCGCGATCGTCGGCGAAGAGCGGCACGGCCAGGCGCGCGTCACGCAGCGCCTCGGGCGCATCGGCCGGCAGGCTGCGCCGCAAGCGCATCGTCGCAGCGAGAGCGGCGGCGCCCGGTTCGTCGGCGGGCAGTGCGGCGAGCGCCTGTTCGGCTTCGGCCCAGTTGGCGCTTCGCAGCGCAGCGAGCGATTGGACGTGTGCGCTGCGCGCGGGGTCGCTTCGTGCGCGCTCGCGCAACGCGGTCCAGACCGCGGGGTCGGCCTCGGGTCGCAGGTATTCGAGCCGCGCCGCCGCCGCCGCGAATTCGGGGGCCAGCGACTCCGGCAGATGCGGCAATGCACGCAGCAGATCGGCGCGGACAAGCTCGGCATTCTTTTCGTGAACGGCATGGAGCATCCAGCGCAGATATTCGGCGAGGTAGGGATGAGCCGGCTCGAGCAGCGCGGCCGTGGTCTCGGTGCTGCGCCGGTCGTTGCTGAAGTAGAGGAAGAACGAGACGCGGGCGGCGACTTGCGGATTTCGCACGAGGACCGATGGATCGAGCGGCTTGGCCGGGTGCAGCAACACGTCCATCGCGTCGTCGTAGAAGCCGTCAGCGGCTTCGGCAGCTCGACCGGCGAAGAAATCGAGCCAGGCATCGGTGTCGACGCGAACCCACTTGCGAGCGCCGACCGGGGAGCGGCGCAGGAGCACACTGCGCGGCTCGATCAGGCGGGTGCTCTCGGACCGCAGGCCCAGTTCGTGCAGCATCCACGCCACGACGGCGAGCTGATTGCCGGCGGCGGAGCGCTCGCTCTCCTCCTCGAAATCGGTCCGACCGCGGAAATTTCCCCACCAAATCGAGGCCGCGGCCAGCAGCGCCTCGCGATAGCGCCGCGCGGGAATGAGCACGCGCTGCACGCGCAGGTCGGGATCGCTGGAACGCTGGAAGGCGGGCGGCGTACCCAGCTCGCAGAGCCGCCACTCGAGATCGAAGGGCGCGGGTCCGGGCAGCGCCAGATCGAGCACGGACGGCGTGAGCCAATCGCCTGTGGCGCAATCGCCCAGTTCGCCGGGATCGGTGTAGCGCTGCAGCGCGGTCTGGGCCGCCGCGGCGTCGCCGGCAACGTAGGCGATTCGCGCCAGAACGCGCCCCGGCAACTCGGCCTCGGGCACGCTGGACGCAAGCGGCGCCAGTCGGGCATACGCACGCTCGGCGTGGCCGGCGGCGTAGTCGCCCAGCGCGTGTGCGATGACGGGACCGTGCGGAATCGCGTAGTCGACGACTTCATCGAGCAGTTCGACGCCGAGCGGACCGACGTCGACCGGGCCGCCCGCGCGGCGCACGCGCAGCACCGCGCCGACCGGTGAGACTTCGGATCGGAGCCGTTGGCGAAGGTCGGCGACGTTGAGAATGCGCCGGCCGGCCACATGCGTGATCACGTCGCCACAGACCAGACCGCTCTCCGCCGCGGCACGGCACACCAGGGCGGCGAACTGCGGCGGCTGCATGTTCTCGAGAATCTCAGCCAGACGGCGGCGGATTTCGGGGTCGCTCGTTTCGGCGGCAGCGCGTTCGAGCTGTGCGGCGGCGGCGGGGCCGATCGCGAGCAACTCGCGCGACGCCGACTGCCGCGCGGCGTAGTCGGCTGCGCCAAGCTGCTCGACCCATTTCGCAATGTCCGGGGCAGCGGCCGTCGCGGGCGCGGGAGTCTGGGCGGCCGCGGCGGCGACGAGTACGGCGCTGCAACACACAAGCCGCGTGACGCGAACACGAGCGCTCATGGAAACCCTCGGATCGACCGGGCGGCAGTCTACCGTGCGGACGGGTCGCTCGCGGCAAAGGTCAGCTCGCGGCGCGTGCCGCAATCGGCGCCAAGCCGGGCGGTCATGCCGACATAGGATTCGGCGATTTCGGGTTCGTTGTCGAGGCCGACCTTGCGGCGGGCGGCGTGGATCCGCGGCAGGTCAGGCCCCTCGATCTCGACGAACCAGCCGAGCTGCGGCAGCTCGTCGATGACGATTTCGCAGCCGGCCAGCGACCAGGATTCGCGGCGTTTCTCGTAGCGAATCGTCTCGTGAAAACCGAGACGGGCGAGAATTCTCAGCAGGGTCGGACCGTCCGCGGCGGGCGTCTCCAGTTCTTCGCGCGGCAGCGACGAATCGGGCCCGCGCGGCCCCTTGAATGTCAGCAGCGCTGCGGGCATCGCGGCCGCGAGCGTTCGAACACGCAGCACGCCGCCGCCGGCGCGAACAGCGCCCTGCACGGTGTCGAGGATGTGGTTCGTCTCGAGAACGGAGCCCAGCGGGATCGCGCCGAGCGCTGCCAGCGTGGCGCGCAGCGCCGCGGGGTCGGCGAGCCGCAGCTTGATCTCGAGTTCGACGCTCATCCGAAACACCCGACTCGCGGCCGAATTGACAGCCGCGAGCGCCAGGACCATCCTACCGCTCGGGCGCCAGGGTTGGCACCCGCCATTTTCCGGGGCGCCGTGCGCGGACGGCGGCCCGTCGCCTGAGTCGCGGTTGACGCGGAGCAGCATGATGAAGCGTTCGTTTCCGGGCGCCGGCGAGGCGTTCGCGCGGCGCCGCCGCTGGATGCGAGTGAGCGCCGGCGCGCTGCTCGCGCTGCCGGTCGCGGCTGGAGCCCAGCAGCCCCCCGAGAACCTGTTGCAACAGCAGCGGCTGATCGACGAGCGGCTGCGCGCGGAGCGCGAAGAACTGGCGCCGCTGGCCTCGCGCGTCGACTGGCAATGGGGCGGCTGGTTTGACTATTACGTGTTCCATTTCGATGACGGCGTGCAGGGACAGCGCGTGCTGCAGCGGCCGAGCCTGTTCCTGTGGACGCGGCTTTCCGCCGACCAGGGTACGCACGAGGCCTTCGCGCGCATGCGGCTGTCGTACAGCTACTACAACCCCGGCGACGAATTCGACCGCCAGCAGGATTGGGAAGGCCCCAACCTCGATCGCGGCTGGTATCAGCTTGACGTGATGAAGCTGCTGAAGGCGGACGAGCCGGGCGCCGAGTTAAAGGTGCGCGTGGGCCGGCAGGACGTCATGTTCGGCACCGGTTACGCGTTTGACCAGCCGCTGGACGCGGTGGCCATCGAGGGGCGAATCGCGGATTTTCGCGTGAGCGGCCTGCTGGGGCGCACCATCGGCAGCTACCCCAACATCGACCGCAGCGAGCCGGTCGACACGCACAGCGCGCGCAACATCTACGGCGTGCAGTTGACGTACGAGGGCATCGATCGGCATCGTCCGTTCGCGTACGCGATCTTCAACGACGATTACACCGACGAGCGCCCGAAGGACTATTTCCAGGACTACTCGTACGACACGCAGTACTTCGGCGTCGGCTCGCGCGGCGAACTCGCGCACAACCTCAATTACTGGCTCGAGGGCGTCTACGAGAGCGGCCGCAGCTTCGGCGACGGCAACTTCGTGACGCGCGACTTCGTGAACGCGTGGGCGATCGACGTGGGCGTCGAGAAACTGTGGGACCTGCGCTCGCGGCCGCGGATCGTCGGCGAGTACATGTTCGCCAGCGGCGATCCCGATCGGCTGTTCAGCCCCACCAACGCGGCGGGCGGCAACCGCGGCGACCGCGAGGACAACAGCTTCGTCGGCTTCGGCTATCGCGACACCGGCATCTCGCTGGGCCCGACGCTCAGCAACCTGCACATCTGGAAGCTCGGCGGCAGTCTGCACCCGCTGCACGCGGTTGAGTTCCTGCGCGAGGTCGAGATCGGCTCGAACTGGTTCCTCTATCACAAGAACCACCGCCGCGCCGCGATCAGCGATTCGACGGCGGGAGAATTCGCGGGCTACGTCGGCTGGGAGATGGACTACTTCATCAACTGGCGGCTCGGGCCGGACCTGTCGTGGACGATTCGCTGGGGCGCCTTCTTTCCCGGCGACGCGTACAGCGACAAGGACATGCGCAATTTCGTCTTCACCGGTGTGACGTGGAGCTTCTGACGATGCGAACGCCGACCCGCCGCCTGTCGCTGTTGCTGATCGCGTCGCTGCCTTGGTTTGCGGGCTGTCGCGCTACGACGCCGGCGCTGGCGTCGCGCCCGGCGCCGCCGCCGCGCGAGAACGCGCTATTGGTTGCTCACATCGGCGACGAACCGTTCCTGACGGCGGAATCGGGCTATCGCGCGGTCTACGCGCTCTGGCGCGACGGCGCCGCGTTCGACGGCGATTTCGCGGCGCTAGCCGGCGAACTCGAATCCAACCAGATCATCGACCCGCGCTGGGAGTATTCACCCGAGCAGTTCCTCGATCGCGCTTCGGTGGGCTACATGTTCTGTCGCGCCATGGGCATCGAGGGCCTAAACTGGTCGATCAGCGGCATGGGCCGTTATGCCTGGCGCGAGCTGATCTACCGGCGCATCGCGCGGCCCAGCGGCGAACTGGGCCTGCTCACGGGCGGCGAGTTCCTCGCGCTGCTTTCGCGTGCCGAGGAGTATTTGCGCGAGACCACCCCTTCCTCAACCAGCCTGGAACTGGGCACGCCGGAAGAGCGGCCGGTGTCCGCGCCGGAATTGCAGCGCCAGACGCAGTAGCCGCGCATGCTTGACGCTCACGAACTGCGGGCCGTGCTGGACTTTGCGGTCGCGATCGCGCGCGAAGCCGGAGAACTCACGCTGCGCCACTTCGGATCGACGCTGACGGTGGACCGCAAGAGCGATGACTCGCCGGTGACGATCGCCGACCGCGGCGCGGAAGAGCTTTTGCGGCGACGCATCGAGGCGGCGTATCCCGGCCACGGCATTCTCGGCGAGGAATTCGGCGAGCAGCCCGCCGCGGCGGGTCGCCCGCGCTGGATTCTCGACCCGATCGACGGCACGTTCTCGTTCATTCACGGCGTTCCGCTGTACTGCGTGCTGATCGGGGTGGAGGACGCCGGTCGCATGCGCGCGGGCGTGATTCACATGCCTGCGCTGCGCGAGACGGTGTGCGCCGCGGAGACGCTCGGCTGCTGGTCGGATGGGCGGCCGGCGCGGGTCTCGCCCGTAGCGCAACTGTCCGCCGCGCGCATGCTGACCACCGACCTGCCTCTGGCCGATCGCATGGGGCGAGGAGCGGCGGTCGAGCGCGTGCGGCGCGCGGTGCGTCATCATCGCGGCTGGTCCGACGGATACGCCTATGCGCTGCTGGCGACGGGCCGGGCGGAGCTTGTGCTCGACCCGCGCATGTCGCTGTGGGACACGGCGGCCCTGGTTCCGATCGTGCAGGAGGCGGGCGGACGCGTCAGCGACTGGCGCGGTCGCTTCGACCCGTACGCGCCGGAGCTGGTTGCCACGAACGGCCCGCTGCACGATGAGGTGATCGCGCTGCTGGCTGACGCTTCGGCTGCAACCTGAAGGGGATTGCCTCGTCTAGGGCTCGAACCTAGGACCCGCTGATTAAGAGTCAGCTGCTCTACCAACTGAGCTAACGAGGCAAAAAGTCAATCCCGGGATTCTACGAAATCGTGCGCAAGCTGCAACCGCTATGCGCCCATCTGCAGCGAGGCCAGACCGGTCGGCACGTCGTCCACGACCTCGAAAATGCGGTCGAGCCCGGTGACGAGGAAGACGCCCCACACCTGGCGGCTGACACTGCACAGCCGCAGTTTGCGGCCGTTCGTGATGGCGACCAGCTTGCGCAGCTTGAGCAGCTTCGCGATGTTCGACGAGTTGAGGTAATTCACGTTCTGGAAATTCAGCAGCACATCGAGCTGCGGACGGCTCGTGCACTGCTCGATGATGGCGCTGACGTCGTCGGTGTATTGCGGGTCGTCCGCGAGCTCGCCCAATACGACGTTTTCCGACCAGTTGTCGACGGACATCCGCTCTCCTCGCCGCGACGGCGACTGTTTCTGCAAGGAAAACATACGTTCGCGGGCAGTCGCGGTCAACGACCCGCCGCGGCCGGCGCGGCGCGCGCCAGCGAAAGCGTCAGCCAGTGGCCGTTGGAGTAATTGAATGTGCGGAACGACGCGATGCGGTCGAGCGAGGGCTGGCGCAGGGCGTCAAGCTCGCGCAGCACAAGCAGCCCGTCGGGATGGCGCTGCAGCCAGCTTTCTGCCTCGAACGGAGTGATGCGCTCGACGCGGCCGCGCAGAAGAAAGATCAGGCTATCCTCGTCGAAGCCCGCCGTGGCCCAGGGCCGGGCGGCGTCCGGGTCGGCGGCGCGCAGCATCGCCGCCGCGCGGGCGCTGCCCCAGAGTGCGTCGGTGTGGCGCGGCGTCCAATCAAATAGCAGCCAGGCTGCGGCCGTGGCGGCCGCGACGCCGAGGCCGAGGGCGCCGCGATTGGCGCCGACGCGGGCGCACCACGCAGCGCATGCGACGAGCGCCGCAACGCCGCCGCCGAGCGCGACGGCGATTGCGCCATTCCGCAACGAACCGTCGCCCAGCGACAGGACGAGCGCGGGGCCGCTTGCGGCGATTAGCAGCCCCAGCATGAGCCAGCCCGCAAGAATGGCCTGCTGCGTTCGTGCGGGAAGCATTCGCGCGAGCGCTTCGCGCGGCAGGCACGCGGCACGGGCGCAGAGCAGCGCCAGCGCCGGATACATGGGCAGCGGGTAATGCGGGAGTTTCGTAACCGCGATCTCAAACATCAGCCACACCGGAATGGCCCACGCCAGCAGAAACGCGTCGGCAGGCCGGCGCGTGCGGACGCGCAGGAGCCGCGTCGCCAGGGAGCCGCGGGCGCGCGAGGCGATTTCGGGGAAGCGCAGCCCGGAGAACAGTCCGCGCACGACGCCATGCACCAAGAACGCCGCGGACGGCCAGAGCAGCACCGGCAGCAGCAACAGGTGATAACCGGGCGGCGCGGCATGGCCTTCGCGGCCGGTGGTGGCGCGGCGCAGAACTTCGTCGACGATTACCCCGGCGAAACGCCGCCAGCCGACGGCCTGGCCGATCGCGGCCACCCAGGGAGCGACCAGGCCGATCACGACCAGCAGCCCCAGCAGGGGGCGCAGGCGCAGCAGCCAGCGCGCGTCGCGCTCCAGCAGCGAGAGTGTGAGCGCCGTCACCGCGACCACGGCCGGCGTGATCGGGCCCTTGGTGAGGACTCCGAGCGCAACGGCAAACCACAGCACCACCGGCCAGAACCAGCCGCCGCGGGCGGCGCTGCGCGAACGCCAGATTCGCCACAGCGCCCACATCGCGAGCGTGGTGAACGCGAGCAGCGTCTGATCGGCGCGAGCCAGCCTTGCGTCGACGCAGACCACGACCGAAGCCGCGACCGCCGCCGCGCCGAGCCAGGCGACCTGAGGCGAGAACATGTCGCAGCCGATGCGCCAGGTGATGAGAACCGTCGCGAGGGCCGCGATGAGCGACGGCACGCGATAGACCCAGATTTCCCCTTGCGGCGGCACGTCGACCGAACCCGCCGCCGGAAATGCACGCACGAGCGGGTCGAGCAGGCGTGCGACGCCGCCCTGCAACCAGTAGATCAGCGGCGGCTTGTTGAGGCGCAGCTCGCCCTGCACGCGCGGCGTCACCCAGTCGGCGATCTGGTCTGACCGCGCCATCTGGTAGCTCGCCTGCGCAAAACGCGGCTCATCGCGATCAATCGGCGGCAGCGTCGCCAGACCGGGGAGGAACAGTGCGGCGGCCAGCAGGACCAACAACAAGCCGCCCATGAAGTGCCGGCACCAGCGCGGCGACGCGCGGCGGGCGCGCGCGCGACCGACGCGAGGACGATCAGCCAATGCAGGCGGCGCCGCGATTCCTGCTGACATGCTGGCGGAATATAGCCAACCGGCGTGCAGCCTGCGGTCACTCGCCGGCGATGTAGACGAAATGCCGACGGTGTCCGCGGTCCTGCGCGCGTGCGCCGCGCAGCACCGCCTGAATATCCGCCAAAACGTCGGGGCTGCTGCCGTAGTAGCTGTGGCCGAAGAATCCGCGATCAAAATTCGTGACGTCCACCACGTCAAACTCGTCGAATAGCGAGATATCGGCGTTTTCGAGACCGACCTGCCCGAGGCGGGCGTAGCCCAGCAGCCGCTGCGCCCCGCTCAGAGCCCAATCGGCACTGGAGATGTAGATCGTCGTCCGATTGGCGAAGCGCTCGTAGTAGCGCGCGAAATCCCGGACAAAGATCTCGCTGTCCACATCCGCCGCCGCCAGCAGGATCTGCCCGAAGGCGTCGTCCGGCGTCGCGTGATCGGCGGCGAGCGTGCGCAGCGCGTAGGACAGAACGCGCGCCCCCATGCTGTGCGCGAGGATGTGAATGCGGGCGTCGCCGCAATTCTCCGTGAGATCGGCCAGGAATTTCGCCAGGTAGGCCGCGGACCACTCGGCGTTGGCGCCGTCGACGAAATAACTGAGCACCGAGCCGCGCGTGGGCCAGGTGTAAAGCACAACCGGGCCGTCGAGTTCGAGGTCGTGCGCGATCTGTGCGAGCCGCACCGCGTTGCCGTCGAACGTCGTGGCATAGCCGTGAACGAAGACCAGGACGTCGCGCGCGTGCGATTCCGAGATCGCCTCCCGCAGACCGGCAAAGAAGTCGGCGTGTGCGGTCGGCGGATCGACCCGCAGCAGCGTCACGTGATGCGAAGGCCGCGCGGGCGAAAGCGGGCCGGGCTCCTCGGTGCGGCCGCGCCCGTGCTGCGGAGGCACACTGACGCGCAGGCGACCGAGTTTGGCTTCGCGCGTGCGCTCGGCGCCGAACGAGACGCGCGGGTTGCCCACGTGCGTCAGATTGCGGTCGGTCGCGTAGTGCACGGTGATCTCAGCGCGATCCTCGCGCATCTCGCCCAGCGCCGGCGCCACGCGCGGATCGAATCGCACGTAGGCGTACGGAGCGCAGCCGCCGGTGGCAAGCAGCACGAGAATGCAGCACGCCGAGAAACGCGATCGGGTCGACATTACGGTCGCACCTCGACCGCGCCGGGCTCGCCGTCTGTGACGAATCCGACATCCGCGGCGCATGGCACGCCCGCGGCCTCCAGGGCTGTGCGCAATGCGTCGGCGGAAGCGGGCGCTACCGCGAACAACAGCCCGCCGGAGGTCTGCGCGTCGAGAAGCACGTTGAGCAGCGCCGCGGGAACGCCGGCGGCGGCGTGCAGAGCGGCGCCGAGGAATTCGCGCGTCGAACGGTGGGCGCGCGTGAGCACCCCTACCGCCGCAAGCTCCGCGACGTGTCGCATGAGCGGCACGCGGCCGGCTTCGAGGACGATGCAGACGCCGCTGCCGGCGGCGATTTCGCGCGCGTGGCCGATCAGCCCAAACCCGGTGATGTCGGTGCAGGCGTGGATCGCGCTGTCGAATCGCACCGCGACGTCGCGAGCGGCGCGATTCAGGGTTGTCATCACGTGAATCGCCTCGGCCAGCTCCGCTTCCGGCAGCTTGCCCTGCTTCACCGCAGTGGTGAGCACGCCGCTGCCGAGGGGTTTCGTGAGCACGAGTCGATCACCGGGGCGGGCGGCGGCGTTGGTCCAGATGCGGTCCGGGTGCACGCGGCCGGTGACGGCCAGGCCGTATTTCACTTCGGCGTCGCGCACGCTGTGACCGCCGACGAGCAGCGTGTCGGCGCTGCGCAGCACGTGCGCCCCGCCGCGCAGGATGTCGACCAGCACCTGCGGGTCGAGTTCCTTGTCGGGGAAGCCGACGATGTTGAGCGCAGACAGCGGCTCGCCGCCCATGGCGTAGACGTCGCTGAGAGCGTTGACGGCGGCGATGCGGCCGAATTCGTAGGGGTCGTCGACCAGGGGCGGGAAGAAATCGACGGTCTGCACGAGCGCGAGATCGGGTGCAATGCGCACCACGCCCGCGTCGTCGAACGTTTCCGTTCCGACGAGCAGGTCAGGATGCGTGGGGCGTTCAAGCTGGTGCAGCACGTGCACCATGCCGGCCAGCGGCAGCTTGCCGGCTCAACCCGCGCAGTTGGCGTAATCTGTCAGCCGTTTCCGGCGACCCTCGTTCATAGCGGGAAAGTGTATCCGGCCGGCGCGGCGCGCGCAGCGAAAGGCCCGTCCGGCGATCGAGCGCCGAACGGGCCTGCCGACTGACGGTGAGTCGTAAGCGGACTAAGGAACCGGCGTCTCGAGTTCTTCCGTCATCTGCAATCCCATCTGCCCAACCATCTCGGCGAGGGCGCCCACGTCGATGACCATGCCCGGCTTGAGGGCGCGAACGGCTTCGTCGCTGAACGTACTGGCGGGCGGACGCGACTGCAGCATCTCGAACGTCACCTTGCCGTCGTACGGGCCGAGGTGCTCGATCCGTGCGCTCTCGACGCCGACTTTTTCGCGATAGACCGCGACGAACTCGGCGCGCTCGAGCCAGGCGGTGGCTTCCGCGTCGTCGAGCATGTCGGTCTTGAACCGCGACGCGCGAAGGACGTGCACGCCGGGCGCCGTGCGCTCGACCGAAACATCCTGCGCCGCTTCGCCCAGGGCCGTCACCAGCGAGTCAAGCTGAGCGGGCGTGGCGCGACCGGTGAACAGGTCCTGCAGCGCCGCTTCGATCTCGGCGCTCGTGTCATCCGAAGCGTCGGTATCGTGCCGCACGGACACTTGCAGATTGGTACCCGGCGCGTGGGATTGCGCAGCCGCGACGTCAGCGCCGAGGTCGAGCGCCAGCGAGACCTTGTCGTCGGTCGACTGCGTCATTTTCGCTTCGGTGGCGGCGGCCACGCCGCCCTGAATCGCCGCACGCAGCTCGCCTGCAATTTCGGCGGGTACGTTGAACAGTTCGGCGGCTTCGTCGGCCGAGATGATCTTGTCGAGATCGCGCAGATCGAGCAGCACGCCGCGCTGCGTTACGCCGAGCGCGGCGGCGGCCGCCGGCACTTCCTCGAAGAAATGCAGCGGAATCCGGTCAGTGCGGAGGTAGAGCCAGCGATAGGCCTCGGAAATCGCGACGCGGGCATCGAGCTCGAGCCCGGCGATTTCTTCGGGGGCGTCCTTGTCGGTCGAGATCGCGGCCTCGAGCAGCATGGCTTCGGAGCCGGACGGCTGCGCCGCGTCGGCGTCGGTTTCGTCCCACGCGAGTATGAAGCGTCCGTTTACGCGCACGCCCTCCGCGCCGAGATTCTCGAACTGAATATGCAGCCCGCGCTGCAGCGATTCGCTGAAGCTGCGGAGGATGGCGGCGGCCTGGACCTGGTTGCCCTGCGGCGTGACGAATAGGACCAGCAGTCCGATCGCCGCCGCCAGCGCCGTCGCCAGCGTCAGTCGCGGATGTCTTCGCATGAAGTCGACTCCCCGATGTTGGTTGCTCTCCGTTGCCGGCGGCCACGTGGCCGTGCGGCTGTCCCGCTTCCACGCGGCGATGCGCTGGGCGTCGGGCGCGGCGGGAAGCGCCAGGCGTTCGCTCAGCCGGCGCAGGTTCGCGTCGAACTGACTGTCATTCGCATCGTGCGGCATGAAATCACCTCTCATCGCAAGCTCGCGGCTATTCCTCGAGCGTCCGCAGCGCCTCGCGAAGCGTGCGGCGTGCCCGGTAGAGCCGCCCCTCGATGGCGCGCGGGCTGCAGTCCAGGCGGGCGGCCAGCTCCGCCTGTGACAGCCGCTCGAAGTACGCGCCCACAATCAACTCCTGGTCCGCCGCCGGGAGACCGGTGATGGCGAGCAGGAGCTGATCGCGGATTTCGCGCTGCTCCAGCTCGTGCCCGGGCAGGTCCTCGGCGGCCATCCGATCCGCGAGGCGCGCCGCGAGCGTCGGATCGGCCAGCGGAATGTGCTCGGGCCGACTGCGCCGTTTGCGCCAATGGGATCGAACCAGATTTCGAACGATCGCCCACAGCCAGTACTCCAGTTCCTCGGCGGCGGCGGGCCGACGCCCTTGCTGTGCCTGGAGCCACGTCTGTTGCAGGAGGTCTTCGGCGGTCGCCGAATCCCCGACCCGCACGCAAACGAAGCGGTACAGACTCGGCGCGCAACGCTGAAACGCAGCGTCGAGCTCGTCGGTCGCAGAACCGCTCACGTCCGCGTGGACGATCAGGTTCGGCGCTCCCGCAACCGTCATTCGTGGTCTCCCGGGCGGTCGCATCGCCTGCATCATAGGGAACGCGGCGCGGGCCCCGACCCCACGCACGGGCCCGCGCAATCTCTGCCGACCCTCGTTATCCCCCGATTCCGTACTGACCGTTCGGGCGCGCGGGCCTACCATGCGTCCCCGTCGAACCCTGCTTCGGAGGTACTCATGTCGAACAAGATGGCTTCGGACGCCGCAGGTGGGACTCCGCCGCTGGACCTTACGACGCCGCAGTTCACGCTGCGCGCGGTCCTGACCGGCATGGTCCTGGGCGCGGCCCTGTCGATGTGCAACGTGTATACGGGGCTGACTGTCGGATGGGGCTTCAACATGTCCATCACGGCGGCGCTTCTCAGCTATGCGTTCTGGATGACGCTGCACGGCATGGCGCGCGACCGCGTTCGGTCGTGGACAATCTACGAGAACAACATCAATCAGACGGCGGCGTCGTCGGCGGCGGCGGTGTCGTCAGCCGGACTTGTGGCGCCGGTTCCGGCGCTCGCGATCATGACCGGGTTCACGCCCTCGTATCCCTGGCTGGCGCTATGGATCTTCTCAGTGTGTCTGGTCGGCATCAGCGTCGCGATCGGGCTGCGCCGGCAAATGATCCTGGTCGACAAGCTGCCGTTCCCCACCGGCGTCGCAACAGCCGAGATGCTGCGCGAAATGTACGCCCACGGGCAGGAGGCTTTCGCCCGGGTGCGAATGATGCTGATTGCGGGCGGCGCGGCGAGCGCGGTGAAGTTGCACGAGACGTACAAGTGGACGGTCGAATACACGGCGCCGTACCTGCAATTCGATCGGACCGGCTTTCTGCCGTTTTCGATCCAGGGCTTCACCGGCAAGTCACTCACATTCTCGCTCGATCCGACGCTGATGATGGTGGGAGTGGGCGGGCTGATCGGTCTGCGGGCTGCGGCGTCAATGCTCGTCGGAGCGGTGCTGGCGTGGCTGGTGATCGCACCGCCGCTGATCCACAGCGGATACATCCGGCTTTCGGCCGCCGAGGCGCTCAAGGCGCTTCCGGCCGAGGTGACGCTGGCGCCAGAGCCGCAGGGATACGCCAGCTACGACAGCCTGCGAGCACGCCTGGTTTTCAAAGGGATCATGTCGCCGGCGGAGCGTGACGCGTTGCTGGCCAAGAGCGACGATGCGCCGTATCAGGCCGCGGTGGGGGCGTTGTACACGCGCTCGCAACAGAAACCGACCGTCGACGTGCCGGCGCTTGCCGCGAACCGCGCACAGCCGAATTTCACCGACGTGGGTTCGTGGCTGCTCTGGCCGGGCGTGTCGCTCATGGTCGTGTCGTCGCTGGTGAGCTTCGGGTTCTCGGCGCCGTCCCTGGCGCGCAACCTGCTCGGCAAGCGCGACGCGGCGGCCGCGGGTCGTGATCCGGCCGACGTGCCGTTCGGCTTGTTTCTCGCGGGAATCGTCTTTTCGCTGATTCTGGCGAGCTGGCTACAGGTAACACTCTTCGGCGTGGCGCTCTGGATGGCGGTCATCGGCGTGCTGCTGTCGTTCGCGCTGGCACTGGTGGCCGGGCGCGTTTCCGGCGAAACGAACACGACGCCCGTCGGCGCGATGGGCAAGGTAACGCAACTGCTCTTCGGCGTGATCGCGCCGGGGCAGCCCGCGGCCAACCTCATGACCGCCAACGTCACAGGCGGCGCAGCAAGCCAGTGCGCCGACCTGCTGCACGACCTGAAAACCGGGCACTTGATCGGCGCCTCCCCACGGCTGCAGGCGGCGGCACAGGTGTGCGGGGCGCTCGCCGGCTCAATCGTCGGCACCGGCGTCTACCTGATCATGATCCATAATCCGCGCGAACAACTGATGACCGCCACCTACCCTGCGCCGGCGGTCGCCATGTGGAAGGCGGTCGCCGAACTGTTTCAGGTGGGACTGGCCGCTTTGCCGCAAGGCGCGGCGGAAGCGGCACTCATCGCCGCGATGGTCGGTGTGCTGCTGCCGGTGCTGGAAAAAACCCTGCCGGCGAAAACGGCGGGATGGGTGCCGAGCGCCTCGGCACTGGGGCTGGCCTTTGTCATCAACGCGTACAACTCGATCTCGATGTTCATCGGCGCGGTGCTGGCGGCGTGCGTCAGCGGACTCTTCCCCGGCTGGTCGAAGCGGTTCATGACCGCGACCTGCGCCGGGATCATCGCCGGCGAGTCGCTCACCGGCGTGGGCATCAGCCTGGAGAAGATCATCCGCGACGCGATCGCCGCGGCGGCTACACCTTGAATTCAGCGGGGTCGAACGCCACGCGCTGACCCGCGGCCACCGCTTCGTTCGCCTTCAGCACCGTGACGCAGGTCTCGAAACCGACCTCGCCCGGGCAGCTCAGCGGGCTGCCGGTGCGAACGGCGGCGAAAAAATTCTCGAGATGGAGCTGGTGCTCGGGCTTCTTGCTCTGCTCGAGCAACTTCTGCCCCTCGGCGGTGGGCTGTCCGCTGGGGTCGAGCGTCTGGCCGATCTTCAGCGTGATCGCCTCGCGGTCCATGTTCTCGATTTTCTCGGATTCGTCTTCCCATTCGCGGCGCTTGGCGTCCGGCTCGCGGAACATCATGGCCTTGCGCTGGTCCTCCGACACCACCAGCGAGCCCTGGTCGCCCATGAAGCACTCGTAGAACCCGCCGTGGCTCGAGGTGTTCAGGACCTGATAGAACGCGCGCACAACGTGGCCGCCGATCTCGTATTCGTAGATCGAGAGCACATTGTCGTACCACTCGCGGTCGGTGTAGTAGTCTGCGCCGCCGCTGGCCAGCACGGCGCGCGGGTTGCTCTTCAGGAACCAACTGTAGACGTCGACCTGGTGGCTGCCGAGGTCGGCCATAGGGCCGCCGCTGTACTGCTTGTACCAGCGCCAGTTCGCGAAGCGCTCCATGGTGTCGTAGCCGTACTTCTTCAGCGCGTCGGCGCTCAGCTCTTTGCCCTTGGGCCAGCCAATGTCATAGCGCTTGCCGCGGTTCCACTGGCCGTTGACGTGCGTGACGCGGCCGCAGACCTTGTCGTTGTCGATCAGTTTCAGCGCGTGCCAGTAGCGCGGATTGCTGCGGCGCTGGTGTCCGATCTGGAGCAGTTTGCCGCTCTCTTGCGCCGCCTTGACCATGGCACGCGCGCCTTCAACCGTGTTGCTCATCTCCTTTTCGCAGTAGACGTGCTTGCCGGCTTTGAGGCAGGCCACGGTCTGCTCGGAGTGCACCCAATCGGGCGTGGCGATCAGGACGGCGTCGAGCGATTTCTCCTGCGCCAGCAGCTCCTGATAGTCGGCGTAAGTCTTCACCGGCTGGTCGTATTTCTTCAGGATGTTGGCGGCGTAGGTCTGGGCGTAGGGCCAGATGTCGCAGACCGCGACGAAGCGGATGCCGGGGATTTTCAGGCAATCGTTCAGCAGGCTGCCGCGGCCCTGCACACCGGCCCCGATCAGCGCGATTTTCAGTTCGTCGGCGCTCGCCGGCGGCGCCGCATCCTGCGCGAGCGCCGAAGCGCCAAGCATCCAGCCGGCACTTGCGGCCGTGGCGGCCTGAACAAACTCGCGTCGCGACAATTCGGCTGAACTCAGCGGATTCATGCGGCATCCTCCACGGCGACGCCTCCTTCGGCGCGCAGCGCAACACAGTGTACGGTTCCCGCGGGCACGTCAACCTCGCAAGGTCCGCTAGCCCTTCACCGAGCCGAGCGTCAACCCGCCGACAAACTGCTTCTGCGCGACGAAGAACAGGATGATGCAGGGCAGCATGGTGACGAGGCTGGCCGCCATCAGCAGATTCATGTCGCGAAAATCGCCATACTGATTCTGAAACGAGTTCAGGGCGACGGCGAGCGTCATCTGCTCTTCGCTCTGCAGGTAGATCAGCGGCCCCATGAAGTCGTTCCAGGTGCCGATGAACGTGAACACCGCGATGATCGCGATGACCGGCTTGCAGAGCGGCAACATGATCCGCCACCAGACGCCCGCATGACCGCAGCCGTCGATGCGTGCCGCCTCGACAAGTGCCTCGGGAATCTGCGAAAAGAACTGGCGGAACATGAAAATGAAGAACGGCGTGCCAAAGAACGCCGGCACGACCAGCGGCAGGATCGTGTCGATCCAGCCGAAGCTGCGGAACAGCAGGAACATCGGGATCATCGTGACCTGCGCCGGCAGCATCATGGTCGAGATCATGACGATGAAGGTGGCGTCGCGGCCGCGGAAGCGCAACCGCGCGAACGCGTAGCCGACCAGGCTGCACGAGAGCACCTGCCCCAGCACGCACAGCGTCGTGATGACCACGGTGTTGGTCAATGCGTCGAGGAAGCCGGCGTACTCAGCGGTGACGCGTTGCCACCAGCCGCCGGGCGTGCGAAGGAGCTGCGCCAGGCTTTCGCTCCAGCTCGCCGGCGTGGGCACGCCTTCGACCGAGCGGGCGCGCGAGCCGATTTTCCGCAGCGCGGCGGGATAGTTGTTGAACTGCGGATCGGTCGGAATCCAGTGGAACGAGCGGATGCTGGCCGAACCGACGGCCTGCGCCTCGGTGGCCAGGCTCGTGACGGTCATCCAGTAGAACGGGAAGAGCATGGCGACGCTTCCCAGCAGCAGCGTGAGGACGGCGAGAGCGCGGGCGGCGACAGCGCCGCGGGGACACCGCGAGAAGGGGTCAAGGGCGCGAGGGGCCGAGGGGTCAAGGGTGGCGAGGCCCGGCCGATCTGAAAATCTCGGCGAACCGATCGGGGCCGCGCTTCCCACGCATTGGGACGCGCGGACGTTAAGTGTGATGCCGGTGCGTCCGTGGTGGGAGATCCGCGTCATTCGCTCACCTTCGCGCGCAACGCGCGGATAAGAGCGGCGAGCACGCGTCCGAGCTCCGTGACGTTCGCCAGCAACGCGTCGCACTCGTCGCCCCGCACCAATCCCAGCTCCTGCGCAAGGAGAAGCTGCGTCTCCAGCTCGCATAAGGAACCGTTGGCTTGCCACAGGAACCGCAGGTAGTCCTTCGTCGACCCCCTGCCGTAACCTTCTGCGATATTCGAAGGTACCGAAACCGCGGCGCGGCGGAGTTGAGAGACCAAACCGAATCGCTCATCGGCGGGGAGCTGACGCGTGAACGAGTAAACGGCGCCGCACAGGGCGAACGCTTTTTTCCAAGCGATCAGATCCTTGTAGGTCCGAAGCATCGTCACTCCACAACCGACCAGCGACCTTTGCGGAACAAGCTCCGTCCCTTGGCCCCTTGCCCCTCGACCCCTTCCGTACTCGCTGCTCATTTCAGCGCCTCGTAATAGACGTAGCGCTGCGAGCCGCGCATGATCGACAACGTCAACGCCAGCACGATTAGCAGAAGCACCCACGCCATCGCCGAGGCGTAGCCCATTTGGTGCAGGTTGAACGCGGTGTCGTAAAGGTAGAACACGTAGAAATGCGTGGCCGTTCCCGGTCCGCCGCCGGTCATGATGTAGACCTGCGTGAATATCTGGAAACTCGCGATGAGCGCCATGATCGTGTTGAAGAAAATCACCGGGCTGAGCATCGGCAGCGTGACGTTGCGGAACTTGCGCCAGCCGACGGCGCCGTCGATGTCGGCCGCCTCGTAAAGGTCGCGCGGGATGCCCTTCAGACCGGCGAGGTAGATCATCATCGTGCCGCCGAGCACCCACAGATTCAGCAGCGCAAACGCCGGCACACCCCACGTCTCGGCGTCCAGCTCGAACCATGCGGGAGGTGTTGCGCCGAACCAACCCGCCACGGGCGCGAGCAGCAGGTTCAGCAAACCGTGCTCATGGTGGAACACCCACTTCCACATGATCGCCATGCCGACGCCCGCCAGTACGCTGGGCAGATACCAAATCGCGCGGAAGACGCCCACGCCGCGGAAATCCGGGCACACGAGCAGCGCCGCGACCAGCGCGGCGATCTGGCTCGTCGGCACTGCAAGCAGCGCATACCAGGCGGTGATCAGCAGCGCGCGGCGGAACTTCGTGTCGTAGCCGAACAGCTCGGTGAAGTTGTCGAAGCCGACGGATTCCGCCTGATCGAGCGTGAGCAGCGCGCTCCAGCGGGTGAACGCCAGCGCCAGCGACATCGCGACCGGCCAGGCCGTGAAGATCGCGAATCCGATTACCCACGGGCTGACCATGGCCATGCCGACGAGTTCCTCGCGTCGCGCGAGCCGCCCCAGCCGGCCGCGCCACCACACGGCCAGTCCGGCCAGCAGCGCCGCCGCCAGCGCCGCGCCCGCGATGAGCGTGAGCCAGCGCCATTCGACGCGTGCGTAGCGTGCCTTGAAGGTGCTGGGTGTGCGGTTGGCCTGCCAGTCGCGTTCCGCCGCTGCGAGCGCCGCCGCGGCCGGCTTTCCGAGCTTGAAGATCTCCTCGGTGTGGATGCGAAGTTGGGTGCGATACTCCTGACCGGCGGGCCACTCGATAAAGCGCGCGACTTCGGCGGCGCGCAGGTAGACGTCGTCGCTCTCGGGCGCTTCGGGCGAGCGGAAGCACGGGCCGTAGGCAATGCTGCGTCGCGCCGGGATCGCCAGCCCCGTGTTGCAGACCACTTCCTGCCCGCGCGGGCCGAGCAGGAACTTCATCAGACGCCAGCTCTGCTCGGGATGCTGATTCCGCGCGCCCATCGCCCACGCCACCGTCAGCGCCGCATTCACCGGCGGCTGTCCCGGCGCGAGCGGCAACGGCGCGAAATCCCAGCGGAACTTGTCGATGGTGCGATACGTCGGCACTTTCCAGCGGCCGAACGGACCCGCGAGGCCGATGTTCCCGGCGAGGAACGGCTCCAGGCCGGTCTCGAGCTGGGTCTTGGCGCTCAGCAGCGTCCGCCCTTCCTCGAACCAACCCTGCAGCTTTTCGACGGCGGCGATGACCGTCGGATCGCGGAAGAAGAATTCCTGATAGCCGGGCGACGCGAAGTCGCGGCCGTGCGTGAACAGGAAGATGCGGACCATCACCTCCCACGTAACGAAGTCCGCGCCGTAGCAGTCGGGCAATGCACCGATTCGTCTGCACGCGTCGTGGAACTCGTCCCAGGTCCAGCCTTCGGGATTCGGGTACGGCACGTCGGCGCGATCGAAAAGGTCCTTGTTGTAGTAGAAACCGACGGTCGTGAAATCCTTGCCCAGACCGACGAGCGCCCCGCTGCCGACGCGATGCTCCGCCTCGTTCCAGCGAAACGCGTCGAGCACCGCCGGAAAGAAATCGGCGAGGTCCAGCGCGTCCGGCGCGCCGGCGGCGCGATCACGCTCGACGAAGGAATCGAGCTCCTGCAAGACGCCCTTGGACGCCAGGTCTGCGACGCGCTCGGCTTCGAGGTAGAACACCTCGGGGGCGTCGCCGGCGGCGATCATCGTCTGTAGTTTCGTGGCGACGTGGGCGGCTTGACCGAGGTTGATGCGGACAATCTTGATGTCAGGGTTCTGCGCTTCGAATTCGCGGCAAAGCTGAGCGACGATCGCGTCTTCGTTCTTGTCGCCCCAGTGCAGCACGCGCAGGGCCACCTGCCCGGGACGGATGCCCTCGGAGCGCAGCGGACGCGACAACACCCACGCGAAGGAGCCGACTACAATCACGCCGGCTAGCAGCGCCAGCAGGAGGCGCGCCGCGCCGGCCAGCGGTTTCAGCAAGGTGGCCATCCGGATTTCCGAGTCGATCGACGCCGGCGCTCATCGGAATGCGAGCGTTCGTGCGAATCGGCGGGAGTATAGGAAACACACGAATGCTCCGCAATTCACGCAGGTCGACCGACGCGTCTCGCCGCATCGTCGCGTTGGTCGCGATCCAGTTATCGTTCTTCGGCGCGAATTCAATTGCACAGACGGCGCCGAGTGACGCCGCCGCCCCGTTGCCGGCGGCGCTCGAGCGGCGAAATCCGCCCGATCCCGGCAAGCTCCCGCCGTCGATCAGCGCCGAGCCGATCGAGAACGGCGCCTGGCGCGTAACGTTCCGCCACCGCCCGGAGCAACCCGCGGCTTCGATCTTCCTCGCCGGCTCGTTCAACGGCTGGAACCCGCAGACAACCCCGATGACCGGCCCCAACGGCGACGGTCAGTGGATGGGTTCGGTCACGCTCGGCGGCGGCGACTACCAGTACAAATTCGTGATCGACGGCAATCGCTGGGTTCACGACGATCAGAACCCCGAGAATGTGCCCGACGGCCACCAGGGACAGAATTCGGTTCTGCGAATCGGCGCGCTGGCCAACGTGCGAGAATCCGCCGCGCGCGTCGCTGATGGAGAGATCGAAGTGAACGGACTGACGCACGACCCGCGCCTGCCGCAATATTTTCAGGCACTGGCTCCCGACAAGGCGATGTTCCGCTATCGCACGATGGCGCACGATGTCGAGTCGGTCGAAGTCGCGCTGCGCGACGGCCCGCGCCACCCGATGGTCCTGCACACCGAAACGCCGGTGTTCTCGTACTGGGAGGCGATCGTCACGCTGCCGGCGCACGAAGGCGCCACGCGGACGATCGACTACACGTTCGTGATTCGCGACGGCCAGAAAACCGGCCGCGACCCGCAGGATTACCGTGCGACCGTCGCCGCCGACACGATTTTCTCGACGCCGGAATGGGCGCGGCACGCGATCTGGTACCAGATCATGGTCGATCGCTTCCGCAACGCCGACGCCGCGAATGACCCCGCGAAAACCGTCCCCTGGACGCACGAATGGTTCGGCCCCGCCGCGTTCGAAGGCCAGGCGGGCAGCACGTTCTACAAGTACGACGTCTTCTTCAGGCTCTACGGCGGTGACTTTCAGGGCGTGCGTGACCGGCTCACGTACCTGCGCGAGCTCGGCGTCAACGCGCTCTATTTCAACCCGGTCTTCAAAGCGCCGTCGCACCACAAGTACGACGCCGACAGCTACCTACACATCGATGATCACTTCGGCGTCAAGGGCGACTACGACCGCGTCGCCGGCAGCGAGGACATGAACCACCCCGCGACCTGGCAATGGACCGAAAGCGATAAGGTTTTTCTCGACTTCCTCAAGACCGCCAAGAGCATGGGCTTCCGCGTGATTCTCGACGGCGTGTTCAACCACGTCGGCGTCGGGCACCCCGCGTTTCAGGACGTCAAGCAGAACCGCCAGAACTCGCGCTATGCCGACTGGTTCGACGTGACGAGTTGGGACCCGTTCAAGTACAACGGCTGGGCGGGCGTCGACACGCTGCCGGTGTTCCGAAAAACGCCCACCGACCTCGCCAGCCACGCCGTGAAGCAGCACATTTTCAACGTCACCCGCCGCTGGATGGACCCCAACGGCGACGGCGACCCCTCCGACGGCATCGACGGCTGGCGGCTCGACGTGCCCAACGAAGTGCCCGCCCCGTTCTGGGTCGAATGGCGCACGCTCGTGAAATCGATCAATCCGGATGCGTATATCTCCGGCGAGATCTGGGACCGCGCCGACCAGTGGCTCGACGGCCGCCACTTCGACGCCGTCATGAACTACCAGTTCGCCGACGCGGCCATCTCCTGGATCGGTCACAAGAAGCGCAAGACGCGCGTCTCGCAGATCGATCGGCAACTCGCCGAGCTGCGGCTGGCCTATCCGGCGGCAGCGACGTACGTCATGCAGAATCTCACCAACAGCCACGACACCGACCGGCTGGTGTCGATGATCCACAACCCCGACCGCGGCTACGACCAGCAGAACCGCATCCAGGACAACGGGCCCAATTACGACAATTCGAAGCCCGGCGCCGCCGCGTATCAGCGCGCGCGGCTGGTGGTTCTGCTCCAAATGACCTATGTCGGCGCGCCGATGATCTACTACGGCGACGAGGTCGGCATGTGGGGCGCTGACGACCCGACGTGCCGCAAACCGATGCTGTGGGAAGACCTTCAGCCCTACGAAAAGCCGCAGGAGAACTTCGTGATGCGCGAGCATCTCGATTTCTACAAAGCGGCGATCGCGCTGCGCAATCAGAATTCCGCGCTGCGCGACGGCTACTTCCACACGCTGCTGGCCGACGACGATGCCGACGTCTGGGTCTTCGAGCGCTTCAACGACGAGCAGCACCTGCTCGTCGCGCTCAATGCGTCCGACGCCGAACGCACGGTCGACATGCCGCTCTCGAAGCACCACGCGACCGATTGGAGCATGATCTTCGGCGGAGACGGCGCGAAGAAAGTCGCGGCGGGTCGCCTGACCCTGAAGGTGCCGCCGGCGAGCGGAGTGGTCCTGAAAGCGCAGAAATAGCGACCGCGGCTACGGGCGCAGCGCGACGCGCCGCTCGTTGCCCTCGCCGTCGAGCACGGTGAGCGTGATCGGGGCGCGGGCCGCGAGCTGCGCCAGGCGACGCTCGAGCGCCGCCACCGAGGCCACCGGCTCGTCGTTCATCGCGACGATCAACTCATTCGCGTCGATCGCGGGACCGGCCGAGCCGACTCGCTCGTGCACGACGACCGCTCCGCGCGCTCCATCGAGCCGCTGCGCCAATTGCTCGTTAACCCGCCGCAGCATGTCGACCTGCGCGGGCATCAGCGAGCTGACGCGCAGCGGAGCCGCCGACAACGGGCGCGTGGAAATCACGGTCGAGCCGCGTGCAAAGGCGGCGATGTCGTCGGGCTGCCGGGCGACTTCGAGCTGAACCGACCTCTCTTGCCCGTCGCGCACGACGCGCAGCTCGATTGACCGGCCCGGGGGCACGTCGGCGATGCGCGATTGCAGGCGCCGAATGCTCGCCACCGGGTCGCCGCCGACGCTGACGATGACGTCCTCGACCTGCAGTCCGGCCCGCTCGGCCGGCGAGCCCGTGTAGAGCTGGCGGATCATTACGCCCTGCGGCGCGGCGACCTCGTGCGCGGCGCGGTCGCGCTCGTCGAGCTCGGCCAGCGACACGCCGAGCCAGCCGCGGGCCACGGCCCCGCTCTCGATGAGCTGCGCCACGACTTTCTTCACAAGATTTGACGGAATGGTGAACGCCACACCCGCGTTGGACGGCGCTTCGCCGTCGGTGGCGATCGCCGTGTTGATGCCGATGATCTCGCCCCGCAGGTTCACGAGCGGCCCGCCCGAGTTTCCGGGGTTGATCGCCGCGTCAGTCTGAAGGAAGTCCTGATACAGAATGTCGCGCGAAACCACGACGTCGGCCCGGCCCTTGGCGCTGATGATGCCGTGGGTCACCGTCTGCGACAGGCCGAACGGTGCTCCGATCGCCAGCACCCAATCTCCGACCTCCGTGCGATCCGAGTCGCCGAGCGTCAGCGGGTGCAGGTCGGTGGCGTCGATCTTCAGCACCGCCAGATCGGTCTTGGGGTCGGCGCCCACCAGCACGCCGTCGTACTCCCGGTCGTCGTAGAGCACGACGGAAATCTGCGTGCGCCCGTTGACGACGTGATTGTTCGTTACGACGTGACCGGCCTTGTCGATCAGCACGCCGCTGCCGCTGTACTGGCGTAGTTGGTCGCGCAGTTCCTCGCGGCGTTCCGACAGTTGCTCCTGTTCGCGCAGCAGCTCGCGCCACTCGCGCATCAGCGACGCCGGGTCTTCCTTGCCCTCTCCGGCGTGCGCCTGTTCGAGCCGCTGCTCGAGGCTGCGCGCCCGTTCGTCGAGTTCACGTGCCTTTTCGGACAGTTCGTCGAGCGCGGCGCGCTGCGTGTCGCCGCCGCGCACGCGAATGTGCGCCACCGCCGGCCGCGCGACGTTCGCGACCAGCCGAAACGCGTTGGAGACCTCCTGCAGGCTCGCCACGTCCGCGGACTGCGCAAGCTGCTCGGCGCTGGCTTGGATTCGGCCGCGCTCCATCGCGTAGGTAAATCGGGTCAGCATGCGGTCGGTGACGCCCGCCGCAAGCAGCGCCGCCAGGCCCGCGAACACCGTCATTCCGATCCAGCGCGGCATGCCGTTCCTCCGTGCCCAGTGGCGTGGTCCGCGGATGCGGACGTCCGCAGCCCCCGCTGCCTAGCACAATAGTATGTCGGTTCGGCGGCAGCGCTCGCCGCCGAGTGCCGGCTGGGACGATCCAGGACGCACCGTCCCGTCCGTTATCAGAAGCACGCCGGCGGCTGGAAGCACCGCCGAACCGCCGCTACATTCCGGTTTCGGGCGAGCCTCCGTTCCGCTCCCACCCGACCTGAGAGGGCGCAACCATCCGCGCCCGGCGGACGTCGATCCGCGGCGCGGCGCAAGAACTAGAAACGAGAGGACGTGTCCAATGGCTGAGACCCGTATCGAACAGGATTCCATGGGTGAAATGCAGGTGCCTGCCGACGCCGCGTACGGCGCGTCGACGCAGCGCGCCGTGCTGAACTTCCCGGTCAGCGGTTACCGTTTCGGCCGCCGTTTTCTGCGCGCTCTGGGCCTGATCAAGTTTGCCGCCGCCGAGGCCAACGCCTCGCTGGGTCGCCTCGATCGCAAGCTGGCGGCGCAGATTCAGAAGGCGTCGCGCGAGCTGATGGAGGGCAAGCTCGACCAGCATTTCCCGCTCGATGTGTTCCAGACCGGCTCCGGCACCAGCACCAATATGAACGCCAATGAGGTGATCGCCAACCGTGCCTGCGAGCTGGCGGGTCACGAGCGCGGCTCGAAGTTCATTCACCCCAACGACCACGTGAACATGGGGCAGTCGTCGAACGACGTGATTCCCACCGCGATTCACGTCGCCGCCGTCGAAGCCCTGCACCGCGACCTGCAGCCCGCGCTGCACAAGCTGCACAACGCCCTGACCGCGAAAGCCAAGGCCTGGGATGACATCGTGAAAATCGGCCGCACGCACCTGATGGATGCGACGCCGATCCGCCTCGGCCAGGTCTTCAGCGGCTACGCCTCGCAGGTCTCGCACAGCGACCGCCGCATCGGCCAGAAGGTCATCATCCTGCGCGAGCTGCCGATCGGCGGCACTGCGGTCGGCACGGGCATCAATACCCATCCCGAGTTCGCGCGCCGCGTGTGCGACATCATCAACCACGAGACGCACGAAAGCTTCCACGAAGCACAGAACCACTTCGAGGCCCAGCATTGCAAGGACGCCATGGTCGGCGCGGCGAGCATGCTGAAGGTCGTCGCCGTCAGCGTCGGCAAGATCGCCAACGACATCCGTTGGCTGGGCAGCGGCCCGCGCTGCGGCATCGGCGAGCTGATCCTGCCCGCGACGCAGCCCGGCTCCTCGATCATGCCCGGCAAGGTCAATCCGGTCATTTGCGAGAGCGTGATGCAGGTTTGCTCGTTCGTGGTCGGCGCCGACGCCGCCATCAGCCACGCCGCCTCGACGCTCGGCAATTTCGAGCTGCACGTGGGCATGCCGGTGATCGCACACCAGTTCCTCGAAGCCACGCGACTGCTCTCCAACGTCTGCCATGTGTTCGTGGACAAGTGCGTCGACGGCCTGGAAGCCAACCGCGCCCGCTGCAGCGAGCTGATCGAGCAGAGCCTGATGATGTGCACCTCGCTGGCGCCGATCATCGGCTACGACGCAGCCGCCGCAATCGCCAAGGAAGCGCACCAGACCGGCAAGACTGTGCGACAGATCGCGAGCGAGCAGCTCAAGAGCGGCAAGATCAAGCTGAGCGAAGCCCAGCTCAGCGAGGCGCTCGACCCGCGCGCGATGACGATGCCCAGCGACAAGGCGTTGCCGGTTTCGGCCTGATGCCGCGCGTTGCGCTGCGCCCCGAGCGACCTGTTACAACCGTGCACGGCCGACCTCAAGCGGGTCGGCCGTCGCGTTACGCCGCGGCGGCGCTTTCACCCGGCGCTCATGTTCCGGCGCGCTTGTGCTCGATCTTCTCCATCCACCGCTCCTCGCCTTCCTGATACCAGGTCCACTGGTCCGTGAAGCCTTCGGCGGTGAACGTCATGACCAGCTTGTCCATGTGTCCGACGTCGCGCGAGGCGAGGTTGGTCGCGTCGAGAAATTCGAAGGTGAGCGCATCGCCCCCGACGCCCGTCAACACCAGCCGCGGCTGATTGCGCGCCACGCAGTAGTGCGTCAACACGATGCGGTCGCCGTCGCGACACCAAGTCGTCAGCATCGTCTCATTCGGATGGGCGTCGAAGCTGGTCTCAACGAGACACGAATCCTTCGCGATCAGCTTGTAATCGACTCGCTCCGTCCAACCCTTCGTGCTGCGGCCGACCCACGACCCTTCGAGCGATTTCAATCGCTCCCACGCGCCGGCAACCTGGTCTTTGGTCAGTGCGGCGGCGCGGACCGCGGCGTCTGACGCCGAGACCGCCGAGCGACCCGAACCGCTGACGGCACAGCCGGGCAAGACAGCGGCGGCGATCGCGAGGACGAAGATTGTGACACTTCTCGCAGCACAAGCGACAGGGTTCATGGGAGACCTCTCGAACGAAGCGCTTCCCCAGGCACTTCGCAGGCTATTCAATGTGCGTGCGGGGTGCAACCAGGGGTGCGGTGCGGAACGCGAATCAGGGGGACGACAATGACCTTGCCTCGAGCCGACGGTCCCTCGGTCGAGCTCGCGGCGCTCGCCGACCATGACCACCTGCGCACGTCGTACGGCCTCGTGAAAAGCGCGGACTCAAGCGGCGTCGGAACTCTCTGGGATCCGCGCATATTCGGGTCGACTCGCCTTGGACGGTGCGAATGCGGGCGGACTCGCGCTCCCAAGGCCGAGAGCAACCTTTGTCCCTGGTGCGGAGTGCTCGCGTCGCGCTCGCGCATGCCCCGCCGAACCCGGTTCGGACACATTGCACTCCAAACACCGATTCCGCACCCGCTGGCGCAGAACGCACAAATCGGCGTTATTGCCGTCCTGCCCATCTGGTATCGGTCGGCGCTGCCCGCGGCGCGAGATTTGAATTGGTGTTATCAGCGTGTCCTGGAGGCGAATACGCAGTCAGATGCGAACGTACTCGCGAGCGCCGTGGGCGATCTATTCGGCGGCGAGCAACGCAACATTCCGCACACGCCGCGCCGCCCGCTGTCCCTGCGATCACTGTTTAATCCGATCAGCGGTTGTACGATTCGCGACGTCGGCTCGATCCTGAAAGCGCTGTCCCTACAAGTCGTGGCTCGCGATCACGATGAGTCGCCACCGAATCGCTGATCACGTCGATGGCGATACCCACACAGCGGGACGAGATCATGAGAACAACGATCACCGTTTTCGTCGGGCTCGGCGTGTTCATAACCATCGTTGACGTTCTCGGCCCGACCGAGGTACCTCTCTGGTTCAGATGGCTGGGGCCGGTGTGTGCGGCCGCGCTAGCTGTCGCGATCGTTCGACAGTTGATGCGATCGCGGAAGCGCCAATAGCCCCCTTCACGGCGCGATCGCCGCGCGACGCTCCAGCTCCTCCAGCCTGGCGCGGGTCGCGGCGCCGCCCAACTCCGCATCCCAGACCCGCTCCTGTTGAATCGCCCGGCGTACATCGTCGCGCCGGCCGTCGTCCAGCAGCAGCTCCAGCACGGCGAGCCGCGCCTCCCAGAATCGCTCCGGCAAGCGATCGCGAAGCCCTTCATCCGCCAGCAGAGCGCCCCACGCCTCCCGCGCAACCGCGCGCAACGCCGGCCGCTCCGCCTCCGCAGCGACGCGCACCTGCGCACTGCTCAGCACCGCACGAAACCGCAACAGCTCGCCATCGCGCGGCGCGGCGGCCAGCGATCCTTCGAGCGCCCGTAGCGCGTCGGCGTATCGCTCGTCGAGCGCCAGCAGCCGCGCCAGCGAGAGCTGCGCCGCAATGCGCGCCGCGCCATGGATCGCCGCCGGTCCGGGCGCGCCGCCGTCCGTCTCGCGCAGCAGCCGCTCCGCCAGCGGAATGGCGGATTTCGCCAGACTGCGCGCCGCATCCAATTCGCCCCGATCCGCGAGTCGCTGCGCTTCCTCGCTCGCGGCACGCGTCAGCGATTCGAGAAGCGGCCGCACCTGGGCGGGCGGCGTCGTGACACACAGCGCATCCAGCGCCGCCGTCGCTTCGTTGAGTCGCCCCGCTCGCCGCAGCGCCCCGATCCTCACCACCGCGGCCCGCGCGCGCAGCGCCGCGTCGCTCGTGCGCGCTTCGAATCCCTCCAGTTCGTTCAGCACGGCTGCCGCGTCGCCCGCCGCCGCCCCCGCCCGCAATTCCGCCGCGTGCAGCGCCGCTTCGGCCGCCCACGCTCGGCGCGCCTCGCCGCGCTCATCCGTCGACGCAACCGCCACCAGCTCCGCGGCAAGCCGCGAAAAGTCGTCGGCCAGGCGCCCGGCCGCGGCACGCGATTCCTCAGCGGGCTGCCGCTCATCGGCCTCGATCGCGCGGCGCAGGCAGGTCAGGCGTCGCAGCCGCGCCTCATCCCACCGATCCGAGTCGCGCCCGACCGCGCCGAACGCATCCGCCGCGTCGCGCTGCCGACCGACGCCGGCGAGCGCCCACGCCAGCCGCCAGCGCAAATCGCCCGTATTCGCCTCGCTGGGGGCCGCGCGAATCAGTCGTTCCAGCGCGTCGATCGCGCGGGCATACTCGCGCGCCGGCTGCTCGCTGGTTCGTGCCAGCTCGAAGAGCGCGTCCTGCGCGTTCCATAGCGCAGCAGCAGCGCGCGCGTGCTCCGGCTGCTCGGTTCCGAGTCGCAACCAGGCCCCCGCTGCTTCGGCGCGTCGCTCCAATCGCAGCTCGACCACGCCCAGTTCGAACAGAATTTCGCCCGCGATGTCGGGCGCGACTCCCCGCCGCCCCGCCGCCGCGGTCAACCTGTCCCGCGCCTCGCGCGGCCGGCCGGAGGCGTCCAGCTTGCGCGCCGCCCAGAGCAGCTCGACCGGCGTCTGCTGGTTCGGCGTGGCCGTGGCGTCGACGCGTTCCAGAATCAGGTCCGTTACCGTTCGCCGCCACTCGTCTCCGCGCGCCGCCAGCCGCTCGCAGCGCGTCAAGCCCGAGTCGCGCAGCGACGCTGCCCTCGCGAGGTGCTTCGGCAGCGTCTGCGCCTCCAGCAGGTCGAGATTCGCCTGCCAGAGCAGAGCGAGGCTGCGATGAAAGCGCGACGGCCCCGCGCCGCCTGCGGGCGTTTCGCTCAGCAGCGGCTCGAGCGCCGTGCGGGCCGTGTTCCAGTCGCGTGCGTCGGCGGCCAGCCGCGCGGTCAAATACGCGATCTGTCCCGCAAGCCACGGCTCCGCATCCGTTCGCGCTGCGGCCAGCTCGCGGCTTGCTGCGGCGCCGTCCCCCATCGCGCGCAGCGCCACCGACCGCCCCACGCGCACGCGCGCCGCCGCGGCGGGCGCCAGGTCCTGAGCCAGCAGGTGCGAAAACTCATGATCCGCGGCTTTCAGCAGCGCATCGCGCGACGCCCCCGCGGCCTCGCTGCGCGCCAGATGCACGCCGGCCCAGGCGACGTGAAAGCGCGCGTCGCGTGCGATCTGCGTCGCGCGTTCCTGTTCCGCGGACGCCAGAAACGCGTCATTCTCCGCGTCATCCGCCGGTTGCAGTTGGCGCAGGATCGCGTCGATCTCCGCCAGCGCCTGCGTGCACAGGTCGCGCGTCCGCCGCAACAGCGGCGCCGTGCGCGCCCGGTCAAAGCGTCGACCGTCGGTCAGTTCCCACTCGTCGAGCTCGACGGCGCACCAGCGATTGAGAATCATCGCCGCGTGTGCGGTTCGGGCTGCGGCCAGTTCCAGCCGAGCCGCGGCGTCGCCGGTTGCGGCAACGCGCTCCATCTCGCGCCCCCAGTCGCGATAGCGCGCGTCGGCCGCTTCAAACTCGGTGTGGCGCGCCGCCGGATCGGTAATGCGTGCCGCCGCATTGCCGTGTGCCTCCGCGAGTTGACGCAGGCTCTCAGCGTCCCTGGCGCCGTTCAGCCGCGCCGCAAGCACCTCGACCAGCCCCTCGCGAACGAGCCGGTCCGTCTCGGATTCGTTCTGCTGTGCGCGCGCGGGCGCGTTGATTGCGAAGAGCATCGCCGCGCCGATCAATCCGATCGCAGGTCGTAACATGGTCGGCAATTGTACGAATGACGCGACCCGCGTGGATGGGCTGATCATCCGCCGCGGCGCTACTTCGCCGGCCTTCGCAGTCCCGAGCGCGGCTCAAGCCTTGCGTCGGCGCGCACGCCCGCCACGAAGAGGCGATGCCCCAGCGCCGCGATCATGGCCGCATTGTCCGTGCAGTATTTCATGGGCGTGAGGATGAGCGACAGCCCCGCGGCGCCACAGGCGCGGGCAAGTTCCTCGCGGAGCGCCGAGTTCGCCGCCACCCCGCCGCCGACGACGACCGTGTCCACGCCCGCCTGTCGTGCCGCCAGGATCGACTTGCGAACCAGCGGCTCGACCAGCGCCGCCTGAAAGCTGGCCGCGACGTCGGCGCGTTCGCGCGGCGCGAGTTTGGCCGCGTCGCCGTATTTGCGACCCGTGCCGAAGACCTTGTACAGCACGGCCGTCTTCAGACCGCTGTAGCTGAAATCCAGCCGCGGTTCGTCGAGCCAGGCGCGCGGAAATCGGTGAGCCGCCGGGTCGCCGTCGCGCGCGAGCCGATCGATCAGCGGTCCACCGGGATAGCCGAGCTCGAGGATCGACGCCACTTTGTCGAACGCTTCGCCGGCGGCGTCGTCGACGGTCTGCCCCAGCAGCGCGATGTGCAGCGGGTCGCGAACGTGATACAGCGAGGTGTGCCCGCCGCTGACGACCAGCGCCACGCTGGGCCAGGCCGGTCCTTGATCCGCGAGCGCCGCGCTCGTCGCGTGCGCTTCGATGTGATCGACCGGCACGAGCGGCTTGTTCCACGCCAGCGCCAGCATCTTCGCCGCCGTCACCCCGATCAGCAGCGACCCGACCAGCCCCGGCCCGCTGGTTACCGCGATGGCGTCAATCCGTCCCGGCTCCGTTTGCGCTTCGCGCAGCGCCGTTTCGATGATCGGAACGACGCGTTCCAGATGGGCACGGGCCGCGATCTCGGGGACCACGCCGCCGTAACGGGCATGCAGATCGACCTGCGACGACACCACGTTCGAAAGCACACGCCGCCCGTCGACAACGACCGAGGCCGAAGTCTCATCGCAGGACGACTCAATCCCCAGGATGCACGTCTCAGCCATGCGATTACGGCCGCTGCGCTGCCGGAGGCTGCACTGCGACCCGCGCCGGCGGCCGACTGATTTCCAGGTACGCCCGCACGAGATCGTTTTGCGGCAGCCAGTAATCGACGCGGCGAAACGCCGCGTGCGCCGCGTCGCCGTTGCCGAGTTGCATTTCCATCGCGCCGAGCAGGAACCACTCGTCGATGCTGGCGTTCGACGCCGCCAGCCGCGCCCGCAACTGGCTCAGAAATCGTTCGAGATCGGGCGGCTGCGGGTAATAGTCATTCAGCGCCCATTCGTGATACACGAGTTCCGGCTGCAATTGCAGAGCTCGGTAGAGCGCCGCCCCCGCCTCGGGAAAGTGTCCGACCGCCAATCGCGCCTGCGCCAGGTGGATGCGCGAGACCGGGTCGCCCTGATCCAGCCGCGCCGCCAGCGTCAGTGCTGCGATTGCCCGCTGAAAATCACCATTTCGCAGGTGGCTCCGCCCTTCGCGCAGCGCCACCATGTGCTGGCTAAGCACGCGCCGTTCGCGCAGCTTCGCCTCGCGGTGATTGTGCTCGTACTGCTGATCGCGAAACTCGTCGTAGCGCCCGGCGCGATAGGCCTCGTTCAACGCCCGACGGTAACTGACGCCGTCCCAGAACGCCTGCGGCGGCGGCGGTCGCAGGCGGTAGGCTCGCGGCGGCGGATACGTCAGCGGCGGAGCGGCCTGCGTCGCCGGCGGAGCCGCCCGCGGCGCATCGAACAGATTCGGCTCGCCCGACGAAGGCTCATCGAGCACCGCAGGAGTGCTCTGGCCCTCGAGCGGCAAGCTCGCCAGCATCCAACAGCACACCACGGCCGCCATCCGACGCGAGCGGTTCATGAGCGCCTCCAGGTATCCCTCTCCACAAATGATACCCGTCTGTAAGCGTCCGATCGCGACGGTTCCGCCGGCGTCGTCCGACTGGCCGACAGCCCGCCGCGCGGGTAGCTTCCGTCGACGGCCGAAAGGGGTATCCCATGCCTGGGCTGCACGCGCTGCTGAGTGACGCGATCGACTACGCCGGACTTTTCCCCCCTGCCGCGCTGGAACTGGAGCCCGCGATCCGCAATTTCGCGCGCTACCAGGCCGGACCCGAAAGCTGGATTCTGGGCCGCTTTGTCTGCCCGGCGGCGCGCTTGCCGGAATTGCTCGCGCATCGTTCGCTTTTTGCCGCCGAACGGCCCCTGCGGCTGAGCGTCCTGGGGCGCGGCGGCGCTGACCCGGCGGCGTTGCTTGCCGGGATCGAAAACGATTTGCGCGACGTTGCGGAGTTCATGCAGGCCCTCACCACCGCGGCACGCTTCGAAGCGTTCGAGGTGCGTGTGCCCGCGAGTGCGGATGAGAAAGCCGCGGCCGACGCGCTTGCCGCGATCGGCGAGCGCCTCGCGCAGGCGCGGTTTG
>CAYMBL010000012.1:0-95692 GCA_964388675.1 uncultured Planctomycetales bacterium
GACGAACGCAGCATCGCCATCCACCGCGCCAGCCGGGCCAGCATCCGCCAGGATCAGGGCGACCTCAAGGGAGCCCTCGACGACATCACATTCGCAATCGAATGGTTCAAGAAGAACCTGCCGGACGACACGCGGAGCGCGGGCATTCTACAATCGATTCATGCCGGAATAGTGGCGAAGCTCGGGGAGTGACCGGCGATCGCGCGCGGAACTTCCGGGAGAACCGGCGGCCTCTCCACTGCTACGAAAATCCCCTGCGGCCGGGCGCGCTTGCGACGGTTGTAGAGTGTTGGGGGACGGGCCTGCGGCGGTCTTTGGCCCCAACGGGGCCACTCAGCCTGAGCCCAGGGCGAAGCCGTGGGAAAAATGATCCCGCATCCGCGCAAGCCCTGAAAGGGCGATTCAATCTCACGCGGAGTCAATCGATCAACCCGTCAATTGGCTCGCCCCTTCAGGGCTAGCGCATTGGCGCGCCGAATCTCCCCGGGCTTCGCCCGGGGCTGAAGCTGAAACGCACCTTCGGTGCTGCAACGCCCGCGCCATTTTCATCCACCCGGGCGAAGCCGCCTTCATGGGTCCTGGTGCGAGAATCCTCTCTCGCACCACCAGCACGCTCTGATCGATGATGCACGCTCTGATCCGAGCCCCGCGCATGTGAGCGAGGGGCCTTTGGTCGCGATCTCTGACGCGAGCCCCAAGTGCTCACGGCTCCGCGCCGGCCACGCTACGATCTTCTCGTGACCCGTCCCGCCGAGCCCGTGGTTCTCTTCGACGGCCCGTGCGTTCTGTGTCGGCGTTCCGTGCACTGGATTCTCGCGCGCGATCGCCGAGCCGTGTTCCGTTTCGCATCGCTGGAGTCGGCGGCCGGGCGCGCGCTCGTCGCGCACGCCGCACCAAACACGCCGCTGCCTGACAGCATCGTGTTGCTCGATGAGCAAGGTGTGCACACGCGCAGCGACGCCGTGCTTCGCATTCTGGCGCGGCTCGGCGCGCCCTGGTGCTGGCTCGCCTCGCTGCGCATCGTTCCGCGCGCGCTGCGCGACGCTTCGTATCGCTTCATCGCCGCCCGTCGTTACCGCTGGTTCGGCCGCACCGACGTCTGTCCGGCCTTGCCGGCCGAGTGGCGCAGCCGCTTTCTGGAGACGGCTGAGTAACACCGGTCGCCGCATCGCACTCTCGCACGCCCGCAACGTTCGTGCAATAATGCGGTCTCGGGCCGACATTTCTGGATGCCGTGCGGTCGGCGAAAACGAGTGCGAGCCTACCACCGTGCGCGATGCGCGCGGTGGACCACCCAGATCGCGGAGCGCCCCGTGGGGGCGCAGCGATCCCAGTTCTGTGAAGGGAGAACTGCATGCTTCGATTCTTGCGTTCGGGATTGATGATCGCGGCGCTCGGCGCAGCGCCGGTCGCGACATTCCTGCTGCCGGGATGCCAGGTCCCGCCGGCCGTCGTCGACACCGACGCCGATGGCGTCGAAGACGACGCCGACAACTGCCCTGAAGACGCCAACGCGGATCAGGCGGACACGGACGACGACGGCATCGGCGACGCCTGCGACAACTGCGTTGCCGTTGCAAACGCCGACCAGTCCGACGCCGACGGCGACGGCATCGGCGATGCCTGTGATCGATTGGCCGGTCCCGCCCGATCCTCGAGCATCGCCATCACGTCGAACGACCGTCTCGTCGTCACCGCGAATTTCGAGACCGATACGGCCTCGATCGTCGAGGTCCGCGACGAGGACGGCAACGACGCCGCCAATCTCATCGCGGAGATCGGCGTCGGCGGCGAGCCGCGCTACGTCGCGATCGCGCCCGGCGACACCGAAGCCTACGTCTCCAACGCCGCCAGCGGCACTATCTCGGTGATCTCGCTCACTGGCGACGACGCCTTCGCGCTGGTCGACGAGATCGCGGTCGAGGTCGAGCCGCGCGGCATCGCCGTGACCCCCAACGGCACTCAGCTCTACGTCGCGAATTTCACCGCCGGCACGGTCAGTGTCATTGACCTCGAGTCGCGAAGCGTCGTCGACACGATCGACGTCGGCGGCAATCCGACCGCGGTCGCCATCACCAACGACGGCGACGGCGACGACGATGACGAAACCGTCTTCGTCACGCTCTTCTTTGCCGAGCTGATCGACGGCGGCCCGGGCGAGGCGTTCGACGACGGCAAAGAAGGCGTCGTCCGCAGCTTCGCGGTCGCGAGCCCCGACGCCACGCTGTCGCGGATCACGCTGGCGCCGCTCGCCGACACGGGCTTCACGTCCGATCGCTCCAATTTCTGCACCCAGATCAACGCCGCCGCCGTCAACGACACCTACTGCCCCGACACCGGTGCGGCCGCGGGCGACGCAACCGTCACTGCGGACCCGCAATCCGCGTTCCCCAATCAGCTCGGCGCACTGCTGATTCGCGGCGGGCGCGTGTTCGTGCCCACCATCGGCGCTCAGCCGGAACCGGTGATCCGCTTCAACGCCAACGTGCAGGCGCTCGTCCACGCGATCGACGTCGCGGCCGGCGCCGAAGCCGCGGCCGAGACCGTCAACATCAACGCTCAGATCGCGCAGGAGACCCAGCCCGACGAAGCCGTCGCCAACACCGTCCTCGATCGGCTGTTCGGCGGCGACATGGTCGACATCGACGCCGACCTGGCCGGCGAGAATTTCTTCCTGCTCAGCCGCGGCGGCAACTACGTGCTGCGCGCGACGCTCGATGGCGCCGGGCTGCTGACGATCAACGCGCCCGACAACGTCGTCCGCCTTCAGACCGGCAACATCCCGACCGGGCTGGTCGTCAGCAACGACGGCACGCGCTGTTACACCAACAACGAAGTCGGCGTGTCGGTCACGGCGCTCGACCTCGAGGACGACAGCGTCATCACGCGCGACATCGCGGTCGGCGTCCCGCCGGAGCCGGGTACGTTCGATCACGCCGTGCTCGTCGGGAGGCTGTGCTTCTCGACGTCGCTCGGCATTCCCGACAATGACATCTTCGGGCTCGACATCCGCGACATCGTGCCGCTCGAGTTCCGCAACAAGGCTTCCGACAACTCGTGGAGCTCGTGCCGCTCCTGCCATCCCGACGGCCTGTCCGACGGCGTGACGTGGATCTTCGCCACCGGTCCGCGGCAGACACTGCCGCTGGACGCGTTCTTCGCCAAGGACAACCCGCACGACCAGCGCATCAGCAACTGGAGCGCGGTGCGCAGCAGCGTGACCGACTTCAACGAAAACTCGGTCGCGGTGCAGGGCGGAATCGGCTTCGCCGGCGACCCGCCCAGCGATGACACCTACAACCACGGCTTCTCGCAGGGCGTCAGCGACGCGCTCGACGCGCAGACCGTTTGGGTGCAGACCATTCGCACGTTCAACATGCCCGCCCCCGACGACGCCGCGTCGGTCGCCAGCGGCCGCACGCTGTTCGAGACGAATTGCGCATCGTGCCACGGCGGCGCGAAGTGGACCAAGAGCCAGATCGTGTACGCCGACAACCCGGCCTTCGACGCCAACCCGCTTGCCGGCGGACAGCCGCGCGACGTCGGCATCACGGCGCTCGCCGGCGGCCAGATTCAGTCGTACACCTCGGAAGGCGAGACGATCTTCTTCCTCGACACCGTGGGCACGTTTGACGCCGCCTCACCGATCGAGATTCGCAACAACGCGACGCTCGCCGCCGGCGCGGCCGGTTTCAATTCGCCGTCGCTGCTCGGCGTGGGCTACACCGCGCCCTACCTGCACAACGGCGCCGCCCAGACGCTCGAAGACGTTCTGCCGCTGCATCAGATCGGCGGCACGGCGCTGAGCGATCTGCTCTCCGCCGACGAGCAGGCTGATCTGCTCGCGTTCCTGCGTACGATCGACGCGCGTACCGCGACGTTCGAGTCCGACACGGACGCGTTCAAGAATGCCGTGAACGAGTAGCCGTTCGCAAAAGCAGAAGTCGCAGCGAGTCCCCGGCCGGAGGCGAATCCGCCGGGGACTCTGCATTTGAACTCTCGATCAAAGCGCCGGTCGCGAGCTCTCCGCCGGCGCATCATTCACGCCGGCCAGGTAGGGATCGGCTCGCCGCGGGCCGTAGAAAAATCCGAGGCGGGCGCGGTCTTTCATCACCGACGGCGAAATTAGCCCGCGCCAGAACAACCCGAGGATGTCGCGCGCCGCGAACGTGCGCGCCTTGCGGCCCGAGGTGATCACCGGGCTGCGCGTCAGCTCGAATCGCCCCAGGCGCTTCAGCGCCCGCGCGAAAAAGAGCTCCTCGCCCGCGTAGTACGATTCGTCGAAGCCGACCGACCGATCGAACGCGTCGCGCGTGCAAAACACGAATGCCCCGCCGGTCAGTCGCAGCCAACGAAACACGGTCGTGAACACGGGCAGCATCACGCGAATGTACAGCGGCAGCGGCCCGTCGAACCGAATCGGCCCTCCGCCGCCGATCGCCCCGCCGCGCAGAATCGCCAGCATCTCGCGAACCGCCCCGGGCGTCACCTGCGTGTCGGCATCGACGAACGCGATCCAGCGCCCCCGCGACGCGCGCGCACCGAGATTCCGGGTCGCGGCGATCTGCCGCCGCGCATGCGACGCCACACGCGCCCCAAGCGACGAGGCGACGGACTCGGTCGCATCGGTGCAGCCGTCCGCGGCCACGACGATTTCGTACGCAAGGTCCGTCTCGCTCATCGCCGCGCGAATGGCGCCGATCGTCGCCGGCAGGTACACCTCTTCGTCGTGAGCCGGAATCACAAAGGACAGGTCCATGGCGCCTCACTGGCCTCGCATTCCCGGCGTCCGTCGCTGGACGGCCGGATCGAGCGATCGCCATACTGAATACGAGAAACACCGCTCGGGGATGCAACGCGTCGGCCGAAATCCGCGCACTGGGCGGCAGCTTGCACGAAACGGACCCGGCTTCAGCGCGCGGCGCAGGTTTCGAGGTCCGCGGCGGCGGCCTCATCGCCCCGGTTGCGATGTGCGTCGGCCGCGATGCGCAGGGCACGCTGCACCGTCGGATGCCCCGGCGGCAGCGCCTCGACCAATTCGTACGCGGCGGGAGCCAGTTGAACCGCAGCCTCGTCGATGCGTCCGGCTGCCTGCAGCGCCCGGCCCAGGTTGAAGCGATGGATGCCGGGCTGCGCGCGAGCTCCCGCCGGCGCGTCCTGCCGCGAAATCCAGAGCGCTTCCTCGGCCAGCGCCACCGCCTCATCCGTCGCGCCGCGAGCGAGAGCCGACTCGACGAGCGTCGACAGCGCCTCGGCGAGCAGCGGATGGCGGTTCCCCAGCTCGCTTTCGCGAATCATCACGGCGGTCCGCGCCAGTTCGTCCGCTTCCTCCAGCTCGCCGGCCAGCCGCAGCACGCCGCTCAGCGCCATCACCGCCGGAACGATCGAGCCATGCGATTCGCCGGCGTGAGCGGCGCGCCGGGTGATCGCTTCACGAAGCAGCGGTTCGGCCTCGGCGATCTCGCCCGCGTCGACCAGCGCCCGCCCCAGGTTGTAGAGCGACTGGGCGACGTCAGGATGATCAGCCTCCAGCTTCGCGCGCTGTCGCTCCAGCACCCACCGCATGGCCGCGATCGCCGCGCGGAAGTCGCCTCGCGCGTAGTCGATGCCGCCGAGGTTGTTCGTGATGCTCGCCACCGCGGGGTGATCCTCGCCATACGCGGTCACGTACCGGGCGCGGGCCTCGCGAAAACCGGCGGCGGCACCATCAAGATCGCCTAGGTGATATTGCACCAGCGCCACGTTGTTAATCGCCACGGCGATCTGCGGATCATCCGCCGGCAGCACGCGCCGGCGCAGCTCCAGGCACTGCCGCAGGAGCGGCGCCGCCTCCGCCGGACGTCGCGTCCGCACGAGGTACGTACCAAGGCTGTTCAGTGCGTCGGCCACGTCCGGGTGCTCGGACCCGCACGTCTCAATGAAAATCTCGAGCGCTTCGCGCAGCAGTCGCTCGCACTCCTCGGGCTGGCCGCGCCGGCTCACGAAATTCGCCAGGTTGTGCAGCGTCGACGCCGTCGCCGCGTGTCGCCGCCCATGGAAGCGCTCGCTGGCCGCGACCGCCTCGCGCTGCGCCGCGATGGCGTCGTCCGTGCGGCCCAGGTCATCCAGCGCGATGGCCAGATCGTTCCAGGCCGTCACGACCTGCGCCGGGTCGGCGTTCGCGTCGACCGTCAGCGCTGCGAGCGCAGCACGCGCCAGCGACTCGGCCTCGGCCGAATCGCCGCCGTCGCGGGCCAGCCCGGCCAGCACCAGCCGCGCGTGCGCCGCCAGCAGCCGTTCATCACGCGCTTCGGCGATGCGCAGCACCTCGCGCGCGATCGCCCCGGCGTGCGCACGCTCGCCCGCGCTGCGCAGCACCGCCGCCAGATTCAGCCGCGTCTCGAGCGTGTCGGCGTGCTCCGCGCCGCGCGATTCGACCAACAGCGATTCCGCCGAGCGGAACAGCTCCATCGCCGGCTCGATCGCGCCCAGCGAGCCGTAGGTAACGCCCAGCGCCCGCCGCACCATGGCCTCGACCTCGGGCTGCGGCGCCAGCGCACCGCGCTCGAGCCGCTGCACGGCCCGATCCGCCGCTTCGCGAACGGTCAGGTCGTGCCGCACGCCCCGCGTCGGGCTGGCAGAGGTGAGCATCTCCTTGAGAAAGTCGCTGACGGCGCGCGACTTCGCCGCCTCGCGTTCCGCGAGCTGCGCCCGCTGCTCCGCGACCTCGGCGCTGCGCTGCGCCTGCCGGCGCTGGTCCTGTTCGTCGTTCCGTGCCTCAACCGCCTGCCGCCAGTACGCCAGGCTCAAAAAGAACCCGAGCACGAACACGGCCGCGAACGCCGCCAGCACCGCGAACGGCGTGCGATTGCGCTGAAGCTCTTTGCGCAGCCGGTACGCGAACGAATCACCCTTGGCGTCGATCGGCTCTCCCGCCAGGTAGCGCTGCAGATCGCGCCCCAGATCGCCGGCGCTCTGGTATCGCTCCTCGGGATTCTTCCTCAGGCAGCGCTGCACGATCGTGTCCAGCTCGTCATCGACACCGGACGTTCGCGTGCGCAACCGCGGCGGCTCCGTGCGGCAGATGTGCTCCAGCGTTTCGCGGAGCCGGCCGTCCACGCGATACGGAAATTCGCCGCTTAAAGCGTGAAAGAGCATCACGCCCAGCGAGTACACGTCCGTGCGAATGTCCAGTCGATCGGGACGTCCCTCGACCTGCTCCGGGCTTGCCCACGGCAACGAACCGACGAACTCGCCGGTCATCGTGCGCAGCGAGCTGCCGGAGTCGTCGAACGCGTCGAATTCGTCGGTCTTGGCCAACCCGAAATCCAGCACGTGCGGCTCGCCGGACGGATCCACGCGCACGTTGCTCGGTTTCAGGTCGCGGTGCACCACGCCGCGCAGATGCGCCACGTTCACCGCGGCGCAGACGCGCCGAAACAGATCGGCGACCTCGCGCGGCGTCAACCGCTGGGCGCGCACCTGCTCGTCGAGCGCGGCGCCGCGGATGAAGTCCATGATGTAGAAGAAGTGGCCGCGTGCCGATCCGCTGTCGAGGATCGTCACGATGTTGGGGTGCCTGAGCTGGCCGAGAATCTGCACCTCGCGGTCGAAACGCGCCCGATGCTGCGGCTCGGCCCAGCCGCCGCCGCGCATCACCTTGATTGCGACGTGTCGCCGCGTGCCGCGCTGCACGCCGTGCAGCACGACCGCCTGCCCCCCGCGGCTGATCTCGTAATCGACCTCGTACCCCGGCAGCGCCTCCGCGAGCACGGCGGCCAGCTCGCCCGAGTCGATCCGCCGGGCGGCGCCCGCCAGACGCGTTGCTTGCGCCCCCGCCTCCGCACGCTGCGCCTCTCGCCGCGCCTCCGCGATCATGTCCGCGTGCGGCGACGGTTCCGATCGCGGTTCCTCACGCATCGCGATGACTCCCGTCGCCGCAGCCCCGCAACTCCCTGACGAAACCGGCTAGGCCGGCTTTGACGCCGCCATGCCCGCGTTCCGCGCCGCGCCATTGCGACCCGCGGTGCGGATTCGCGGAATCAGCATCGGCGTGCGCCGTCGATACTGCTCGTACGCCGCGCCGAGATTCGCCGAAAGGTCGCGCTCCTCGAACCAGATGCCCATGACAACATAACCGCTGATCAGCACTGCAAAAAAGAGATGCCCGACCGTCATGTGCGGCGTCGCCCAGAAGGCGATCAGAAAACCCAGCATCAGCGGATGCCGCACGTGTTTGTAGAGCGAACGCTCGGCGAAACCGCGCGGCCTGTGCGGCTGCCCGCGGAAATACGACCAGACCTGCCGCAGCCCGAACAGCTCGAAATGGTCGATCAGAAACGAGCTGTAGAGCACAATCCCAAAGCCTAGCGCGCACATTGCGAGCATCGCGGCCTGCCCCGCCGCGCTTTCGATGCGCCACAGGTCGAGCGCCACCGGCCGCCACTGCCACATCAGCAGCGTCAGCGCCGCCGAAGCCGCCACCACGAACGTCGAGCGTTCGGCGGCGGCGGGCACGAATCGCGCCAGACTGTGCTTGAACCACGGCCGCGCCATAATCGTGTGCTGAATCGCAAACACCGCCAGAAGCCCCGCGTTGACCAGGATCGCTTCGAGCAGCGATGCGCTGCGCCCGCCGGCGTCAATCGACCGCGGCACCGCGACATTGCTCACAAAACCCATCGCGTACGTGATCACGCCCAGAAACATGGCATAGGCCGCCAACCCGTACGCGAGGACCGCCCACCGCGCGACGGCGCTGGTCGATCCTGCGCCCGTCGCTCTCATTCCAGCCGCTTTCATGGTCGTTGCTCCGACTTTCCGCCGGACGGCCCGCTGCGCGATTGCGCAAGCCCGGCGTCCACAAGAAAGTTGCGACGAATCGCGGCAAGATTCACGCGCGAAGGGAAAATCCGGCCTCAGGCGCCGCCGGACGCCAACCAGCGGCCGAGCCGCAGAATCCCCGGCAGAAACGGCAGCGCTACGGCCAGCCAGCCGGCAACAACCGCCGTTCGCGCTCGCCGAGCACCCCGAAGCATTTCCGGCGCCGTGCGAATGCGGCGTGCGACGAAATATCCCCAGAATGCGCCGACCAGCCCCAGGCTCAGCGTCAGCAGCGAGCCGACGGCGATCGCCGAGCCGATCGCGATCAAGTGCGGCGGAACGGTCTTTCCGAATTCCTGCCGCGAAAGATCGGGGTAGGCCCGCGCGGCCACGGCGCTGCCGATCCACACCGCCAGCGCCAGCAGCAGCGCGAGGATCGCACACGCCGCCGCTCCCGTCGCACCGCGCGCCACGCGCGCAGGTCCGGCGGTGCGAACGTGTGTGTGCTCACGCGGTTCGGCGTGCGTTGGCGCAGACGGCGCGAGTGCCGGCGCTGCGCCGGAATCGGCCGCGGTTGCGACCGATCTGCGCCCGCCGCCCTCGGTCGGTCGGTCAGACAGAATGCGGCCGTCGCGCATCTGCACGATGCGGCGCGCCTGGGCCGCCACCTCCGCCTCGTGTGTCACGAGTGCGATGGTCACACCCTGCGCGTTCAGGTCGTGGAAGATCTGCATGATCTGCTCGCCGGTGCGCGAGTCGAGATTGCCGGTCGGCTCATCGGCCAGCAGCAGCAGCGGCTCGGTGACGATGGCGCGCGCGATCGCCACGCGCTGCCGTTCGCCGCCCGACAGCTCGTTCGGTCGATGGTGAGCGCGCGGCCCGAGGCCGACGCGCTGCAGCGCCCGCAGCGAGGCTTCGCGCGTGTTGATGCGCCGGGCGTAGAACAGCGGCACGCTCACGTTCTCGAGCGCACTCGTGCGGTTGATCAGATTGAACGTCTGAAACACAAAGCCGATATAGCGGTTGCGCACGTCCGCCAGCTCGCCGTCGCTCATCCCCGAGACGTCGCGCCCGTTGAGCACATACGCGCCTTCGGTCGGCCGGTCGAGACACCCCAGCAGGTGCATCATCGTGCTCTTGCCGCTGCCCGAAGCGCCGGTGATGGCGACAAACTCGCCGCGCTCGATCGTGAGATCGACGCCGTCCAGGGCGCGCACGAGCGAATCGCCCATGCGGTAGTACTTGGTCAGGCCGCGGATTTCGATCAGCGCCACTAGTGGTGTTTCCCGCGCGGAGCCGGCACGCGCCGCTACTCGTCGTCGTCCGGCTCAGCCGGCAGCTTCATGTACACCTCGACGCCTTCATCGAGCTTTTCGTCGCCCAGCGCGCCTACGAGCTGCGTATACAGGCCGTCGGTGATGCCGAACTGACACGGCACGAAGCGCTTCGGATTCTTCTCGGTCGCGGTCACCGCGTCCGCCGGGCGGATCCACACGCCACGCTTGCTGTTGTAGGTCTTCACCGCGTCGGCGGGCACGCGCAAGGTGGCCTGCGCGCTCTCGACCGTAAACTCGACCTGCGCCTGCACACCGAGCGGCAGCACACGCCACTTGTCGTCGGTGATCTGCACGTGCACGTCGAACTGAATGACGGTCGCGGCGGTCGGCAGCTTGCCCTGCGGCTCGACGCGCTCGATCAGCCCGGTGAACTTGTGATCCGGAAACGCATCGACCGTCAACGTCACGTTGCCGGAGCGGCGCGCCATCTCCGACGCCGCCTCCTGTGCGGCGCGCTCGCGCAGCCCGGGCATGTCGGGAAGAGCCGACACCGGCGAGATCGCAGCGACGCGCCCGTAGTCAGCTTCGTCGACGCGAGCCACGACCTTGAGCCGCGAAACGTCGGCCAGCGTCATGATCGGCGTGCCCAGCGAGAAGCCGGACGTGCCCGATTGCACCAGCACGCCGCGCTGAACATTCACCGACGTCACCAGCGCATCGTAGCGCGACACGAGCGTGGTTTCGTCGAGCCGCTCCTTGGCGTCGGCGAAGGTGTTCTTCACCTGTTCGAGCGCCGCTTCCTGAATCACCACCGCCTGCTTGGCGCTCTCCAGGCTGCTCACGGCCGAATCAAAGGCCGCCTTCGCGGCTTTCAACTGGGCCTGGTTGATGTCGTCGCGCGACTTGGCGTTTACGAATTCCTGGTTGCTCGACGAGGTGCTCATGAGTCTCGTGACTTTGTCGAGCTCGAATTTTGTGGCTGCGCCTTGCGCCTCGAGCTCCGCCACACGCGCTTCGGAGCTGCGAATCGCCGCCTCCGCTTTCAGTACGTCGACCTTCGCGGACTCCAGCAGCGCCGCCACGCGCTTCACGTCGGCTTCGGCTCGCGCGACGTTGCGCTGCTCGTCTTCCTTCTTCAGCTCGACGAGCACGTCGCCCTGTCGGACGAAGTCTCCCTCTTTCACGCGAACGTCGATCACCTCGCCCGACGCTTCCGCCTTGATCTCGATCCGCTCGGAAGGCTCGATCAATCCCGTGGCCGTGATCGGCACGCGGATGTCGCCGCGCGAAACCTTCTCATACTTGGGCTGATCCCAGGGCGGCGTCACGCGTACGTAGGTGCGGACGATCCACCATGTCAGGCCGATGGCCCCGACGACGAACGCGAGAAACACCCATTTCTTCATCCGACTCGCTTTCCGCGGACCCCCAGCGCCTCGGTCCGGCTGCCGGCTCACACTGGGAGTTCGCGTGTGCGGCCCGAGAATTTTCGGTCGCCGCGACGTTCCCCGGTGTGATCGCCGTCGCGAAAGCCTACGGATGTGAACGGGCGTACGCAAGCCGGGGCCGTCGGCCGGCGACGGCCGGCGGTGCTCAGTTGCGCGCAGCGTGCGGGCTCGCGGTGGCATGCGCCGGCACCGGCAGCATCAATAGCCGGTGAGGTGCTGCTCCCAGTGTCGCGTCATGAAAATGTCGGCTCGTTCGCCGTCGGCGTGAACCTCGTGCCCGCCGGAGCCCCAACGCAACCCCTGCGTGTTCGTGTTGAGGTCGAACTGCTCGCGCGCGTTCTCGAGGTCGTCGCGGCGTTTCAGCATGCCCCGGTGCGCGTAGCGAAAACCGCCGATCTGCGGCGTGGGCGCTTCGTCGAACCAGGCGTCGGCGATGATCTCGCGCCGCACATTCCACTGGCCTTTGTCGTTCTGGTTCACGCCGAATTTCACGTAGCGCCGGCCGTCCAGCAGCCGGATGGGCCGGCCATCGAAGTGGATGTAGTTTGAAATCGCGGGATCGAGCGAAGAACCGGAGCCCTTGCCCGGAGCGCGATCGTACGGAACGCCCAGGCCAATGCCGCCCGCAGCGCTGAACAGATACGTCATCTTCCAGCCGGTCTGGCCGGCGTTCAGCGGAAAGCCCTTCACCGCGGAAGGACAGACCCAGATTTTCGGCGTCGCGTACGGCGTCAGCACATTGCCCACCGACGTCGGAAACGCCGGATCGAACGGGTCGGCGTTCGGCCCGGTGCGCGGATCGGCGGTCTGGATGTTCACGTCTTCCAGGAAAGGCAGCCGGTCCTTGTTCTCGAGCGTGTAGGTCAGGATGCCGGTCCACAGCCCTCGCAGATTGTTGCGACAGAACGTCTGCTTTGCCTGATCGCGCGCGTAATTGCACGCCGGCAGCAGGATCGCCGTCAGCAGCATAATGATTGCCACGACCACGAGCAGCTCGATGAGCGTGAATCCACGCCGCCGCCGCCGCTCACCCGCATCCATGCGTTGAATCGTCCGCATTCCGCCTTACCTAACAGCCGCTGAGGTAGTTCGCAAGCACGACGCCGAGGTCTGAAAGGTCGACCTTGTCGTCTCCGTTCAGATCGCCATCCTCGAATTTCAGTCCGCCCGAAAGGCCGAAATTGCTCAGGAGGGTTCCCAGATCGGAGAGGTCGACGCAGCCGTCGCCATTGACGTCGCCTTCGATGGCCTCCGAGAGCACGATCACGAGCTTGGGCGCTCGTGCGTCGGGGTGCAGACCGATGCCTTCCTTGGCGTAGAACGACGGGACGCCGCCCACCGTTCCGCCCAAGACAGTATCGGTGAGCGAAGCCAGCGAAACGAACACCTTGCCGGCCGCAAGTTGATCCTCGAAGTAGGCTCGCACCGCCCCACCCGACAGGTTGAGATCAACGTCGAACGCGACCTCGAACGGCACCGCTTGGCTGCCGGGCGTGTATGCCACCGGCACACCGATCGCCCACGGCACCGGAGTAAACGACCCAATGGGCGGCGTCAGGCCGCTGTTGTGCAGGCCCTTCACGTGATCCTCGACGTGGACCGCTGCGCCCGTGCCGTCCTGGAACACCATCGGAAATGGATCGCGCGGGTTGTTCGCCTGATCGGTGCCGCCGACAAACGCACTGCCCTGTGTCCAGGTCGACGTCGTGTACACCGGCCCAAATCCCATGCCGAAGAGCTCGACCGGACGCCCGGCGTCGCTGTCATTGCTCTCGCCGTCGGAGTCGCCCGGCATGCCGCGCTGAATCCCGTCACCGTTGATGAACGTGTCGTTGTTGACGTCGGTCGTGAACCACTCGTCAACCGTGAGGTCGATCGGCCAGGTCGCGTTCGGCTCGTTGCGGACGATCACCGTCACCGACTCGATCGCATAGGAACCCTGCCCGACGGGGATGGAGCCGCTGGTGTCCCACGCGATGAGCGCGATGCCGTCGCGATCGTTGAAATTCGAGAAGCTCGGAACACCCGTGCCCAGCGAGCTGAACGTCGAAACCGTCGGCCGCGTGCCGGGAAAGAAATTGAACGGATAGTGCCAGCGGTCGTCGCTCGGCGTCGCGAATTCAAAGGTCTGCGCGACGCCCAGGCCGGCCGTCCAGCCCATCAGTGTTGTCACTGCAAGCAGCCGCGATGTCTTGCTGCCACACATGGCGATTGCCTCCTTGTCTCGCTACCGCCGACGTGCCGCCAGCAACAGTCCGCCCGCCGCCAGCAAAGCCAGGCTGCTGGGTTCGGGAACGATGCCGACTTCGTCGAAATCAAACGAGAAGGTGAGATTCTGGCCGGCCAGCGCCGCCGGAACCGAAATCCCGAATTGCAGCCGCTGAATGTTCGCGAACACGGTGGCGAAGTCCGACGCTTCGAACGAGATAAACTGCGGGTTGCCGTCGAAAATCGGGATCGAAATCGGCGTCCACACGTTCGGGAAGACCGGTACGAATTCGAGACCGATCGCGCCTTCGCCCGGAACGTTGGTCGCGAAACGCGCGAAAACGTTGATCGGGGCGATTGCGTTATGCCGCACGGAGAACCTCAATTCGCTGACGCCCGTACCCAGCCAGTCGCCGTAGAACGCGCCGCCGCTCGAGCCGAACGCGCTGTCCGAACGCACCAGCAGCGGCGTCGCGCCGACGGTCTGCGTCTGGAAATTCAGCGCCTGTGTTATGTAGCCCGCGCCATCCGCTCCGCCGGCGCCGACCCACGCGGCGTTCACCACCCCGGTCGCGTCGCGCCAGTTGCTGGCGTCGGCGTCATAGGACTCCGTGAACGGGACGGTCTGCGCCGCCGCGACGCTCGTCATCCCCACAACCGCCGCGATGCCGATCCACTGCCGAAACATGCTTCGCTCCTCTCCTGCCTCAAAGAAAGCGGTCCGACGCGCGGCGTCACGCAGCCGCAGTCGTCGCCGCCCAAAGTTCGTCGTCAATCGCGCTAACTGCGTCAAACGTTCGCTGCGCCGCGGCGACCATCAGGTCAGCCTCGGCCGTGGACCACTCGCACGCGTTCACCGCCGCCCGGAAGCGCATCCACAGCTCGCGCTGCGAATCGCCGTGCGGGTCGAGATAGGCCATGCCGGCCTGTGCAGACAGCCCCAGTGTGCGTCCCAGCGCCCGCGCGATGTAGCGCGCCCCGTTCTTGCTGCCCTCGAATACATAGTATGCACCGAGCAGCGAGACCGGCGCTTCGCGCGCCCAGCGCTCGATATCGGACAGATACTGGCGCGTGGCTTCGCACGCCGTTCCGGCCGTCGCGCCGAGGTGCTTCAGGTCCGCCCGCGCGCGATCTTCCTGAAACAGACTCGGGTCCATGAAGCTCCCGAATCGGGCATCAGCCAATCGAAGCCGTGCCATGTGCGGCTCGAGCGCCGCGTGGATCATGACGCGCTGCGCGATGTAAGCTGAATACTGCTCGCGCGTGACTTCCCCGCGCACCATCGCCTGCTCGATCGGGCGTGCCTCCGCCGCCGCATGCTGCCCGGCGGTCTCTGCCTTCAACCTATCCATGACGCCGGCCGTAGCGGTGCCTGTCGGAACCATCGTGCTTGTGTCTCCGTTCAACCGATCAGGCCGCGCGCCGCGAGCGCCCCAAGCGCCAGCCACAGCAAGCCCTTCCCCAGAAAGAACAAGAACGCTACCGCGCCCAGACGCCGAACGGCGACCGCGCCCCGACCTCGCCCGAACATCCAGCGTCCCTTCTGAGCGGCAATACGACCGCTCGATAACACTGCCGAACACTTGATTGATTTATAATACAAGCCCGGCTCCGACACAAGCGTCGCCGCCGCGCCTGCACCCATTTTGTGTGAGCGCCCGCCTCATGTAAGGTTCGCCGCGGGAGCGTCCCCGGGTTCTGCGAGGTTCGTGCGCGAGAATCACGGGCGCTTGGAGCAAGGCGTGTCGAATTTCGTCGGCGTCGGCCTCCGCCGGCTCGGACTCGGCTTGCTGCTGCTCGTCATCGCTTCGGCGGCCGGGTCCTGGCTGGTTGCGACGCTGCGCCAGCGAAGCCTGGAGTGGTGTGCACTGCAGGGCCTCGACATGCTGCGCGACGCGCGCACCCCGGAGACGAGCCGCGACGCGCTGATTCGCTGGGAACGTCTCGCAAGTGAGGTGCTGGCCTCGCGCAGGCTCGATTTCCTGCGATCGCTCGGTGAGTCCCCCGCCGCGCTCGACGAGCCGCGACGCCGCCTGTACGCGTGGGCGGCGCGCGCGCAGTTTCAGACCACACCCGATTGGAAACGCCATCTCGATTCGCTGCGTGCCGTAGACGCCGGCAAGCCGATTCCCGCGCCGCCCGGCGAACGCGTGCGCCTGACGCGGCGGTGGTCGGCGCCCGTCGGATTGACCGGCCGATTCACAGCGATTCTGCCCCGCGGCGACGCGGTATTCGTCGCATCCCTTGGCGAGTCTGCCCTCGATTCGGCGGATGCGGCGGACGGCCTGGTGCGCATCGGCCGCGATGCACAGGCCGAACTCTGGTTTCAGCCGCCCGGCTCGGCGCCGATCGACGTGGTCGGCCTCGCTGCGATCGACGATCTGCTGATCGTCGCGACCGCCGCCGGGCGTGTGCATGCGGTGGACGCCGAACGCACGCTGCGCTGGAGTGCGTCGCTCGGCGCGCGAATCCGCTCGCAGCCGCTTGTGCTCGCGCAGGCCGGTCGGCAGTCCGGACGCGTGCTGTTGTTGGACGCGGACGGGCGGCTTCGCGCCTACAGCGCGCGCGACGGCGGCGCGCTGTGGAGCGCGGCGCTGGGCTTGCGGAGGGACGCCGCCGCGGCAAAAGATGACTGGATCGACGCCACGCTGCTGGCGCTACCCGCGGACGAGCGCGGGCCGGCGATCGTGATCGTTCACACCGCCGACGCCGTTTGCGCGATTTCCGCGGGCGAAGGTCGGCTGCTGTGGAAGATTCGCGGCGCGGGGTCCGCGGCGTCGCCGGTGTTGAGCGGTCGCACCTTGTACGAGCGCTCGGCCGACGGCGGCCTGCGAGCGATTCGAGTCGGGCAAACGCCGCCGACAGCCGCCACAATCGACGTCGCCTCCGAGTGGAGCCTGGGCGCGACGGTTGCAGGGCTGCGCACGATCCGCTCGTCAGCCTCGGGCGCGGCGGACGGCGTGCTTGTAGCGACAACAGGCGACTCGAAAGCCCCCGGCGCGCTCACGCTGTACCGCAACGAGAATATCGAGTGGTCGGTGGCGCCCGGCGGCCTGCTCATCGCTACGCCGGCTATCGCGGACTTGAGCGGCGATCATCGCGGCGAGATCATCGTCGCGACCGCAGACGCCGACGGCTCGGGCCGCGGCGAACTGGTTGTGCTTGCCGCGAGCGGGCACGTCGTGCTGCGCGTCGCGCTGGATTTTGCGAGCGAGTGTGCGCCGGTGGTGGCTGATCTCGACCAGGACGGAGCCAACGAGGTGCTGGTGGCGGATCGTGCGGGATTCCTGCACTGCTATTCGAGCGGCCGCGCGGGTCCGATTGATTGGGGCCTTCTGCACGGCGACCCGTACAACACGCGCTCGTCCGAATCCGCGTTCGCGTACAGCCAGTTGCCGGCGGCGCTGCAGAGTTCGTGGCGACCTTGATCGCTCTCCTCGTGCTACAGTGCCCGCATGCTTGAGCACCTGCCTTATCGCGCATTCTTCTCATTTGAGGTGGCGCTGCCGCGCTGGGATAAGCCGGTGCGCCTCGACGGCAACCTAGCGAAATACGGGAAGCGTTATCTGGCGCCGACGCTCTGCGAACTCGACAATCAGAAGCCGTTCGCCGACGTCTACTGGGCCTGGTGCGACGAGGGGATTCTGTTCGCGTACGACGTGTCGGGGCGCCGCGGAACGCCCGTCTGCAGCACGAAGGAATGGTGGAAACACGACGGGGCGCGGCTCTGCATCGACACCCGCGACACGCGCGATCTGAAGCGCGGCTCGCGGTTCTGCCACTTCTTCTACTTCCTGCCGCTGGGCGGCGGCCGCGATGGGCGCAACACGGTCGGAGCGCTGCACCGCATGAGCCGCGCCAAGGAACACCCGCCGGCGATCGACGAACTGCGGATACTGGTGACGTCGCGCGTGCAGCGATCCGGCTATCAGCTCGAAGCGCTGATTCGCGCCGACTGCCTGAACGGCTGGAACCCGGCCGAGCACCCGCGGATCGGCGTGTTCTACAAGATCAACGACACGCAGCTCGGCTCGCAGACGCTGACCGTGAGCGACGACCTGGGCTGGAACGTCGATCCGAGCACCTGGGCGGTCGGCGTGCTGGAGCCGTAGCCGCCGCATGCACACAGGCAACCGATAACCGCGCGCATGCTCTCGAACTCGATCCCCGCGTTCCGCTAGAATCCGACGCCGGCCGGGCGCTCGAATCGCCCCGCAACGTGCGTCCCGACGAACGAAATCAGCAGGGCCAAAGCATGAGCACGATCGCCAAGCCGTTCGATCCGAGCAATCCGCGCCGCGCCGGCCGAGCCGGATCCACCGACCCGACGACCATGTCCGGCATGCCGATCCGCCGAGTCTACGGTCCGGCGGACCTGAGCCCGGATGAGTTCGCGAACATCGGCCAGCCCGGCGAGTTTCCGTTCACGCGCGGCATTCACGCCGACATGTATCGGGCCAAGGTCTGGACGATGCGGCAGTTCGCCGGCTTCGGCACGGCGCGACAGACCAATGAGCGATTCAAGTACCTGCTCGAGCACGGGCAGACCGGCTTGTCCACGGCCTTTGATCTGCCGACGCTCATGGGTCGCGACAGCGACGACGCGCTGGCCCTGGGCGAGGTCGGCAAGTGCGGCGTCGCGGTCAGCTCGCTCGAAGACATGCTGGTGCTCTTCGACGGCATCAACCTGGCCGACGTCAGCACGAGCATGACGATCAACGCGCCGGCGGCGATCCTGCTGGCGTATTACATCTGCGTCGCCAAGCACCAGGGCGTGCCGCTCGAACGGCTGCGCGGCACACTGCAGAACGACATTCTCAAGGAGTTCCACGCCCAGAACGAGTTCGTGTTTCCGCCGGGCCCGAGCGTGAAACTGGTCATCGATACGATCGAATACTGCACCCGTCAGATGCCGCAGTGGAACTCGGTCAGCATCAGCGGCTACCACATTCGCGAGGCCGGCGCCACCGCGGCCCAGGAGCTCGCGTTCACGATTGCCGACGGCATGTGCTACGTCGAGGAGTCGATGCGCCGCGGGCTCGACGTCGACGCGTTCGCCCCGCGTCTGAGCTTCTTCTGGGACGTCCACAACGAATTCTTCGAGGAGATCGCCAAAATGCGCGCCGCGCGGCGCATGTGGTCGCGCATCATGCGCGACCGCTACTCGGCGCGCAGCGAGCGGAGCTGGTGGATGCGCTGCCACTGCCAGACCGCCGGCGTCAGCCTTACCGAGCAGCAGCCGCACGTGAACATCATCCGCGTCGCCTACCAGGCGCTGGCGGCGGTGCTCGGCGGCACGCAGAGCCTGCACACCAACAGCATGGACGAAACTCTCGCGCTGCCCACAGAGCAGGCCGTCAAGATCGCGCTGCGAACGCAGCAGGTCATCGCGGACGAGACCGGTGTCACACGCGCCGTCGATCCGCTGGGCGGCAGTTGGTTCATCGAGCGCCTGACCAACGACATCGAGCGACAGGCAACCGAACTCATCGATCACATCTACGACGCGTTCGGCGGCGTGCTGCCGGCCACCGAGCAGGGATATTTCCGCCGATCCATCGCCGACAGCTCGCACGTCTACGGCCAGGAATTCGACCGCGGCGAGCGCACGATGATCGGCGTGAACAAATACGTGGAAGACGACTACGAGCGCATTCCAACGCTGAAGATCGACCGCACCGTCGAGACCGAGCAAGTTGGGCGCCTGCGCGCGATGAAGGAGCGCCGTGATCGCGACCCGGCGCTGCGTCAGCGACACGCGGCAGCGCTCGCGGCTGTGCGGCAGTCGGCGCTGGATGGCGCGAATGTCATGCCCGCGCTCGTCGAAGCCGCCGAAGCGCTCGCGACCGTCGGCGAGCTGATGGAGACTCTGAAGAGCGTGTATGGCTCCTACGATGGCGGTCCGGAGATGTAGCGTCGGTCGGGCGCGCCGCGGACTGCGTCGCTACGAGCAGCTTTCGCCCCACGCCGCAAGCACGCTTTCAAGCTCGCTCAAGCCCACGCAGCCGTCGTTGTCTTCGTCGAGTCGGGGGTCGAACTGCGAATCACCCTCGCAGGCGCCCCAGGCGCTGAGCACCGCGCCGAGATCAGACAGCTCGATCTGCCCGTCGCTGTTGTAGTCCGGATAGCAGGGCAGCGTGCCGTAGAGCCGCAACTGGAAGCTGTTCCACGTCGCGACATCGGACACCGCGCGGTCCGAGACGTTCACGCTCCAGACGCCGGCGCTGCGCTCGTCCCAATGCCGGAGCGAGGTGAACACGTAGTTGTCATACTCGTCCTGGGCGTCGAGCCGCTGCACGGCCACCAGCGAGCGCGTGCCGCTGGGTGCGGTAATCTCGATCCGCAGATCGCCGATGTAGGTGGAACTCGCGTCGAAGACCAGTTCGACCGCCTCGAGGCGCATGTCTTCGGCGATCTCGACGGTCTGCGTCAAGCCGGTGGTGTTGTTGTCGGGTACCGCGAGGCCGACTTCCACCAAGCCCGAGTCGAACGAAAGCTCGTGCGCGGCACCCTGCCAACTCAGAGCCTCGGCGAGCGCTGCGCCGGCATCGACAGCGCCGAAACCATAGTTGTAGCTGACGTCGTGTCCCGCTCCGTTGACGACCCATGAATTCGACGCCGGGTCGTTCTTCCGCGCCGAGCGGACCATGACGTGCTGCACATCGCGCCAGGTCAGATCGGGTCGCGCTTCGAGCAGCAGCGCGATCACGCCCGACGCCAGCGGGGCCGCCGAACTCGTTCCGCCGAACTCGTCCGTGTCGCCGCTGTTGTTCGCGGTGGTGTAGATGTCGCGATCGTTGCCGTCGGAATGTGCCACGGCGAGCAGCGACGCGCCGACTTCGCTGTAAAAAGGCCGCGTCTCGGCGTCGCCGATGGCGCCGATCGCGATGGTGTAGCGGCTTGACGCATACGGATCGTATTCGACGCGGTCGTTGGACGAGCCGCCGTTGCCGGCCGCCCAAACGAAGACGGTTCCCAGGCCGCCGCGGCCGGTTTCGATCGCCTCCTCGAGCGACGCGCGAACCAGCGGCGTAAGTGAGCGCGCGGTCGCGTCGTCGAACGGCCCCCACGAGTTGTTCTTGATGTCGTTCAGGTCGTTGCGAAACGCGATGGCGTCGGCGATTTCGCTGTCGGTGCCGATGAGCTGGTTGGAGATCATCGCGCCGTGCGCCATGCCGGCGCCCATCAGGCCATTGTTCGCGACGGCGGCAGCCACGCCGGCGACCGCCGTCGCGTGCCAGGTGGCGCTGCCTGCGATCTGCGTCGCGTCGGCGCGGTAGTTCGCAGCGAGGTCGGGGTGATCGTACTGCCAGCCGTTCTCGACGATGCCGATCGTTACGCCGCTGCCGGTCCAGCCCGCGGCCCACGCCGGTTCGGCGTTGACGTCGAACAGCGGATCAAGCGTGTTGTGCAGGTGCCATTGCAGGCCGAAATTCGGGTCCGTCGGCAATGAGCGCAAAACGTACGGCGACTGAATGTCGACCGCGGAATACGCGACGCGCAGATCGAGCGCCAGCCGCTCGGCAAGCTCCGCCGCTTCCGCCACGCTCGACGTTTCGATCACGCGAAAGTTGCCCGGCGCGCGGCGGCCGGTCAGACCGTAGGCTTCGCAGATCGCATCAACGTGCCGCTCGTCGCACGCCTGCACGATCACGCGCGAAGCTACGAGGAAGCCGTCCGTCGGTGGCGGAACCGTGCCGTCCTTCTGCGCGAGATGCTCGTTCAGCCGCGCGGCGGGACTGATCAACGCCAAGGGCGACTCGACCTGAAAATCCTGGCAGCGAGCGCCGCAGCGCAGCCGCAGGCGCTGACCGCTGGGTTCGTTTGCGGGGAGCGATGAGACGGCGAGCACCGCCGTCAGCAGGCATGAAAACGCGCGCACGCACAGCCCTCCCCGTCCCTGGACCACGCAATATCGTAGGTTCGAACCGGGTGAGATTCTCGCCGCCGAGCGCATCCGCTGCCAAGCAGCGTCCAAGGTCGCAGAAAAACTGCCGCGCTGCCGGCGCCGCAAAGGCGTCAGACAGCGCGGATTCGAGGAGGTCCGAGAATCGGCGAGCCGCTCAGTCGATCAACACCCGCTCGCTGAGAACGGTGCGAATCTTGTTGAGCGCCTTGTTCTGAATCTGGCGCACGCGCTCCTTGGTCACGCCAAACTTGTCGGCGACCTGCCGGAGCGTGCGCTGCGGATCGTCTTCGCCCGTACGCTTGGCGCGGATGCCGAAGCGCTCCGAGAGCACGCGCCGCTCGACGCGCGTCAGCTCGGCGCTGTTGTCGCGCAGGATGCGGCGGATTTCGTCGAGGCAGTCGAGCTCGATGCCGGCGCGCTGCGCCTCAACGACGTCGCTGCCCTGCATGTCGGGGTCGAACTCGGTCGGAAAGCGGGCCCGATGGCGAGCCATCATCGCGATCGAACGCGTGATCGCGGTGAGAATCGAGCGACACGCGTAGGTGCTGAACTTGAAGCCGCGCGAGTAGTCGAACTTCTCGACGCTTCGCAGCAAGGCGAGCTGGCCTTCGCTGATGAGGTCGCCGAAATCCACGCCCTTCACGCGCGACCGCTCGACCATCGTCGGCACCAGCCCGAGATTGGCCTGAATGATCAGGTCGCGCACGTCCGCGGCGCGCTGATCCCACTCGAGCAGATCACGGGCCGCCGAAAGCGACAGCCGGGCGCCGTCATGCTCTTTCATGATGCGAAGCACGCGATAGCGGCAGTAGTTGTATTTGATGAACATGGCGCGCTCTTCGGCGCCGGTCATCGCGCGCAGCCGAATCGTCGGCGTCGTCGAGACGTCGAGCTCGTCGTCGGAGCCGCTTCGTCGCCGCGCCATGCCGCCGACCGCCAATTCGTCCGCGGAGACGACGGAATCCATGATCGCCGCCTCGGCCGACGCGCTGCGGAAGGACGGGTCGACGAACGCCTCGACCGGCTCAGTGATCCGCCGCCGAAGGCGCTGCATCTGCTCGGCACTGATCTGGCGGCACAGCGGCCCGGTCGGCATCTCGCAGGTGGGCTCGAGCCGCCGCAGGACCGCGGTTGTCGTCGTCACGTTATTTGTTCGCACTCGCGGCATATCACGCTCCGTCGCAATTCGTACCGTTGTTATACGAGTTAACGGTCGTTCGGTTCTCCGAATTCCATATATTCGTGCAAATCGTTCATCGACGGTATTCTGACGGAGCAAAATCCGCGTGTCAACTCGCTTTCAGGCGTAACCAAACCGACAAGACTCGTCCTAAATGCGTTCAAACCGCTCAAAGCGCACGCTCCGTCCGGTATTAGTACCCCGCCGCGAACAAAGGTTACATTCCAGCAAGCGAAATCACATTCACGGCAATCGATGTTAACTGAAAGTGAATCTGCGTTGCAAATCGTGACCGGCATGCCGATCTGCCCGCCTTCACACAATTCGCGTTGATCGCGCGCGGAGCGCCGAGTTAGCTTGACGCTCAGGAGGCCATCTCATGTCGCACTTCACGATGCGGTTGCTAGTAGGCTCACTTGCGCTGGCGGCGTCCGCGTCAGCAGCGCTGCCCCAGAATTTTCTCGCGGAGCCAGTCGCCGGCGGCTGGGATCAGCCGGTGGGCCTGGCGTTCGCGACCGACGGCCGCATGTTCGTCTGGGAAAAAGCGGGCCGCGTCTGGTTGGTCGAGAACGGCGTGAAGTCCGCCGCGCCGCTGATCGACATCGCCGAAGAGGTCGGTAACTGGCGCGATTACGGTTTGCTGGGTTTCGCGATTGACCCCGACTTCTACACCAACGGGTACATCTACCTGCTCTACGTCGTCGACTACCACCACCTGATCAACTTCGGCACGCCCCAGTATGACCCGCTTGCCGACGAGTACTTCTACGACACGATCGGCCGCCTCACGCGCTACACCTGCAACGCCGCCGACGGATTCCGCAGCGTGGACGTGAGCAGCCGCACGATTCTGATCGGCGAGTCGATCAGCACCGGCTTCCCGATTGCGCACCAGTCGCACGGAATCGGCACCGTCGCCTTCGGCCACGATGGCTCGCTGCTTGTCGGCTGCGGCGATGCGGCCAGCTACGAGGTGGTCGATTCCGGCGGACCGATCAACGGCAGCAGCAACACCGCCGTCGCGGATGGAATTCTGCAACCCAAAGAGGACATCGGCGCGTTCCGCGCGCAGCTCGTCGATTCGCTCAACGGCAAGATTCTGCGCATCGACCCGCTCACCGGAGACGGTCTTGCCGACAACCCGTTCTACGACGCCGCGGCGCCGCGTGCGGCACGTTCGCGCGTGTGGGCGCTCGGCCTGCGCAATCCATTCCGCTTCACGGTTCGGCCGGACGAGCTTCCGATTCGACACGAGGCACCGGGTTCGATCTACATCGGCGACGTGGGCTGGTATCTCTGGGAAGACCTGAACGTCTGCACGGCCGCGGGTCAGAATTTCGGCTGGCCGATCTATGAAGGTCTACAGCGAAGCTTCGCGGGCTACTTCGAGACGCGTGTCGCCAACCAGGATGCGCCCAACCCGCTCTTCGGCGTCGGCGGCTGCACGCAGGAGTTCTTCGATTTTCAGGACCTGATCCGGCAGGCGACGCTCGAACCGAACCCGACATTCCCGAATCCGTGCGACGCCGGGCAGACCGTTCCGGCGGGGATTCAAACCTTCCTGCACGCGCGGCCGGCGATCGATTGGTTCCACAGCGAAGCGGGACCGGCGCGCACGGGAATCTTCTCGGGCAACGATGCGACGGAGATTGAAATCGGCGCGATGGGCAGCCCGGTCGCCGGACCGCAGTTCGGCGGATTCTCGTCGACCGGCGGCGCGTGGTACACCGGAGCGCATTACCCGCCGGAGTTTCAGGACGTCTATTTTCACGCGGATTTCGCCGCGGGCTGGATTCGCGCGTTCGTGTTTGATGCCGGCGACGCGCCGGTCGAGGTGCGAGATTTCGGCTCGCGACTGGGCGGAATCGTCGCGCTTGCCGTGAACCCGGTCGATGAGACTCTCTACTACATCAACTACGACGAGTTCGGCGCCGCGACGATCGCGCGCGCGTCGTACTACCCGGACAACCTGCCGCCGACGGCGATCGCGGGCGTTGATCAGCAGTATGGCGCCGCGCCGTTCACCGTGCAGTTTGATTCGTCTGCGTCGAGCGACCCCGAAGGCAGCCATCTGACCTACCTGTGGGACTTCGGCGACGGCACGACCAGCATGCAGCCCAACCCCGTGCACACCTATCCGGCTCCGTTCGACGTAACAGCGGACGGCGTGTTCACGGCCCGCGTCTTTCAGCTCGACCCGCCGACGCCCCAGGGCGGCGGCAACTGGGACCCCGAGGTGATGCGCGACGGCGACTATCCGCCGATCGGCAATGTCGAGAGCTATCGCCAATACGACACCTTCCATTTCGGCGACCAAGGCAATCGCGAGTTCATCGGCTACGAGTACTTCGACACGCGCGAGTTCACGCGCGTCGTGTTCCAGGAAGGCATGCATTTCTGGGACGGCGGCTGGTTCGACGAGCTGCGCGTTCAGGCCCAGATCGACGGCCGCTGGCTCGACGTGCCAGGCTGGACGATCGACCCGCCGTATCCCGGCAACAACGGCGTGAACTACGAAACGTTCGTGATCGACTTCCCGCCGACGCTCGCCAGCGGCATTCGCCTGTTCGGTCAGCCCGGTGGGTTCAACGACTTCATCAGCGTCGGCGAACTGCGCGTGTTCACGACCGCCCCGCCGCTGACGGAGCCGACGCGCTTCGACGTCACTCTGACCGTGACCGACGAGCTCGGCGTCTCAAACGTCACGTCGCTCTTTGTGACCGCAAACAACACGCCGCCTGACGTGCAGATCATCAGCCCGGCCGACGGCTCGATGTATTCGACGAGCGCCAACACCATCGTCGACCTGCTCGCGACGAGGTTCGACGCCGAACATGCCGAAGGCGACCTTGCGTGTGAATGGCTGACGATCCTGCACCACAACGACCACACGCACGTAGAACCCGCCGATCCGGCATGCAGTTCGACCGCGCTGCTGAGCCCGGTCGGCTGCGAGCCCAACGAAACGTACTTCTACGAGCTTCGCCTGACCGTCACTGACCCGCTCGGACTCGCGACGACCGCGTCATCGTTCGTGTATCCGGATTGCGGCCAACCTTGTCCGCAGCCGGGTTGCGACGGGATCGATGTCGCCGAGCCGCGCGACTGCCGCGTCGACCTCAGCGATCTTGGGGTGCTGCTCGCGAACTGGGGCGTGTCACCGAGCGGCCACGCGCTGCCCGGCGACTCACTGCCGCCGTTCGGCCAGATCGATCTGGCCGACCTCGGCGCGATCCTCGCCGGCTACGGGCTTGACTGCAACTGACCGAGGCGAAGCGGCGAAGAACCTACGGCCGGCGAATCGACCGCGACGACGAGCCGTTCGCCGGCGGACGACCGTAGACCGGATTCGAGCGAATCAGTTTCGATCGGCTCGATCCGCGCGACGACCCGCTCGAAATCGAGCGCGGGCTGCTGCTTGAGCCGCTGCGCGGCGAGAGCGACGGACCGCTTCGCGAAATCGGCGAACCGCTCGAGCGCGAGATCGACGTCGGCCGGTTGATCCGCGTCGTCGTGCGCGGCGAAACGCTCGGCGCCGATCGCGTATCGCGCCGAATCAGCGTCGAGCCCGACCCGCGCGAGACACGCACCGGATCGCGATCGCGGTCCGTGCGAATGATGACCCGATCGTCCGAACGCGGGCGCACGTAGTGCGTCGAGCCGAGCCGGATCGAGCCGCGATACAGCGGCCGCGAGTCGTGGTGATAGACGACGGTCGAGCGATTTCGCACGCAGTACGAACAGCCGCACGAGCTGCCGTGATAGAAGTACAGGCCCGCGCTCACGTAGGGCTCGTAGTACGTCGAGTACACCGGCGCCGGGGCCACCGTCTCGACATACTGCGGGTAACCGTCCACCGGAACGTACGGGTCGATGATCTCTTCCGTGTACATCGGCTCGGCGTATTCCGGCTCGGACACGTAGATCGGCGGCTCCTCGACCACGACCGGCGCAGGATCGCGCGCGCTGCGCCACGCATTTTCCTGAATGAAACGCGGATCGACCTCCACCTCCTGCGGCGGCGGCTCGCCCTGCGCGACGGGCACGGGCGCCGGCTCATTCGCCGCAGACGGCGGCACGCTGACTGGAGCATTGATCGGGGCGGGCGGCGGCGTAGACGCGACCGCGGGCGCGCCAACCGGCGCGCTGGCCAGCCCCCACAGCCGCGCATGTTCCTCGAACGCGATCGCGTAACGCACTTCCTCGCTCTGATCCTCAGCCGGCTGCAGATCCACCGGAATGCGGAGCGACGCGGCGCTCTGCTCCGCCGCCCACATCGCTCGGCGCTGATCGCTCGGCCAGTCGATCATGGCGGCGCCCGCTTCGCTCTCAGCCCCGATCGCAGTCCCGGCGAGAATGCGCTGCTCCACGCGGTACGGACCGTACTCACGCTCCCATTCCATCAGCACGCGTGCCAACTCGCCGGTGGGCGCGGTCTCCTGCGCGTAAGCCAGCAGCGAACGGTTCGGCGGACACGCGAGAAGATAGCGCTCGTCGGTCACCCACACGCTCGGAACCGGTGTCTCACCCTGGGCGAACTTCTCCGCGAAGGCGCTAACCCAGCGGCCATATTCGGCGCGGGCAGCGGGATTCTGCTCCAGCAACTGTTGCCAACGACGCGCCGCAAGCCGCTCCGCCTCCGAGTACGCAGTGCGCACCCGATCCATCGCCGCGGCGGACTCAAGCGAATTCGAACCGACGCGTCCCACCAACGCCGCGAGCACCGGCGGTTGATCCGCGGCGATCTGCACGGCTTCGGGAACGCTCGTCAGCCGCTCGCCCGCCGCTCGCAGCGCCTCGGGCAGCGTCTGCGTCGGGTTGGCGGCTTCAGTGGACAGTGCTTCGGCAAATCGCCTCAAAGCCTGAGGATCGCGACCGACCGCCACCAGATCATCGATCAGAGCCGGCGGATAGAAGCGGAGCCCCGCCAGAACGTGCGCGTCGCTGATCGTCGGCGACGCCGCTGCGGATTGCGCCGGGGCTGCTTGCGCCGGAGCGTTGCTGATCGGCCGGAATTCCTGGGCAAAGAGCGACGTGGAGAGCAGAATCGCGAATGAGAACAGCACCCGCCCGTTCATGGCCACCTCCGTGCCGCACCGGCTCGGCCGGCGCAGGATGGTAGTGTACCCCCGCAACCGGGCCGCTCGATAACGACGTTCGCACGCTGACTTTGACACGCGAGCGAGCGTGTGGTTGGCCGAAACCGCACCCGTCAAAACCCCACCGTCGGCCGGCGCTCCCCCTCCCGAAGAGCCACCGGCCCGCCGCGTCTACTTGCGTCGCCCAGCTGCCGCCAGGCTCGGCTTCGCGGCCTTGTTCCGACTTGCCACCCCATTCTCCGACTCCGGCGCGGTGATCGACGCCGCCGGCGCGGTCTTCGGTTCCGCCGCCAGGTGCGGAATCTTGAGTTGCAGGACCTGCTCGCGAATGGTCTTCATGGTGTCGGGGTTATCCCGCAGGAAGACGCGCGCGTTTTCGCGCCCCTGCCCGATGCGTACTTCCCCGAAGCTGTACCACGTGCCGGTGCGCGTCACGACGCCGCAATCAGCCGCCAGATCGAGCAGGTCGGCCTCGCGACTGATGCCGCAGTCGAACAGGATGTCGAACTCGGTCTCGCGGAACGGCGGCGCGACCTTGTTCTTCACGACCTTGGCGCGGGTGCGCGCGCCGATGACGGTTTCGCCTTCCTTGACCATGCCGATGCGACGAACATCGATGCGCACCGAACTGTAGAACTTGAGTGCACGACCGCCGGGCGTGGTCTCGGGGCTGCCGTACATCACGCCGATCTTCTCGCGAATCTGGTTGATGAAGATCACGCTGGTGCGGCTCTTGCTGCTGATTCCGGTCAGCTTGCGCATGGCCTGACTCATCAGGCGCGCTTGCGCGCCCACCTGCGGTTCGCCGATTTGTCCCTCGAGCTCCTGCCGCGGGATCAATGCGGCCACCGAGTCGACGACGATCACATCCAACGCATTGGAGCGCACGAGCATCTCGACGATTTCGAGCGCCTCCTCGCCGCAGTTGGGCTGATTGACCATCAGGTCTTCGAGATTCACGCCGAGCCGCTTGGCCCAAGCCGGGTCGAACGCGTGCTCGACGTCGACGAAGGCGGCGATGCCGCCGGCGCGCTGCGCCTCGGCGACAATGTGGAGCGTGAGCGTGGTCTTTCCGGACGACTCGGGCCCGAACACCTCGATGACGCGCCCGCGCGGAATACCCGTGCCGCCCAGCGCAAGGTCGAGCGAGATCGCACCGGTGGAGATGCCGTCGACCAGCGCGGGCTGCCCCTTGAGATACATGATGGCGCCCTTGCCGAACGACTTCTCGATCTGGGCGATGGCGCGAGTGAGCGCTTCCTTCCGGGTCTGCTCCTGGCCCTGACTCATTGGCGACTCCTCAGATGCGATGCGCGCCGAGCGCCGCACACGTTTCGGCGACACTCCGGCGACTGGCAAACACAATATACCAACAAATACCTAACTGTCAAGCGGGACGGCGCCCGGCCGGCCCGGAATCAGCCGCCGCGGCACGCCGATGTCGGCGACGAGGACCCGCCCGAGCACACGACGCGCGCTCGGCTGCGAAAAACCCACCTTTTCCGCCACGAAAGTGATGGTCGCCGCGGCGTCAAAGCACGGGGCGTACAACTCGCCGGTGTCGGCGTTAAGGCCGGTCGGAATGTCAATCGCGATACGCGTCGCGCGGGCGGCGTTCGCCTGGCGCACCAGCTCCGCAATTTCGCCACGTGGCGGTCCGTCCGCCCCGCTCCCAAGCAGTGCGTCAACGATCCAAGTGCTTCCGGCAACCAGCTCGCGCGCCGCGTCCAGTCCGCCGGCGGCGATAACGTTCAGAGGCGCGCAGTCCATTCGTTCGAGCACGCCAAAGTTCGTAGCCGGGTCTCCGCGATAGTCGCGCAGCGCGCCGAGCGCGACAACGCGCACCGCAACGCCGGCATTCAGCAGATGCCGAGCGATGACAAAACCGTCTCCGCCGTTGTTGCCGCGGCCGCAGAGCACCGTGACGGCGGCACCCGCGGGATCGGGCAGCCATCCGTGAATCAGCTCGGCAGCCGAGCGCGCGGCATTCTCCATCAAAACAAGCCCGGGAATTCCGACGTGCTCGATCGCGAGCACATCCAGCTCGCGAATCTGGCGGCACGTCAGCGCCTCGCCGGGTTGGTATGGAATCGCCATGGTCCCCCTACTGACTCCCGGGCGGATCGTCGTCGCGACCCGTGCCGCTGAATCTCTCATTCCCCGGCGGATCGGCCACAGTCTGCTGGTCGACGAAGGAGCCGTCCGGCTGCAATCGATAGCCTAAGGCGAAGACTGTCTCCGCCACGGCCCGCCCGTCTGCGTACAACACATTCGTCCGTCCGCGGTGTCGATCGGAGACGCCGCTCCGCGGGCTGCCGACGTCGCCCGTGCCGCGATCCGAGCCCGCCAGCAAACGCGGCGGATCGAGCGTGTACGCGTGATTGCCGAGCTCCAGAATGTCGGTGCCGCCGTTTCGGTACTCCCGCCGAAACACGGCGGCCGTGCCGGCGGGCGTGCCGATCGCGTCCGCCCCAACAACCGTAATCGCCGCGTGAGTGATAACCCCGCGCCGCACGGGATACGCACGAAATTGCCCGTTCACCCTTCGCGCATTGCCGAGAAACTGATAGTTGTAGCCATAGCCATGATTTCGTTCGTCCGCCCAGTCCGCCGCCTCGGCGCACTGGTAGAGCGCGCTGTCGTAGTCCTGGCGGTCGTCCGTTGTACTTGGGTTCGAAAGCGCGGGCGTTCCGATGTGCCGCGCAATCGTCGCGAGCCATCGGGGACGGAACTTTCGCCCGTAGCCCACATCGTAGACGTTGAGCGCATTCGACGTTCCGCCGCCCGCGTCGGGCGGTCGGCTCGGAACGAGGATGTCGCGATTCTCGTCGGCGTACATGCTCCAGCCCTGCCCGATCGAACGCAGACTCGCAAGACACTTTGTGCCGCGCGCCTGCGAACGCGCCATCGCCAGCGACGGCAGCAACACAGCGATCAGTAGGGCGATGATCGCTACAACGACGAGCAACTCGATTAGCGTGAAGGCGAAGCGACGGCGGCGAACCATGGGCGATCGCGCTCCTGCGCAGCGGCCGTCCCCCGCGGCCCGCATCCGATTATCCGGATTGCCGTGCGTCACGCAACGTAGTCTTGCAGGCTCGAACGCTCCCCTGATCGGGTTGGCGGCGTAACACCCGGCCGGCGTCGCCGTACCGCGATCGCGCCGTTCGCCGCCGAGATCGCCGCTACATCTGCCGAAGCACACCGACGACGACACCCTGAATCTGGACGTCGCGCACGATCATGGGCTCATAGGCCGGGTTCGCCGGCTGAAGCCGCACGCCCTGCGGCACACGGTAGAACCGCTTCAGCGTGGCTTCCTCGCCCTTCATCAGCGCGACCACGGTTTCGCCGTCCCGCGCCGTCTCGCGCTTTTCGACGATCACGAAATCCCCGTCGCAGATGTGGTCTTCAATCATGCTGTCGCCCGTGACGCGCAGCACGAACGTCTCGTGCGAAGTGACGAACATCTCCTCGAGGTCGAGCACCTCGCGGTCGGCAACGGCCTCAATCGGCCGCCCTGCCGCAATCCGCCCCACCAAGGGCAGACGCGTCGGCCGCTGGTCGGGAAAATCAATCTCTTCGCTAAGTCGCAAAGAGCGCGCCTTGTGTCGCGCGCGGCGCAGGAAACCCTTGCGCTGCAGAGCCGAAATGTGCTCGAACACGGTCACCTTGCTCACGCCGAACTCGTCGGCCAGTTCCTGCATTGTGGGGGCGTAGCCCCGGGCGTTCGTGTAGTCGCGAACGTACGTCAGCAGGCGAAGCTGCTTGGGCGTGAGCGCCGCGGGGCGCGACTTCGTACTCTTCGGACGCGGCATCCGACCACTCCTCGTGCAAAAAGGCACTCAGCGAACCGTAAACCACCGGCGGCAGCGGTCGGGCCGCTGCGGCCCAGACCGAGCGCTCCGCCGCCAGCGGATCCGCTGCGAGCAGCTCCGTTTCGCGGGCGGCCCGGCTGTTCAGCAAGTTCGCAAGCGCACGAACCCATCCCGCCGGCACCGGTCGCGCCTTGAGTTCGTCGAGCCGCGGCCCCGTGCTTACGACCTCTTGCTGGAAGTCGCCGCCCGGCCCCAGGATACATAACGCACGACCAACTTCGCGTGTCATGATGCACTCCGTTGCACAGGCCGGTGGGGCACCGGCGGGTTTGATCCCCATGCACTAAGAATAACCTAACAAATGTTCGGTGTCAAGGAAAACGTGCGCGGAGCGGCACACTAGGGGTTGGGGCGTCGTGCGGCGTGCCCAGCACCGTTGGTGCGCCCAACGGCGGGCGTGTTCGCCTAACTTCCGATTTGTTCGGTAGTTGTGTTCGCGGGAGTTTCGGAAAGTGTTTGGGCTCCGCCCACGTACGACGTCCCGCGCCATTCCGTCGGCGTGCCTGACAATCGGCGCATCGCGTTCACGATGATCCCCAGCACGAAGGCCGCGCCGAGCGGATAGGTGAACGCCCACAGCCGGCCGTTGCCGGTCATGCCATAAAAGCGTGTCAACACGGACATCTGCGAAGCCACGGCGAACAGGCCGGCGCCGGCCAACCAGGTTCCGGCGTCGCCCGCCCACGGCGAAACCGCTAGCGCGACGTACGGCGACACGCTGAACACTGCGAGCATCAGCAGGCTTGCCGTAAGCCGCAGCGGCGTGCCGAAGCAGCCGTAAAAGATTCTGGTCCAGCCGTTCCAGATCTGCCGGATCGACGTGTACATGCGAACGCGGTACATGTCAGCGCCGCGGATCACGTAGAGCCGAAGCCCGAGCGACTTTGCGCGCCGAGCCAGGTGCATGTCCTCGTTCAGGGCACCGCGAATCGCCTCGTGTCCGCCGACGCGCTCGTAGGCCGTGCGCGAGAGCAACATGAACGCGCCGTTCGCGTACGCCGTCGCCGACCGAGGCGAATTGACGCGGCCAGGGGGGAACCAGAAAACGAGGATTCCGCCTGCCGCCGGCTGCACCACGCGCTCCCAGAACGAACCGGCCTCAAGCCGCGGCAGCACCGACAGGAAGTCGACGCCCTCGCGCCGCGCCAGCCGCACCGCCGACGCCATCAGTTGTGACGAGTCGTATTCACAGTCTGCGTCTGAGAAACACAGCCAATCGCCGGTGGCGCGACGCACCCCGACGTGCATGGCGTGATTTTTGCCGAACCAGCCTTCGGGCAGATTCGACACATGGACCGCCGTCACGCGCGGGTCGCGCGCGGCGTAGCTGTCCATGATCTCGCCGGTACGATCACGGCTGCGATCGTTGATGACGATGATCTGCAGACGCGGATAGTTCTGCGCGAGCAGGCCCTCGATGCAGCGGCCGATGTTCGCGTCTTCGTCCTTGCCGGCGACCAAGACGGTCAGGGCCGGCAACCGTTCCACCGGCAGGCCCTGCTCATCCGGACGCAGGACCGGATCGCGTCCGGCGCGCCAGATGTCGATGTGCCGCCGCAACCAAACGACGCCGATGAGTACGGTGAGCCAGAACCACCCCGCGAAGAACGCGTCGGCGTCGGCTGCCAGAAGGTAGTGGGTCAAGGAATCGCTCGCGGCATTCGCACGTTCATCGTCGGGAGCGTATCGGCCGCCACTCGGCGTGGCAAACGGCGGCGCGCGGTCGGCGCCCCGCCGCGCTCGCATTTGACGGCCGCACGTCCATAGCTAGAATCGCCCTCGTATCACGGGTTTTCGAGCGCGAACGGCGCAGGGAGGCGGCGATGCGCGGCGGATACTGCGGCGCGGTGATCCGTTCGGTGGTTCTGGCTTCGTCGGGGCTTGTGCTGCTTACAGCGTGCGATTCTCAGGTCGAGCGACCGCGAGCCGCCGCCGTGCAGCATCCGATGATCGAAGGGGTGCCGCTGCCGAGCGGCTTCCGGCTGCGCGACGAACGCAGCGTGGGCAGCTCGTCGGGACCGGTGCGGGTGTTTCAGTACGAGTTCCTCGGGGAACTCGACCGCGTGCGCGCCGGGCAGTTTTTCAAGGAATACATGCCGACCGGCGGCTGGACGCTGCGGCAGGAGAGTTTTGATCGCGGCGTGCACGATCTGGTGTTCGACAGCGACACCGAACAGTGCCTGATTCGGCTTCGCCCCGAGGGGCGCAGCAAGCTCGCGATCGTCGTAAACGTGAAGCCGGGGCGCGACGGGCGCCCGTACAGCCCGCAGTTGACGGGGCAGCCGGCGGGCGGGGCGGTGCGCTCCGACACGCCGTAGCGAGAGTGTGACAGAGGGAACGAATGGACGCGGATCGCCGCCACGAGTTGAAACAGAACGCGCTTGCCGCTTCGCTGCTGCGCCTGTGGGAGCAGCTCGACCGCTACTCGACGCCGCTGGCGATCGCGCTCGCGGCGGTGGCGGTGACCGTCGGCGGCTATCGGCTCTGGACGTGGAATTCCGCGCTCAAGATCGAACAAGGCTGGGCGCAGTTGATGGACGTAGGCCCGGCGTCGGAAACCGACGACCAGGGAAACATCGACAGCCTTCGCGAAATCGGCCGCCGCAATCTGCACCCCACGCTCGACGCCGCCGTGCATCTGCGCGTCGCGAGCGAACTGACGCGCGGCGTCGAGGGGCGCAGTGCCGAGCGCATCTTCGAAGCCGTCCGCGAACTCGAGGAGGTGACGAGCGCCGCGGGCGCCCCAGCGCCGATTCGCGCCGCGGCTGAGTTCCGCCTCGCCACGCTGTTCGAAACGCTCGGCAAATTCGAAGACGCGCAGCAGCGCTACCGCAATCTCACCGAAAACCCCGAGTACGCCGGCTCTCCGTTTCAGGACCTGGCGAACGAGCGGCTGACGTCGCTCGACGCGATTCGCAGACCGGTCGAGATGCTTGCCGGCCTGCCGCCGACCGCCAGCCAGCCCGACGCCGCCATCGATCCCAATGCCGGCGAACTTGAGATCATCGACCTGCCGATCGCTGCACCGACCTCGCAGCCCGGCGGCACGCCGTAGTTGCACCCGTGCCCGCTGAGGACGACGATCAACTCGACGACGCCGTTGTTCCGACGGAAGACGCCGCCGACGAGGGCTTGCAACAGGTTCAGCTCCGAATTCGCCGTCGGCTTCCGGGTCGTCGCCTGGACAAGTATCTGCAATCGCGCTTCCCGCACCTGTCGCGCGCCGCCGTGCAGCGACTGATCAAACAGGGCGCAATCCGCGTCAACGGCCAGCCGACGAAATCCAGCTACGAGATGAACGGCGGCGACCTGATCGACTTGCAGATCCCCGCGCCCGCTCCGCTCGAGATCATTCCGGAAGACATACCGATCCAGGTGCTGTTCGAGGACGAACACCTCATCGCCATCAACAAGCAGGCGGGCATCATCTGCCACCCCGCGCGCAGCGACCAGACCGGCACGCTTGTTAACGCCCTCGCTTTCTATTCCAACTCGCTCAGCCGCAACACCGACCCCTTCCGGCCCGGCATCGTCCACCGCCTCGACAAGAACACCACCGGCGTCATGCTCGTCGCCAAACAGGACGAGGCCCACTGGCGGCTTTCGCTGCAATTCGAGCGACGAACGGTGCAGAAAATTTATCTCGCCGTGGTCGAGGGCGAGCTGGCGCTCGACGGCGACGTCGTCGACGCTCCGATCGGCGTGCATCCGGTGGTGCGCGAAAAATTCGCGGTAATGATCCGCGAAAACAAGATCAACGTCGCCAAGGAGGCGATCACCGCGTACGAAGTCGCCGAGCGCTTCCGCGGCTACACGCTGGTGCGGCTGTTTCCCAAGACCGGGCGCACGCACCAACTGCGTGTGCACATGTCGCACATCGGCCATCCGATCGTCGGCGACAATATGTACGGCGCGCGCTATCCCACCGAGCAGGCGATGACGGGCGCGGGCGACAATTCGCCGTTTCTGCGCTACCAGGCGCTGCACGCCTGGAAGATTCGCTTCAAGCACCCGATTCTGGAAACGCCGATGGAAATCGAGGCGCCGTTTCATGACGAGCTGCGCCGGCTGGTGCAGATGCTGCGCACGCACCGGGGGGTGTGAGGGCGGAAGATCCCGCACCTAGTTTCTTCCTCGCGTGGTTAGTGGCACAATACGCTGATGCCCTTACCTGGCGGACCGTCGGACAAGGCCGGCAATCGCTACGAAGCAAGGTGGACAGTCGTCTGCTTAGCGGGCGTGCTGCGTGGCGAGTTCGAAACGATCCGCCTGGAGCCGCCTGGCCCGGACGGCGAGGGAATCGAGTTCTGGCTGGCGCGCAAAGGCACACGTGAATATCACCAGGTAAAGGTTCGCGGCAGTCGACGCGGGGCCTGGACCTTGCGCGAACTTGGCGAGGCTGGGGTGCTTGGCGCTTTTCGGAATCACCTTGCCGACGAAACGGCATCCTGTGTTTTCGTCTCGTCGCAGGATGCACTGGAGCTGCGTGAGCTCGCGGACCGCGCGCGCAGCGCAGTCCACATCGCCGAGTTCGAGCGCGAGTTCACGAAGGGAGAGTGGAGTTCGCGGTTCTCTCACCTTCTTGAGCACTGGCGTGGCTGCGCCCGTGAAGAGGTCTTCTCGCTGCTGTGGCGTGTTCACGTCCGCATCATCGACGAGGACACACTGCGCCGGCAGGCCGAGCTGGCATTGACGCCGGTGGTTGAAGGTGACGTACGTACTGTCAGCGACGTCCTGTTCGCCTACTCGCTTGAATCGGTCCACCAGGAGCTAACCTGTACTCAAATTGAAACCCACCTAACGTCGCGCGGATTCTATCGACCCATCTGGGCACGACCGCAGGCGCTGGCTGAAGTAGTTCAGAACGCCAACCAGCGATATACCAACCGCGTGGGGGGCGAGCTCATTCGAGACGAACTGATACCACGCGACGAGGCAACGGGTGTATTGGCCGCGATCGACGGGAGTTCACAGAAACGCGGCGCAGTGGTAACGGGCGGTGCCGGCGCTGGGAAAAGCACCGTACTGCTTCAGGTAATCGAGAGCCTTCGGACGGAAGGGATCCCCGTGCTCGCCGTTCGCGTTGACTTACTTTCCCCAACGCAGCAACCGGACGAACTCGGGAAACAGCTCGGTCTGCCCGCTTCGCCGGTTACTACCCTAGCCACGCTCGCCGCAGGGCGACGGTGCGTGCTCATTTTCGATCAGCTTGACGCGGTCAGTCTGACTTCGGGCCGTAATCCGGAATTCTTCGAATGCTTCGACGAGATGATGCGCACGGCGCAGACGTTACCCGAAATGCGCGTAGTCATCGCGTGTCGACGGTTCGACTTCGAGAACGACCATCGCTTGCTGCGCCTCGGCAGCCGCGACGGCGCGTTCACGTACATCGAGGTCGGGACGCTGACGGACGATGTCGTTCGACGAACCGTGCAGTCGCTCGGTATCGAGCCTTCGCGCCTTGCGCCCCATCAGATCAAGCTGCTGCTCGTGCCAGCCAATCTCAAATTACTCTGCGAGGTCGCTGAGGGAACGAGCACGAGCTTGGATTTTCAGACTGCGTACGAACTTTACGGGCGCTACTGGGACCGAAAGGACCGGCTCCTTCGCGCGCGTCTTGGTCCAACGCTCGCCTGGTCTTCCGCCATCGACCGGCTCTGCGAGCACATGAGCGATAGGCAGGCGCTGTCCGCTCCGGCAGCGCTACTCGACGACATCTCCGCGCTCCGCGACGCGCTGCTGTCCGAACACGTGCTCGTGAAAGACGGTGCGCGGCTCAGCTTCTTCCACGAAGGGTTCTTTGACTATGCCTTCGCGAGGTGTTTTGCCGCCAACGGCGGCGATCTGATCGGGCTTCTTCGCTCTGGTGAGCAGCACCTATTTCGCCGCGCCCAAGTACGCCAGATTCTTCTTCACGAGCGTGAAGGCGACCGCGGGCGCTACCTAGAAAACCTCAAGACGCTTTTGTCGTCTTCGGACATCCGGTTCCACATCAAGCAGGTCGTCTTCGCCCTCCTTCAGCAATTCACCGATCCCGTCGAGGCAGAGTGGCGAATCCTGGAAACACTGCTTCAGAAGGCTGACTGCCCCTATCGGAGTGAGGCCTGGTCCGCGACGCGAACATTGCCGTGGTTCAGGCTGCTCGACTCGCTTGGCCTGATCAAGAGCTGGCTCGAAGACAGCGACGCCGCTACAGTCGATAATGCGGTGGTGCTGCTCAGTAACGTCCAACACGCCGCCGCCGATCGCGTCGCCGAGCTTGTCGAGCCGCATCTCGGCTCATCCGACGCCTGGCGCAATCGGTTCCGCTCTCTCGTTCAGTATGCAAGCGTGCACGCGGGTCGACGCTTTTTCGAGTTGTTCCTGCGCGGCATCGAGAATGGCGACTTGGATGGCATCGAGCACTCACGCCAGGGCGACTTCTTCTCGTTCCTGTTCGGTCTGCCGGAGAAGTGTCCGGACTGGGCGTGCGAGGCGGTCGGGCACTACTTGATCCGGTGCATGACGATCAGCGTGGCCAATGGGCATGCGAATCCGTTCAGCCGAGCGGCGAACCCGCCGCGTAGTCAGCTCTCTGATCGGATTCTGCTCGAAGCCGCCCAGGGCGCACCGCTAGCATTCGTGAAACATGTGTTCCCATTCACGTTGAATGTAATCGAGCTCAACTCGGCGCGCAATCGCGAGAAGCCGTGGCGCGATGACGTCTGGCAATATCGACTCCGCGATGGCGGCCACGGAATCGAGGGTCACCTCATCAGCGCCCTCGAAGAAGCTCTAAGACGCTTAGCTCGCGACAACCCGCCGGGGTTCGCGCAGCTCGCGGCTTGGATGCGAGATTTTTCTGACTACGAAACAGTGCAGTTCCTGCTGATGCGAGCCTACGCCGCGAATGGCTCGCAATTCGCCGACGAGGCCATGGATTACCTTTGCGAGTCCTCAACGCGCCTGGCCTCCGGGTACATCGATTCCGACCACCTCGCTGCGTCTGAGCTGATTCAAGCGACTACGCCGTACTGTTCCAGCGAGCGACTTGCGAAATTGGAGGCGATGTTACTGACCTACTACACCGAGTGGGAGGGAACCGCAAATGGCTTTCGTTTCCGCGGCTTCACTCAGTTCGCGCTGCTGCTAGCGGTCGACGAAAAGCGCCGAAGCGACGGCGTGCGATCGCGAATCGGCGAGTGGCAACGCAAGTTCCAGACCGATGAGCCGCCGGAATCACCCCGTACTTTCACGTGCAGTTTCGATCCCTCTCCGATTTCATGTGCTGCTGCGCAGAAAATGACGGACGACCACTGGCTCGGCGCCATCGCCAGCTATCCCAAGGACCATGGTCACCTGCTTCAAGCCGAGCCGGTCGGCGGCGCAATTGAACTCAGCCGCACAATGCAAGCGCAGGTACGCAGTGAGCCGCAACGCTTCGCGCGCCTCATACTGAGGTTTCCTGATGCCGCAAATCCGGTCTACTATCGCGCGGTGCTTCAGGGACTCGACGCTGGGACCGCCGAACCCGACGCAATCTTTGAAGCGTGTCGTCGGTGTCACCGACTGCCGAGTCGCCCAACCGGTTCCGCATTTTGCCACCTCGTTGAAAAGCTCCCAGCGTTGCAATGGCCGGACGATCTACTCGAAGCCATCGCATGGTATGCGACCGAAGACCCCGATCCCGCGCGCGAGCTTTGGCGGCCCGACGCGACCAGCAGCCAAGGCTGCTACGGCGGCGATATCTACACGGCCGGGATCAATTGCGTGCGCGGCTCAGCGGCGGGTGCCGTCCGAGCGCTCCTACACGCCGACAAAGAGCGCCTACCTCGACTCCTGCCCACGCTCCGGCGGATGGTCAGCGACCCCTCGATCGCCGTCCGGTCGTGCGTGGTGACGGCTCTGTATCCGGTGTGGAATCAAGATCGATCGCTCGCGATAGAGCTGTTCTTAAAGCTCTGCGACACGGAAGACGTCCTGCTGAAAACACAAAACGTTGAAAGGTTTTTGCGATTTGCTACTCCGACGCATTTCAGCGCACTAATACCCATCGTCGAGCGAATGCTGGGCTCAGGTGACCCTGACGTTGCGCAATGCGGCGCGCGGCGTGCCTGCGTCGCATCGCTCGTGCATGAAGAGGCAGCGCCGCTCGCGGAACGGTGCCTTGCTGGCTGGGACCCGCTGCGACTTGGCGCTGCCGAGGTCTGGGTTGCCAATCTCGACGACGCTCGCTTCCGGCAGGCTTGTGCGTCACGACTTTCGCTAGCGTTCAACGACCGGAGCGAAGATGTGCGGGCGATGGCAGCGTCATGTTTCGATCGGCTCATAGGTGAATCCCTCGGTTTGCTCACGGAGTTGGTGGAGAGTTTTCTGGGTAGCGCCGCGTTCACAGCGCACCACAGGCGCCTTCTGCGGGCACTAAGACTGACAACCGCGAGGCTTCCGGAAGTGACACTCAGCGCCTGCGACAAAGTGGCAAGACTCGCCGCCGAGATTGGCGAGGGCCGCCGGATGGAGCTCGACAGTCCTTACGATACGCTTCTCGTTCGCGCCTACCATCAGGCCGACAACGAGGACCTGCGACGCCGATGTCTTGACGCCATCGACAAAATCACCCGAATCCGCGATCTCAAGCTAGCGGAGTACGAGCGATAAGACCGGCTGCATCTCGCTTTTTTCGCTCAGACCGGTTCAATCGACTGCTCGACGGTCGCGAATTCCATGCCTACCAGGCCGCCGATCATCGCCATCGTACCGCCGGCGCGTGCGCAGCGACCGTCGGTCGGGTTACGATTCAACCGTGGCATCTCTAGCCTCCACGCCCCGCGACCCGCCTGACCCGCCGCCCGCGAGCGAGCGCGCCGCCGTAGCCCGCGCGCTGGCCGAGCGCTGCGCCACCGCCGCCGCCGAGGGCCGACTCGACGAGGCGCGGGAGGGCTTCGAGCGCGCCTTGGCCGACGGCGGCGCTGATGTGCGTGTGCTCTTCCTTTGTTTTCAGTTCCACCTGCGCAGCGGCGAATACCCGGCCGCCGTGGAGTTCGCCCGGCGGCGGCTGGCCGCGGCCGACCCCGACGTCGACAGCCCGCTCTCCGCACGCGCGCAAACGAATCTCGGCCTCGCGCTGCACTTCTGCGGCGACGCAACCGCGGCCGAAGCCGCCATAACCCGCGCGCTTGAGATCAACCGGCGTCTCGGCAATGAGTACGGCGTCGCGCGCGACCTGGGCAATCTCTCGCTGCTGCCCGAGGCGCGCGGCGATTTCGATGTTGCCGTGGCGCTGCTGCACGAGGCGCTCGCGATTGCCGAGCGCATCGGCGCAGACGACATCGCGGCCACCAAGCTCACGAACCTGGGCGAGATCGCGCTCGCGCGCGGAGAGGTCGACGCGGCGCGCAATTTCTGGTCCCGCGCGGTCACCATCTTCGAGCGCATCGGCCCGCGCAAGCACTACGACGAGTTCTCGCGCCGCCTCACGGATCTCGATTCCGCGCCGATCCGGTAGGTAGAATGCCATCGTTCGGCCGGGGGGCGATCGAACGGGCGATCGAACGGGGTCGCCGCTGGGCGTGCGCACATGGCGAGAAACAACGCATGGTAACCCGCGTTACGGTTCTGACGCTAACGGTTTGCTTTCTGCAGATGCTGATCGTGAGCATCGGCAGCTGTTCGATGCACTTGACGCCGTCGATTGAGTTCGTCGTCCGCCGCGGTGCATTTGAGGCCGCTGTGGGGTCACACCCTGTTCAGTCGCGTCAACGCGATAGTTGGACTATCCGCATGCCGTCGGGGTACCCAGGAATGGGTGCTGCCCTACCTCCGCGTACATTCTGGTATCCGACCGTCCGGCAGGAGCGCTTGACGTTTCCCGCCGCGAGTCCGGTCGGCCCTGTGATTTTTGTGATCTTCCTGCTGCAGGTTCCATTGGCCGCGCCGACGGCCGCGCTCGCAGCGTGGTCGCTCTGGCTATGGTGGCCGTGGCTTCGGCGCAAGGCACCAGGGCGGTGCGCGTCCTGTGCGTACGACCTGACGGGCAACACGAGCGGCACATGTCCTGAGTGCGGTTCGGTAGTGGACTGGTCCGCAGCTCAGAAATAATCAGCGAAGAGTTCGAGGCATGCGGCGTTCGGCGCCGCCGGTACGCTGACGCGTCAAGACCCCGCCGATAACCACCAGCGCAACGGTAATCGCTCGCAATGCAGAGTTCGCTTCGATGAAGTTCACAACCAGGATCAGACCCGCTGCGTACGCGAGGATCTTCATCGCGGCGACCCCCGGAGCGCGTTCGATGCGATGGAGAACCCCATCGAATCGGTGCCGCTGATGCAGACAGCGGGCGGCCTCCACCGCCCAAACGTTCGCGATGATCGCGGGGATGATCATCGGCAGCGCAAGCGACACGGAGCAGATGCACACCCAAACCCAAAACTCTCGCCACCAGCCGGGATCACTGAGAATCATCTGCAGCATCGCCGAAAACATGAGCAAATTTGCACCGTACCCAACCGACATGATCCATTCGGCGCGACGAACGTGCCGAATCAGCACGCTGTACGGAACGTCCGGTTGGTAGGACCAGACCTCTTTGCTCATAAGTCGCCGAATCATGAACTTAGTATACCAAATCGACCCCGCAATCCGCAGACTCACTTCGCGCGGCGGCTGCGCCCCGGGAACGCCGCGTAACCTCCGGCGCCCGTACGCATCTCATGGCGTAACCACTGCCGGCAGTCAGCCGGCGCGAGGAGGCCGGATGTCCACAACGCTTGATCGACCCGCGGCAATGACCAGCACCCTCATCCGCGACCTGACGCCCCAGCAGCTTCCCGCCATCGAAATGCCCGAATGCGAAGCGCGCCCCGTGCTCAAAGGCCAGAAGGCCATCGTCACCGGCGCCGGCTCCGGCATCGGGCGCGGCATCGCGGTGGCGCTCTGCGCCGCGGGCGCCGATGTGCTCGTGAACTTCGTCGGCGACGAATCCGCGGCCCGCGAAACCGTCGACGCCGCGACGCACTGCGGCTGCACCAACCGCGGCCGCGCCATCGCCCACCGCGCCGACGTCTCCGACGAATCACAGGTGCTCGATCTGTTCCGCCGCGCCCGCGACGAATTCGGCACGGTCGACATTCTCATCAACAACGCCGGCCTGCAGCAGGACGCCGCGCTCGAAGACATGACGCTCGCTCAATGGAACAAGGTCATCGGCGTCAATCTCACGGGCCAGTTTCTGTGCGCCCGCGAAGCCGTGCGCGAGTTCAAGCGCCGCGGCGTGCAGAAAGCCGTCTCCTGCGCCGCCGGCAAGATCATCTGCATCAGCAGTGTGCACGAAGTGATTCCCTGGGCCGGCCACGTGAACTACGCCGCGAGCAAGGGCGGCGTGTTTCAGCTCATGAAATCGATCGCGCAGGAAGTCGCGCCGTGGCGAATCCGCGTGAACAGCATCTGCCCCGGCGCGATCCGCACGCCGATCAATCGCTCCGCGTGGGAAACGCCCGCCGCCTACGCCGACCTGCTGAAGCTCATCCCTTACAAGCGCATCGGCGAGGTGGACGACGTGGCTCGGCTCGCGGTCTGGCTCGCCAGCGACGAAGCGGATTACATCACCGGCGCCAGCCTGTTCGTCGACGGCGGCATGACGCTCTATCCGGGCTTCGAGGCCGGCGGCTGAGGCCCGCCGCGGCCATCAGTCCTTCGGCCGTGCCACGTGCTGATCGACAAGAATTGCGTTGCCGTCCGGGTCGATCAATGTAATGCTCGCGGGGCCGGTCGACGCCGGATCCGCCTCGCTCGTGAGCGCGATCCCCTGCGCCTTTAGCGCGCTCTGAATCTCGCGGACGTCGTCAAACTCCGGCAACAGCGCACACGACCGATCCCAGCCCGGGTTGTACGTCAGGATGTTTTTCTCAAACAGCCCCTGGAACAAGCCGATCGTGCTCGCGTCGTTCTGAAGGATCACGTACTGCTTGTCGTCGCCGCCGACGCGTCGAAAGCCGAGCTTCTCGTAGAACGCGCGCGACGCCGCAAGATCACGCACCGCCAGGCTGACCGAAAAATTACCGAGCCGCACGGCCTTCTCCTCTTTTCGATCTCCGCTCGACGGCGCGGATTGCGTCGACGCGAACCCCAGAATCGCCCCGACTACAAGAATGCACAACGATCGCATGCTCTGTGTCTCCGCGTTCCGTTATTCAAAACCTCGGCCTACCGATTGTCTCCGTCCAGCAGGCCGCCCAGCGACCCGAGGATGCTGCCTTCGTCGCGCCGGCCGCCGCCGCCCGCCGTCGCCGCAAGCCGATCCGCCAGTCGCGAGAACGGCAGCGACTGCAGCCACACATCGCCCGGTCCGCGAAGCTGAGCAAAAAACAGCCCTTCGCCGCCGAACAGCGTGTTCTTAAACCCGCCCACAAACTGAATGTCGTATTCCACCGACGGCTGAAACGCGACCAGACAGCCCGTGTCAACGCGCAGCGTCTCGCCCGGCCCCAGCCGTTTATGACAGATCGTGCCGCCGGCGTGCACGAACGCCAGCCCGTCGCCGCTCAGCCGCTGCAGAATGAAACCCTCGCCGCCGAAAAGGCCCGCGCCCAGCCGCTTGGTGAACGCGATGCCGACCGACACGCCGCGCGCCGCGCACAGAAACGAGTTCTTCTGACACAGCAGCTCGCCGCCGAGCTGCGCCAGATCCATCGGCATGATGCGCCCCGGGTACGGCGCGGCGAACGCCACCTGATGCCGCCCCGCCCCGCGTCCGCTGAACGTGGTCATGAAGAGCGACTCGCCGGTCAGCATGCGCTTGCCGGCGGAAAGCACTTTTCCGAAGAACCCCTGGTCGGTCGCGCTGGGGTCGCCGAACTTGGTCTGCATGTCGATGCCGGGCGACATGAACATCATCGCGCCCGCCTCGGCCACGATCATCTCGCCGCCGTCCAGCTCGATCTCGACGTATTGAATGTCGTCGCCCACGATGCGGTAGTCGATCTCGTCCGCACGACGTCGACCCTGCGGCGCCGGCGGCGGCGCAAGATCAGCCGCGGGCGCCACCGGCGCGCCCAGCGTCGCCACGTGTCGCGCCGCCACCCAGTTGCTGAGCCCCGGGCCGTAGACCAGCGTGTCCGGTCCGCTCACGGCCAGCCGCGCCGCGAGCTGCTCCCGCGAGACCGGGCCGACGGGCTTGCCGTTGTCGACGTAATACCAGAGAGCCTCGCTCATCGTTCACCTCCTGCCCTTCGCATCAGCATGACGCCGCGCTCGAGCTTCAGCCGCCCGTCGTTATCCGCGGCGCAGGCGCCACCGGAATCGTCGGCGGAGCGATGCCGCGCGGCCGCGCCGCTTCGGCCGGTTCGCCCTTGGCAGCCAGAATCGCCAGCACCGCCGGCATCAGCAGCACCCAGCCGTCAAGCGCTCCGTGCAGGCTGACGAGCTGCACCGCGATCAGCACCGCCGCCGCCCCGCCCGCGAACTGATGCGCGCCCTTGCGACCGCCGCCGAACAGCAAGAACGCCAGCAGCAGCGCGAGCAGCGTGACGACCACCTTGGCGATGCGTCGCACGAGCGTCCAGAATCCTTCGTCGCCGCCCTGGGACCAGATCGACCATGCCCCCGCCGCTCCGCCGCTCGCGCCGGCCAGCCAGGTCGACTCGAGCAGCGTGCGCGACCCGGCCAGCAGCCGATCGCCGAGTGCGTCCGGCGAAAACGATTTGCGATAGTCGCTCAGCAACCGCGCGTAGACCGGTCCGCTCGCGGTCACGTCGCGATAGTGAACGCTCGCTCCGTCCACGCCGCTCGGAGCCTCCACCGGCGTGATCGCGCCCAGGCGGCGCGCATCCTGTTCGATCAGCCAGCGCCACGCGAACGACTTGAAATCCCCCTTCGGCGGCTCACCGGCCGGCGCGGGCTCAAGCACGATGGCCGACTCGCTCTCGGCGAAGCGCGCTGCGTAGGTCGGGGCGATTCCCGCCGCCGCCAGCGCCCGGTCGGCCTGCGGAATCGCCGGCTCGACCAGCGAACCGACGCCGATCACGAGCAGTGCTGCGCCGCCCGCGAGCCCAAGCAGCGCGCCAAACGCGGCCACGCCGCGCCGCGCGAAATGCGCCAACAGCAGCGGCAGCAGCAGCCACGCCGCCGGGTTCGCGACGCCCGCGAGCACGCACAGCGCCGCCGAAAGCAGACTGCCGCCGGGAATCAGCGCCAGCGCCACGGTCCAGGTCAGGGCAGCCGTCGTAAGCAGCAGTCCGCCGTCGTTCAGGCACTCCAGCGCACCCGGGAAAATGCACAGAATCGCCGAGACCGTCTGCGCCAGTGCAATCGAGTGCAGGCGCCACGCGATCATCCCTGCGCCCAGAACCGTAAGCAGGAAGAACCCCGCGTTCACGAGTCGCGCCGGCGTGGGATCGATCGTCGACAGTCCTTCCGCCTCCAGCCAGCGCGTGCGCCCCTCCCAGGTCACGACCGTCGGAACCCCGCGATCCTCGAACGAAGGCTGCGTCGCCTTCACCGCCGCCGCGTTGGCCAGATAAAGCAGCGGCGAGCGCGCGTCGTGCCCCGGAACGTCGCCGTAGGGCAGCTTGCCCGTGTCAGCCACGCAGACGCCGCCGATCAGGCCGTCGATCGACGATTGGCTCAGCGGCTGCTTCAGGATGGAATCAAACGACAGCAGCAAGCCGGCGAGCAGCAGGACCACCATCGCGCCTTCTGACACGTTGGCATGAATGCCGGTGACCGTCCGCGAGAAGAACACGCCCAGCCCGCGCAGAACCCAGTACGCCGCCACCAGCGACAGCGCGAGCAGCACCCACCACTGCACCGTCTGGCCGAACGGCAGACCGCTGGCGACCGATTGCTCGCTGCGCAGCATCAGCAGCACGCACACGGCCGCCAGCAGCAGCCCGTCGAGGTTGTGCCAACTGAAGACGCGCCGCCCCTGAAACGTCAGCGTGAGGATTAGAACCGCCGCCACCCACGCCAGCGTCGCACCCGACAGAGTCGGCGTCAGCGCTTCGAGCACGTGCGGCACGACCTGCACGGCCTGCGCCGCGGCCCCGCGAATCTGCTCGGCCGCCTGCGCCGCTGGATTCGCGGCATCCTGCGCGGCCGCAGCCGAAGCCGCCAGCCCGCATACAACCACCCATGCAAGCCACGCCCGCGTGTTCGTCCGCACCATGAGTACGCATTCCTTTGATTTGTGCCCGGGTTGCACCGGCCGCGCCGCCGGCCTGGACGCAGGCGCATCCTACCGCGCTGGCAGGTCGCCGCCAGACGCTTCTACCCGCGCGCCGGCTTCGCGCCGCGTGGCGTTGGCACGCCGCGCGACCAGCCCTACACTGACCCCCTTCTGGAATTCGGTCCGCGGGCCCGAATCTTCGAAAATTCCGCGTCGGCGAGGATCTCATGAAGAACGCATCCGGATTCGGTGAATTCGAACTGCTGCGCCAATTGACCGAACTTCCAGGCGTATCCGGCCGCGAAGAGCGCGTCCGCGAATTTCTGCTGGCGCAGACCGCCGACCTCTGGGACGAGACGCGCGTCGACAGCATGGGCAACCTGATCTGCCTGAAGCGCGCTCGCCGCGCCGCAGCGCCGCGCAAGGGCGCCAAGACCGCCAGCCCCGCGAACCCGCCGCGCGTCATGCTCGCCTGCCACATGGATGAAATCGGCTTCTACGTGCGCTACATCGACGACGCCGGCCGGCTGCGCATCATGAACGCCGGCGGCTTCGACACGCGCAACCTCTTCGCGCGCCGCGTGCTCGTACAGGGCCGCGAAGACCTGATCGGCGTGCTGAACCCCGGCGGACGCCCCGTCCACATCGCCACCGACGAAGACAAGAAGCGCATCCCCGAGGTCAAGGATTTCTACGTCGACCTGTTCATGCCGCGCGCGAAGGTCGAAAAGCTCGTACAGATCGGCGACCCCGTGACCTTGCTCCAGCACACGCAGCTCATCGGCGATGCCATCGTCGGCAAGAGCATGGACAACCGCGTCGCACTCTGGGTCGGCGTCAACGCCGTCCGCCAGGCGGCCGCCAATCTCAAGTACGACGCCTACTTCGTCGCGTGCGTGCAGGAGGAAGTGGGCCTGCGCGGCGCCACCACCGCCGCCTACTCCGTCGACCCCGACGTCGGCATCGCCATCGACGTGACGCTCGCCTGCGACACGCCCGGAATCGACAAGGACGACGCAGTCACCGAGTTCGGCAAGGGCGTCGCGATCAAGGTCATGGACTCCGCCAGCATCAGCCACCGCGGACTGTTCGACGAATTCCTCGCCGTCGCCCGCAAGAACCGCATTCGCCACCAGCTCGAAGTGTTGCCGCGCGGCGGAACCGACGCCGGCGCCATGCAGCGCACGCGCGGCGGCACGCGCGCCATCACGCTCAGCATCCCGACGCGCAACATCCACACGGTCACCGAGTCGGTTCACGTCGATGACCTGCGCGCCGCCGTCGATCTGCTCGCGCGCTGGCTGACGACCTGAGCCCTTCGCATCGCACGCGGTTTCTGTATCATTCGAGCGGTTTACTCAAGCCGGAGTGGCGGAACTGGCAGACGCGCGGGATTCAAAATCCCGTTCCCGCGAGGGAGTGTGGGTTCGAGTCCCACCTTCGGCAATCTCACTGCCTTGGGGCATTCTGCCCCTCATCGTGCTCGGCGCGATCGCCTGGCGTTTCGCCATCCTGCTCCAGATGCCGGCCATCGCACGCGACGGCGTGAACTTCTGCTGGCTCGCGCGTGACCTGGCGCTGCACGGCGTCGCAGCGCTGCGCTTCGAGCACTTCCAGCAGCATCCGCTGTTCCCCATCCTGATCCTGACGCTGCAGCAGGCATTCCGCGCCGCGGGCGCGCCGGACTCTCCTCTCACCTGGCAAGCGGCCGGTCAGACCGTCGCCATGCTCGCCGGCGTCGCCGTCGTGCTGCTGGCCGGGCGCCTCGCGTACCAAATTCACAGACAAACCGCTTCCGACCCGACGCACGGCGGTGTCGCGGCCGCTGCTTCCGGATTGCTGCTGATGAGCGTCCTGCCGCTGGCCGTCGCGCTCTCGGTGGACGTGATGTCCGATCTGCTGCACCTGGCGCTCTACCTGGCCGCGGTTCTCGTGCTGCTGCGCCTGGACAACGTTCCACGCGCTGCCGCGCTCGGACTGTTGGCTTCGCTCGCATTTCTCACGCGTCCCGAGGGCGCCACTCCAGCCCTGGTCGGCGGCGCGCTGCTGCTCACAACCGCTCACACTCGGCCGGCCCGCCGCACGCTCGCGCTGCTCGCGGCGCTCGTCGTCCCCGCGCTGGCTTTGCTGATCCCCTACTGGATTGCCTGCGGCTCGCTGTCGCCCAAGCTCGACAAGCAGACCGTTCACGCGCTAAGCGATCTCGCGCCGGCGCTCGCAAGCGTTTCGCCCGCGACCGTCGAGGCACGGCTTTCGCGCGACATCGTCCCGTGGTACGCCGCCGCGCCACGTGCGGCGTACGAGGCATTCCGCGCGGGACGCGTCGTCATCCCGCTGCTCGCGATCGCGGCGATCGTCGTCCTGCGGCGGCACCTGCTCACTTCGCTCGCGGGCGTCACCGGCTGCGCCGCCACGCATTTTCTGCTCATCTCGCTGCTCATTTACCGCCACGGATACCTCGATCCGCGCCACACGCTTGTGCTCACTGCTCTGGCCATTCCATTCGCAGCGTTGGCGTTTCTGCGCGTCGTATGCTCGTTGCGAAGAATCCACCAGCCCGCGATCGCCGCCGCGATTCTGGCGCCGCTGGCGATCTACGCCGCGCGCGTTCCCAACGATCAGACGGCGCATCTGCGCGAAGCGGCGAATTGGCTGATCCAGGCGGAGCCTGCGCCCGGGACGAAGATTCTCGTCGGCGGCGCGAGCGAACGCCGGATCGCGTTCTACGCCGACATGCCGTTTCAGCCCTGGGACGAGAATCAGCCGCCGGGCGATCCACGCTTCGAGGCCCTGCGGCACCAGATTCTCGACGCGCAGCCGCCTTACCAGCCCGCGTACCTGGCGATCGAGGTCGGCGACGGCGACGAACGCGCGCAGAATCGCGAGTTGCTGGCGCGCTTTCTTTCCGAAACGCCTGCGCAGCGCTGCGCTGAACTCGCCGCAAGTTTCCCCGCGCGGCGCGGCGAGTTGGTCATTTATCGCTTCGACTGGCGTCGCCTGAGCGAGCCGTGAGCATCGCGCGCAGCCGCGCGCCGACCGCCTCGCTCGGATGCTCGGCGTCGCGCGCCAACTGCGCCTGTGCGTGCGCATTGCCCGCCGCCGCGTCGGCGAGAAACTCGCGTGCGAACGCGCCGCTGCGAATCTCCGCGAGAATCTCCGTCATTCGCCGCCGAACGCCTTCATCGATGATTCGCGTGCCGCGCGTCACGTCGCCGAACAGCGCCGTGCTGGAAATGCGCCGGCGCATGTGCGTGATGCCGCCCTCATGCACTAGGTCCGCCACCAGCTTCAGTTCGTGGCAGCACTCGAAATACGCGAGCTCCGGCGGATAGCCGGCCGCCGTCAGGGTGTCGAACGCCGCGTGAATCAGCGCGCTGAGGCCGCCGCAGAGCACCGCCTGCTCGCCGAAGAGATCGGATTCCGTTTCGTCGCGAAAGGTGGTTTCGAGCACGCCGGCGCGGGCGCAGCCGATGCCCGCCGCCCAGCCGCGCGCGACGTCCCAGGCGTGGCCGGTGGCGTCCTGTGCGACCGCCAGCAGCGCAAACACGCCACGGCCCGCGACGAACTCGCGCCGCACGCCATGCCCCTGCGCTTTCGGCGCGACCATGACCACGTCTACGGTCGGCGGCGGTGCGAATGTGCGATAGTGGACGGCAAAGCCGTGCAGCAGGCCGATCGCCTGCCCCGGACGAAGCAGCGGCGCGATCGACTCCGCGAAAACCGCGCCGATCATCGAATCCGGCAACGACAGCACCAGCAGATCGCAATTCCGCACAGCCGCCGCGATGGAAACCGGGGCGAAGCCGTCCGCAACCGCCGCGTCATGGCGGGGACCGAGGCGCTGCGCGACCGTAACCGCGACGCCGGAATCCCGGAGATTGAGGGCGTGTGCGTGCCCCTGCGAGCCGTAGCCGACGACCGCCACGCGGCGACTGCGCATCCAATCCAGGGCCTCGACCGAGAGAGCGCTCATGCTGCAACTCCTTTATTGGCACAAACTAACGGTCGGTTCGTCGCCAAGCCAGCGCCGGGTTGAAGATTCGCCGCGAGATATAATTGCACATGAATTGCAATATGATATCTTATCGATACAAAGAGAGGAGGCGCTCCATGCGCAATCAGGAACTCAGCGTCACAACCGGCAGTGGATGGACGGGATTGGCCGGGATCGTCGTCACCGGGCTGATACTCGGCGGCGGGCTTTACGCACTAATTCAGGTGAAGAGCCCGATCGGCTTCGTCGGCTGGGGTTTGCTCGCAGCGACCTGGTTCATTTTCTGGAACGGCTTCTACACGCTCCAGCCGAATCAGGCCGCAGTGCTGACGCTCTTCGGCCGTTATCGCGGCACCGATCGCGAGAGCGGGTTCCGCTTCGCGAATCCGTTTTTCACGAAAGCGAAAGTGTCGCTGCGGGCGCGCAACCTGAACATGGCGACAATCAAGGTCAACGACCAGCGCGGCAACCCAATCGAAATCGCGGCGGTCGTCGTGTGGCGTGTCTCGGATACGGCGCAGGCGACGTTCGACGTCGACAACTTTGAGCACTACGTGTCGGTGCAAAGCGAAGCCGCGCTGCGCCACGTCGCCAGCGCCTATCCGTACGACAGCTCCGACGATCACACGCTCTCGCTGCGCGGCAGCATGGATGACGTGAACGCCATGCTCCAGAAGGAACTGCAGGATCGCGCGGCACGGGCCGGCGTCACGATCGAAGAGGCGCGACTGAGTCACCTGGCGTACGCGGCCGAGATCGCCGGCGCCATGCTGCAGCGCCAGCAGGCCGAGGCCATCGTCGCGGCGCGCACGCGCATCGTCGACGGCGCGGTCGGCATCGTCGAGATGGCACTCGAAAAGCTCGAGAAGCACTCGACGATCAAGCTCGACGACGAGCGCCGCGCCGCGATGGTGAACAATCTGCTGGTCGTGCTGTGCGGCGACAAATCGGCTCATCCGGTCGTGCACGCCGGGACCTTGTATTAGGAACGCCAACCGACCCCGCGCGGTTCACCCCGCGCGGGGGAGTTCGGGGACCGGCTCATGGCGGATCGCAAACCATTCCTGCTTCGGCTGCCGCCGGAACTGCTCGTACAGCTCACGCGCTGGGCGAATGACGATCTTCGCAGCTTGAATGGGCAGATCGAGTATCTGCTGCGCGAAGCAGTGCGACGTCGCGGGCGATCCGGCGCGATTGAGCGTACGCCGGAGCCGCCGCCTGATGCGCCGCGGCAAGGGTCGTAGGCATTGACGAATTCGAGATCGGCCGGATGCGGGGCCAGGGCCGGTTCCTGCGGCGTCGTTCAACCCCTCGGTCAGCCTCGGGGCTCGGATCAGAATGCCGGCGTCCGCCCTAACGCCGGCGGCGGGCGAGGAGCGCCAGGCCGACGCCGGTCAGGGCCAGCGTGCTCGGCTCGGGGATCGTGGCGAGGAACGGCGTGTACTCGCCCTCCGCGTTGTAGCCATAACCCAGAATCGTCCGGCCGTCGGCGGAGACGTCGCGAACAAATTCGAGGCGCGACCAGCCCTGCATGTCGACGCCGGCGTCGAGCAGCAGGTCCGTCAGGTCACGCATCCCATTCCGGTCGTCCCACACGAACGCGCGAAACGTAAATCCGACACCGCTGTTCCCGAACACCAAGCCGCCGTCCGCGCTGATCGAATTAGCCCAGCCTTTGTTCGCGCCGGGCAAATAGCCAAGGTTCCGCGGTACGCCATCTTCCCAAAGCAGCGCGTCGCTGAGAAAGGTGAAGTCATTCTGTACGCCGACGATGCGCCGCCCGTCGGCAGATACGTCGAGTGCGAGGGACGTCTGTACTTCGTCAGGGTCGATCAGCGGCAGTGCCCCCATTGCGCCGTTCATCCAGCGGAACGCGCGGGTGTTGCCGGCGGCACGGCCCACAATCACCGAGCCGTCGGCGCTGACTGCTAACGCCGTGCCGTTCGAATCGCTGCCCGGAATGTCTCCCAGCGGCTTGATCTCGCCGTCGACCCAGCGCGCCGGCTGGACTTTGAAACTTGGAAGTCCGGCGGAGCCGACAACCACGCGCCCGTCTGACGAAATCGCGTGCCCGTCGGCAATTCCGCCATCGAACACGCGCTCAAGCAGCGTCAATTCGCCGTCGCGCCAAACCGCCGCGTTCGAGATCGTCTCGTTGTCTCCGAACGCCAGTCCTCCGACGATCGCGCCGTCCGGCGCCGCGGCGCGCGCGACACCGTTTCCGTGATCGCCGATCGGGAGAAAAATCATTTTTCCATCCCGGAAGTACGTCGGCTCGTACTCGGGAAAAAACTTCGGCGCGGAGCCCAGAATCGTGCTGCCGTCGGGCGACAACCCTACGAGGTTCGCTCCGTTCGGGAACATCGGGCCCAGGTCGGTGAAACTGTACTGCGCCACTGCCCGCGGTGCGGCCAACGGCAACAACGCGCACAACGCAACCATACGAATCATCGCGTATCCCCCTGTTGCCTCTCGTCGCTTCACAACGTATCAAGGCACCGCAAGCGCCTGAATAAGCTCGCGGGCGCACTCGAACGCGAAGTTTTGCCCAGGATTCAGGAGATTCACCCCGAAGATCGCGTAGGACGCACCGGCCACGGGCGCTGTTGCCACCCGATATTCATCCCAAGCTTCGTTCAGACTGCATTCCGGCAGCGAGGTGCTCATGGGGTCCCAGCCAAATCCCTGGTACGCGGCGACAACGCGCGTATAATCGAAAAGCGGATTCGTCGGCAAGCCGGTAACGCCACCCCAACCCAGCTTGACGCCGTAGAGCGTCTTCCAGTCGCTGAAGTAGGTGCGCGTCATCGTCTTGTCTTTTTCGTTCAGCCCGGGATTCAGGACGACCATCCCGTTCGCAAGCGAGTACATCAGGAACTCATTGTCGGCCGAGCACTCGCGCAACCGCAGATTCACGGTCGTCGACAACGGAATGCCCGTGCCGTCGAAGGCCGCGATCCAGTCGTCAATCATGTCCTTGCTCGCGTTGGCATACGCGCTCACGTCGTCCAGCCGCGGCTTGCCGTCCAGCTCGTACGCGACCCCCTTGGCTTTGAGATCGGCGATCAGATGCGTCTTGACCGCGTCCTTCCACTCGTCGAAACCGCTGACTTGCGGATCGGTGTAGTCAACATAGAAGTTGGGCTCGTTCGAATTGGCCTGCCAACCACCGAGCCGGATCATCTCAACGATGCCGTCTCGACTCGGCTCCGTTTCCGCATAGATACCCTCGGCCATTAGGAAACTGCGCAACTCGTGCGCAAAGTCGGCCACCGCCGCCTGGTAGACCGTGTCGCCGTACCAAGGCAAGCGCGCGATGAACTTCTTGTTGGGATTTGGAAACTCGGTGACGACTCCGGTCAAGTCCTGGCCACCGATGGAGGCGACGTTCAGCTCCGTGAACAGCCACGCGGGCGCTGACTGGCCCGGATCGGTGGTCGCGCTCTCGGCGCCGTTCGTGGCGCCACCGATCATGTCGATCCGCAGTATGGCCTTGAGGCCCGCCGCGTCCGCGGCATCCAGCCAGGATGCAAGGGCCGCCCAATTGCCGGCGGTCCAGAGGTTTGCGTCGGTCTGGATCGAACTCCAGCATACGTGAAGTTGGACGCCCGTGGGGCGCCCTGGCGTTGTAGCGGCTACCTGACCGATGTCGAAAATCTCCGTGCCGTCATTCAACTCAATAAACAGCCCCTTGCCCGCCGGTTGCGCGGCGGCGACCGCGGTTGCAAGAATTGCGATCAGGCCCGCGGCGAAGAACCGATGCTGCGCGGCGCGTGTGTCGCGCTCGCGAGTCGTGCTGCGTACGCTCTTCATGTTCAATCTCCAAGCGCCAATGAACCGCATCGAATGAATGATTCCGCGTAACAGATACCCGAATTCGCTCCACTCAGTTCTTGCAGAGCTGGTTTGCATACTTGGTGATGCACGAGAAGGACGTCTCGCCCCAGTACTCCGTCCCGTAGTCGACGAGGATGTATGTCGCGTTCGACGCCGGCAGCAACTGGGTATAGGGCGTGCCGCCGTTCGCGTACACATTGCAGCCGGTGTAGGGGTAGAGGCCGGAGCCGGCGGGCGGATCGAAGCCGATGCAATCGCGGATCGCGCTCACCCAGCCGGAAACCGTGGTGGTGTTCGTGGGATCATAGCCGGCGAGACCATCAATCCCCACCTTGCCGACGCCCGGCTTCAGCGCGCCCAGGAACGCCCGATTGATCTCCGTGTAGCTCAATCCGACCAGGTTCGATTCCGGATTCGGAGCAATCACCACCCAACTGTAGATGTCGGCCCATTCCTGCACCTGAGTGACGGAGTCGCAGCTGTATCCCGTGGGGGTGATCAGAACAGCAAGCGTAATGTTGGAACCGAGAAATTCGCCAGCCCAATACGTTGCAATCAAATCGATCGCATCCTCGTACGGCGAACCGGAGTGAACGAGGACGTCGTTGAAATCAATCAGCGCGCCGCGCTGCTCCAACTGGGCGAGAAACTCCGCGCGGGTGTTCGAGTTGACGTATGCGTCGTAAAACCTCGGCTCATCTGAATCGGCCTGCCAGCCGGTGACGTAAATAAACTCGATCGCGTCGCTGCGATCGTTGCTGGGGTCCGTCAGCCAGCCGTGCAGACCATCGGCCAAATCGCGCACCAGCAGCTGGTATTCGGCGTCGCCGAACCACGGCAGCCTGGGGATGTACTTGTTCGGATCATTGTCGTACACGACCTCGCCGACGAATTGCGAAGGGTCGGTCAGATGATCCCAGACCCATTGCGGCGTCTTGAGGCTCGGGTCGTCCGTCGTGACGCCGGGCGCGACACCCGCCGTGCCGCCGCCGATCAGGTCGATCTGAAGGATCACGGTGAGGTTGGCGTTGCTTGCTTCGTCGATCGCGGCGCCGAGCGCCGTCCAGTCGAAGAGGCCGTAGGCGTCAGGCTGGACAGCCGCCCACGAGGTGCGAATGACAACGCCCTTCACGAAATCTTCATTCCCCACGTCCGCGATCTCGGTGCACAGGGGATCGTCGACGCAGCCGTCGGATACCTTCAGGTATACACCCTTCCCGCCCGCGTTACTCGGCGGCGTCACCCCCAAAGCGAGGATCAGCGCAAGTGCGCTTACCCCCCCCTAGTCCCATAATGTTGCCGCTACGGACGCTTCTGCGGAAAATGCCATTGCCATGGCCAGTGGATTGGCCGCTGGATGCCGCGACGTGAACCATTCGCCGTTTCCTTCCGGTGTCTGGAAATGCAAGCAGATGATAATGGTATGCGGATTCCGGGCCTGAAATCAAATAGAGATTGCGCGAATACGCGCCGCGCGACGTCGCCGCAATCGATCGCGACCCGCCTCTGGCGCCGGCAACGAGGAGCATCGGCGTCTCGACGGTTCGAAGTGCTGCTGCTTGAGCCGAACCTCGATAGATCTAATACGGCCCAACGTCCGCCGCGCGCGGCATCTCGACCACCGGCGACTCGACCGGCACCGCCGCCTTGATCTGCCCCCCCACCGGAATCAGCCCGCGGCTGGCGCTCAGGTCAACCGAAAAATAGCGGCCATCCGGAAACGTGGTCGTCGCCGGCCCCATGAACGTCGACTCGAACGCGTCCCAGGTGTAGCGCGCGAGCGGCCGCTCCCCGCCAACGGGCTCGGCGGTCGGAGCCAGGACCAGCACCGGCGCGCCGTCTTCCCGCTCAACCTGAAACCGCAAACCCGACACCTGATTCAATACGATCGCTTCGCGAAGCGGCTCTTCGACCAGGATTACGCGCGTCGGCGTGAGCACAAGATGCGGAAAGCTGTATTCCTCGTCCGCGGCGCAGAACACGGCCAGTTCCTCGTCCGGCCCGTCGACCGCCAAACGCACATCGCCCGCCGCGTCGATCAGCAGCGGCGCGCGCAGGTTTTTCGCGCGGTCGCGCAGCCCGAGCACCCACAGGTCGGGGCCGAGCTTCTGCAATGCGAGGCGCGCATACGCCCCGGCCAGCAGCGGTTCGGGCGCAGCGATCGACTCCAGTTCCGCCAACCGCACGAGCCGCACTGCCGCGCTCACGCCGGCCACCTCGTCATCCAGGCGCTGTACGGCGGAGAAAACGTCCCACGTATCCCAGCCGGCGGCGAGCTTCGCCGGTCGGTCACCCGGCCGCACTTCCGCGGGCTGCGCGGCCGTGCGATTCGCGGCATCTTTCGGTGCGTCGGACTCGCATCCGGCCAGCGCCGCGAGCAACGCCGCGATTGGTACGTACCGCTTGCTCACGTCTTCGGCTCCGTTACGTCTTGCTGCCAACTGCTGCCGCCGTCGTCCCAAATCTCGCGCTTGAACAGCGGCGCATCCGCCTTGATTCGCTCGACGATCCTGCGGCAGGCCTCAAACGCCTCGGCCCGATGCGGCGTGCCGACCAGCACCAGAATCGAAGGTTCCCCGATCGATACTACGCCGAGCCGATGCGCGATTCGCACCGCCAGCGCCCCGTCGCGCGCTTCCGCCTCCGCTGCGAGCTCCTCGAACAGCCGTTCCACCATCGCGCGATATCCGCTGTATTCCAGCGCTCGCAGCCCGCGGCCGTCGCGCTGCTCATGTCGCACACAGCCGACAAAACTCGCCACCCCGCCGCACTCGCCGCACCTCGGCGGCTGCAGCAAGGCCCAGACGTCCAGCGGCGCATCCGACAGCAGCAAGACCCGCCGATTCATGGCTGCCCGCTACCCGCCCGACACCGGCGGAATCAACGCCACCTCATCGCCCGCCGCCAGCCGCTGCTCGTCCGTCGCAAACACCTGATTCACCGCGACCCGAATGTGCCCCGCGGCGGACTCCAGTCGCAGCCGCGCCCGCAGCGCCGCAACCGTGTCGCCCGGCGGCAGCGCGATCACTTGTTCGCTCCAGCCCAGGCGCTGCGCCAAGGCGCCAAACGCCAGCACCCGAATCATTCCGTCGTGCTCCACCGTCACATCCTACCCAGGCGCGTGCCGATTGCGTTTCAGCGCCGCTGCCTTCGGCGGTATCATGAGCGCGGGTCTTGCAGGAGAAATCGCATGCGGCCACCGCCTATCCGCGGCCGCCGAGCGTTCACGCTGCTCGAACTGCTCGTCGTGGTCGCGATCATCGCGCTGTTGATCTCGATTCTGCTGCCGTCGCTCGACGGTGCGCGCAGGCAGGCGCAGAGTGTCGCCTGCCAGGCGAACCTGCGCAGTGTCACCGTCGCGACGCAGATGTACCAGAACGATCATCGCGGCTACCTGCCCGACAACCTGTGGAGCGAGAACGCCTGGAACGTAAAGAAAGAGAACGTCTGGTTTTACAAGCTCTTTCCCCGGTATCTGCAGGACCCGCGCGTTCTGGTCTGCCCCGGCGACCCCATGCAGACCGAGTTCGATTTCGAAGCCGTCTCGTCGACCGGCATTCCCCACCGCAACGCCCGCAAACCGTCCTGCGGCTATGGGATGAACTACGTGTTCCGCCACTTCCACGAGCCCGAATCCTTCAATACCGAGCGCTATCCGCCCGCGACGCCGTCGCGCACGATTCTCTTCGCCGAAGTCGGTCCCGACATCGACACCAAGGAGCAGGTGACAACCGGCGGCGGCACGGGCATTTCGTGGCGCGACACCGGCCGCATCATCTGGGACGACGGAGCGCGGCCCTGGTACTCAGGCCCCACCTGGCTCACGGCGCGCCATCTCGGCGCGATCAATATGGCGACTCTCGACGGCGCGGCGCACCGTGTGCGCACCTACGACACGCTGCTCGACGGCCCCAAAACCGCCAGCGAAGCCTGCAAGGCCGGCGACTGCTACTTCTGCAACTACGAAGACATCGCGCATTACCAGTTCGCGCATGCCAATCTTTACTGGTGGACCGGGCCGTATCCCAACTACGGAGAGTGATCGCCGCATGCGCGCTCTGTCGACTCCCTCGCTCCGTCTGCGTGCGCTGCGCGCCTGGCGGACGATGGCGCTGGCCGGGGTCGCGCTGCTGATCCTGCTGGCGTGCCTGCGCGTCGTTCGTTACTACCAGTTGCAGACGCCCACGCCGACGGTCCGCAGAACCAGCGATTTTCTCGTGACTTGGCGCTGTCTGGAATGCGCGGCGACGCACGAGGATCGCGCCGGCCGCGGACCGCACGCGTGCCGCGGCTGCGGCAAGCAGCGCGCCTACGTCAGCATTCAACATGCCTGCCCTGAGCACGGGCCGCGGACCATTTTTTTCCAGTACGACGCCGCGGGCGACCCTGAGCAGGTGGCGCTCGAACCCGGCAAATGGCAGGCCCCGGGCGACGCCGAGGGCAACAGCACGCTGCGCTGCCCGCAATGCGAATCGTATCTGCTGCCCGCGGAGCGACCGAAAACCGCGCCGTCGGGGTGAACGACCGTCTCGCGTATCCGAACTCGCGCCCAATTTTTTCGGGTGGGATGGGCGTCCTCGCCCGTTACCGCCATTCCCGCGCGAGCGGGAACGCAGAGCAGTCGCACAGCCGCCTTCGGCCTCGCGGGCGCGACCAACCTTGATCGACTGCCGCGTTCTACGCTCCGAAATTCGCCAGCAGCAGCCCCAGATCGCTCAGATCGATGCAACCCGAATCGTCGAAATCCGCGGCTGCGAGATAGGTCGCGTCGCCGACGCACGAGCCGAACGCCGCCAGAATCGCCCCGAGGTCGCTCAGATCGACGTCGCCATCGCCGTCCACGTCGCCCGGCTGCGCGCCGGCCTGTATCGCGATCGGCCCCGCCACTGCCGTCGTGTCGTTCGCCACGCCCACCAGTGCCGACGCATCCACCGCATTCGTCGCCGCCACGTCCGCCAGCGCCGTTTCGATCAGGAGCTGCGTCACGCCGCTCGCGCTCGCGCCGTCGCTCAGCTCGATCACCACGAAATAGTCGGCGCTCGCACCCGGCGCCACCGCGACCCCGCCGGTCGCGTTCAGAAACACCTGCGGCGCGTCGGGGCCGATCAGCCCGTCCGCCAGCAGCGCGTCCGTTCCCGGCTCGTAGGCGCCGCTCGCGTTCGAGTCTTCATGCAGCGACACGCGCTCCGCCAGCGCGGCAAGCGTCGTCGCGTCCAGCGCTCCCAGCACGCTGTCGCTCAGGCTCACGTCAACGCGGCTGAGGCGGATTCCATCGTCGCCGGCGCGGCCCTCGTGCGTCAGCGTCAGTTGCAGCGCCGCCGCGGATTCGCCGTCGGCCAGCGCCGCAGGCGCGATCGCTTCCGCGGTCGCGGAGAACTCGCCGCCGAGGTTCGGCCACCACAGCACCTGATTCTGCACCGCCGCCGCCGCAAACAGATCGACGCGCCCGTCGCCGTTCAGGTCAGCGGCGTTCGCGAACGTCGCCAGTGCGAAACCACTGACGACGACGCGTTCCTGCCACGCCGTGCCCGCGCCGTCGAGATTTTCATACCACGCGATCACGCCCTGATTGTGTCCGACGGCCAGGATGTCCAGATCACCGTCGAAATCCAGATCCGCGGCGTTCGCGTAGATCGCGAAGATCAGCGAGCCGGAAACGACCTGCTCGGTCCAGGCCGTGCCGTCGCCGTTGTTCTCGTACCACGCGACGCGATTCTGGTTGAAGCTCGTGCCGATGACGTCGATGTCTCCGTCGGCGTCCATGTCGCGCGGGACGCAGCTCGCGGCCAGGTCGAGCGCCGCGACGACTCGCTTCACCCATCCACCGCCCGCGCCGTCGTTCTCGTACCAGGCGATCTGGTCCGAATTCTGCGCCGCACTCAGCACGTCCGGATCGCCGTCGCCGTCAAAATCCGCCGCGGCGGCATACGTCGCGCCGCCGAACGCGGTGTCGATTGTGTGGCGCAGCCACGACCCGCCCGCGCCGTCCACGTTCTCGAACCAACTGACGTCGTCGCCCTGCTGGCCGTTCGCCACAATGTCCCGATCGCCGTCAGCGTCGAGATCGCTCGCGAAGACCGACGCCGCGCCGTTGTAGTTCGCGTCGACCGTGATGCGCGTCCAGCTCAGCCCACCGCCGTTGTTCCGATAGACGAAGACGTCGTCGCCGTTGATCGCGGTTCCGATGACGTCAAGATCGAGGTCGCCGTCGAGGTCAGCGGCCCATGCGCCGCTGGCGCGATTCAATTGCGTGTCGATCGTGCGACGCGTCCAAGCGCCGCCGAGAGAGTCCGTGTTTTCCCACCAGGCGAGCAGGTTCGCATTGCGGCCGACCGCCAGAATGTCGAGATCGCCGTCGGCGTCAATGTCGAACGCCCGGCATTCGTCGGCTTCCGAGAGCGACGGATCGACGGTGCGCTGGTCCGTGAAGTCCGCGAAGCCGCCGATTCCGGCGCTGCCCGGCATCGCTGAAAACACCGTGAGAACACCGACCAACGCCGCTCTTTGCAGTGGCTTCACGTTGCCCCTCCTCGCTGATCCCGCTGAATCCGAAGAACGTCGCACTCCCGCGTGAGCATAGTTCGCTCACCGCGGCCTGTCGCAGCGGATTACTGCGGCAGAAGATCCATCTGGGTGATAAGTCGCGCGAGCTGAAGCATCAGGAAGTTGTAGATGAAGTGAGCCAGCGCCACCGCCAGAACGCTCCGCGACTTCACGAAGAACCAGCTCAGCACCAGCCCCAAGCCGGTGACCTGCACGACCGCCAGCACACCTTGCGCAATGTGCAGCGAGCCGAACAGCGCCGCGCAGAGCAGCGCGGCGGGAATCCAGCCGCCCATCACACGCCGCAGTAACGGCAGCAACAATCCGCGAAACAGGAGTTCCTCGTGAACCCCGACCGCGAGCATCAGCGCGGCCGAAACGCCGACGTTGTCGAGCGGCAGCGCTTGCATGAATTCGACGCGCTGCTCGAGGTCAGACGCGAACCACTGCGCCAGCGGCATCAGCAGCAGCCCCGTCGCCATCGAGTATCCGAATCCGGCGACCAGCGCACCGCCGCCCCACGCGAGTTGCGCGAACGGATCGCTCACGCGCACTCCGAACGCCGCGGCGGGCAACCGATGGCGCAGCACCAGATAGCACAGCAGGCCGATGACCATGCCGCACTCGATGTACTTCGACACCAGCAGCAGACTCGGTTCGATCGGATTCGCGCCGCTGCCCAGAGCAGGCGCAAGCAGAATCTGCGGCAAATACGGGAACGCAACCCCGACTAGCGCCACCAGCAGCGCATCGAGCGCCGCGTCGCGCGTCGCAAGCTGTCGCAGCTCGAGCGGGTCGGGCGGCGTGATCGGGGAACCGGTCGATGAGCCGAACGGCATGCCCAGCGATGCCCTCAGCGGGCGCGCCTGCACTACGGCGGCGGAGCGACTCCCACCACCGCTTGCCGAATCCACCCCACTCCCGGCACCGCCACCCGGCGGCGGCGGATCGAACCCCTGCGGCGACTCAGGCCCTGCACTCACGCTGCTGACTCCGAGAATAAGGACGCAACGGAGCGGATGATACTCGGCACGGGCGAGCGGACTGCGCCGCGCCACGCGCCGAGTTCACGGCGCCCGGCAGCGCACCGGTTGGACGCATGGCGTAGTTCCGCCCTAACTACCGGCGCGGTCGCAATGCCGACACGCCTCGTTCAAACATCGGCGGAACAAAGTCCAGCCGCCGAGGCGAGCGACAATCGCCGCACGCCCGTGGGGAAAATTCCGGCGCGGCTCGCGCGCGTCAGATGTACCGGATCGGCTGCCGCGTCGCCTCGGCGGCGTCGCGGGCCTCGGCACTCGCGCGGGCCTTCGTGCCCAGCGCGAGCCAGTTCGAGAAACACGTCGTCGCGGCGAGCAGCATCAGAAATGAGCTCGAGACGTAGGAATCCGCCATGGTGACGACGGCCACGCTCGCGCCGCACAGAAGCGTCGCGAGAATGAAGCTGCACCAATACGCCCACAGCACGTCGCGGCGCATCAGCACGAACAGCGAAAGCCACACCATCCCCAGCACGATGATCACGCTGTTGGCGGTGAGCTCGCTCCACTGCGGCGCATCGCCGGTCACCATGCGTGACACGATGGCCGGGGCGATGCCCCAGAACAGCAGGCCGACACCGAGACAGACGTTGGCGACCTGGGCGTAGAGCACGATCTGTTCGCCGGCAACGGCGCGCGAAGCTTGTGCCATGGTTGTCCCTCGCCCCGAAGCATGCGATATGCGTGCTATCGAGTCGAATCGGCGCCGGGCATGGGCCTGAGCCGCGCGAGATTATCGATCCCGACTATGCGCCGCGCGGGAAGCACGCAATTCCGATGTGCCGGCTCAGTCGGGCGAAATACGCAGCGGTCTCGAGCGCGGCCGACCATTCCAGCGGCATCCGGGACGGTCCACTGCCGCAAGCATGGCGGAACCGTTCACGCGGGATGCGCGGCGGACGATCGCCCGAAACCAAGCGTGGCGCTTTGGGGCCGGACTTGCCCATGACGAGGCGCGGTCGCGCCGACCTGGGCGCCGACCGAGACCGCAAGCGCTTCCGACAAAGTGTGTTGCAGGTGGCAAACGGAGGAAACGGCGTTCAGGTCACGCGAGAAGCGAGAAAACTACGACGGCGCTGAAAGCCCAAAGGACCGTAGCGATTGAGCTGACCAGCGCCCGCTCGACCCGCGTGAAGGGCGGATCGACCGGCGTCGTACGCATGCTTAGAGGTCGACCCCGAGCATGACGTACACCCAGTCAAACCACTCGTCCCAGACTTCCTGGACGTACCCGAAGACCTCAGCCAAGTAGAAGCTCATGGCGGCTTCCTTTCTGCCTCTTCCCTCGCAGGACGAGGAGCGTCATCCAATTAGACGCTATCGGGAATATACACGGTCGAATTCGATTCCGCCAACAGAAAATTTTCGCGATTTCGAATCAGCGCAAGCCGGACGGATCGCCGCCCGTGCGGGAATATGTCGCCGTCGATCGCGAACACAATGATGAGGGGTCGAATGGCCGCGCCGACCGCCGCGTGAGGATCGCATGTTCGCTCGATGGACCAACGCAAAGCTCCGGGCCGCAGTGAACGCCGTTCGTGCCGGCCGACTCGACGAGGCTTTCGAGCGAATCGTCGCCGCCGGGCTGTTTCGAGAGGCTGCAGGACGAACCGCCACGGATGAGCTGGCGCGGGGCCTGCTGGCGCGCGCTCGAATCGCGGCCGTTGCAGGGCGAAATCGCGATTGTTTATCAGACATAGAGCGGCTCGCGATGCTCGAACGGCTCGACGACGACGCCCGGGCTCTCGCGCAGCGTACAAAACAGGACGCGCGAGAGCGTGACCAGAACTCCGAAGAACAAAAGCAGGCGCTGCAACGCGCGCAGGCCGATCTCGCCGCCGGAAAGCTCGACAGCGTGCGGGCGCGCATTCCGCAGCTCGGCGACGCCGGCGCCCGGGACCGCATCGCCGACGAAGTCGAAGTTCGGCAGCGCCGCAGCGACGAGTTATTGGACCAGGCAAGTGCGGCACTCGCACGCGGCGATCTGCTCACCGCCGTTTCGCACTGGCACGACGCCTGTCGCCGCCACGGGCGCACGACGCGCTGCGACGAATTGGCCGCGCGGCTCGCGTCGTTGCTGGAGACTGCGCTGCTGGATTGGCTGCGGCGCGGCGAGCTGGAGCGAGTTCGATTCGCGATCGGCGCGCTGGGCGACCTGCGCGCTCACCAACCCGGCCTCGAGCGAATCGCCCGCGTGCAGGAGCTGGTGTCGCAGTGCGCCGCGCTGCTGGGCGCGAGCGGATTCTCGCAGCTTCGCGACCAACTGATCCGTCTGCGCGCCTCATTGCCCGAAGCCGAGTGGGTCGCACAAGCGATCATTGCGGCGGAGGAAGGTCACGCGGCTCATGCGCGCTTGCTCAGCAGCCCGCTTGGCACCCATCTGAACCTCGGCGCCGCAGCGGAGACCCTGCCACACGAGCCCGCGGCGGCGCGGCCCGCGAGCACCGGACACGGTGTGCGTCTCGATCGGCCGATCCTGCTGCTGATTGACGGAACCGGCAGCGCCCTGCTGGTGCCCGGCGACACGATTCGCGTCGGCCGCGCCGCGGGGCGCGTGCCGGTCGAGATCGGTCTGCCCGCCGAGTTGCAATCGCACCACGCCGACCTGGTGCGCAAGGGCGAGGACTATTTCCTCGTCGCACACGGACCGGCGACGGTGAATCGCGCCCGCGCTTCGCGCGTGCTGCTGCAGAACGGTGATCGAATCCGCCTGGGCGACGCAGCGCGCATCGATTTCCACAAACCGAGCGCCCGCAGTGAGACCGCCGTCCTGAAATTGTCCGATTCGTGCCGCATGGCGCAGGATGTCAGCCGCGTCGTGATTCTGCGCGATACGTGCCTGATCGGTCCGCACGCGACCTGCCACATCGAGACGCGGGAAGGCGATGCGCAGATCGTGCTTTACGATCGAGCGGGCGAGCTTTGGGCGCGTCCGGTGGCGCGCGACCGTCGGCCGGCCGGCGAGCCGCGCCCGATCGTCGAAGGCTCGCCCAGTGAGTTGGGTGACATTCGGCTGACCGCCAAGTACTACGCTGCTGCCGTCGGCCCGGTGGGCTAGGCGCACGAGGAGTCAGACGTGGCGTACACCTTCAAGTATGGCGATCGGCCGCTCGACGGCCTCACGATCCAGCGGGCCGTCGGCCGCGGCGGGTTCGGCGAGGTCTACTACGCGCTCACCGACTCCGGCAAACAGGTCGCGCTCAAATACCTGCGCGAGAACCCCGAGATCGAGCTGCGCGGCATCGCGCACGTCATCAATCTGAAAAGCCCGCATCTGATCACGGTCTACGACGTCCGGCGCGACGCGGCCGACGAAGCATTCGTGATCATGGAGTATGTCAGCGGTCCGTCGCTGCGCGAGCTGCTCGACGCCGAACCGCAGGGCATGGGCGTGCAGAAGGCCGGCTACTTTCTGTCCGGCATCGCCAAGGGCCTCGCGTACCTGCACGACCGCGGCATCGTGCATCGCGATCTGAAGCCCGGAAACATCTTCTACGACGACGGCTACGTGAAAATCGGCGACTACGGACTAAGCAAACACATGTCCGTCAGCCGCCACAGCGGTCAGACCGTGAGCGTCGGCACCGTACATTACATGGCGCCCGAGATCGGCTCGGGCAGCTACTCCAAAGCCATCGACGTCTACGCCCTGGGCGTGATTCTCTACGAGATGATCACCGGTCGGCTGCCGTTCACCGGCTCGAGCATGGCCGAAATCCTGATGCGGCACCTGAACGACCGACCGGACACCACCGGCATCCCGGAGCCGTTCGCCGGCGTAATTGCGCGCTCGCTCTCGAAGAATCCGCAGGATCGCTTCCCCGACGTCAACGCGATGGTCGACGCCGTCGTCAGCGTGTCGGAATGGGGCGAGCAGATCAGCCGCTTCGACCCGAGCATGCTGACGCGCACCGAGCGCCGCCCGAACGCGTCCGACGACGAGCGCACGCGCACCGTTCGCGCTGCGCCGCGCCCCACGCCGCCGAATCTCGACGCGCGTGAGTTTCAGCGCGTTCACCTCTCGGCGCTGGATTTGCCGCCGATTCCGCCGATCCCGCCGCTGCCCGGCTCGACCGATCGCGCCGCACCGCCGCAGACGAACCCGCGCCCGGCTACGCCGTCGCCGGTGTTCCATGCCCCGGCACACAATCAGCCGACCCCGGTCGCGCGCACTGCTTCGAGCGAAACGCCCTTTGATCTCCCCGAGGCCGGATTCCGCGAGCGCCTGCGCACACACTGGCGACTCGTGGTGACCGCCGGCATGATCGTGGTCGCCGCCGCTGCGGGCATCACCGCGATCAACCGCGGCGCCTCGCCGGAGTTCGGCGCGGCGCTGGCGCTGCTGATCAGCGGCGCAGCCGCGGGCGTGATTCTGAGCCACGCGTGGTTCAACCGCTGGCTGCCAGAGCACACTGAATTCATCGATCGCATGATGACGGTCGCGTGCGGATTTGCGTGCATGGTCCCCGGCTTCGCAGCCGCCGCGGACCTCGGCAGCGAGCTGCCGCGCGTCGGCGTCGCGTTGGCCGCGGTTCTGTTTCTCTTTGACTGGCGCCACCGCATCGAGCGCGGTCGCCGGCTCGACGTGAAGGGGCATCATGCCATCGGCCCCGCCATCGCGGCTCTGATCGTCACCACGGTTCTCGGCGCGAAACACCTGATGTGGGTCAGCGCCGGCGCGGCCGCTGCGCTGGCCTACGTCGTCCCCCTGCTCGCGCCGCTGCTCTCGTCCCGGCGTCGCGCGTCCGATCCGCTGCCCGTCGCCCCCGGCCTGATCGGCTCGGTGCAGACTCTGGCACGCGACGCGGTGAACGTCGCCGATCGCGAGGTTCGTCGCGCGGCGGAAAATCTGCATGTCGTGGCGCGCTTCGAGAATGCGGTGCGCGAGAAGGTCGCGCCGCCGGCTTCCCCCCCGTCGCCGCCGGCCCAGACCGAGGCGATTGGCGCCGCCCAGCCGTCGTTCGTGGGTCGCGCGGCCAACGCCGGGCTGGGGTTGATCGCGAAAGTGCTCCTGCTGGCGGGGCTGGCGCTCGCGGTGGCGCAGTCGGGCCCCGGCGTTCTGCGATTCGGAGACTCTGCGCACGCCATCGCCATCGACAGAGGCACGATCTCGATCACGGACGCGGGCGAGATTCGCAGCTTCGCGCTGCCGCGCATCGTCGCAGTCGGTCCCGTCATGCTTGGCGCCATGCTGCTGCTCGTTTCGCGACGCGGCAGCGGCCCCGCCCACTTCACGCGCGGCATCGTGGCCGCGGGCTTCTCCATCGCCGCGGTCTTCATGGCGATGGGCCCGCTCTCGTCACACATTGCGCAGCTCTTCGCCGGCGATCTCAGCCGACTCGACAACCCCGGCATGGTTGTGCTGCTCTCTTTCGTCGGCATCATCATCCTCATGCTGCTCTGGCCCAGCCGCAGCCGCCGCACGATCTACGTCTGACCTCGCTTCAATGCGGCAGTTTCCGCCCCGCAAAGTTATGATCTCCGGCAGGAGGTCGCGGGTGGAAATCGGCGCTCTGCTGCTGGGAATCGCGATCGGCCTGCTAATCGGCTGGCTGACCGCAACCGCGCGAAGCCGCACCCGCCTCGAAAGCGAGCGCCTCGAAGCCATCACGCAGCGCAGCGCCGCCGAAAGCGCCGCCGGCGAGCTGCGGGCTCAGCTCGCAACGCAATCCGCCGAGCTCGCCGAGCTGCGCACCGTCTGGCAGCGCGAGCTGGCGGAGCGCGCCGCCGCCGATGCGCGCGCGATCGAGATCAATCGCAGCCTCGAGCAACAGCGCCGGCTGCTGGAGCAATCCGAGACGCGGCTGCGCGAGGCGTTCGCAGCGCTGGCCAGCGAATCGCTGCAGCGCAACAGCGAGCAGTTCATGCGCCAGACCGACGAGCGCGTGCGCCCGCTGCGCGAATCGCTCGCGCAATTCGAACAGCTCGCGCAATCGCTCGAGCAGGCCCGCCAGAACGCCTACGGCCGCGTCGCGACCCAGCTCGAACAGCTTGGCGAATCGCACAGCCGGCTTTCGCAGCACACCAGCGCGTTGGTGGGCGCCCTGCGCACGCCGCAGGTGCGCGGCCGCTGGGGTGAAGTCACGCTGCGCCGCGTGGTCGAGCTGGCCGGCCTGACGCGGCATTGTGACTATGAAGAACAGCGAACGGTCGAAGGCGAGGAAGGCCGCAAGCGGCCCGACCTGCTCGTGCGCCTGCCGGGCGGGCGGCTGGTGGTCGTCGATGCCAAAGCCCCGTTGTCCGCGTTTCTCGAGTCGCTCGAGGCGCCTACGCCCGAACAGCGCACCGATCGATTGGTACAGCACGCGCGGCAATTGCGCGCGCACATGAAATCGCTTTCGGCGAAGGCCTATTGGCAGCAGTTCGATCAGACGCCCGATTTCGTCGTGCTGTTCGTGCCCGGCGAGTCGTTCTTCGCCGCGGCGCTCGAGCAGGACGGTGCGCTGCTCGAAGACGGCATGCGCGACCGCGTCATCCTGGCCACACCCACCACGCTGATCGCGCTGCTGCGGACGGTTGCCTACAGTTGGCAGCAGCAGGAGCTGGTCGACAACGCGCGGCAGATCGGCGAAACGGCTCGCATCCTGTACGAGCGCGTGTGCAAATTCGTCGAGCACATGCAAGGCGTGCGCGACGGGCTGGAGCGCGCCACAAAGGCCTACAACGCCGCCGCCGGCTCGTGGGAGAGCCGCGTGCTCCCCATGGGCGCACGCATCGCCGAATTGGGGGTCGACGCGCGCGGCGCCGAGTTTCCGACGCTCGCACCGACCGATTCGGCGCCGCGTTCGCTGCCGGTCGACGCGCTGCTACCCGAGGAAGATGCGCCCTCCCCGCCACCGCCCGCGCCGGCTCGCGCTGCGCAACGCGCCCCGGCCGATTCACCCGGACTTTTCCCCTGATATCCCCCCATCGCGGCGACGAAATTGACAGCCCCGCGCGCCCGCCGGACACTACACTCGGACAACTGGTTACGGACGCTGCGCGCGAGTTCTCGAACCGCGGAAATCGGCGACCGTACTGCATCAAAAGGAGACCCACATGGCGATTCGTGTCGCAATCAACGGCTTCGGCCGCATCGGCCGCCTTGTCTTTCGCATCGGTTCCGCGGATCCGAATATCGAGTTCGTCGGCGTGAACGACCTGGTTCCGCCCGACAATCTCGCGTACCTGCTGAAGTACGACACGGTGCACCGCAACTTCGCGGGCAACGTGTCCGCGACGGAGTCCGCCATCGTCGTCAATGGACGCGAGGTGCGCTGCACCGCGGAGAAGGACCCCGCCGCCCTGCCCTGGAAGGCGCTGAAGGTGGACTATGTCATCGAGTCCACCGGCCTGTTCACCGCGCGCGAAGGCGCGGGCAAGCATCTGACCGCCGGCGCGCGGCGCGTCGTCATTTCCGCACCCGCCAAGGACGCGGACATCCCGACGTTGGTGCTGGGCGTGAACGAGGAGAAATACGATCCCGCAAAAGACACTATCGTCTCGAACGCGAGCTGCACCACGAACTGCCTCGCCCCGCTCGCGAAGGTCATCAACGACAGCTTCGGCATCGATGAGGGGCTGATGACCACCGTGCACGCCATGACCGCCTCGCAGCCGACCGTCGACGGCCCTTCGAAGAAGGACTGGCGCGGCGGGCGATCGGCCAGCGCCAACATCATTCCCTCGAGCACCGGCGCGGCGAAAGCAGTCGCGCTGTGCATCCCGCAGTTGAAGGGCAAACTCACCGGCATGGCCTTCCGCGTCCCCACCCTCGACGTTTCAGCCGTCGACCTGACCGTGCGCACCGCGAAGGAAACCTCGCTCGATGCGATCGGCGCGGCGATTCAGGAGGCGGCGCAGGGCCGAATGAAAGGCATCCTGGCGTACACGGCCGACGAGGTGGTGAGCTCCGACTTCATCGGATCGTCGTATTCATCGATCTACGACTCCGGCGCGTGCATCCAGTTGAACAGCCGCTTTTTCAAGCTGGTGTCGTGGTACGACAACGAGTGGGGCTATTCCACGCGCGTCGTCGACCTGATTCGCCTGATGGGTCGCAAGGACGGGCTGCTGTAGCGCAAGGTTCTTGCGCAGCCGACTCGGCTTCGCGATCGTTCAATACCGCGGCACGGACGGATCAATCTCGCGCGACCACGCGTCGATCCCGCCCGCCAGACTTCGCGCGCGATAGCCCTGTTGCGCCAGAAACAGCGCCACGCGGTAGCTCCGCTGGCCGTGGTGGCACATCACGACCAGCTCGCGCGCGGGGTCAAGCTCCGCAAGCCGCGCCGGAATTTCGCGCACCGAAATGCAGACCGCGCCCTCGAGTCGACTCAGCGCCAATTCGTCCGGCTCGCGACAATCAAGCAGCACCAGCTCGCCGGCGCCGGCGGCGCAGCGGCTCCGATACTCCTGCACGCTGATCTCCAGCTTGTCGACGCTCACATCCACTCCCGCTCAAGCTGCTCGCACAGATAGTGGTACGCCAACTGGTGAGCCTCCTGAATTCGATCCGAGTCGCTGTGCGGCACGCGGAATTCATGCGTGCACAGCGGCGCGAGCCGCCCGCCGTCGCGACCCGTGAAGCCGATCACCGCCGCCCCGGCCGCGCGGGCGGCCTCGGCTGCAACGATCAGGTTGGGCGAGTTTCCGCTGGTGCTGAGGACCCACAGCACGTCGCCGGCCCGCGCCAGCGCCGCGACCTGCCGCGCGAAGACCAATTCATAGCCGAGGTCGTTGCCGATCGCGGTCAGCGTCGAGCTGTCGGTCGTCAGTGCGATCACCGGAATCGGCAGCCGCTGCCGCTTGAAGCGCCCCAGCATCTCACCGGCGATGTGCTGTGCATCGGCAGCGCTGCCGCCGTTGCCGATGACGTAAACGCAGCGCCCGCCGCGCAGCGCCGCCGCGAGCGCGCCGCGGATGCGCTCGAGCACGCCGTCGGCCTCGCGCAGCGCTTCGATCGTGCGCACGTGCTCGTTCAATGCTTCGTGCCAGCGCGAACCGCTCATGGGATCAGTGTACTCCCCCTGCCGCGGGCGGCGCATCGTCGTCATCCTCCTGCCGCCGACGACAGACGCAGGTGCGGCGCTGGAAACCGCGCGACGCCACGCACCAGGCGCAGCCGAGCGCCAGCGCGCTGACCCAGCCGCCGGAGACGCGCGGCGTGGGCTGCAGCCGCCCGGTCCAGATCAACTTCAGGATGAACCCGCCGGTCGCGAGCAGACCAAGCCCGACCGCCAGCATCACGCCGCTGCCGATGCGATTCGGCACCCAGCCCGCGCCGCCGCAGAGGCTGCACGGCGGCGGCGGCGTGTCGCTCACGGCGCGTCTTCCGGGCCGGCGCGAAAGCGCACGTCGCGCAGCGGGTGGTCGTCGCGACCGCGCACGCCGACCGCGAAACCCCAGCCGCCGGCGCCCTGCGTCACTTTCAGCAGCAGCGTATTCCAGCCCTTCCGCAGCTTGACGTCGATCTTGTCTTGGCCGACTTCCAGCGATCGGACCAGATTGGTCCCGAAAACCTGCTCGCCGTTCAGGAAGACCTTGGCGCCGTCGTCGCTGCCGAACAGCAGCCGCGCCTCGCGGTCTTCGGCGGACCAGACCTGACCCGTCGCATACATCACGCAGTTGTTCTGCTTGAAACGCGACGAAAGGTCGAAGCTCCACGGAGCACGCCCGCTGGTCGGCGACAGCTTCTTCCATTCCACCGGCGTCGTTGGCCGCGCCTGCTCCGGCGCGAACGCCACATCGAACACGGCGGCACGATCAGAGCCTTGCTGGCGGTACGGTCCGGCGATTTTCCACGAGACGCTGTATCCGTCGAAGCGGTCGATCTCGACCCGCGCGTCCGCGATCTTCTTCGACAACTCCTCCGATGGCTCAGGCCCCGCCAGGCCGTCGAGCGCCGCCCGCGCCGTCGCCGCGTGCTCCGCCGCCAGACCGCGCGCGATCGCGAGAATCGCTTCGATCGTTTCATCCCGGTGCGTGTTGAGCACCGCCTGCGCCAGTTCCAGCGCCTCCGCGTGCGGCACGTCGGACAGCCCGCTCAGCAGTAGCTTCTGCTCACCGGCTTCGAGGAACGAATCCGCCGCGCGGCGGTAGAAGATCGCGGTTCCCGACGGAAAGCGCTCATTCGGCAGCTTCAGCACGCGCACCAGCCCGCGCAGCGCCAGCACACGATGCTCGGTCGCGGGTGGCTTTTCCGCGATTCGAACCAGGTCGTTCGCAACCTCTGCGCCGGTCCAGTCGCAGATGGCGCGCACCGCCGCGTCCACCACGGCAGGCTCGGAATCCGCCAGCGCAGCGCGGATCGGCTCGAGCGCCGCCGGCCCGCCGAGCCGACCCAGCACGGTCAGCAGCGGAGCGCGCCGCGCACCGCCCGTGGAGCGCAAAGCCGTCAGAATCGGCGTGACGCGCGCCGCCTCGTCGGGCTCGCGCTGGCAGATGCCGACGATCGCCGACATCGCCGCGCCTTGGACCGCTTCGTCCGCGATTTTCTCCAGTTGCTCGAGCAGAGCCGGCACGTCTGCGGCGGCGCCGAGCGTGCCGATGGCGGCGAAAGCCTCCGACTGCACGCCGCTGTTGTCACTGCGCGTCAACACGCGTACTTCGCCAAGCGCGGATCGGCAGCGGCGGGCGGCAAGCGCGCGGAGCATTTCGACTTGCGATTCGTGCGCCGCCTGCGCCAAACCGGCGCGCAATGCGTCGTCCACGCCCGTGCCTGGCAGGCGTTCGAGCGTCTGGCGCGCGGCTTTGCGCTCGGCTGCGCCACCCTGCGCCGCAATCGTCACAATCGCCGCCAGGTCGGCCGAGTTGCCGGCGGTGCGCAACGCTTCCAGCGCCGCCAGCCGCACGCTTTCCTCGCTTGACGCCAACATCCGCACGGCGAGATCACGCGTCTCTGGCGCATTCCGCGCGGCAAGCGCGAGGACGATCATGACCTGCGCCGCGGGCGGAGACGTCGCGGCGGCCGCGGCAACTCGTGCGATCTGGTGGCTATGCGCCAGCGATTGACATAGCGCGCCGGCCAGGGCGCGCAGGCGCTCATCGGAACCCGACAACCACGAGCAGAGAATGTCCGCCCCAGCGTCATCTGGGCTGTACAGCAGCACGCTCAGTGCGGCGGCACGCGTCACCGGGTCTGCGCTGGATCGCGCGGTTTCGGCGAGAAAAGCCGTGACACTCTCGCCGCCATGGGCCGCGACAGAGCTCGCTAGAACAGCGGCTCGCATAAACCCCGGCGCGCGACCTGCGCCAGCCGTCGCCAGCCGGGCACGCAATGCGCCAAACGCCTCGGCGCCCGGCATGCGTGCGGCGGCATCGGCGGCCGCCAGCGCGACGCGATCGCTCGGGTGATCCAGCAGCCGCAACACGTCGTCGAACAGTTCGTCGGCGCGGCGGGCGCTGATCGTGCCAAGGATCGCCACGATGCGCGATTCGTCGGCAGCGGCCAGCGCCGTGCGCAGGGCGCCCGCGACGTCCGCAGCCGGGTTCGTTTCCAGCGCACGCCGCGCCAAATCGCTGATTTCCGCGTTCGGATCACTGAGCAGCGCAGCGAGCGGCGACACGCTCTCCTCCCCGCCGACGAGAATGAGTTTGCGCAACAGGCCGACGCGAGCGGCGTGCGAAACGTGCTGGAACTGCGCCCACGCCGCGCGACAGAACGCGCGGCGCTCGATCTCGGCGCCGGGCCGGGCCGCGCGAAACGCGATGCGCTCGAGCGTGTCGACGGCGACTCCGCGTTGTTCTGTGTCGCCGGTTGCGATGGTGGAGGCGAGCTCGGCGATGGCGCGTTCGAAGTCGCGCTGCCAGGCACTTGCGTCGCGCGGGGCCGATTGGCGCCGCCCGGTGAGTTCCTCGAGCAGCGCGGCGCCGGCTGACGCGGGAGCGCTGGCCGGCGCAGAGGAGACCTGCGCAATGGCGCGTTCGGGCGACAGCAGCCATGCGAGTGCGCCAAATAGTGGCGCGAGGACACGTACGGTTGGATGAGTCACGGGCTATGCCTCGATGCGCCAGGGGGCGCGATAGGGCCGGTCGAGCCAGCGGTTGGCGGACGGATCGTCGATGAACTCGTTTCGAAGCGGATCCCAGCGCAGCGGCCGCTGCAGCCAGTAGGCGATGTTGCCGAGATGGCAAGCGGTGACGGAGCTTGCACCGATCTCGACGTCACAGATCGGGCGCTGGCGCGTGCGGATGCAATCGAGCCAGTTCTGCGTGTGATTGTCGCTTTCGTACAGCCGCGTCTCGCCGGGGCCGGTCGGGTCGCGGCCAATGGCCTCGGGCGTAAAGCGAATGTAGCCGCGGTTCACCTCGACGCTGCCGTCGGTGCCGACGAACAGCACGCCGTTGGCTGAGGCGGTGCGCGTCAGCGTGACGCCGTTTTCGTAGCGGTAGGCCAGGCCGTAGCCGTTGGTTTCCGGCGGCGGCGTGATTTCGACGGGGCCGCCGCCGTCTGCGCCAATGCCCCACTGGGCAATGTCGATGTGATGCGCGCCCCAATCGGTGGTCATTCCGCCTGAGTAATCGCGCACGAGTCGCCATCCGCCGCTGTAGTTGCCGGAGCAGCGTTCGGCGTTGTAGGGCGCCCAGGGTGCGGGGCCGAGCCAGCGGTCCCAATCGAGGCCGGGGCGCAGCGGCTCCTCCGCAAATTGGCGTGGCGTGGACGGTCCGCCGATGCCGACCTCGACGCGCAGCAGGCGGCCAATGCGGCGATTGCGGACGGCTTCGCAGGCGAAACGGAAGTTGCGGTCGCTGCGCTGCTGGCTGCCGGTCTGAAAGACCGCGCCGCTGGAGCGGGCGGCGGCCACCATGCGCTGGGCCTCGCGAATGGTGAGCGAAAGCGGCTTCTCGCAGTACACGTCCTTGCCGGCGTGGCAGGCCGCGATGGCGATCAGAGCGTGCCAGTGGTCGGGCACGGCGATCAGCACGGCGTCGATGTCGCGGCGCGCGAGCAGGGTTTCGAACTCGTTGTATTCCTCGCAGCCGGCGTACGTGCCGCTCTCCTTCTCCTGAGCGTAGTGCTGCTCCACACGCTCACGGGCCGTCTTTCGTTTCTCGGCGTCGACATCGCAGATCGCGACGATCTGCACATCCGGGTTGCCGAGGAATGAGCCGAGATGGCCGCCGCCCATGTTCCCGACGCCGATGAAGCCCATGGTCAGGCGATCGGAGGGCGCGCGTCGGGCGCCGTGCGCCAGCGCGGCGGCGGGTACGAAGTACGGCGCGACGGCGGCGCTGATCGCGAATTTCAGCAGGTCGCGGCGCGAGCGATTCACGGGCATCGATGACTCCTGCGTGGCTGTGATCTTCGAACCTCAGATTGTGAACCACATCGCGGCCAACGCCAACAGCAGCGCGATGGCGAGGACAAACCAGCCGGCGGCGAGCGGTTGCGACTCGGGGTCGAGCGCCTCGCCGCACTGCGGGCAATTCTCGGCTGATTCCCAGACCTCATGGCCGCAGCCGGGACAGGGCCGGGTCTCCTCGTCGGCGGAATCACCGCCGTAGCGGTCGACGTCCTCGTCGGACGGTCCTTCGTCAATGGGCTCGCGCGGCGGGCGAGGTTCGTTCCAAGGGTCGGATTGCGTCGTCATCGCATGCACCGTCACGCGTTCAGCGCGGAGAGAATCGAAGTGGTCGGTTCGCCGAGCTCGAGCGCAAGCCGTTCGCACACGAGCGGCGCCGCAACGTTGCGGTCGAGCATGCGTTCCGCGGCGGCACAGGCCTGCACCCCCGCCGACAGCCGGTGCTCGGCCAGCCGCGCGGCGAGGCGCTCGGGCTGGCGCAAACCGGGCAGGCGCGGCGCGGCGCCGGCGTGTACGAAGATCGCGTCGCGCATGACGGCCGCCGCCAGGGAGAACACCAATTTGAGCGCGTCGCGCAGGACGTCGGTGGCGAGTTTGCCCGCGGCGCGGGGCTCGTTGTCATCGTCGTCGGCGTCGGTTTCGGACGCGTCGTCCGCGGTCTCGGCCGGCGGACGGTCGGGCCTGTCTTCGGCGCTCAGTCCAGCCCCTACTGATTCGGCGCACTCGACGAGGCGCTTCGCGAACGCCTCGGGACTTTGAGCGATGTCATCCACCAGCAAATCCGCGACCACCTCGAGCGAACTCAACACGCCGGCCCGATGCCAACGGAGCGCCACGCCCAGCCGCCCATCGCAGAGCGCGGCGAGACGAGCGCAGTCGGCGGAGCTTGCGGCGGCGCTCTTCGCGAGCCGTGCGGCGACGAACTCGTCGGGCAGCCGAACGAACGGGATGAGCTGACAACGCGAGCGAATCGTGGGCAGCAGCCGGTCGGCGGCGTCGGTCAGGAGGATGAGCGTGGCGCGGCCGGGCGGCTCCTCGAGCGTCTTGAGGAGTGCGTTCTGGGCCTCTTCGTTCATGCGCTCGGCGTCGCGAATGACGAACACGCGGCGACGGCCGAGAGTCGGCGACGAGGCGCTGGGCTCGATCAGGAAGTGTCGAATCAGCGCCACGCTGAGAAACAGCCCCTTGCCGGCGCGGATTGCGCGATCGGGGTGCTGCTTGTGAAGGCTGCGATCAATTAGGTGGAAATCGGGGTGCGTGGCGGCGTCGAGCGCACGGCACGCCGGGCAGCTGCCGCAGGCGTCGGCGTCGGGATCGCGCTGCGCGTCGCACAGCAGCCGCGCGGCCAAGGCCCGAGCGGCAAGTTCCTTGCCGACGCCCGCCGGACCGTCAAAGAGGAACGCGTGATGCAGGCGGCCGCTGCGCTGGGCGCGCTGCAGCAGGCTGAGGGCACGCTCCTGGTGCAGGATGTCACGAAAATGCGGCACGCACAGCCTCCTGCACGCGGCGCGCAACATCATCAGGCGGCGCGCAGCCGTCGAGGACGGCGACGGGACGCGGGTAATGCTGTGGCAACTCGAGGAACATTTGTCGCACCTGGCGGTGAAACTCGAGCGGACGGCGCTCCATCGCGTCGGCGGCGGAACCCTCGAACATGCTGAGCTGGCCTGCGTCGCCGCGACGGGCCACGTGATGCGGTTTGCGACCGGTGCGCGCGAAGCCGACTTCGGGCGGCACATCGAGAATGATCGTGAGGTCGGGCCAGGTGTCGCCAACCGCAAGCCGACCGAGCGCGATGATCTGGTCGCGCGGGAAACCGGCGGCGGCCTGGTACGCGCAGGTGGCCGAGATGAAGCGGTCGCCGACGACGGTCTTGCCGGCGGCGAGCGCGGGGCGAATGATTTCTGCACAGAGCTGAGCGCGCGAGGCCATGAAGAGCAGCGCTTCGCAATGCGGGTTCATTTCCGACAGGTCGAAGCCGAGCAGGATGTGGCGAATGCGATCGCCGATCGGGGTTCCGCCGGGGTCTTTTGCGAACACGGGCGCGCCGCCCTGCTCGCGAATCCAGTCTTGCAAGCGTTGGAGCTGGGTGCCTTTTCCCGCGCCGTCGGGGCCGTCGAAGACGAGGAATTTTCCGGCGAGATTCATGCGCGCGACGGTAAAGGAAAGGCGGCGGGCGAGCAACCGGCGCGCGGAGCGCTCGGGGAGTCGCGCGGTGGGCAGGGCCGACGCTCAATGCTCGCGGTGGTGCGAGAACGGATTCTCGCACCAGGACGAGCCTCCCGTCGCCATGGCGCGCGCCAGCGGCTCGTACATGCACGCGAGAACCGCCTGATCGATCGGGCACAGCATGCCGGTGAGCACCGTCATGCCGCGCACGTCCAGGCTGCGCGCACCCAGCACGACGCGGAATTCGGCCGTGCGCGAGAGCGCGCGATCGGTGATGAAGCAGCGCTCGTCGGAGAGCGAGTCGGTACACCACAATCCGCGGTCGCGAATCGCCTCTTCGACCATCAGCAGCCGAAATCGCGCCGCAGGCAACGCAGCCGCCAACTCGGCCTCGAGCGGCCCCGGCGGCTGATAGCCGCGCAGATAGCGCTGCACCGGCGTGAGTTTGTCGCGCCCGCGATGCTCGAAGATGCAGTAATCCATGAGCGGCGCCAGCTCGTCGCTGTGCTCGATCAGCATTGTGCGGCCGCGCAGGACGCCCATTTGCCGTGCAACGGTCTGGAACGTGGAAAACGGCTGCGCATTGAAAATCGCGTTGAGCAGCTTCGCCAGCCCATTGCGAACTGCGACGTACTCAGCGCTGGACGCCGAGGGCTGCGGCGCGGCGGGGGTGATGCTCACGCGCGAGTTACTGGCTCGCTCCTATGACACGCCATTCGTCAATGCCTCAATTGCAGGCGTTAGCACTCTCGCGAGCTCCTTCCGCACCGCCGATTCGCTCTCGCAGCATCAGGCCCCCGATCGGCCAACCCAAGAACATATCGCGTTGTCGCGAGCTAACTCTATCGAGTTCGTTAGTAGCCTCTTCGTGACGCCCCAATACAACGAGCGCCCCAGCTCGCGTCAGAGGCTCATCTACCGCGAGCAGCTTCTCGACTTCCCGCCGGACCTCTTCGTCGAGTGAGCGTCCTTGGTGTCGCGAAATCTGCGCTCGATTCAGCCAGTAGAAGTCCATGTGAAATGCAATGCGTGTCTCGCGAGTACCAGATACCACGAAAGCATCGCGACCTACCTCCAAGACAACTTCAGCCATTTCGTACTGACGGCCGTTGATCATCCGGATCGCGACATCGTGAAGCCATTGCGGCTGCTCGGTGATGCACGCGATTGACTTCCTGATCGAATCAACGAATTGAACGACTCGATCTTTCGGCCAACAAGAGCGTTCACAAATGCGAAGCGCAAGCCCGAGTGCAGGCATCGACGGCTCAACATCAAGTGCCCGTCGCACTAGCGACCACGCGTCGTCAAGTTGACCTTCCCTAAGGGAAGTCTCTGCGAGAAAGTGAAACGGAACGGGTGCAACAACTTGCCGATCATCGCAGTCAATGGCGATTCGAGCTTGCCTAGGACTACACTTGACCACGGACTCCCGAACCCGCTGGATGTCACGAGATATGATCGGGTGTTGCGACGCGGATTCTACGCAACTCGCGAATCTGTTGAGAAGCGTCGCGAACGATGAATGCGGTGACGTCAACGCCTCGGGCAGGCCAAGGTCCAGCTCGTGGCACATCGTTGCCAAGAACTCATCAAACCCGTCGATCTCTACTAACCGAAACTGTTCATATCTCTGGAGAGCCCGCACTCGTTGTGGCGTCTTTCTCTCGCGTCTCACGCACCAATACAGCCCGTGCTCGAATTTCCTGGCCCCTAAGAGAGCCTTTAGTTCGTCGAACACCGCGCTGTCCACGCCAGAAAAACCGACGACGATTAATCCGCAATCGACGGCGACTCGCTCTATGTACGTCCGTGCGCTGTCAGAAATTGAACTGCATTCGGACGCTGTGTTCTTGATACTACGTGATCGGTAGTCTCCGTGGAGTTTCGCAATGGAGACACGCGGATAGCTCGGACGGGCGCGAGCCAGGCCCATCTCCGGCGTCCACACATCCGGCTTGATACGATTTCCATGCCGAATGCAGGCTTCGTTGATGAGATCGTCAAAATTTGTTGTGAGTACCGTGTTGAAAATGCCGCACTCGAGAAGACTTACGAGATATAAGTACCCGATCGAGGGCAGAGCGTCTTTAATGCAGGCCTCAACATACATCTGGCGCTGGGAAGGGTGGTCGAATACCTCCTCAAATAGTGCGCCGTACTCCTCGTCGGAGTCGTACCAGGAATTCTTGCGCAGCAGTTGAAGGGGGCGTTGGCCGTTCTTTCGATCACGACATGAACGCGTGTGATTCCTAGTCCACATTTCCCGCAATTCGTTGATCATCTGTGTTGCAAGTTTTACCCCGCTCGTCGCACTGGCACCTGCGCCAAGAAAGAGCGCGTACTTTCCGTCCTTGTTGATGTCCTTTCGGGCCTCAACTTCCTGCTTTATCAGATTGATCAAGTGGAAATCGGATCTAATGACCACACTCCGCTCCCATTCCCGCACCACGCAGGTCGCGCCATGGCATCGTGGCACGCATGTGACTATGCGTTAGCAACATGCGACGCGATCTCGCGTGTATAGTCGTCGCCAATTCAGCACGCACTCCACCCGCACGCGTGGCACTTGCGGCAACCTTCCTGCAGCGCCAGCGCACCGGCGCACTCCGGGCATTTCACCTTGAAATGCTCCGCAGAATCGTGAAAGTGCCGCGTCACCACCGTGCTCACGACCGTCTCGCCCGCCGGCGAGGTCGTCACCATCTCGGTCACCGTGATCAGCTCTTCGCTGGCCGCGCGCTCGCCCTCGCCCGTGCTCACGCTCAGTGTCACTTCCGCCGCCGACTCCGCGCCTGTTTCAGCAAGGAACCCGCCGCTGCGGCTGCAGCCAGGCAGCTCATCCGGCTGCACCGGCGGCAACTCGCCCGCCTCGGCCAGCAGACGATTCGTGTGCGCCGCGCCGTTGTCGCCCGGCAGGTCCGCCGCGTTGATCAGATCCGTCGCGCCAGGCTCCGACGCACCGTTGCCGCCGCGCGGTCCGCCGCGACCGTGCGCGTGCGGCTCGGCCGTCGGCGTCTGGCCGTGGCCGTTCGGCGTGCTCTCCGGCCCGCCGCGCGTGCTCGCGCCGTCGCTCAGAAACGCCCGGTCGCCGCTGCCGGCGATGTTGTGCGGCGGCGGGTTGGGGTTGTCGAGCTCGGCGGGGTCGATCTCGCCCAGCAGCAGCGCCCGCAGCCCGAAGCGCTCCTTCGCGCGCGAGTACTTCTTGAGCGCACACGCCAGCCCGTCGCCCAGCGACATAATGCGGCCGGCCTTCGTCGGAATCTGCAGCGAGCTGCCGATGCCTTCCAGTTGCTTGATGACGTGCCGCAGCGAGCCGCCGGCGCGCAGCCACAGCGAGACCATGCGGCAGATCGCTTCGAGATCACTGGTCGCCACGTCGCCGCCCTTGCCGAGCTGCGCGAAGACCTCGAGCTCGCGGTTCGAGCGCGGATCGACGGTGATCTTGATATGCATGTTTCCGAACGGCGTAAGCTGCCGGATGCGCAGGCCGCTGACGATCTCGGCCAGGTCGAGCGGCTCAAGCCGCGCCGATCCCAGTCGCGCCTTGACGCTGGTCAGTTCGCCTTCCAGCGCCGCGATGCGCCCCACGGCGCGGGCGAGATTCTCGCGCGCTTCGATCAGCGCCGCGTCGTCGGGCGCCGGCGCCGGGCTCGAGCTTTCCTTGCTCGATTCGCCGCCGCTCGCGCCTTCGTGCTTCTTGCCGCTGTCCTTGAGCGCCATCGGCTGAAACGCGCGGCAGCCGTCGCGATAGACCGTCACGCCCTTGCAGCGAAGCTGGAACGCCAGCGAATAAATCTCCGCGACCTGCTCGACAGTGGCGTTGTTGGGGAAGTTGATGGTCTTGCTGATCGACGAGTCGTTGTGTCGCTGGAACGCGGCCTGCATCCGCATGTGCCAGACCGGCGTGATGTCGTGCGCACAGACGAACACATGCTTCACGTCGGCGGGAATCTCGTCGATGTGAGCGAGCGTGCCCTCGGTCGCGATGCGCTCGATCAGCTCGGGGCTGTAGAAGCCGCGGGCCTTGGCGACCTTCAGGAACGTCTCATTCACCTCGACCAGCGGCCGCTCACCCTGCTTCTGTCCGCGCAGCACGTTGCGGAAGAACGCCAGCGAGAACATCGGCTCGATGCCGCCCGAGCAGTTGGCGATGATGCTGATGGTGCCGGTCGGCGCTACCGTGGTGGTGCAGGCGTTGCGCATCAGCCGATGGTGCTGCGTGTCCCAGTGGCTGCCCTGCCAGTTCGGGAAGGGCCCGCGCAGCCGCGCCAGCCGCTCGCCGTAGTTGTGCGCTTCGTCGTTCACGAACTTCATGAACCGTTCGCCCCAGGCGGCGCCGTCGTCGCTGCAATAGGGCACGTTGAGCTTGAAGAGCGCGTCGGCGAAACCCATGATCCCCAGGCCGATCTTGCGATTCGCCTTGCAGACCTTGTCGATCTCGTCGAGCGGGTAGTTGTTCGCGTCGATCACGTTGTCCAGGAAACGCGTCGAAAGGTGCACGCATTCACGCAGCGCGTCCCAGTCGACCCGCGCCTGCGGCGTGCACTCATCGCGCACGAAATTGCCCAGGTTGATGCTGCCGAGGTTGCAGGCCTCATAAGGCAGCAGCGGCTGCTCGCCGCACGGGTTGGTCGCTTCCATGCGGCCGACGTGCGGCGTGGGGTTGGTTTCGTTGATGCGGTCGATGAACACCACGCCCGGTTCGCCGGTCTGCCAGGCGTTCTGGATGATGATGCTCCAGATTTCGCGCTTGGTGTAGACGCGCGCCGCAATCTCGGTCGGCAACGGCCCGGTCAGCGTCGGGTTGGCGTAGTAGCGCTCGGGGCTGCCCGGCGGCAGCGGCTGAACCTGATCGATCTCGATCAGGCTGCGCACGTCGTACTTCCAGATCTCCACATCGCGCGGAATCACGAACGCCTTGCCGTTGCGCGGGTTTCGCACCACGTGCGGCGCGTCGGCGTCCGCCAGGAATTCCTCCATCCAGGCGTCTGTGACCTTCACCGAGATGTTGTAATTCGTGAATTGACTCAGGTCCTGCTTGGCGTGCAGGAACTTGAGGATGTCGGGGTGATGAATGTACATCATCCCCATGTTCGCGCCGCGCCGGAACGCCCCCTGCTGAATCGCGTTGGTCGCTTCGCTGAACGCCTTCCAAAAGCTGATCGGCCCGCTGGTGGTGCCGCCGCTGCTGCTGATGAAGTCGCCGGTCGGGCGCAGCTCGTCAAAAGCGAAGCCTGTGCCGCCGCCGGCCTTCTGAATGAGCGCCGTATGTTTGATGCTGTTGAAGATTTCGGTGATGGAATCGCGCACGGGCAGCACGAAGCACGCGCTCAGCATACCCATCTCGCGGCCGGCGTTCATCAGCGTCGGCGAGTTCGGCATGTAGTCGCCGCTGGTCATCAGCGTGTAGAAGCGATCTTCCCAGCGCTGCCGATCCTGCTCCGCGGCGCCGTAAAGCCGCTCGACGTCGGCGATCGTGCGCGCGACGCGGCGGAACAGGCAGCCGGGCGACTCGATCGTCTCGCCCGATTCGTTCTTCTTCAGGTAGCGCGCTTCGAGCACCTTTCGCGCGTTTTCGCTCAGGATCGGCTCGTCCGTGACGTGGCGCGACGAAAATTCCGCCCCGTTGCCATGCGAGGTCATCCGTGAACTCCCTTCAGAGCTTTCGTTCAAGTTCGGTCCCGCCGGCCCTGAATCGCCGGCGTACTCAAATGAACTTCCCGCCGCAAAACCACCCGGCTCACTGCGCCGGATAACTTGGGCGGCATCCATCAATGTAGCACAACATATGGTGGTGGTCAAAAATTGGACCGAAAAATCTGATTTTGTTCGGAACCCAATTTCGCACAACGGCTTGCGGCAACCAGATCAACGCTATCCCATATATGGGGGAGAATGCATCACACGCCCCGCCCAGACGCCTCGGGTCGCAGCTTATCCTAACAAAATACGCACACTCTGGCAAGCAGCGTAGCTGATGTGCCCACGATTCGCCGCAACTCAGACAGGGTCATCCGCACGCAGCCGCGCCGCCGCACGGATCTGATTCGCCATCCCGATCAGCACGTCGACCTCGTTCTCGGTCATCGCCGCCCGGCCCAGCAGATGCCGAATTGCGAAACGTAGATGCTCGGGACTCTGTTGCGCTTGAAAGAACCCGATCCGCTCGAGCGCGTCGAACAGCTTTTCGTACAGCACCGCCGATCGGCGTGCGTCCGCGAGCGGTTCCGCCGCACGTCCCGCACGCGGCTGCGCAGCCGACATCGCCAGCCGCAGCTCATACGCCACCACCATCACCGCTGCCGCCAGGTTCAGAACGGGGTATTCGTCGTTCGCGGGAATCGCCACCACCCGATCAAACTGAAGCAATTCCGCCAGCACCAGCCCGCGATCCTCGGGGCCGAACGCGATTGCGACGCGGTTGCCGGCGGCGGTCGTGTTCTGCGCCAGGGCGGCGGCCTCGCGCGCGGATAGCGTTGCCTTGTCGCGGTAAAAACCGCCCTTCGCTGACGTAGCCAGACTGAGATGCGCTCCTGCCAGCGCCTCTGCGACAGTCGCGCACACGCTCGCGGTCTCGAGCAAACCGACCGCACGCGTCGCGTAGGCCCGCGCGGGCTCGCTCAGATGGTCGCAGCGTGGCGCAACCAGCACCAGATCGCGCAGCCCCATGTTCATCATCGCGCGCGCGGCGCTGCCCACGTTGGTGGGCCCCGCGGGACGAACGAGCACAATGCGGACGCGGTCAAGCATGGTTGCGGCAATCCGGCAATCAGGAAGGCAGCGGCGGTGGCCCGTCGCCGCCGCCGGCCGCTTGGAGTTCACTCTCGGCCAGCGCCCGGTGCTGCGGATCGCGCAGACCGCGCAGCGCGAGCTCGAGGTGCGTTCGCGCCCGCTCGTTGTCGTTCAGGTAGCGCCGCCAGAGCAGCCCGAGATAGAGCTGCACCGTGCCGTGCTCCGCGGCGCTGGGATACGCGCGCAGAAACGTGTCGTAAGCCGCCGCAGCCTGTTTGTGGCGGCCGTTCTGCGCCAGGTAGTTGGCCAGGTCGAGATGGGCCGATCGCGGCAGAACGGCGGCATCCGGCGCAGTCTCAAGCAATTGCTCGTACAACTGCGCGGCTTCCTCGAAGTCGCTCTCGCTCAGCCGATCGAGCACCGCGTTGCGCATCGCATCTTGCGGCGGCGGAAGCGCGCTGTCCGAGCGTTCCTGCACCTGTGTGATCGGCCGGGCGCGGCGCGTACCCGGCAACGGCGCCGGGCCCGGCGTGAGACCGGCACGCCGCTGGTAGCGGCTCCACAACGCGAGCATGTCAAATTGATTTCGCGGCAGCGCGCGCAGCGCCAGCAGCACCCAGGTCACCGCGAATCCGAACACATAGCCGCCGAGGTGTGCTGAGAATGCGACATTTGACGTCATGCCGCGATCCAGACCGGGCGCAATGATGTTGTCCCACAGAATGATCTTGAACACGATCAGAAACATGGCCGGAATCTGCAGCGTCATCACCACGAACGCCCACAGCAATACGGTGATATGCACGCGCGGATAGAGCACTAGAAACGCGGTGGTGACGGCCGCGATCGCGCCGGAGGCCCCGACCAGGCGCGCTTGCGCCGTGCTGGCGAAAACCAGCCCCGCGAACACGCCCCCCGCGAGGTAGAGCATCGTGTAGCTCAGCGAGCCGAGCCGATCGCAGACCGCGTTACCGAAAATCCAGAGAAACAGCATGTTTCCAAGCAGGTGCATGATGCCGCCGTGCCGGAACTGGTAGGTCAGGTACTCGCGCAGTGTGGGGACAGCCGCGTCGAGCGGCGGCAGCAGGCCGTCGATCCAGTTGGCGGTCTGCGCCTCACCGCGAATGCCTTCGAGCAGGAACACCGCGACGTTCAGCCCGATGAGGATGTAGTTCCCCAGCGGTTGCGAACGCAGTCGAACATCGGTGCCGATCGGAATAATCATCCGCGCGACTCGGGCGCCGGTCGAACGTCGGCGCCAGGCAGGTTCAGCGTCGGACCCGTTCCGCCGCCGCCAGCAGTCTAGCCAGCTCGGCGTTGCTGGGCGAGCGCCCGCGATAAGCCGCGATGCGTTTCCGCAGTTCTGCGCCGCCGGCGTCCACCAGCAGGCCGTAGAACTCGATCGGCGGCGCTTCGGCCTGCGACGAGAACTCGAGATCCGCCGGCCAGTTGTCGAGCGCGACTTTGGCGCGCGACGCCTGGGCCGCGAGCGCCGTGTGTGCCAGCGATCGGACCCACGCGGGCTGATCGGTCGCCGAACGCCACAATTGCAGGTGCCGGCGCGATTCCTCGCTCGGGCTGAAGCCCGCGACGACCATGGCGCTCGCCACCGCGTGCAGATTCGGCGACGGTTGCGTGGCGTCGAGCGCCGCTTGCAACCCGGGCGTCCAGCCGATGTCCGCGTCCAGCCAATCCGTCACGGCGATCAGCGACGCATCCCAACCGCCGGCCATTTCGGCCAGCAGCGCCGACTGCAACTGCCGACCCGAACTGACCACGCGCAGCGTAAAGCCCGGCCGTTCCCACACCGCACCCGCCAGCTTCGGCAACGGCGGCGGAGCGCCCATGCCGCTGTCACGCACCCAGGCATGCATGCGCGTCAGCGCCGCGATATCGACGTCGGTCGGGTGCGTGAGCGGTGCCCCGTCATTGGAGGCATTCGCGCTCAGCCGCGCCAGCGCCCACGCGAGTTGCTGCAGCTCGCGCTGCGCGAGCGACGGCACGCGCGGAATCAGTTCCGACAACAACTGGCGGCGCAAGGTCTCGTACTGCGGCGCCTCGTGCGCCAATACGAGCGTGGACGCGATCGCAACGCTCGGCGAAGCTCCGCGCGCCGCGGACTCGATCATCCGTCGCGCCGAACGCACGCGCTCGCGAAAGTCCGATTCGTCGCTTGCGGGCGGCTTGGCGGCTTCAAAGAGCGCGGCGAGCATCGACTCGTCCTGTCGCTGCGCGAGCCAACCCAGGCTGTCCCAGTACGCCGCCAGCAGCGGCCGCAGCGCCGCGGCGTCGGCGCGCGCCAGCAGGCGAACCGCTTCGTTGATCGCGTCGAAATCAGCGACGGCGGCGGATTGCCGGCGCTCCCACGCGGCGCGGGCGAAGCTGGGTCCCGACGCGCCGATCTGCGTCAGCACCAGCCGGCGCTGCAGGCGCTCGAGCCAGAGTTCGGCAATGGTCGGCGCAACCGCCGCGTCGCCGAGCGTCGCCCGCGCAATCGCGACAGGCACACGCAATTCCGGCTGCTTGCCCGCCACCGCCAGCGCTTCGCACACGCGGGGTTCGCCGCAGTTCGCGAGCGCTTCGACCGCCGCCCGTCGATTCGCGGCAATTCGCGGGTCGCGCGTCGTCGGCCGTGCAGAGACGGCCTTCGCCAACTCGAGCCAGGCGTCGGAGCCGGCTTTCGCAATCGCGGCGTGCGCGGCCTCACGCTGTACGTCGTCCTCCGCTTTCAGGTACGCGTCGGCGAGCGCCGCGTAATCGGGCGCTCGCTCATCAACCGGTTGCGAGGCCGCCGCGCGCTCGGCTGCGGCACGCTGCTGCGCGGAGTAGTTGCGGTAGAGCTCGAAGCCGACGAAACCCGCCGCCGCCGCCAGCCCGAAACCGAGCACGACCATCGTCCAGCGCCGCAGCGAAGCACGCGCCAGCCGAACCCGCAGCGGAAGCCGAACGCCTGTCTCGACGCGCGTGTGGCAGTGGCGGCACGTGTCCGTGCCGGGCGGCACCTCTCGTCGACAGCGCGGACAGGTCCGGGTCACGCGCGCCGTGGGCGCGTCCGGCACTTCGCCCAGGTGAACCGGCTCGGGTACGACAAAACCGCCGCCGCAGGAATCGCACACGTGCTGACATCCGCCCAGTTCGCTGGGGACGACGAGCGTTTCGCGGCAGTGCGGACAACGGATGCGCAGAGCCATTTCGAACCTCGGCGGCGGCTTCGCGGCCGTTGAAGCCATTTATCCCGTATGACGCCGCGAACGCAAGGATGTTGCACGGAATTGGGGGTGCCGCCGATTCCCGGACGTTCCGGGCGGGTTTTCAAACTCGCTGTGTGCTGGCCGCGAGCCGGGGGATGAAGCTACGATGCGGTTTTCAGAACCATCCTCGAGGAGCCGGCCGTGCATCGCAAGCAAGAGATCGCCTTGAATGTCACGACCCCCGACTGCTTTGCCGTAGACGCGCTGCTGTCCGACGAGGAACGGCAGGTGCGCGACACCGTCGGGCGGTTCGTGGACGAACGCGTGCTGCCCATCATCGCCGACTGCTTCGAGCACGAGCGTTTTCCATCGGAGCTGATTCCCGAAATGGCCGAGCTCGGCCTTTTCGGTCCGACCTTTCCGGACTACGGCTGCGCCGGCCTGAACAACGTCGCGTACGGGCTGATCATGCAGGAACTGGAGCGCGGCGACAGCGGCGTCCGCAGCTTCGCGAGCGTTCAGAGCGGGCTGGTGATGTTTCCGATTCATCGCTACGGCTCCGACGAGCAGAAGCAGCGCTGGCTGCCGGAAATGGCCAAGGCCCGCAAGATCGGCTGCTTCGGCCTGACCGAGCCCGACGGCGGCTCCGACCCCGGCGCCATGAAAACCTACGCCCGCAAAGACGGCGGCGACTGGGTGCTCAACGGCTCAAAAATGTGGATCACGAACGGCACCATCGCCGATGTCGCGGTCGTCTGGGCCCGCACCGACGACGGCATCCGCGGGTTCCTGGTGGAGAAGGGCGCCAAGGGCTACGCCGCCGAGAATATCCCGCACAAGTTCTCGCTGCGCGCCTCGATCACCTCGACGCTGTTCTTCGACAATGTGCGTGTGCCGGAGCGCGACCGCCTGCCGCTGGCGGAAGGCCTCGGTGCGCCGCTTGGGTGCCTGACGCAGGCCCGTTACGGCATCGCGTGGGGCGGCGTGGGCGCGGCGATGGCCTGCTACCAGGAGGCGCTGAACTTCGCCAAGCAGCGCGTGCTCTTCGGCGGACCGCTGATCCACAAGCAGACGATTCAGATTCGGCTCGCGGACATGCTGCGCCGTATCACGCTGGGGCAGTTGCTGTCGCTTCAGCTCGGCCGGCTCAAGGACGCCGGCGCGATGCACCACGCGCACGTCAGCCTCGCCAAGTGGAACAACGTGCGGCTCGGGCTGGACATCGCACGCGAGGCGCGCGACCTGCTCGGCGCGGGCGGAATCAGCGTCGAATGCTGCCCCATTCGCCATTCGATGAATCTGGAGAGCGTCATCACGTACGAGGGGACCGAGACGATTCACCAGTTGATCGTGGGCCGCGAGCTCGGCGGGGTCGGCGCGTTCTAGAGATATGCGCGTCCTGGTGCGAGAATGCCTTCTCGCGCGAGCACAACCTTCGGTGCGAAGACACTGGTCGAACAAGCTGCTCCGAGAATCCGTTATCAATCTCCGACCAGCTCCCGAAGCCGCGCGTCGTCTGGCGGCGGCAGCGGACTGCGCCACGTCGCGAGAAACGCGATCGCCTCGCGGTCGGTCACGGGCCGCCGCTCGGCGCGACCGGTTTCATCCCACAGCTCCAGCACCAGCATCGTTGTCTTCCCGTTGCTGACGTAACGCAGCAACGCACACGCTGAATCCCGACGCAGCACACGCAGGCGCGCGGCGCCCGTGCGGCCGCGGCGAACGATCGCGACCGCACCGGGCAGCAGGTGCCATTCCGCGGTGAGGTTCGCGAGATGATGAACCACCACCACAATCGCGACCAGCGCCCCCATCAGCACGAGCGCCAGCAGTCCCGCACGCCGAAACGATCGAAAAAAGAGCGCTCCCAGCGCGAACAGCATGATCGCACCGACGAGTGCCGCCAGAACGCGGTTCACGTACCAGCCGATCCGCTCGTCGCGCGTCAACTCCGGCCCGACGATGGTCTGCAACTGCGGGTCGCCGGCCCCGAGCTGAACAGGTTCGAAATGCTCGGAGAACGGCGGCGGAACCGGAATCCCCGAACCGGTCGCCACGATCACCAGCCCGCCGGCGGCGGGTTCACGCAGTTCACGCACGGCCGCCTGACGGAAACTCTTGCGCGACCAGCGATCAAGCATCCAGAAACCCGCCGCGCGCCGGCGAGTCAGCCGCTCCGCGACCGCTCCGAACGCGGCCGACTGCGCCTGAAATCGCGAACGCTGCCAGCGAAGGACCACGCATTCGGCGACGGCGGGTTTGGTCGACATGCTCCCTCCGCGAGCAGCCTACTGCACCCCAGGGCCGCCGGGAAACCTCGGCGGCATCTCCCCCATCCCGGCCGCCGCGAGCCGTCGCGCCCTGCGAATCGCGCCGGACGCGGGTCATGCGGCGGGCTTGAACCACCGATAACTCGACCAGAGGACCTTGCCCGGGCTAAGATCGATCAACGTATGGTGCTGCGCATACAGAAAGACCATCAGCGGTTCCGCCAGATCGTCAAGGGCAAGATCCGAGACGACCTGCGCAAATTCCTCACGCGCGGCGAGCTGATCGGAAAAGAGGGCAAACAGCTCATCAGCATCCCCATTCGCGGGATCGATCTGCCCCACTTCCGCTATGGAAACAACCACGACGGCGGCGTCGGGCAGGGCGACGGCGAGGTCGGGCAGCAGGTCGGCGACGAGAACGGCCCCGGCGGCACCGAAGCCGGACAGCACCTGCTTGAGGTGGAGGTCTCGCTCGACGAGCTGGCCGACATTCTCGGCGAAGAGTTGCAATTGCCGCGCATCGAGCCCAAGGGCCAGCACAACATCACGACGGTCAAGGACCGCTATTCGAGCACGCGCCAGTCCGGCCCGGAGAGCCTGCGCCACTTCAAGCGCACCTTCCGCCGGGCGCTGCGCCGCATGCTGATGACCGGCCTCTACGACCCGGACAACCCGGTGATCGTGTTCCAGCGCGGCGACAAGGTCTACCGCTCGTGGAAGCCCGTGAAGAAGCCGCAGAGCAACGCCGTCATCGTCTACATGATGGACGTCTCGGGCTCGATGGGTCACGAGCAGAAGGAACTGGTGCGGCTCGAGGCGTTCTGGATCGACGCCTGGCTGCGGCGGAACTACGACGGAATTGAGAGCCGTTACATCGTGCACGATGTCAACGCCAAGGAAGTCGACCGCGAGACGTTCTTCCACCTGCGCGAGGACGGTGGAACCAAGATCAGCAGCGCGTTCAAGACGTGTCGCGAGCTTCTCGACCGTCACTACGACTCCAGCGAATGGAACATCTACCTGTTTCACTTCAGCGACGGCGACAATTCGAGCGAAAGCGACTCGCGCGAGTGCTGCAAGCTGCTGCGCGAGAATCTGCTGCCGCGCAGCAACCAATTCGGCTATTGCCAGGTGGCCAGCGCGTACGGCAGCGGGAATTTCATCAACGTGCTGCGCGATCAGCTCGCGGACGCCGAGAACATGGTCACCAGCCGCGTGAACACGAAAGACGACATTTACGACAGCATCAAAACGTTCTTCGCTCGCGGGCGATAGCCGCGCGGTGCGGCCGTCATTCGGCGAGATCGTTCGTCGCACGCGACGCCAGCAGCGTTTCCGCTTCGCCTAGCGCCAGGTACCCAACCGAATCCGACAGGCCCACGCGATTCAGCGGCGAGCAGTTCCGCACGTCGAACGGCCCCACGCGCGTCCGTGTGAGAGCCGTCAGGCAGCCGCCGACACCCAGCGCCTCGCCCCAGTCTCGGATGAGCGAGCGCACGTATGTGCCGCGGCCGCAGTCCATCTCGAACTCGACGACCGGCCAGTCGTAGCGCAGCACGTGCAGCCGATCGATGCGCACCGGGCGCGCCGCGGGCGCCGGGGCGCGCCCGGCCCGCGCGAGTTCATACGACGGCCGGCCGCCGATCTTCACGGCGCTCAGCGCCGGCGGCGCCTGCTGTACCACACCCACGAACGCTCGCGCGGCGTCAACGATTTCCTCGATTCGCGGCACGCGCGCCATGTCGACCAGCACACGCGGACAATCGGAATCGAAGCTGTCGCTCGTCACGTCGAGCCGCGCCGTTGCGCGATAGGACTTGGGCAGATCCATCAAGCGCTCGACCAGTTTTGTGCCGCGGCCGCAGCAAACCAGCAGCACGCCGTCCGCCGCCGGGTCGAGCGTCCCGGCGTGACCGCATTTGCGGAAACCCGTGCGGCGGCGAACGCGCTCGACGACGCGCGCGCTGGTCAGGCCCAGCGGCTTGTTCACCGGAATGATGCCGTCAAACGTCGGCGCGTCGGGCGGGCGACTTGTCGAGTCCTGCGCGGATCGCATACTCTTGTGCAGGATAGCGGCGGATTCTGTGCACCCGCCGCCAGACGGGGAGTTGCGCGATGGAAGCTCTGACGGGCAAGGCGGTTTGGGCGGTGCTCTGCGCACTCCCGCTGCTGCTTACGGCGTGCGTGGCGACCCCGGTCGCGACCGGCGACGACAGCTCGTCGCAGCGCGAGTTTCCGCTGTCGTCGCTCGACACCAGCACGCTCAGCGTGCGCGAGAACACGTTCCGCGTATGGCTGGCCACGACCGATGAGCAGCGGTCGGAAGGCCTGATGTACGTCAACGAGAACGAGATCGCCGACGATCAGGGCATGCTGTTCGTGTTTCCGCAGGAGCGGTTGCTCGGATTCTGGATGAAAAACACGGTCACGTCGCTCGACATCGCCTTCGCCCGCTCCGACGGTACGATCGTGGCCATTCACACCATGCCGCCGCTCACGTTGCAGACCTTTTCGTCTTTCGAGCCGGCGATGTTCGCCTTCGAAGTGAAGTCCGGTAGATTCGCGGCTCTCGGTGTCCGCGAAGGCGACCGGCTGATCATTCCGCCCGACGTATTCGAGAATTAGCCCGAAGGCTCGCATCCGCGTCGTTGGAGGAGACATCCCCCGGCGCGAGTCCGAGAACTACGCTTCGGGGGCCGCTGATGGGCTTCGGCCAAACACGCGTGCTGGTGCTGGATGCCGCACATCAGCGATCCGCCGCCGTCTCGAGTTTCCTGAGTGAGCGTGGCTTTCGCCCGCAGTGCGTGGACTGCGCGCCGCCGCGCAGCGACGGTCCGCTGCCGGACGCGAGCATCGCGCTGGTCGTGATGGACGGGGCCAAGCGCTCGATTACCGAGAGTGCGCTCAATTCGCTGCTCAGCGAGCTGCAGAATCGCAGCATCGCGACGCTGCTCTGGGGCGGCGACGGACCGACGGCGCTCCCCGCCGGCGGCCTGGTCGACTCGCTGCCCGACGACGCCAGTTTCGACGAAATCTACGGACGCATGGCGGCGATGGCGCGGCTGGCGCCGCTGATCCGCTCGCTCGAATCCGAGCTGACGCGGCTCGAGCGACTCGGCCGGCACCTGAATCGCCATTTCGAGGAAATCGACAAGGAAATGCGGATGGCGGGGCGTCTGCAGCGCGACTTCATGCCGCGCACACTGCCGCGCCGCGGCCGCGCCCGCTGCGCGCAGCTCTATCGCCCCGCGACCTGGGTCAGCGGCGATCTGTATGACGCGTTTCTGGTGGATGAGCAGAACATCGGGCTGTTCGTCGCCGACGCCATGGGCCACGGAACCGCCGCCGGCCTGATGACGATGTTCATTCGAAAGCTCGTAAACCCTAAACAGATTCTGCCGGACGGTTACCGCAATCTCGCGCCGAGCGAAGTGCTGGCGGAGCTGCACGAGGGGCTGGCCCGCCACGAGTTGCCAAACGCGCAGTTCGTGACCGCCGCCTACGCCCTGCTGAACGTCGAGACCGGCGTGCTGGACATCGCACGCGGCGGACACCCCTTCCCCTATCTGATCACCGCCGACGGCACGATCAGCCCCGTTCGCTGCGAGGGCGGCCTGCTCGGCATTCCCGACATGACGCCGGAATTCAGCGACGTTCGGCTCACGCTGCACGCCGGCGACAAACTCGTGTTCTACACCGATGGGCTTGAGGATGAGCTGGTCGATCCGGCCGGCGGCGGGAAAGACCGCCCCCTGCTCGAGCGCCTCGCGCCCTGGGCCACGCTCGACGCCGAAGCGATGGTCGCGAAGATCGCCGAACACCTCGATCAGCAGGAAGGCTCGCTGAATCCCGCGGACGACATCACCGTGCTCGCGGTGCAGTTCGACTGAGCGTCTGGCGAGACGCCGGCCGCGCTCCGTCAGCCGCGCAGCTCGCGCGCCGCGGCAACGAACTCGCCCACGCGCGCGGGGTCGAGCGGATTCGACCACTCCCCTGCAACCTTCAATGCCGACCCGACGATGAATGCATCGGCGTGCGGCCAGTACTTCGCGAGTGTTGACGCGGTAAGCCCCGAGCCTACGAGCACCGGGACGCGGACCGCGGCCCGCACGGCGCGTAGTTCGTCGACGTCGGCCGGCGAACCGGTCGCGCCCCCGGTGACGATCACACCGTCGGCCCCGCTGAACTCCGCCGCCGACGCGACCTGCGCGATCGAAAGGTCGCTGGTCAGCGCGTGGGCGGCGTGCTTCTTCTTCACGTCTGCAACTACGCGGATTTCGCCCGCCCCGATGCGCCGGCGATAGCGAAGCAGCGGCCCGGCCGCTGCGCGCGGCATCAAACCCTCGTCGGCCACGTGCGAGAACACGTAATTCTCGACGCGAACAAACTGCGCCCCGATCGCGTGTGCGACCGCGAGTGCGGCACGGTTCGCCCCCGCCAGCACCTGCACCCCCACCGGCACACCGACCGCCGATCGCACCGCCGCTCCGATCGCGGTCATGGCGGCCACGATCTCCGGCCCCACGACTCCGTTCAGGTACGGCACGTCGTGCATGTTCTCGATCAGCAGCGCGTCGAATCCGGCGTCCGCCAGCAGGCGCGCCTCCGCCACCGCGGCGTTCGCTAACTCGCGTACGGCGCGCTCACCGCGCGGCGTTCCGGGCAGGGCGCCGACGTGGATCATTCCGATCAGCAGCTTTTTTCGGTCTTTGAACATTCGCGGCCCCGCCGCACCGCAACCGGCTTGATCCGGCCCGACGAATCGGTGTACCCTCTCGCGTGCCGCATCTCATGCGACACCGCGAGCCAATTGAAGCGCGTCGCCAGCTTACGCGGAGAGGTCGGGCACATGAAGGGTCGTTGCGTTCGGCGGATTCACGCGTTCACGCTGATCGAGCTGCTGGTGGTGGTGGGCATCATCAGCCTGCTGCTGGCGATTCTGCTGCCGGCGCTGGCCGGCGCGAAAGAGCAGTCGCTGCGCAGCCGGTGCGCCACGAATCATCGTCAGCTCATTACGGCGACTCTGCTGTACGCACAGGAATCGCGCGAGTCGATGCCGATGCCGAACTGGGCCTGGTCCGACGGGAGCAAGGAACCGACGGGCTGGCTTTACGACCCTCCGTTCACCACGCCGGTCGCGGAGGACCTGCACAAGACCGGCACGCTCTGGCGCTACCTGGAGCGCAGCGAGCTTTATCGCTGTCCGACACACTACAAGCCGTATGTCGAGGTGACGCTGCCCGCGCAGAAGACCATTCGCACGACCAGCTATCTGATGAACGGCGCGGTCGTGGGCTACGAGATCAACAAGTCGGCGTTTCCGGTCACACGCTTTCGCGGCAACGCGATCATCTTCTGGGAGGCGCAGGAGCCCACCTGGAACGACGGCGCCAGCTATCCAACCGAGGGCCTGACGACGCGCCACGGCAACGGCGCAACCGTCTCCTACATCGACGGACACGTACGCTGGATCACCCACAATTACTACAACGACCAGCTCGATCGGCCCGGCGTGCCGTCAGACCTTTGGTGTGCGCCGGACACCGCGGACGGACGATGACGCAAGCGATTGGCGGTCTTCGCGGGAGATCTTCGTAGCAGCGGCCATTCGCTCTGATCCTAGCCCCGAACGTGAGAACATTATGCGCCCTGCACATAACCTCTTGCGCGATAGAGAGTTCGCGCTGATG